>CAYSZZ010000018.1:39454-48564 GCA_964435735.1 uncultured Propionibacteriaceae bacterium
CCGGCGGGCAACCCGCGCTGGCCTGACGCAACCGGCAGCGGCGTCGTAGGCTCCGGGTATGCAGATCACGCACCTGGGGCACGCGGCCGTTCTCGTGGAGGTGGCCGATCGCCGGATCCTGTTCGATCCGGGCAACTTCTCCGACGCCTGGCACGGGCTGACCGATCTGGACGCCGTCCTGGTCACCCACCAGCACCCCGACCACATCGATCCCGCACACGTCCCGGCGCTGGTCGCAGCCAATCCGTCCGCCGCGGTGTATGTCGAGCCGCAGGTGTTCGAGGTGGTCGACCTGCCAGGCGCCACGCCGTTGGCGGCGGACACCCGGGTCGAGTTGGGCGGTGGGATCGAGGTGGCCGCGGTCGGCGGTCTGCACGCGATCATCCACGTCGACATCCCCCGGATCGGCAACGTCGGACTGGTGCTGACCGCACCGGGCGAGCCAACCTTCTTCCACCCCGGAGACAGCCTGGCCACCGTCCCGGCCGGGGTGGACGTCCTTGCGATCCCGGCCTACGGGCCCTGGGCGGCAATGAAGGAGACCATCGACTTCGTCCGGGCTGTCGGCGCACCCCATGGGTTCCTGATCCACGAGGGACTGCTCGGCCCGCGTGGCTGGTCGCTGGCCTTCAATCGGTTGGGTGAGATGGGCCCGGCCACGCTGGTCGACCTCCGCGACCAGAACCGCTGGATGCCCGCCTGACGCATCGCCTCCGCGACGGCGACTGCGTCTCTCCGGAAGGGCCCAGTCGGGTCAAGCCAGGTAGATGGTGACCGTGGAGCCCTCGGGGGCCTCCGTGCCGCTGCCTGGGTCGCTGCGGTAGACGAGCCCCAGCAGACTCCTGGAGTCATCCACCTTCACCTTGAAGCCCTCGTCCTGAAGGATCTTCGTGGCTGCTTCGACGTTCTTGTAGGCGACCGACGGAACCTTGACCATCACCGGCCCCTTCGAGACCACGAAGCTGATCGTCTTGCCGCGGGCCAGTTCGCCCTTGGCAGGGCTGGAGGAGATCACCGAACCGGCCGGGATCGTCTTGTGGTTCTTCTCCTCGGAGATCTCAACCTTCAGACCGGCAGCCTCGTAGTGGGCCTTGGCCTCCTCGAAGGGCTTGTTCTTGAAGCTGATGATCTTCACCGGCGCCGGGCCTTTCGACACCGTCACGCCGATCTTGGTGTCCCCCTTGAGCTTCTCACCGGCGTCGGTCGCCTGGCCGGTGATCGTCCCGGACGCGGCGGTCTCGTGGTACTCGTTCTCGACCTTGCCCAGTGCGAGGTGGTTCTTCGCCAGGGCATCCTGTGCCTCATCGAGGGTCAGCCCGGCCAGCGAGGGCACCTCGAAGAGCTGGGGTCCTTTCGACAGGTAGGCCCTCACCGAGCCGCCGCGGAGCACCGGCGATCCTTCGACAGGGTTGGTCCGGATCACCTGGCCGGCTTTGACCGTGTCGTCGAACTCGTCCTGGAAGTCGATCTGCAGGCCTTCCTTCTTGGCCAGCTGTTCGGCTGCCTTCTGGGTCATCCCGGCGAACGCCGGAGTGTCCATGAATCGTCCGGAGAACATCCACCAGGCGCCCACCCCGAGCGCGGCGGTGAGCAACAAGATGATGACGAAGGACACCAGGCCCCGGCGGCGACGCTTCACCTGGCGCTGGCGCAGGTGCTGGACGGACGCCGGAGGCTCGGCCGGCAGGTCGTAGTAGGGCATCCCGTCGGTCACCGGTGGATGGCCGGGGCTGACCGGGGTGGAAGGGGTGAAGCGCAGCGTCGCGGTGCGGTTCACGACCGTGGTCTGAGCGTTGGCGGCCGCGGCAGCCAACGCGCCCACCCCGACCAGTGCCGGTACTTGCTCTGTGGGCGCTTCGGCACCCTCGAGGGTGGTGGCCCGCATCGCGTGGGTGAGCGCCGGGTCGTCCATCACGTGGTCGGCCAGCGCCCGGCGAGCCAACCGGGCGTGCTCGAGCAGCACCGTGGCGTCGGCGGGACGGGCGGTCTTGTCGCGGGTGGTTGTGCTGGTGACGAGCGCGTCCAGGTAGGGCGGAATGGCGTTGCCGCGCCCGGGTGCGGAGACCTGCGTGCTGGGCGCCGGGATCTCGTTGTGAACGTGGGCGTAGGCGACCTGGATCGGGGTTTCGCCGGTGTGCGGCTTGCGTCCGGTCAGCATCTCGAACAGCACCACGCCGAGGGCGTAGACGTCCGCCCGGGTGTCGCCCTTGCCGGTGGTCACCAGTTCGGGCGCGATGTAGGACACGGTGCCGATCAGGGTGCCGGTGGCGGTCGCGGTGTGCGCGGTGACCGCCCGGGCCAGGCCGAAGTCGGCCACCTTGATCTGGCCGCGTTCGGAGATCAGGACGTTCTCGGGCTTGAGATCCCGGTGGATGATACCGGCCTCGTGCGCGGCCGAGACCGCGGTGATCACCGGCAGCAGCAGGTCGAGCGCCCGCTCGGGGGACATCGGGGCCTCGCGGGTGATCAGGTGCCGCAGCGTGCAGCCCTCGACGTACTCCATCACGATGTACGGACGACCGGCGTCGATCCCCTGGTCGAAGACCGCCACCACGTTCGGGTGGGAGAGCCGGGCGGCAGCGCGCGCTTCCCGGTCGAAGCGGGTGACGAACTCGGGATCCCCGCCCAGGCTGTCGTGCATCACCTTGACGGCGACGGTGCGGGTGAGGCGGCGATCGGAGGCCAGGTAGACGCCTGCCATGCCGCCGCGGGCGAGCTTGCGGAGGATCTCGTAGCGACCGTCCAGCACGTGGCCCACCAGGGGGTCGCCACTGCTCATGATCGTCACATCGGCTCCGGACCAGTCGGGGGAAGTAGGCCGTCCAGACCTGTCGGCCATTGTAGGAGCCCGGCACAAGGAACGCGGTCGGACTCGCCGGGGATTCCCGGTCGCCTTGCGCGGCGGGCATCGGTTCCAGCGAGCGCCGCCCCAGCCGTCGAGCGCCACGCCCCAGGCACAAGCGCTCAACGCGAACGCAAGCGCTCGGCGAGGGAGGGGTTCGGGGGTTGGGGGGAGCGCGCCCCTTGGCCGTGGTCCGCACCGTCCCTAGAGTGGGCCAATGACTGTACTGATGGGCATCGCCACCCGGCTGCGGCTCGCCCGCCTGCTGTTGATCACCGACCTGCGCGCCGACGACCTGGCCGGCTTGGTCGCGGCCACGGTCTCTGCGGGGGTGGACATCGTCCAGCTGCGCGACCCGAGAGCCGACGCGGACGCGCTGGCGGCGGGCGTCGCGACCGCCCGCGCTCACCTGACCAACCGGGATGCGCTGCTCGGCCTCTACGACGACCTGGAGGTGGCTCACCAGACCAACGCCGATCTGCTGCAGCTCTCCGAACGCGGTGCCGCCACCGCGCAGGCCCGCGCCGACGTCCATCAGTGGGCGGTGCTTGGCAGGTCGTGCCATTCCCGCCACCAGGTGGACGCCGCGCTGGGCGACCCCGAGCTGAACTTCTTGACCGTGGGCCCGGTGGAGGGCGGGCTGTTCGGCGTCGGCGGGCTCGACCTGGTCGCATACGCAGCCGCCCAGGCGCCCGCGTCCGACCCGGCGTCCAAGCCGTGGTTCGCCGTCGGGGGCATCACCGCCGAGAACCTGGATGAGGTGCTCGCCGCCGGCGCCCGCCGGGTCGCGGTCTCCCGCGCCATCACCGCGGCCGAGCACCCGGCCGAAGCGGCCGCCGCCCTGAAGGCCCGCTTGGTGAAGGCCTGGAACGACGACCCGGGCATGGAGAAGGTGACCTTCGCGGCCTTCCGTCCCTGACTCCCTTCCCCTGATCTCGGCGGAGGTGGGCCCCCGCGGCCGCAGCGGGTTCGGAGATTCGCCGGCTGCGGGAATGACGGTGAGGGGCGCTGCCAGGCTGGTCGAGCTGCCGACACCAGGGAGCTGTGTGGCTGGCGGTGGGTCCCGACCCTTCGACGAGCTCTGGGGAGGCGGGGCCCGACCGGCGGAGCGCGTCCGACCTTCAGGAAGCGCGATCCGCGGCGGCGTGGGCCAGGTTGGTCAGGGCGTCGCGGGCCTCGCCGTTGATGGCGGCGTCGGTGAGACCTGCCACGGCCGAGACGGTGGCTTCGGCGATCTCGGCCTCAACGGTGGCCAGCGCACCCGAGTCGGTGATGATCCGGCGCGCCTGAGCGAGCTCGGCGTCGGTCAGGTCCCGGCGTCCGGCCAGACCGGCCAGGGTGGTGGCAGCATCAGCGCCGGCCAGCCGCAGGGCATGCGCCAGCAGGGCGGTCAGCTTGCCTTCGCGCAGGTCGTCCCCGGCCGGCTTGCCGGTGACCTCGGCGTCGCCGAAGACTCCCAGCACGTCGTCCCGCAGCTGGAAAGCCCGGCCGACCGCCGAACCGTAGCGGCCCAGCGCCGCCAGCACCTCGGGTGAGCCGCCCGCCAGCGCGGCGCCGATCTGCAGCGGCCGGATCACTGTGTAGCGGGCGGTCTTGTACTCCAGTACCTGCCGCACCTGTGCCATCACCTCGTCGGGTGAGGTGCGGGCGTCCAGCGCCGGACGGGCCTGGGCGAGGATGTCGAGGAACTGGCCGGTCGTCACCTCGGTGAGGACCGACGCCATCACCGGCATGGCGCGCGCGATGGCGTCCGCGGGCAGGCCGCAGTTGGCGAACATCTGCTGCGACCAGACCAGCAGCAGGTCGCCCAGCAGAATGGCGCCGCCACGGCCGAAGGCTTCGGCATCGCCGCGGAGCGCCCGCTCGGTGTGCAGCCCGGCGAACTGCCGATGGGCGGCAGGCTGTCCGCGGCGGGTGTCGGAGGCGTCCATCACGTCGTCGTGCACCAGCGCGCTGACGTGCAGCACGTCGAGGCTCGCTGCGGCGCGGACGAGCGCGGCCGGATCCCGGGGCACCCCGGCGACGGCGATCCACCCCCAGGCGCAGAACGCCGGACGCAGCCGCTTCCCACCGGCGGTGAAGCTCTCCGCCAGGTCGACCAGAGGTGCGGCGTCCGGCCCGATCGCTGCCAGCACCCCGCGCTGCGCCGCCAAGAAACTGGTGATCGCCGCGGAGACAGCGGTCACGAACTCGGCGGAGACCGGAAGAGCGGGAGTGAACATGTCCCCGAGCCTAGGTGCCCCCGACGGTGGCCGGGACGCAGTGGCCGGGATTGGGGACGGTTCCTATCTCCGACCACCGGCGGGCTGCATGCGGTGGCCGGGATTGGGGACGGTTCCGAACTCTGGCCACTCACGCGATTGCTGGGTGGACGGAGTCAGGTACCGTCTCCATCCCTGGCCACCGGTGGGTGGACGGAGTCTGGAACCGTCCCCAATCCCGGCCAATGAGCGGGTGGGTCAGAGGGCCGAGTGCGGTGGGATCGCGCGCAGGTTGGCCAGGATCTCGGCGGTGGCCTTGGAGCGGTTGAGAGTGAAGAAGTGCAGCCCGGGCGCGCCGCCGGCCAGCAGCCGATCGCAGAACTCGGTCGCGAACTCCAGCCCTACCGCGCGTACCGCAGCCGGGTCGTCGGCCACAGCATGCAGCGAGCGCACCAGCGGCTCGGGCAGGGGCGCACCGGAGAAGGTGGCGAACCGCTCGATCTGGGCCAGGTTCGTCACCGGCTGGATGCCGGCCAGGATCGGCAGCCGGCATCCCAGCGCCCGCACCCGCTCCACCAGGCGGAAGTAGGCATTCGCGGAGAAGAACAGCTGGGTGATCGCGAACGAGGCGCCCGCGGCCTCCTTCTCCAGCAGGACGCGGGCGTCCAGATCGAAGTCCTTGCGATCGGAATGGGCGTCAGGGAAGGCGGCGACCCCGACGCAGAAATCCCCCGAGGCCTTCACCAGCTGGACCAGCTCCGTCGCATTCCGCAGGCCCCCCGGATGTTGCTGCCAGGGAGCGCTGGGTCCCCCCGGCGGATCCCCGCGGACGGCCAGGATGTGCCGGATGCCGGCTTCGGCGTAGGAGGCGATCGCCCCCTCGACCTCGTCGCGGGTCTGGCTGACACAGGTCAGATGGCCCATCGTTCGGAACCCGGCCTGGGCGGTGATCCTCCGGGTCGCTTCCAGGGTGCGGCTGCGGGTGGAGCCGCTGGCGCCGTAGGTGACCGACACGAAGTCCGGCCGCAATGGTTCGAGCTCGCCGACCGTGCGGGTCAGCTGCTCCTGCCCGGCGTCGTCCTTGGGCGGGAAGAATTCGAACGACATGGTCGGGTGCTCGCCGGCGGCGAGGAGGTCGGCGACGGTGGGGGAGAGGCCGGGCACGGGCGACACCCTACTGCGGGCGGCCCGGCGAGCCTCAAGCGGCTCAGGGAACTGACCGACTGCCGACGGTCGGGCCTTGTCGAGCCCGTCGGCTGCCGGCCGGGGCGGGGATTCCATTCCGCTGCGGCAACTCAGTCAGCGTCCGCCGCGAGCTCCAGCCCGTCCCGCCAGTGGGACGTCCCCAGGTCGGCGACCACCAGCCGCTGGGTGGGACGGGTCAACGCCACGTAGAGGATGCGCGCGCCGCCCGGGGATTCGGCGATGATCCGATCGGGGGAGACGGCCACGACGGCGTCGTACTCCAGCCCCTTGGCCGCCAGCGGCTCGATCACGATCAGCCGGTCGCCGGCCGCGATCGCACCGGGACGTCCGGTGAGCGCGGTGGTGATGGCCGCTTTCCGCGACGGCGGAACGATCACGCCGATCGTCCCCTCGACCTGCTCGGCCAGACCGGCGATCCGGTCGTCCAGCCAGTCGATCAGATCCGCCTCGGTGACATCGGCCAGTTCGGGTTCGATCCCGGTGCGGCGGACGGCCTGCGGCAGATCGGCTTCCGGGTAGGCGCGGCGGACGACCGCAGCGGCCAGGTCGAAGACCTCGGCCGGGCTGCGGTAGTTGGTCGAGAGCCGGAACCGCCGACTCGGCCCGCTGCCGGCGAGTTCCGCCATCGCACGCTGAGATTCCGCCACGTCCGGCCAGCTGCTCTGGGCGGGGTCGCCGACGAGCGTCCAGCTGGCGTGCCCGCCGCGGCGGCGCAGCATCCGCCACTGCATCGGGCTGAGGTCCTGGGCCTCGTCCACGAGCAGGTGGGCGAAGGTGTCGTGAGGGTCGGCGTGGGGATCGTGCTCCCGCACCGTGGCCAGCCGATCGGCGGTGGTCACCACCTCGGCGATCTCGGTGCCGTCGGCAAGGAACAACGTGGGCTCGTCGGGGTCCTCCGGCTGCCCGACGCCCAGCAACGTGACCAGCTCGTCGAGCAGGGCGATGTCGGCGACAGTCCATCCCTCCCCGACGAAGCTGGCGGCCAGGGCGGCCTGCTCGGCCTCGTCCAGCACCCCCGAGGCGACCTTGGCCACCACCTGGGGGTCGGCCAGCCGGCGCAGGACCTGGGTCGGCTCGAGATCCGGCCACCATGCCTGCCAGAACATCCGGTAGGCAGCCGAGGAGGTCACCAGGTCACTCATCGTCTCCACGTCGAGTCCGAGTTCCTCGGGCAGCAACTGGTGGAGTGCCGCCAGGACGGCGACCTCGGCCGCCTCCCGTCCGGCGTTCGCCTTGAACCGCCCCAGCACCTCGCGACGGATCCTGGCCAGTTCGAGGGTGTCGAGGGTGAGCACCTCGCCCTTGACGGTCACCCGCAACCGGGGCTCACCCTGGACCAGTGGCAGATCCACCAGCCGGCGGAGCACCGGCAGCATCCGGGGGCTGCCCTTCACCGACGCCGCCACCGCCGGGTCGAGCACATCGCTGCCGAACCCGAGGGTGTCGACCGCGACCTGTCCGATCGCCCGCAGGGTCACCGAGTCCTCCCCCAGCGAGGGGAGCACGCGCTCGATGTAGTTCATGAACAGCGCGCTCGGCCCGACCACCAGGATGCCGCCCCGCTCGTAGCGCCGACGGTTGGAGTACAGCAGGTAGGCCGCGCGGTGGAGTGCGACCACCGTCTTGCCCGTGCCGGGCCCGCCCGCGATCACGGTGACCCCGTCGTGGTCGGCGCGGATCGCCTCGTCCTGCTCGGCCTGGATGGTCGCCACGATGTCGCGCATCCGGTGGCCACGGGCCCGCTTCAGCGCGGCCATCAGCGCGCCCTCGCCGACCACGACCAGGTCGCTGCGGGCGGAGTCGTCCAGCAGATCGTCCTCGATGCCGACCACCTTGTCGTTGCGGCAGCGCAGCACCCGCCGGCGGATCACCCCCATCGGGTTGGTCGCGGTCGCCCGATAGAACGGTTCCGCCGCTCGGGCGCGCCAGTCGATCACCAGCGGTTCGTAGTCCTCGTCCCGGACGCCGATCCGTCCGATGTAACTGGTCTCGTTCTCGGTGTTGTCCAGCCGGCCGAACACCAGGCCTTCGTGTTCGGCGTCCAGGGTCGCGAGCCGGCGGGCAGCCTGGAAGGCGAAGGCGTCCCGCTCGAACAGGGCGGTGCCGTCCTCCTCGCGCATCCAGGTCTGGCGGTCGGAGGTGTAGCGCTTGCGCCCTTCACGGGCGACTTTGCGCGCCGACTTCGCAGCCAGGTTCAGGTGTTGGTACACCAGATCGACATGGGCTTGCTCGATCGCAAGTTCATGATCAAGGGTCGAGGAGGGTGCCTCGGCAGAATCCACGGTCGTCCTTCACAGGAGTTGTAGCGACCGTCCAGCTTACTTCGCTTCTGCGAGCGCACCGGACGTCTACCGGAATCCTGGGTAGGGAATGCCCGGCATCGGCTTCCAGACCGCGACGAAGGCGCTCGTGAAGGTGGCCGCTCCCGCGTGATTCGCGCCTATGCTCGTAGGTAGGTGGAGGAGGTTGTGATGTCCAAGGACGGACTGCACTGGAATGAACTGCCGCGGAGCAAGCGGCAGGGATTCATCGCGCTCGGGCTGGTGGACGCCGCGCTGCGCGCGTGGGCACTGGCCGATCTCGCCAAGCGGCCGCAGGAGGAGGTCAGGGGGCCCAAGGTGGCCTGGGCCGTCGCGCTCTCGCTGGTGAGTTCGGTCGGGATCCTTCCGGCCGGTTACCTGGTGTGTGCCCGGCGTCGCGGTTGAGCGGTGCCGCCCAGCGGCCGGACGGGTTCCTGCTCGCTGCGCGAGCAATCTGCGTCCTCGGCGCGATCACGAGCAAGCTCGTGTCGCCGCCTCGTCCTTGATTCCTGCTCGCTGCGCGAGCAATCTGCGTCCTCGGCGCGATCACGAGCAAGCTCG
>CAYSZZ010000018.1:48664-56661 GCA_964435735.1 uncultured Propionibacteriaceae bacterium
TGTCGCCGCCTCGTCCTTGATTTGGGGAGACCCGTGGCGGTGGCGTAGGATCGACCCTTGCATGACCTGCGTCGGCAGGCGCATGCGTCCTCACATCTCACGTTAGGGAGTAATGGCGAAGAAGGAAGGCGCCCTCGAGCTTGAGGGAACCGTCGTCGAAGCCCTGCCCAATGCGATGTTCCGCGTGGAACTGGCCAACGGGCACAAGGTTCTGGCGACCATCAGCGGCAAGATGCGGCAGCACTACATCCGCATCATTCCTGCTGACCGGGTCGTCGTTGAGCTGTCCCCCTATGACCTGAGCCGCGGGCGCATCGTCTTCCGGCACCGGTAGGCCACAGATAACCACCACCAGCCCGAACCACGGGCCCTGCCTTGTTCAGAAGGGGGCCGTGCGCTCGGCGATGAGTCAGAAAGTTGCTCGATGAAGGTTCAGCCGAGCGTCAAGAAGATCTGCGACAAGTGCAAGGTGATTCGCCGGCACGGTCGCGTGATGGTGATCTGCGACAACCCGCGCCACAAGCAGCGTCAGGGCTAGCACCCAGCAGCCCGCCGCCGCCAGCGCGGACGCGGAGCACCACAACCGAATAGCACAACTCAATAACCACACAACGTGATCGCAACGTCAACGAGCAGTACATGGTTGACGGCCACCTCCGGACGAAGGCCGGAGCCCATGCCAGGCGGCAAGGGGACGCATCACGGACAGACACCTTCGCAGGCCGCGAGGTCTGAACACTGAAAGGTAACCGCCTGATGGCACGCCTCATCGGGGTCGATCTGCCGCGCGAGAAGCGGCTGGAGATCGCCCTCACCTACATCTACGGCATCGGCCGTACCCGCGCCAAGGAGACCTTGGCCGCCACCGGCATCAGTGGCGACATCCGTGTCCACCAACTCACCGACGACCAGCTGGTCGCCCTGCGTGATCACATCGAAGCCAGCTACGAGACCGAGGGCGACCTGCGCCGCAGCGTCGCCGCCGACATCCGCCGCAAGATCGAGATCGGCTCCTACCAGGGCCGTCGTCACCGCATGGGCCTGCCCGTCCGTGGTCAGCGCACCAAGACGAACGCTCGCACCCGCAAGGGCAAGAAGAAGTCCGTCGCCGGGAAGAAGAAGGCTCGCTAACCGCGGCCGGTAGACACAGGAGAAGCTGAGAAGACATATGGCTACTGCAGGCCGCAATGCGAGCGCCAAGACCAAGGTGCGCCGCAAGGAGAAGAAGAACGTCGTCGCCGGACAGGCGCACATCAAGAGCACGTTCAACAACACGATCATCACGATCACCGACCCGACGGGTGCGGTGATCGCCTGGGCGTCCGCCGGCACCATCGGATTCAAGGGCTCCCGCAAGTCCACCCCGTTCGCGGCCGGCATGGCCGCCGAGGCCGCCGGCCGGCGTGCCATGGAGCACGGGATGAAGCGCGTGGACGTTTTCGTCAAGGGCCCCGGTTCCGGCCGGGAGACCGCCATCCGTTCACTGGGCGGCGTCGGGCTGGAGATCGGACCGATCTCCGACGTGACCCCCGTCCCGCACAACGGTTGCCGTCCGCCCAAGCGTCGTCGCGTCTAGTTCTGAGCTGAGAGGAGTTCAACCATGGCCCGTTACACCGGACCCATCACCAAGAAGTCCCGCCGGCTCGGCACCGACCTGGTGGGCAATGACAAGGCCTTCGAGCGCCGCGCCTACCCCCCGGGCATGCACGGCCGCGGGCGCACCAAGGAGAGCGAGTACCTGCTGCAGCTTCGTGAGAAGCAGAAGGCCCGCTTCGCCTACGGCGTGCTGGAGAAGCAGTTCCGTCGCTACTACGAAGAGGCCAACCGGCTCTCGGGCAAGACCGGCGACAATCTGCTGATCATCCTGGAATCCCGGCTGGACAACGTCGTGTACCGCGCCGGCCTGGCCGGAACCCGGCGGCAGGCCCGCCAGTTGGTGGTGCACGGCCACTTCCTGGTCAACGGCAAGAAGGTCAATGTGCCCAGCTACCGGGTCAGCGCCTACGACGTCATCGACATCAAGCCGAAGTCGCACAACCTGACCCCGTTCGTGATCGCCCGCGAGGTGCACCACGAGCGCGTCGTGCCGGGCTGGCTGACCGTCCGTCCCAACCGGGGACGGATCCTGGTGCACCAGCTGCCCGTCCGCGAGCAGATCACCATCGACGTCAGCGAGCAGCTGATCGTCGAGCTCTACTCCAAGTAACAACCATCGCCGGCACCGTCGATCGGCGCTGGCACACGGTCGGTCGAGCTTGTCGGGACCACGAGACCACCAGGTCGGTCTCGACAAGGCTCGACCACCGGTAAGCCCCACTCCACACCGTCAAATAGCGGGCGGTTGAAAGGAAACACATGCTCATCGCACAGCGTCCGATCCTGACCGAAGAGGTCGTGGACGACTTCCGCTCCCGGTTCGTGATCGAGCCCCTGGAGCCCGGCTTCGGCTACACCCTCGGCAACTCGCTGCGTCGCACCCTGCTGTCGTCCATCCCGGGCGCGGCCGTGACCAGCATCAAGATCGAGGGCAACCAGCACGAGTTCTCCACCCTGGAGGGCGTCGTGGAGGATGTCACCGAGATCGTGCTGAATCTCAAGCAGCTGGTGCTGTCCTCGGAGGAGGACGAGCCGGTCGTGATGTACCTGCGCAAGGCCGGTGCCGGCGCGGTGACCGCAGCCGACATCGCACCGCCGGCGGGGGTGGAGATCCACAACCCGGATCTGCACATCGCCACCCTGAACGACAACGGCAAGATCGAGATGGAGCTGGTCGTCGAGCGCGGCCGCGGCTACGTCTCCGCCGTGCAGAACAAGAACCCGGACGCCGAGATCGGCCGGATCCCGGTCGACTCGATCTACTCTCCAGTGCTGAAGGTCACCTACAAGGTCGAGGCCACTCGCGTCGAGCAGCGCACCGACTTCGACAAGCTGATCGTCGACGTCGAGACCAAGTCCTCCATCCTGCCGCGCGACGCCGTCGCTTCGGCCGGACGGACGCTTGTGGAGCTGTTCGGGCTGGCCCGTGAGCTGAACGTCGATGCCGAGGGCATCGAGATCGGCCCGTCCCCGGTGGACGAGCAGCTGGCCGCCGACCTGGCACTGCCGGTGGAGGAGCTCAAGCTCACCATGCGCAGCTACAACTGCCTCAAGCGCGAGGGCATCCACACCGTCAGCGAGTTGGTCTCCCGCTCGGAGCAGGACCTGCTGGACATCCGCAACTTCGGCTCGAAGTCGATCGAGGAGGTCAAGCTGCGGCTGCACGAGATGGGCCTGTCGCTGAAGGACAGCGCCCCAGGTTTCGACCCGCTGGCTGCACTCAGCCAGTACGACGCCGCCGACGACTTCGACGATCAGTACTGATCACCGCCACACAGGAGAACGACAACCATGCCAAAGCCCACGAAGGGCCCCCGCTTCGGCGGCAGCCCGGCCCACCAGCGGATCATCCTGGCCAACCTGGCCACCCAGCTGTTCGAGCACGGGAAGATCACCACCACCGAGGCCAAGGCCAAGCGGGTGCAGCCCCTCGCCGAGCGGCTGATCAGCAAGGCCAAGCGGGGCGACCTGCACAACCGGCGCCAGGTGCTGGCCACGGTGACCGACAAGGGTGTGGTGCACATCCTGTTCACCGAGATCGCGCCGAAGCTGGCTGATCGCGACGGCGGCTACACGCGGATCACCAAGATCGGGCCGCGCAAGGGCGACAACGCACCGATGGCGGTCATCGAGATCGTCACCGAGTCGGTCGAGGAATCCCGCAAGGCCAAGGCCAAGGGGGCGGCCAAGAAGTCGGAGCCGGCCAAGAAGGCTCCGGCGAAGAAGGCCGCCAAGCCTGCGGAAGAGGCCGTCGCCGCGCCGGAGGAGACCGCGCCCGAGACGGCCGCCGACGAGGCCGCGGAAGCCGCTGACGAGGCGGTTGCCGAGACCGAGACCGCTGAGGCCCCGGCCGGGGAGGTTTCCGAGGCGGCCGCCGCTGACGACGAGGCCGCTGCGGACGCCAAGGCCTGACCTGTTCGACGAAGCGCCGTTCGCCCTCGGGCGGGCGGCGCTTTGCCGTGCGTTGGCTTCGGTCCCCGGGGTGGCGGAGTTGCCGTGCGTCGGCTTCGGTCCCCGGGGTGGTCGAGCTGCCTGACCCGCCGACGACACGCGAGACGATCGCGTGTGATCGGGGAGCGACTGGCGTTGGCGGGGCAAAGCCGCCTCGCCCAGGCTCTGGTCGAAGCGGCCCTGTGTGCGCGAGGATCTGCCTATGGCAGATCAGGATCGTATGACGCTGTCGCTGGACGGTGAGCTCGCCCAGGCGCTGCGGCGCGTCGCCTTGGCTGCGGGTGTCCCCGCGGACGAGTGGGCGGCCCAGGTGCTGGCCGAACGACTGGCGGCGGAGTCGGTGGAGCCCACCCAGGTGGAGTTGGCCGAGCCGGCGGCGGAATCCGCTGAGGTGGAGTTCGTCGCGCCGTCACCTCCTCCTCCGCCACCGCCTCCGCCACCTCCGCCACCTCCGCCACCTCCGCCACCGCCGCCGCCACCGCCGCCACCACCGCCGCCACCGGTGCGGTCGCTGGCGGAGAGCCTGGCGGAGCTGTCAGCCTGGCAGCAGGTCATCGACGATACCCAGACCTTCCTGATCGCGCTGCCGGTCGGCTGGCGCTCGCGGGCCTGGGTGGAACCGACGCCGGCGATGGCCTACCCGATGGCACAGACCACCAGCCCGGACGGCAGCACCACGCTCTTCAGCGGCGACAGCGGCATTCCGATGTTCCTGGACCCTTCCACTTCGATGTTCGCACCACCCGGGATGGCACTGCGTCCGCCCACGCCTGCGGTCAACTTCCTCGCCGAGTGGGCGCAGTTCCGCTACGGTTCCCGGCCGGGCTTTCGACAGCTCGACGTGCGCGAGGATCCGCAGCTGCGTGACGTCGCCGCGCAGACCGTCCAGCGGCTCGGATCGCCACTGACCTGGCTCCACGCCGCCCGGCTGGCTGCCACCTACCTCGGCGAGGACGGCCGCCCCGTCCGCGCCGTGTTCCTGGCCACCACCCGAGGGGTCGGACCGGGCTGGATCGCCCAGGTGTACGGGGTGACCTCGGTGGAGGATCCGGAGCCTTTCGTCCCGGCGGTCCTGAAGCTGGTGGCGACCGCACAGGCGACCACGGCCCAGGCGCTGCGCAATCAGCAGGAGCAGGCCAGAATCGCCGCCAGTCACCGCTCGGCGATGCAGCTGATCGACACCAACGCCCGGATCTCCACCGCCGGTCACCAGCAACGGATAGCAGGCATTCAGCAGCAAGGTGAGGCGTTCCAGGAGCGGATGCGGGAACAGCAGCGCAGCCATGACATCGCCGCCCAGGGCTGGCACGAACGCCAGGCGGTCGGTGACGCCGCGCACGAGCAGTACCTGGGCGGTCTGCGCTCCGGTGCCGCGGCGCCAGGGGCGAGCGGAGATCCTCAGCAGGGAATCGTCAACGCGATCCGTGAGGAGACGACCGTTCAGGACGCCCAGGGATACGCCCACCAGGTTGCGGCGGGGGCCGATCGTTACTACCACCACGAGCACAGCGACACCTGGGTGGGACTGCAGGAGCACCAGGACATCGTCGAGGTCACCGGCAACGACGACTTCCAGGAGGGAACGATCCAGCGCTGAGGTGCGGATCGGTGAGGAGCACGGGCCATGGAGCACGATGAACGCTTGACGCTCTCGATAGGGGGCCGGCTGGCAGCGGCGGTCAGGGCGGCGGCCGCTGCCGCGAACATGAGCCCGGCGCAGTGGGCGGGAGCCGTGCTCGCTCAGCACAGCGCTGAAGCGGCGGCGCCGTCAGCGTCGCCGGACGGCCAGCCGTCCCGTTCGCAGCAGGATCAAGGGGCGCGACGTCCGCTGGTCGAGGCACTGGTCGATCCAGCGGCGTGGGAGCAGGTCATCGATCCGACCGACAGCCTCGCGGCGGTGCTGCCGCGCGGCTGGCAGCACCGGGTGTGGCTGGTTCCGACACCCGTGATGAAGTACCCGATGGTCACCACGACCAGCCCGGACGGTGTCGTCACCCTGTTCAGTGGCGACGCCGAGATCCCGCTCTACCTGGATCCGTCGGCGGCGCCGATGGGTCCGCTGCCAGGGACGATGCTGCGCCCGCCCACCCCGGCCACCGAGTTTCTCGCGGAGTGGGCGCAGTATCGGCACGGCTCGCGCCCCGGCTTCCGCGTGATCTCCGCCAGGGAGGAGCCTGCCATCGTCGAGGTGGCGATGAAGACCGCGCAGCGGGACGGAACACAGCCGTCCTGGCTGACCGGCGCACGCCTGACGGCGGAGTGGAACGAAGACGGGCGCTCAGTGCGAGCGGTATTCCTGGCGACCACGACGGGCATCTCGATGGGCTGGTTCGCAGGGGTGCAGGGCGTGACCGGCGGCGACGATCCGGAGAGCTTCGTCCCGGCGCTGCTGCGGATGGTGGCGGGCATGGAATCGACCCCCGCCGAGAAGCAGCGGATGTGGCAGCAGCGGATGCTGGCCGATGCACAGCATCAGGCCACGATGGCGTCGATTCAGCAGAACACCGCGATGATGACCGCGCGCCACCACCAGAACATGGCCAACATCCAGGCCTCCGGGCAGGCCTTCCAGGCCGGCATGGCGCAGCGTCAGGAGGCGTTCGATGCCGGTGTGCAGTCGTGGCGAGCTCAGCAGGCGGGCGTGGACGCCGCGCACGCCGGCTTCATGGGCGGCCTGCGCAGCGGCGCTGCCCAGCCGGGGGCGGGCGGCGACTCGCAGCAGGGCTTCGTCAACGCGATCCGCGAGGAGACCACCGTCGTGGATGCGCAGGGTTACGCGCATCAGGTTGCGGCGGGGGCGGACCGGTACTACCACCATGAGTACACCGACACCTGGGTGGGGTTGCAGGAGCATCAGGACATCGTCGAGGTCACTGGCAACGACGACTTTCAGGAGGGGACGATCCAGAGTTAGGGAAGTGCTGACTACCGCCGGTCGAGCTTGTCGAGACCATCGATCACCTGCCGGTGGCAATGGGTTTCGTCTGTTCCGAGGACCGCTGACGCGCCCCTCGTCGAGACTCGTTCACCAACACCGGCTGTCGCCGCTGTTGGCTCCTCGTTTGTCTCAACCAATCGTTGCGGCACGTTGATCAGTGGATCCCTAGCCTCCCGGGGAGGCGACCGGGGTGACAGGGGCGTTGGCGGAATTGGCCGGTGGCGCCGCCGCGGGGGAGGGACGACGCCACCGGGTTGAACGAAGGATGCCGGGGCCAGGGGGGCAATGGTGGGGGAAGGCCCCGGGTCCTCCGAGTCTCAGGCAGCGTGTCGGCAGCCCCAGGGCTTCAGACCCGCTTTGGCGTAGTAGCGGTTGGCAACGGTGATCTGTTCGGCCCGACTGGCCTGGTGGGGCAGTGCTGCGAAGTCGCGGCCACCGTTGGCGTTCCACGACGCCTTGCTGAACTGCAGACCGCCGTAGTAGCCGTTGCCGGTGTTGATGTTCCAGCGGTTGCCCGACTCGCACTTGGCGATCCGATCCCACATCGCGGCGCGGGCCAGGTTGAGGCCCACACCATCAGAGGTGGTCTTCGTTCCCACCGCCTTCACGGCGTCGACGGGCTCCTTCAGGACGGTCTCGGTGATCAGCTCGGAGTCGGTCTGCTCGCCGTTGACCTTGGTGATCCGATAGGTGCGCTCGGCCTTGCCGTTCACACCCTCGCTGACCAGCCGTGACTCGCCCTTCCACAGCGACGAGTCCTTCTTGGTGACGGTGGCGAACTTGACCTTCTCGGTCTTCGTCCTGGTCGTCACCTCGACCTGGTCCACGACGACCTTGAGATCCTCGGTGACCTCGGTCGCCACTGCCGGCTTGACCCGATCGTCGGCGTCCAGCACGATGCCCTGCTCGGTGAGCAGTTCGCTGACCGTACCGGCGGTGGTGGTGACGGTGGTGGAGTCGCCGGCGACTTTGAGGGTGATCTCCTTGGGGGTGGTGATGTCTACGGAGAGTC
>CAYSZZ010000018.1:56761-71113 GCA_964435735.1 uncultured Propionibacteriaceae bacterium
GGTGGACGTGGATGGCACGCAGGATCCTTACTCCGACAACAACTTCCTGAGAAACCCTCCCTTATCCTGAGAGAATTGGCAAATCTTTCTCAGGAACTGGGCAGCGGGATCGGTGCGGCCGCCCGAATCCGGCAGCCGTTCGCGCCCGAATTGCGGGTGCCCGGCCGCCTGAGGCGGCCGGGCACCAAACGAGCGCTCCGTCCCCGTCCTCAGAACAGGGAGGTGGCGCGAGCCTTCGCCAGGCGGGCGGCGACGTCGGCCCAGTCGACCACGTTCCACCAGGCCTTCACGTAGTCGGCCTTGACGTTCTTGTACTGCAGGTAGAAGGCGTGCTCCCACATGTCGAGCTGCAGCACCGGCAGCTGGCCGACCGGCACGTTGGCCTGCTGGTCGTAGAGCTGGTTGATGTTGAGGCGCTGGCCCAGCGGATCCCACACCAGCAGTGCCCAGCCGGAGCCCTGCAGGCCGTTGGCGGCAGCCGCGAACTGACCCTGGAAGGCCGAGAAGGAGCCGAAGAACTCGTCGATCGCGGCGGCGACCTCACCGTCCGGCTCGCCCCCGCCGTCGGGCGACATGTTCTTCCAGAACACCGAGTGGTTGATGTGGCCGCCCAGGTGGAAGGCGAGATCCTTCTCCAGCTTGTTGACGGCACCGAAGTTGCCGCTCTCGCGAGCCTCGGCCAGCTGCTCCAGCGCGGTGTTCGCGCCCGCCACATATGCAGCGTGGTGCTTGCTGTGGTGCAACTCCATGATCTCCGGCGCGATGTGCGGGGCCAGTGCCCCGTAGTCGTAGTCGAGATCGGGCAGCGTGTAGACCATGACATGTCCCTTCGTTGACGGCTTGTCCTCCATAGTGCCCCAACCGGGCCGGTCCAACCCCTATTCCGCCCCGCTTGCGGAACGGGATTCAGCGTCGCCGGAGACCCCCGACCGCTTGTTTTCGGGTCGAGCGCTCGGCCCTGGGGACAAGTCCTCGGCGGGAAGGGAAGCCCTCGGTGCGGCGGGGGAGGGGCGGGGCGGCTCGAAATGGGCCTGACGGGCCGCGCGGCGCAGCAGTCGCAGCAGGGCCGGTCCGACCAGCGCGATCACCACCGCGTTGGTGAGCGCCCGGCCCAGGTTCCAGCCCATCGAGGTGGCCAGGTTGAACAGTACGAAGCGCTGCAGGTTCTCCAGGGGTGGAGCCGCCGGGTCGAACGAGAGCTGCGTGCCGTCCCCGAGCGCGAACGGCCAGAACGAGAAGTCCATCAGCCAGCCGTAGACGAAGGCGGACACCGTTCCGTAGCCGATCAGCCAGCCCAACTCGGCCCGTCCGGTGGCTCGCGGGAGCAGGCCGGCGAACAGCCCGACGAAGCCCGCTGCCAGCATCTGGTAGGGCAGCCATGGCCCGACCCCGCTGGTGATCAGCGCCGAGGTGAACATCGTGATCGCGCCCAGCGCGAAGCCGAATCCGGCACCGAACACCCGCCCGGCCAGGATGAGCAGGAAGAACACCAACTCGATGCCCGCGGTGCCTGCTCCGAGCGGACGCAGCACGGTGCCGACCGCGGCCAGCACGCCGAGCATCGCCAGAGCCTTGACGTCGAGCCGTCCGCCGGCCAACTCCGACAGGACCACCACCAGCACCATCGGCAGCACCAGTGCGAAGACGATCGGTGCCAGGGTGGGCGGTACCCCGGACTCCGGACGGAGGAACAAGGGCCAGGTGAAAGCCACCAGCCCCATCATCAGGGCCACCCCCAGCGCGAGCGAGAGCCGGCGGTCGGACTGACGCCGGATCTGCTCCGAGAGCGTGGCCGGGATGCGATCGACGGTCATCGCAATCCCCGGAGCACGTCGTCGACGGTCAGCACGGCAGCAGGTGCGAAGACCTTCGCCATCTGCGGCGCGTAGGCCGGGGACGAGGTGAGCAGGTCGACCGTGCTGCCGTCGGCGACCACCTCGCCGTCGGCCATCAGCAGCGTCCGCTGGCTCAGACCGGCGGCGAACTCGACGTCGTGGGTGCTGATCAGGCAGGCGATGCCGTCGGCCGCCAGCCGCCGGACGATCCGCTGCAACTCGGATTTGGCCTGGTAGCCCAGGCCGCGGGTGGGCTCGTCCAGTAGCAGCAGCTTCGGCCCTGCCGCCAGCTGGATCGCCAGGACGAGGGTCAGCCGCTGCCCCTCCGACAGGTCGCGCGGGTCCCGGTCGGGGGGAACCTGCGTCCCGAGCTCGGCCAGCAGTCCGGCGGCGGTGCCCGCTGCGGCGTGACTCTCGGCGTCGGCCTGGGCGCACTCGGCGGCGATGGTCGGCAGGTACAGCAGGTCGGACGCGGTCTGTGGCACCAGGGTGACCAACCGTCGAGCCTCGAAGGCTCCGAGGGTGCGCGGGTCGGTGCCGGACACGGAGATCTCTCCCGAGCAGCTCAGGGCGCCCTGCAGTGCCCACAGCAGTGATGACTTGCCGGCGCCGTTTCGTCCCAGCACGGTGGTGATGCTGCCGGCGGTGAGTTCCAGATCGACTTCGCGAACCGCGGCGATCTCACCGAACCGGACGGCCACCGAGGTCGCCGTCAGCACCACCTCGCCGGCCGGCGGCTCGGCCGGGAGCGGCGGGACGGGCGCCAGCCCTTGTGCCAGGACGGCTCGCCGGGCCTCCCGCACGCTGAGCGGCACCCGCTGCCAGCCGACCGCTTGGGCGAGCGCGGCCAGCGGCGGCTGAACCGAGGCCCGGGCCAGGATCGCCGCCGGCTCCCCATAGTGGGCGCTGCCGTCGCCGGGCAGCCAGATCACGGAGTCGGCAGCCTGCATCACCCGCTCCAGCCGATGCTCGGCCAGCACCACGGTCAGCCCGACCTCGTGCACCAGGGTGGAAATGGCCGCCAGCACATCCTGCGCCGCGGTCGGATCCAGGGCGGAGGTGGGTTCGTCCAGCACCAGGACGCGGGGCTGGGCGGCCAGGACGGCGGCGATCGCGACGCGCTGCTGCTGCCCGCCGGAGAGTTCGGTGAGGGGACGGCGCCGGAGTTCGGCGATCCCCATCAGATCGAGGGTCTCCTCGACGCGCTTGCGCATGGCGACCGGGTTGATCCCCAGCTGCTCCATGCCGTAGGCGATCTCGTCCTCGACCGTGTCGGTCACGAAGCCGCGCAGCGGATCCTGGCCGACATAGCCGACCACATCGGCCAGGTCGCGCGGGCGATGGTGCGCCGTGTCGCGTCCGGCCACCAGCACCCGGCCGCTCAGCGTGCCTCCGGTGAAGGTGGGAACCAGGGCGTTGATGGCGCCGAGCAGGGTCGACTTGCCGGAGCCGGTGCCGCCGATCACCAGGCACAGATCGCCCTCCGGCAGCTCCAGTGAGACGCCGGCGAGCACGGGCCGGCTGGCCTCGGGGTAGCGGAAACCGACGTTCTCGAAGCGGATCACGCGCTCACCCGGGCTTCCCAGACGGTGACCGGTTCGCGATGAGTGGAGGTCGCGCCGCTCGTCCCGAAGTCCCGGAGCGATCGGAGCCGGGTGTCGTGCCGGCCGGAGACGACCACGGTGGGCGGCCGCCACCTGGTGAGGGGGAGCGGGGCCAGCACCAGCCCGACGATGATCAGCATCGGCCAGGTCAGCGTCGGCCAGTACAGCGGATCGGTGCTGGGAGCGAAGGCATCCGGCTGGACGCCCGCGCCGAGCCACACCACGACCGCGCCCAGGATCCCGCAGCCGGCGACCAGGCCGGAGCGCAGCGTCCACGGGTGCGGACGGTAGCTGGTCACCGCCAGCCGTCGTCCGGCCAGGCGCAATCCCCAGGCCGCGCCCAGGCCGCCGACCCCCAGCAGTGCCAGTGCCGGCTGCCAGAACGACGTGCTGAGGAGCAGGAACACCCCCGCGGTGGCCAGCAGCGCCGCGGTGAGCATCAATGCCAGGCTGCCCTTGACCGGCAGTCCGCGGGTGCGACCGAAGCCGCGCGCCTCCATCCCGGCGGCCAGCGAGAGCGACCGCTCGATGGCGTCGGCGAGCACCGGCATGGCGATCGCGCCGAGGGCCCGCAGGCCGGTGCCGCCATCGCCCCGCAGCCGGCGCGCCCGCCGGACCCGCAGCAGGCTCTCGATCAGCTGGGGGGCCAGGCTGAGCGCGATCACGACAGCCACCGACGCCTCATAGAGCGCCGCGGGCACCGAGCGCAATGCCTGGCGAGGGTTGGCCAGACTGTTGGCCGCGCCGACGCAGAGCAGCATCACCGCCAGGCGCAGCGCGTCGTAGAGCGTGTACACCAGGGCCTCGGCGGTGACCGGCCCGCCGAGCCGGATCCCGGCCGCCCACTCCGGGAGCACGATCTCAGGCAGCGTGAACAGGACTGTCTCGCCCCACCCGCCGCCGATCAGGATCTGGAAGAGCACGCGGACGCCGATCACCACCAGGGCGAGCATGAGGTAGACGCGCACCGACCGTGCCCAGCCGGCAGCAGTGCGCCGCAACAGCACCACCACGACCATCGCGGTGGCGACCAGCGCCAGAAGCAGTGGGTTGGTGGTGCCGCTGACGGCCAGGCCGATCCCGATCGCCCAGCACCACCAGGCCCAGGGGTGCAAGGAGATCAGCGATGCCGTCCCTTCAGCCACCACCACAGTCCGGTGCCGCCACCGCCGCCCACCACCACGATCCCGGCGACGATCGCCGCGACCGGACTGCCGGAGGCGGGCTCGGAGGGCGCCGGTTCGGCACTGGGAGCCTCGATGGGCGCGCTCGGGCCGGTTGAGGCGGACGGCGGGGCGGTGCCGGTCGGGTCGACCGATGGCACCTGGGTGGTTGCGGACGGGCTTGGGCCAGGACTCCGGGTCGGCGTCGGGCTCGGAGTGGCCGTCCCGCTCGACGTGGCGGTGGGCTTCGGGCTCGGCTTCTTCGTGGGCTTCGGCTTGGCGCTCTGGCTCGGCTTGGGGGTCTTGCTGGGTTTCGGCGTCTTGGAGGGTTTCGAGGTCTTCGAGGGCTCCGGCGCGGGCTTCTTGGTCGGCTTGGGTGTGGCGGTGGGCTTGGGCTCCGCGGTCGGCGGCTTGACGCCCGGCGCCTTCTTGCCGTCGGAGAGGCTCTGATACCGCCAGCCTTCGGCGTTGCCCTTGGTGGGCTTGTAGCTCCCGGCGCCCTTGCTGGAGTACTTCCAGGCGCCGAAGCTGCCGTCCGCCTGACGCTCGGCGTGCCAATAGGACCAATAGGCCTCGTTGGTGTCCGGCTTCCCAGGCTTGCCGTTGATCTTCAGGACCATCCCGCCGTCGGTCTTCACCGAGAATCCGGCACCGGTGAGGGCCTTCAGGCCGGTACCGAAGCTGCTGGCGCATTTGGTGCTGGTGCCTCCGAGGGAACCGTAGTCCACCACCACCCAGACACCGGTACAGGTGGCTGCGGCAGGCAGCGGCGCCGCCTGGGCCGGGGCGCCTGCCAGTGCGAACAGGCTCACCAGCCCACCGATGAGCAGGACCGCGAGACGCTTCACAGGTCCGCCTCCCGTGGTTCGCCTCGAGGTTCCGGTGAGGGTTGTGGCCGGCGCTCGTGGGGGAACGGCGCGCAGCCTGGGCGGGCGCATCATGCCCGCCGGCTGCGCCGGATCCCCACCAGCGCCGAACCGGAGGCCACCAGTACGACGGCTGCGATGCCGAGCAGGCCCGTGGCGTCGTTGGCCCCGGTGTTCGGCAGCTCCTCGGAGTCGTCGTCTCCGTCGTCGCTGCCCGGATCGGCGCAGGCGCCTTCCAGATCCAGGCTCACCGTCAGGTACGTGGAGTCGGTGAGCAGGAAGAGGGCTTCGGCGGTCGCGAAGAGATCGGACTCGTCACCGTCCAGGCTGTTCGGGAAGCCGCCGTCGGCGAGCTGCTGAGACTTCAGCCAGGTCAGGGCCTCACCTGAACTCCGGTCGATCAGCTCCAGCGAGGAGCCGACGACTCCGGTGGTGTTGACCGGAGAGCCCCACTCGTTCGGCCACATCCCCGAGGCTTCCTGCTGGGAGAGCAGCCACGCGGTCGCCGAGTCGACGGCCGCGCCGGCGGTCGGATCCACGAAGGCTGCCAGTGCCTGGATCGCAAGGCCGGTGGCGTCCAGGTCGGGCCAGAAGCTGTCACCCGATCCGAATCCGAAGGCACCGGCGGCGTTCTGCATGCCGAGCAGTGCCGAGATCATCTCGCTCGGCACCGGCTCGCCGGCGCGGGTCAGCCCGATGAGCGCCAGTGACTGGCTGAAGGGATTCGCCCCGGGGACCACCTGGCCGTCGGCCCGGGTGCCGTCCAGGATGGTCCGGATCAGGTCGACGCCACCGAAATCGTACGGGTCTTCACCCACCGCCGCGGCCACGATGGCGAGCCGGCCGGCCCGTCCCGGGTTGCCTGCGACGTATTCGGAAGCCTCCTTCTTCAGCAGCGTCAACTGGCTCTTCACGGCCGGGGCGTAGCTGCACTGGTCGACGGTCGCCAGCGCGAGGATCGCCTGCCACTGCCCATCGGGGTCGCCCGCGGCGGGCAGGTTCTTCCTCACCCAGCCGGCGGCGTCCAAGGCGCTCCCACTGGCCGGTTCCCGTGGCGGGTCGGTCGGGCTGGTCGGGGCCGGGGTGCCGACCGGCGCCGAACTCACCGCGGGGCACTGGGTGGCCGGGTCGTCGGTCCAGGTGCTGAGCCGGAAGCCCACCACCGTGCCCGCGGTCGGCACGAGTTCGCCGGCGCCCACCGAGGCGATGGCCCAGCTCAGGGTTCCGTCCTCGGCGGTGGTGGCGGAGCACAGGCTCCAGAACACGTTGCCGTTGGTCTCCCAGTCGGTGTTCTCCGGCAGCCCGTTGACCTGGCTGAGGTATCCACCCGGGGCATCGACGGTGTAGAGACCGCTCACCAGCTCAAGCGCGGACCGGCCGGTGACCGGCTCCACGCAGGCGAGGACCGGCTCCTGATCATCGGCGTTCTGAAGCGCGACCCAGACTCCCGCGCAGGCCGCCGGTGCCGCCGGGGTCACTGGTTCCGCCATCGGCACTGCAGCGGCCTTCGCGCGGGTCTGCGGCGTGGGCGTTGCGCTGGCAGTGGTACTCGGCGACGGCTCGCCGGTCACCTCGGTGGTCTCCGGAGGGGTCGTCTCGACCGGAGTCGAGGGGGCGGTCGGTGCGGTGCTCCCGATCTGCTCGTCGGCGCCCTCGCCGGGAACCTCGATGTCGGAGGCGACTGCCACCGGCGTCGTGGTCGGATCGTCGGCGGCGGCCTGAGGCGCGCCGCCCAGGAGTAGAACCAGGGCGGCAGCAATCCCGACTGCCGCGGTCCGCTTGAGTTGGGCCAGCATTGGTGTCCTTTCGCGCAGGTGCCGCGCGATGGCCAACAGGTGCTGCCCATTCCCGCGAACCTCGACGGGTTGTCGTTGAGCCGGAAACTCGGCAGGCATTCCGACTTGGGCACCGAAGTGCCATCACGGCTGCGGGTCAGTTCCGGCTTCTCACCGGATTCCCCTACCTAGCTCCAGGATGTGGGCCGATCATATCCCGAACCGACCGCCAGGTGTGGCGATCCAGCACACCCGATTCAGACCGGGTCAGAACGCAGAATCCGGGCAGTCCGGAACCACCGGGGGCATGCGCACCCTGAGGACCTGGACTGCCCGGATTCTGTGGGAGGTCACCGGGCCGGGCGTTACTGACCGGCCAGGTCGTCCTTGACGTCGTCGACCGCGTCGGAGACCTTGTCGGCAGCGTGGCCGGCGGCATCCTTCACGTCCCGCGCGACATCGGCGGCCTCGTCGGAGACGCCGGAGACGAAGCCTTTGGTGGCCGTGACGGCCTCATCGGCGAGCCTCTTGGCGCTTTCGGGGAGATCGGAGGCGAGGTCCTTCGCCTTCGCTCCGGCTTCGCCGGCGAGCCGCTTGGCGTTCTCGGGGAGATCGGAGGCGAAGACCTTGATCTGCTCGCCGGCATCGCTGGCGAAGTCCTTGGCGTCGTCGGCGAACCGCTTGGCATTCTCGGGCAGGTCCTCGGCGAAGTCCTTGACGTCCTCGATCGCCTCCTCGGCGAAGTGCTTGACCTTGTCGAAGAAACTGGGCTCCTGGGTCATGGGGGTTCCTCTCGCTCGGAAGATGCGTCGTCCAGCGTAGGCATCGCGACCCAACCGCACCAGGGACCTCATCGCGGGTCAGGACGGCACGTCATCCGCAGGTCAGGAAGGCGGCGGCCCCGAGTGCTCTGGGGACCGCGTCGCCACCAGCACCCGGAAGCCCTTGGCGCTGGCCACCCGCTCGCAGTGGTAGCCCTGTTCGATCAGCCAGCGTTGCAGCGAGTCGGCGCCGAGATTGCGCCCCACCACCAGGCGGGCGATGCCGCCGTCAGCGAGACGGGCGAGCCAGGTGGTCAGCAGAGTGTGCAGGGCGTCCTTGCCGATCCGGATCGGGGGGTTCGACCAGATCTCGTCGTAGCGGGCCCCGGGGTCGATCCCGTCCGGCGCCGTGGCGTGGATCCGGTCGGCCACACCGTGCCGGGCGGCGTTGGCCGCGGTGAGGGCGAGAGCGCGTTCGTTGACGTCCACCGCATCGACCCGGGCCTGCGGGGAGGCACTGGCGAGGGCCACCGCGAGCACGCCGTACCCACAACCGAGGTCGAGCAGCCGGCGTGATTCCGGACGTGGGGTCGACTCGCGCAACAGCACCGCGGTTCCCAGGTCGAGCCCGTCGGCGGAGAACACCCCGTCGGCGGTCTCGAACTCCCACTCGGTCTCCCAGAACCGGGCGCGGACGGTGCGCCGGTTCTCGGGCCCGGTGGGCGTAGTGAAGTAGTGGCTCACACGTCCTCCTCGTTGTGAGGGCCGGGCTTGCTGTCCGACGGCCGGCCTTCAGCGCTGGTTGTCGACGGCTTTGGCTGGTCTTCACCGGGTAGCGCGCGGCGGGCGCGAGCCTCGGTGGCTCGGGCAGCCAGCCGATCGGCTGGCGGATAGCCGACCTCTTCCAGCACCAGGCCGTGGGCGGGCATCACCGGGATGTCACCGCTGCGCTGCCCGGCGTCCAGCAGACCGGACAACCAGGCCGCGTCCCTGCGTCCGGTCCCCACCTCGGCCAGGGCGCCGACCAGCGACCGCACCATCGAATGGCAGAACGCGTCGGCGCGCACCGTGATCGCGATGTGCCCGGCATCGGCCCGTTCGGCGTGCAGGTGCTGCAGTTCGCGGACGGTCGTCGCGCCCTCACGGGCCCGGCAGAAGGCGGCGAAGTCGTGCAGCCCCAGCAGCGCGATGCCGGCGCTGTTGATGGCGTCGACGTCCAGCGACGCCCGGACCGCGGCGACCTGATTGCGCAGAATCGGATCCGGCGTCGCGTCGGTGAGCCGGTACACGTAGCGTCGCCAGATCGCCGAGAACCGCGCGTCGAACCCGGGATCGGCCACCCGCACCCCGAACACCTGCACATCCTCCGGCAGCGCCCGTCGCAGCCGCCGCAGCAGCAGTTCCGCGACCGCTTCCGGGCGATCCCTGAGACTGTCGAAGGGTCGCGGGTCTGCTCCGTCCACCGACCTCCCGGGCCCGCCCCAGGGTCTCTGGCCGGCCAGCGCAGCAGCCGCATCGTCCTCGGCGAGGTCGAGGTGTGCCACCTGCCCCCGCGCGTGCACCCCGGCGTCCGTGCGTCCGGCCACGACCAGTTCCGGGCGCTCCGGCAGCCGCAGCACGCGCTGGATCCACAGCTCCAGTTCGCCCTGGACGGTGCGCAGCCCGGTCTGGGCGGCCCAGCCGTGGAACCCGCTGCCGTCGTAGCCGAGATCGAGCCGCAGCCTCATGCCGACCCACTTGACCGGCGTCCCAGCGGATCAGCCGCTCGGTAGCACAGATCGACGATCTCGCGGCCGGCGGCGATCCCGCGGGCCTCGTACTTGGTCACCGGGCGCGGCGCCCAACGGGTCGCGGGGTCGTCCTGGCAGCGAATCAAGCCCGGCTCGGCGTCCAGCACGTCGCGGGCGTGCTGGGCGTAGTCGGCCCAGTCGGTCGCCAGCCGCCAGCAACCTCCGGGCGCCAGCTTGCTGGCCACCACCGCGGCGAAGGCCGGATTCACCAGCCGGCGCTTGTGGTGGCGCGACTTGTGCCACGGATCCGGGAAGAAGGTCCACAGTTCGGTGATGGCGGCGTCGGGCAGGGCGGTGGCCACGGCCTGCGCACCATCGGCCACGACCACCCGGACGTTCTCGACTCCGGCCCGCTCCAGCTTCGACAAGGTACTGGCAACCGCCGGCTCGAAGACCTCGAAGGCCAGCAGATCCGCCTCCGGACGGGCCTGGGCCAAGGCGGCCACGACATCGCCGTTGCCGGAGCCGATCTCCACCAGCAGCGGAGCCTGACGTCCGAAGACCGCGGCAGGATCGATCCGCGCATCCTGGGCCACTGAGGTGTCCCGCGCCGCGCTCGGCAGCTCGAGCACCCAACGCTCGCGCAGCCGCTCCCACGCCTTCTGCTGGGAAAGGTTCATCCGAGCACTGCGCCGTACGTACGACACGACATCACGCGGGATGCGGGCGCCGGACATGGGCGTCATTCTAGGGTGCGCCGGGCGGCCGACCGGGCTTCGGGCTGGGGACGGGCCAGGGACGACTCAGGGGCGTCACGCTTGGGATTGGGCCGTCCCTCCGGCTTATATGGGAGGTGCGCCCGCCGAATGCCGCGGCGCCACGCGAAAGGACTGTCGATGCGGGCCCTGCTCAACATCATCTGGTTGGTCTTCGGCGGCTTCTGGCTCGCCCTCGGCTACATCCTCGCAGGCATTCTGGCCTGCATCCTGATCATCACGATCCCGTTCGGGATTGCCTCCTTCCGGATGGCCGGCTACGCGCTGTGGCCCTTTGGCCGCACCGTCGTCCGCCGTCCGGACGCCGGTGCCGGCTCGGTCATCGGCAACGTGATCTGGTTCGTGATCGCCGGCGTCTGGCTGGCCATCGGGCACGTCACAACCGCCGCCGCCCAGGCCGTCACCATCGTGGGCATCCCGCTGGCGGTCGCCAACCTCAAGATGATCCCGGTGACCTGCGTCCCCTTCGGCAAGGACATCGTGGACTCCCGCACCCTGCCCGCCGGCGTCCAGCCCCTGTACTCGGTCTGAGCTCCGCAACCTGCCTCGGCTTGTGCCGAGTTTGTGCACCGTGTTCGGGGGACGAACTCGGAGCTGACGAGGTCAACGCTGACGAGGTCGTCACGCGGCGGCGCGGGTTTGGGCGAGCGCAGTCGCTGACACCGGCTCCGGTCTTTGAGCCGGAGCGGGGCGTCGCTACTGTGAGCGGGTGGGCATTATCGACGGGCAGCTGCTGCTCACCACCGCCGTCACGCTGTTCGTGATCGTCGATCCACCCGGGTTGCTGCCGGTATTCCTCGGCCTCACCAGCCGGCTCACGCCCGACCAACGCAATGCCGCCGCGACCAAGGCCTCGGTGGTGGCCCTGGGCGTGATCGCGGTCTTCGCCGTCTTCGGCCAGCAGATCCTCCACTACCTGCACGTCTCGGTGCCGGCGCTGCAGGTCTCCGGCGGGCTGCTGCTGCTGATCGTCGCCCTCGAACTCCTCACGGGCAAGGGAGACGACCCGGTGCGACACAAGGGTGTGAACGTCGCGATCGTCCCGCTGGGTACCCCCCTCATGGCCGGACCCGGTGCCATCGTCGCCACCATGCTGGCGGTGCAGGCCGCACCCTTCCCGACCGGTCACCTCACGGTCGGCCTGGCGCTGGTGATCGTGATGGGCCTGGTCTGGGTGTTCCTGCGGTTCGCCGGCCTGATCCGTTCGATCCTGCGCGAGTCCGGGACGATGCTCGCCTCCCGGATCGCCGGCCTGCTGCTGGCCGCGATCGCCGTCCAGATGGTCGCCGACGGGGTCTTCGGCTTCGTTGCCGAAGCGGGCTGACTCAGCCGCCGCCCGCCGAGACCCACGGTCATCGCGAGCGAGCCAGACCGGGTTCCGCTGCCGCCGGAAGCAGACGCAACCCGGCCTCGGGCAGTTCCTAGGACTTTGCCGCGTACTTCTCCGTCAGGTTGGACGGGAGCAGCTCGTAGCCGTGGAACTCGCGGCTGAAGGTCCCCGAACCGTGGGCGATCCCCCGCAGGTCGATGGCGTACCGGGAGAGCTCCGACTGCGGCACCAGGGCGCGGATGATCGCCTTGCGGTTCTCCGAGTCGGTGCCGAGCAGTTGCCCGCGGCGTCCGGAGAGATCGGTCATCACCGGGCCGAGGTACTCCTCGCCGACGGTCACCGTCACCAGGTCGAGCGGCTCCAGAAGCGCGACCACCCCGGGCTTGGCGGCCTCCTTGATCGCCAGCGAGCCGGCGAGCTGAAAGGCCATGTCGGAGGAGTCCACCGAGTGGGCCTTGCCGTCGAACAGGGTGACCCGGATGTCCACCATCGGGTAGCCGGCGAAGACGCCCTTCTCCAGCTGGGTGCGAATGCCCTTCTCCACCGATGGGATGAACTGCCGCGGGACGGCGCCGCCCACCACCTTGTCGACGAACTCGAAGCCGGCGCCACGCTCCAGCGGCTCCACCTCGATGTTGCAGACCGCGTACTGGCCATGGCCACCGGACTGCTTGACGTGACGTCCCAGCGCGGTGGCCTTGCCGACGAAGGTCTCCCGCAGCGCGATCTTCACCTCGTCCTGTTCGACCTTCACGCCGTAGCGCTCCACCAGCCTTCCCAGCAGCAGGTCGGCGTGGGCCTGGCCGGTGGTCCACAGCACCAGCTGGTCGTTGCTGCCGCGGTCCAGCCGGACGGTGGTGTCCTCGACCACCAGCCGGTTCAGCGCCGCCGGCAGCTTGTCCTCGTCGTTGCGGGTGGCGGCGCGGATCGCCAGCGGCAGCAGCGGCTCGGGCAGCGCCCAGCGTTCGATGACCGCCGGCCGATCCTTCGACGAGATGGTGTCACCGGTCTCGGCGGTGGTGAGCTTGGGAACCATCACGATCTCGCCGGCGATGGCCTGGCCGCGCGGCTTGAGTTCGACGCCCACAGCGACCTGGATCTGTCCGATCCGTTCGTCGGTGTCGTGATCCTCCGAACGCCCGCCACGCCCGCTGACGTGGACGGTGTCCTCGGCCTTCAGGGTGCCGGAGAAGATCCGGATCATCGACAGCCGGCCGGCGAAGGGGTCGGTGGTGGTGCGGATGACCTGCGCCACCAGAGGCTCGGACGGATCCGCGGCCGGGGTCGGCAGGTCGTCGCCCGACGGGCTGGCGATCGGCGGATTGGCGTGCAGCGACGGGGTGGGGAAGCCGTGGGCGATCAGCCGCAGCAACTCCTCCACGCCGACGCCCGTGTTGGACGCCACCGGCACCACCGGGAACAGATTGGCGGTGGCGACCGCCTTCATCAGGTCGTCCAGCAGGTAGTCGGTGTCGAGCTCCTCACCGCTGAGGTAGCGGTCCATCAGGGCGTCGTCCTCGGCTTCCTGGATGATCGCCTCGATCAGCGAACCGCGATAGGCCTCCACCTGATCGTCGTCCGCGCTGAGCTTGCGGTTGACCACCTCGCCGCCGGAGTAGTCGTGCTCCTCGAGGCTGAGCAGGCCGATATTGCCCGAGATCACCCCCGGCGCGGAAAGGGTGGGGACGTGGGTGGGCAGGACTCCCTCTCCGAAGGCCGCCTGCGCGGCGGCGACCGAGCCGTCGAAGTCGGCGTGACCGGCGTCCAGCTTGGTCAGTGCGATGATCCGCGGCAGGTTCGCCGCAGTGCACTCCTCCCAGAGCGCGATCGCGGCACCGTCAATGCCGTCGGCGGCCGAAATCACGAAGATCGCAGCGTCGGCCGCGCGGATCCCGGCGCGCAGTTCGCCGACGAAGTCCGGGTGGCCGGGAGCATCCAGCAGGTTGGTCAGCGTGCCGCGATTCTCGACCGACGCCACGTAGAGCTGGGCGGCGCGCTCGGCGTCCTCCTTCTCGCCGCGGTAGCCGGCGATCCGGGCCTTGAGCAACTGCTCGAACAGGGAAGTCTTCCCGGACCCCGCGTTTCCGATCAGGACAACGTTGCGGACTTGGTCAGGACTGGTCACCTGCAGCGAGGCAGCGCTCATCTTCGAACTCATGCAGACAACCTTGCCCGGGGTCGGGAGAGCCTGCAACCGGTTTTGGACGATTCACACCGACGGCCTCGATCGCGTCGTGCACAGGGGAGATCCCGGCCTACGCCGGGATGACGGGCTTGGGATCGCCTGAAGGGTGTGGGTGTCCTCGGCCGAGTGCGTGATCCGGGCCTGCGCCGGTATGAGGTGGTTGGGATTGCCTGGAGGGTGTGGGTGTCCCCGGCCCACTGTGTCATCCCGGCGAAGGCCGGGATCTCGGTGTCAGCGCTGGTCGATGGGAAGGTAGTCGCGCTTCGGGTACCCGGTGTAGATCTGCTTGGGCCGGGCGATCTTCTGCTCGGGGTCGGTGATGAACTC
>CAYSZZ010000019.1:0-71057 GCA_964435735.1 uncultured Propionibacteriaceae bacterium
GATCTTCGCCCCCACCGCCTGGAACTTGGCCGGTTCGGCGAGGAACTCACGGATCTCCTGCAGCTCCTCGATCGCTTCCTCACAACCGGCGACGTCGGAGAAGGTGGTCTTCGGGGTGTCCTTGCTGGCCAGCTTGGCCTTGGACTTGCCGAAGCCGAGCACGCGGTTGCCGCCGCCCTGCAGGTTGGAGAACATCATGAAGAACAGCACGCCGATGATCAGCAGCGGCAGCACCGTGAACAAGAAGGTGCTCCACATGCTGGGCTGCGGGTTCTGTCCGTCCCAGTGATCGAGGGTGCCGGCGGCCTTGCGCTGGTTCAGCCGCTCGATGATCTGCTCGCTCTGGTTGCCCACCCAGTTGGCGCGCACCTTCTGCGGCGTGGCCTCCTTGGTCTCCACCCGGATGACCTGCTCGCCGTCCACCAGGACGACCTCGGTCAACGGGGTGTCGCCGTTGATCAACGCGATCACCTCGGAGGTCGGCTTCTGGGCGTACCCGCCCGCGTTGCCGATCGCGTCGAAGATCAGCACGATCGCCAGGAAGGCGAGCACGATCCAGATGAACGGCGATCTCAGAAACCGGTTGTTCTTCATTCCTACCTTCACGTGCCGGCGGCATCATGGACGATACCGAGGCGGCCAAAACCCCGCAGCGCCCGGTAACCGCTCAACTGTAGACGTGCGGCGCCAGGATTCCGACATCGCGCAGATTGCGGTACCGGCCGGCGTAGTCCAGGCCGTAGCCGATCACGAACTGGTTGGGCAGGTCGTAGCCGATGTAGGCGACGTCGATGTCGGTCTTCATCGCGTCCGGCTTGCGGAACATCGCCATGATCGCCAGGCTGGCCGGCTTGCGCGAGGCGAGGTTGCGCATCAGGTAGGTGAGGGTGAGCCCGGTGTCGATGATGTCCTCCACCACCAGCACGTGGCGACCCTCCAGATCGGTGTTGAGATCCTTCAGGATCCGCACGACACCGGAGGACTGCGTGCCCGAACCGTAGGACGAGATGGCCATCCAGTCCATCTCGCAGTCGATCTTCAGGCTGCGGGAGAGATCGGCCATCACCATGACCGCCCCGTTCAGGACTCCGACCAGCAGCGGGTTCTTCCCGGCGTAGTCGGCGTCGATCTGGGCGCCGATCTCGGCCAGCCGCCGCTCGATGTCGGCATGGGTGTACAGAACGCGGGTCAGATCCCCGGCGATGTCGGTGGCTTCCACTCCGCCAACCCTACCGCTCCGCGGCGGCCCGATTGCTGGTCGGACACCGCTAGGGATGGGCGCGGGCCTGCAGCATGCCACCGCGGCGTTCGGCCCGTACCCCGGGCAGGTGAAGCGGGCCCTGACCGTGCCAATCGGCGACCAGCGCGTCGACCGCCCGGATGTGGGCTGCCGAGAGATCCCTTCCGCCGGCTTCGAGCAGCCAGGCGCGCAGCACGCGGGTGCGCAACGCCAGCGGGAGCGCGGCCAGCCAGCGGACGTCCAGAGCATCTGCCACCCGCTCGGCCGCGGCTTCGCCGGGCGTCCCGTCCGCCACAGGCTCTGCGGAGGTCGCGGGGAGCTCCCGGAGCAGGTCCGGAATGAGCGGGGCGGGCTGGCTCCCCAATCTGGCGGCGAGCGCGTCCAGGAGGTCGGCATCGGCACGCGCCAGGTCCGCGGTGCGGGCCAGGGCTTCGGCGATGCCGGGACCGAGTTCGGCCTCCAGGACGGGCAGGACGCGGTGGCGCACCCTTGCCCGGGCGAAGCCGGCGGACTCGTTGTGCGGGTCGTCCCAGGGTTCCAGGCCGAGTTCGACGCAGGCCACCCGGGTGGTCGACCGCCGCAGTTCCAGCAGCGGACGGACGAACCGCCCGCGCCGGGCAGGCATGCCCGCCAGCGAGCGAACCCCCGATCCCCGGGCGAGGCCGAGCAGGACGGTTTCGGCCTGGTCGTCCAGGGTGTGACCCAGCAGCACGAGTTCGTCGGGAGCGGCGGCCGATTCGAGCGCGCGGTACCGGGCCGAGCGGGCCGCGGCCTCGACCCCCTCCCCGGCGACCTCGAACCGGACCCGGATCACCGAGGTGGCCAGCGGAGCGAGCTGTTCCACCACTCGCCCGGCGACCTCGTCCGAGCCCGCCTGCAGGCCGTGATCCACCACCACCGCGCGCGTCTCCAGCCCGCGGCGCCGGCCGACGATGCCGGCGGCGGCGGCCAGAGCCAGCGAGTCCGCACCCCCCGAACACGCGACGAGGAGCCTCCCGGTGGCTACCCGCTCGACGGCCTGGACGACCGCCAGTGCGGCGGGGCCCAGAGCGCGCCGGGCCATCAGAGAGGGTCTCCCGGTCCCTGCCCGCTCCAGGAGGTGCACCGAGGGTCGGGGTCACCCACCGAGGCGGCTGCATCCCCGGGCCGCGACCACCCCGCGCGGCGGGCCGCCCCGGGATCGGAGGACATGCCCTGGCTCAACGGCTCACCCGGTGCAACCACTGCTCCGGGTCGTGGATCTCGACCAGGCTGGGCAGCATTCCAGGCTGGCTGAAGGCGAGATTGAGCAGTTCGAGATCGGCCTTCTTCAGCACCGTCTCGCAGAACTTCGCGCCGTCGCGATACTGCGCACGCTTCAGGTCGGCGCCCATCAGCCTGCCGACGATGGCCGCCCAACCGCCCCGGTCTCGATGGTGCTCGAAGGCCCGGCGGATCACCGGCAGGGTGGGTAGCACCTTGGTGCCCACCCGGTCCATCATGACGTCGGCGTGGCCCTCGACCAGCGACATGATCGCGGTCACCTGATCGAAGCTCTCCCGCTGGGCCGGGGCGATCACGGCATCCACCACGCTCTTGGGGCGGTCACCGGCCCGCCACTGCCGCAACGGTTCGGTATCGGCCAGGAGTTCGCCCATCAGGCCGAGCAGGTGCTCCCGCAGCCACGGCGCCTGCCCGAACTGGAACCGGTGGGTCTGTTCGTGCAGGCATACCCAGAGCCGGAAGTCCGTGGGGTTGACGCCCAGCCGCCGCTCGATGGCGACCACGTTGGGGGCCACCAGCAGCAGCCGGTTGGGCTGGCCGAAGGGATCGAACTGGCCCAGGATCCGCGAGGCCAGGGCGGCGAACACGCCGCCGGCCTGGGCGCCGATGCCGCGTCCCCGCAACCGGTCGAGGCTGCTGTTCGGAGTGGACGGAGCACCGAGCCCGGCCGTGATCGCACGCGCCGAGGCCGCCATCGCCGCCACCCAGCCCGCCCGGTCCACGACCAGCGTCTCGGCCGCTGCGGGAGCGTGCATGCCTGAGACCTCGGCGACGTGCGCCGGAGCCTTCTCAGCAGCTCTGCGCAGCGCCTCGACCACCTGCCCGATGTGACCGGGGGTCAGTTCGGGCCCGGGGTGGACGGCCTTGCCCCCGAAGCGTGCGGCCTGGTCCCAGTCGATGTACGGCAGCTCCTGCATGCGCCCACTCTACGAGTCGGGACCACGCCGCCCCGGCCTCCGGCGCGGGATTCCCCCTTGACTCCGCGATTGCCCACCGCACACCGCGCGCAATCCACGACCGGCCCGCTGGAGCGGGTCGGCGTCGAAGCGACCGCATCAGCGCCGGTCGAGCCGGGCGGATCCCCGCCGGCGATCCGTGGCCACAGCCGCCTCGAGCGGGGCGAAGTTCCTCAGGACTTGGCGCGGCAGCCGCACTTGGCCAGGGCGGTGGCGGTGCGATCCAGCCAGTTGTAGGCACTGTCGCGTCCGGCGTCGTTCGCCATTGCAGCGAAGGTGAGCACCGCACCGTCGGAGGTGGTGACGTAGCCGGCCAGGCTCGCCACCCCCAGCAGGGTTCCGGTCTTGGCGTGAACGACGTCGCGTCCGGCCTTCTCGGCGGGGTCGTCGAACCGGGTCTTCAGGGTGCCGCTCACGCCGGCGACCGGGAGCCCCTCGACCACCGCGGACCAGCGGGGTGTCACCAATGCCAGGGCGAGCGCTTCCGCCAGCACAGAGGGGCGCAGCCGCGACTTGCGGGACAAGCCGCTTCCGTCGTCGATCTTCATACCGGAGGCCCACAGGCCGTGGGCCTTCAGCCAGGAGGTGACGGCTGCCGTCCCACCCTCGAAACTCGGCGTACCACCGGTGGCCAGCGCGATATGGCGGGCGAGCACCTCGGCGGCGTGGTTGTCGCTGACCCGCAGCAGTTGGCCGACGATCGCCGACAGCGGCGCGGACTGCACCGACGCGACCGCCGCCGCGCCGGAGGGGGCCCGTTCGGCAGCGATCCTGGTGACCTTGATCCCGGCCGCCTTCAGTCGCGCGGCGAAGGCTTCAGCGGCCGCCTTGGCGGGGTTGGAGTGGGCCTGCCACTGGTTGACCTGGCCGCCGTTGATCGACAGGGCGCCGACCCTGGCGGTGAACACCTTCCAGGCCGGCTTCCAGGAGGGGTGCCAACTCGGCCCGGCGAACAGCGACGCGTCATAGCCCAGCCGTACCGAGGTCACGCCCTCCGCCTGCAGCGCTGCGACGGCCTGATCGGCGAGCGCCTGCAACGACGCCTTCTTGGCGGCCGACTTCGACCGCTTGTCGGTGAGCATCGGATCGCCGCCCCCGACCAGCACCAGGCGACCGGGTTTGGGCACGACCACCGCGGTGGTGAAGGTGGTGTCGGGGCCGACCGTGTCCACCGCCACCAGCGAGGTCAGCACCTTCATCGTGGAGGCCGGGATCAGCGGCTTGTCCCCCCGGCTGGCCAGCGTCTCGCCGCTGGCGGGATCGATGACCACCACCCCGGAGGTCCCCACCCCGCCGGTGGGCACCTTGGACAGGGTCTTCGCCAACTGCTCGGCTTCCGGCAGCGGGACCGGTTCGGCAACGGGAGCGGCAGCCGGAGGTGCGGCCGTGGTCGACGTGGGGGCGGGTGTGGCCGACGCAGTCGGCGAGGACGCACTGGCCGGCGCGGAGAGCGCCGGCTCCGGAAGCCGGGTGGCCGGTGGAACGACGGAGCATCCCGCCAGCAGCGCGGCGAGCGCGAACGCGGCGATGATTCGAGACCCCACCGCTCCAGTGTGGGCGACGCGCGCAAATACGGGTCGACGGCGGGGCCGGCTGGCGTCGTCCGTCCGACCCGACATACCGGCCCCTCCTCCTTTGTCGCGGCGGACGATAGGCTCAGCCGCACACCCATGATGACAGAGAGCCTGAGGTGAACATCGATGGATCTGCCTTCCTTCGCCCGACCCAAGATTCAGCCGCATCTTCACTTCGATGTGACGATCGAGATTCCCAAGGGCACCAAGAACAAGTATGAGATGGATCACCACACCGGACGGATCCGGCTCGACCGGACGCTGTTCACCTCGACCCAGTATCCCAACGACTACGGCTTCATCGAAGGCACGCTGGGCCAGGACAACGATCCGCTCGACGCCATGGTGCTGGTACCGGAGGCCACCTTCCCGGGCGCGCTGATCGAATGCCGGGCCATCGGAATGTTCCGGATGAGTGACGAGATGGGTGGCGACGACAAGGTACTGTGCATCCCGGTCGCCGACGAACGCCAGGCGAACATCAAGGAACTCACCGACCTGCCCAACCTCACGCTGCTCGAGATCGAGCACTTCTTCACCGTCTACAAGGATCTCGAGCCGGGCAAGTCGGTCGAGGGTGCGGTGTGGGTCGGACACGCGGAGGCCGAGCGCGAGATTCGCGCCAGCTGGGACCGGGCCCGAGGGACCTCCTACGAGAACGAGTTCACCCGGTCGAACGACGACGAATCCTGACCGGCGCCGGCCATGGCTTCGCTCGGGAGCCCGGTGACCCGCCGGCTGTTCCTGATGCGCCATGGCCAGGCCGGTCTCGCCGGCAGTGACCGGGAGCGTCCACTGACCGCCCTGGGCCAGTCGCAGGTGGCCCGGGTCGGCGAGACCCTCGCCGGTCGCGGCATCGAGCGGGTGCTCTGCTCGCCCGCCGTCCGCACCCGGCAGACCGCCGAAGCGTTGCGGCTGGCGACCCCGGTGACCGTGGTCGAACCGCTCTACAACTGCTCGGCCGGGCGCATCCTCACCGCTCTGGCCGGGCTCCCTGAGTACGTTCGGGCCGCGCTCGTGGTGGGCCACTACCCGGGTGTCCCCGCTCTCGCACAGCAACTGGCCGATCGGCGATCCGATCCGGCGGAACTGCGCCGGCTGACTGGCCAGTTCTCCCCCGCCACTGTCGTCGAACTGGAGTTCACCGGCCCCTGGACCGACCTCCACACCGGCCGCCTGGTCCGTGTCCTGCGCCCTCAGGGAAGCTGATCCCCAGGGATCGCCCGCCTGCGTCGGGCCGGGGCATCCACGCGAACGCACCAGTCGCAGCGATGCGGGGCGGGGTGGGAACCCGTCCCGCATCGTTGCGTTGCGATCAGGCCTTGACGTCGATCACCGGGTCGCCCGCCTGCACCTCCGCGCCAGGCCTCGGGGCGACCGAGGCCAGGGAGGCAGTGTTGAGCACGACCACGATGGTCGTGGTGTCGTAGCCGGCCTCCCTGACAGCGTCCAGGTCGACGTTGGCCAGCGGATCACCGGCCTCGACCCGCTGGCCATCACCGACCAGCACCTCGAAGCCCTGTCCGGCCATCTTCACCGTGTCGATTCCGACATGCACGAGCACCTCGACACCGTCATCGGTCCTCAACCCGAAGGCATGGCCGGTATTGGCGACGGTGATCATGGTGCCACTCACCGGGGCGACCACCCGTCCGTCACTGGGGACGATACCGACTCCGTCGCCCAGAGCCCGGGAGGCGAAGACCGGATCGGGCACCTCGTCCAGCGTGATCGCCCTTCCGGCGATCGGGGCGCTCACCGCCTCGGTGGCCACGGCGACCGCGACCGCGGTCGCCGTCTCACCGCCGACGGCTGCCGCCGCCACCGGCGCGGGGGTGACGGCGCCGCGCGCGGCGGCCTCGAGCTCGGCATCGGCCTCGGCCTGATCCCGCTCGGCGCGGAAGGCAGCCTTTTCCTCCGCGGTCCGGTAGTCACCGAACAGGATGAGGAAGAACGCCACGAAGAACGCGCCGGCGATGGCCAGGACGTACAGGAACACCGGGGAGAAGATCGGAATGGTCAGCAGGGAGGTGAACGCGAACGTGTTCGCGCGAACCCCGTCCGTTCCGAGAATCAGCGAGGCGACCGCGATGATGGCACCGCCGGTGAAACAACCCACCAGCATCCGCGGGTAGATCCGCTTGAAGCGGAGATGGATGCCGTAGAGAGACGGCTCCGAGATACCGCCCAGCAGACCGGCGGCGAGGGCGCCGGTGGCGGTCTGCCGCATCTCCAGATCGCGTTCCCGTGCTGAGATCACCAGCACCGCCGCGGTGGCTCCGAAGCATGCGAAGTTCCAGGCCCCCATCGGGCCCTGGATGAAGTCGTAGCCGAGGGAATCCAGATTGGCCAGCATCAGCGCGTTCAGCGGCCAGTGCAGGCCCAGCGGCACCAGGAACGGGTAGACCATCGGGATGATGATGGCGAACACGAACGGTGCGGAGGTGTTGAGCCACGACAGCCCCTGACCCAGCACGGTGCCGATCCACAGGCCGAGCGGGCCGATCAGGAAGGCGGAGACCGGAACCATGATGAGCATCGAGAGGAACGGCACGAACACCAGGTGCAGGTTGCTCGGGATCACGCGCTGCGCGGTCTTGTAGACGACCGCCAGCACCGCGACCATGATCAACGGCACGAACACCGCGCCGCTGTAGTCGTTGATCGGCATCGGGATGCCGAAGATCGACGCGGTGCAGATATCGGCGGCCCCCTCGATGGGGTTCGGGGTGCAGACCGTACTGGCGACGAGCTCGGGGTTGGCGAGCTTGACGAAATCGGGAGTCATCAGCGCAGCCATGACGCTGAACCCGACCCACGGGTCGATGTTGAGGGCCTTGGACGCGTTGTAGGACACCGCCAGCGGCAGGAAGTAGAACACCGCGTGCCAGATGGAGTCGATGAAGATCCAGCCGGCCGGCTTGTCGGCGGCCCGGAAGTCGACGATGCCCAGTGCGTCCAGGATGGCCGCGAACGCGATCACCAGCGACGCCCCGAGCAGCACGCCGAGCAGTGGCCGGAAGCTGTTGGACAGGTACTCGAAGAACGCATCGAGCCAAGCGTTCTTGCCGCGGGCCTTGGCGCGGGCGGCCGCCTTGACGTCCGCGTCGCTCTGCCCGCCGCCGGACGCACCGGGCTTGGCCCCGGCCATCGACGGCAGGTTCATGATCTCGGTGAACACACCCTGGACGGCGCCACCGATGACGACCTGGTAGCGGTCGCCGCCCTGCGGGACGACACCGAGGACACCCGGGGTCTTGTCGAGGGCCGTGGAATCGACCTTGCCGGCGTCCGCCAACTCGAAACGAAGCCGGGTCGCACAATGGGTCAAGCTGACGATATTGGCCGGGCCGCCGACGTGTTCGACGATCTGCTCGGCAGTACTGGAGGTGGCTGCCATCCTGAATCCTGTCTGCTCTGTCCGCCCGGGGGCAGACGAAGGGGCGGGGACCCCCGGAGGGCATCGACATGGCGATCCAGGGGTGACCGGACGCGTGGGCGGGCCCGCTCGCGCGTTTCCGCCTACGGGTCAGACCTAACACCGCCCCCGGGCCTGTGCACAAGGGCGCAGCCCACAGTTGAAGCAGATTCTCAGGACCGGATCGGGGTCCGAATCCGGGGAGCCTCCAGCCGGCTCAGGCCAGCGACAGGAAGAGTTTCTCCAGCGAACTCAGATCGACCTCATCGGAGTCCGGGTTGGTCAGGCATTCCTTCAGCCCGGTGGAGATCACCGCGAATCCGGCCCGGTCCAGCGCCTTGGAGACCGCCGCCAGCTGGGTGACGATCTCCTGACAGTCGCGCTCGTCCTCGATCATCTTGAGGATCCCGCCGATCTGACCCTGGGCACGCTTGAGGCGACGGGTCACCGTCGCCATCTCGTCAGCACCGAGCTTCATCCGTCCGCCCCTTCCGGGCTCACTGTAGCGACGATCGCGCCGGCCGGGTTCACTGGGGGCCGGCGCCCTGGGAGGCGAGCTGGGCCCGGACCTCGTCCATGTCGAGGCCCTGGACCGCACCGATCAACTCGTCGAGGGCGGAGGCGGGCAGTGCCCCGGGCTGGGAGTAGACCAGGATGCCGTCGCGGAACGCCATCAGCGTGGGGATCGAGGAGATGCCGGCGGCCCCGGCGAGACTGCGCTCGGCCTCGGTGTCGACCTTGCCGAAGGTGATGTCGGGGTACTTCTCCGAGGCGGCCTCGAAGACCGGGGCGAACATCCGGCACGGCCCGCACCAGGCCGCCCAGAAGTCGACCAGCAGGATGTCGTTGTCGTGCACAGACTGCTCGAAGGTCTCTGCGGTCAGGTTGACGCTCGCCATGGTGCTCCTCGGACGTAGTTCGCTCGCCATTATAGCCGCAATACCCCCTCGGGTATTCCGGTACCTGCTCCGATCCTCGGATCCCTCGTCACGGCGCCCGGTGATCCGGCGTCGCAAGCACCGTGCGCCCGGCGTCCCGCAGTGCTGACTCCCGCCGAGGCGCTGCAGCCGGATGCTACCGTGACTGGCAACCTGACTTGGGTGACTGCGCAACACTCCCCCCTCACCCGCGCCGGGGGCGGGCGATACGCTGACACTCGACAGAACGATCGTTCTGTGTCACCACCACGGGCGCACGAGGAGTTGTCGATGAGCCGCAGCGAGGGCCGGATCGCGGCGTTCGACCTGCGCGACTACACCCGCACCGCCCACGGCAGCCACCGCGACCGGCTCGACCTGGCGGCCTACGCCACCACCCCACTGGACGCCGACACCCTCGAACTGGTTCGCCTGCTGGCCCGCCTGGAGCGCGGCGCCCTCTCCTATCTGCGCAGTGTGCTGGTCACCCCCACCCACTCCGACGCCCGGATGACCGCCTTCCTGGTCACCTGGGCGTACGAGAAGTTCTGGTTGGCCGATGCCCTGGAGGCGATCGCCGAGGCTCACCCCGCCCCTCCGGATCCTCCGCCCCCGGCCCTGGCACTTCGGCTGCGCCGGGCCTGGCATGCTGTGGGCGAACGGCTGGAACCGATCCGGGAGTCGGTGGTTGCCAACCTGATCGGGGAGGACGTGATCGCCGTCCACTGTCTGGCCGGGGCCCTGGACCAGTGGCTGGTGCAGGCCGCCTACCTTCGCCTGGCGGAGACCACCCCGCATCCAGCGCTGGCCCGTGCCCTGGGCGAACTGGACGACGTGAAGCAGCGTCATGGCCGGTTCTTCGAGTTGCAGGCCGAGCAGCGGCTCGCGGCCTCGCCGTCGGCTGCCGGGCTGGCCCGGCGACGACTGCGGCGGATCGCCTGGCCCCTCGGCTCGGCGGATGAGTCGCCCGAGGCGCTCGGGCGGCTCCTGAACGGGCTGTTGACCGCCGAGGATCTGGCGGCGATCGACCGCAAACTGGACGCCTACCCTGGGCTGGCCGGGCTGGGACTGGCCACCGGCGCCGGGACCCGGGCGTCGGGTGGCGCCCGGCGTCCCACTGGTTCGCAATCGAAGGAGGGCCCTCGCCCGTGAGCATCGACCTCGGCAACGCCCGCATCCTGCTGACGGGTGCCACCGGCTTCGTCGGGCAGGCGATCCTGGAACGGCTGCTCGTCAGCCATCCGGGTACCACGATCACCGTGCTGGTCCGTCCCAAGGGTTCCATCTCGGCCGAGCGACGGCTGAAGAGCCTGCTGCGCAAGTCCGTCTTCTCCCGCTGGATCGGCGCGGTGGGCGAGGCCGAGGCCAAGCGGATCGTCGCCGAACGGGTGCGGATCGTGGAAGGCGCGCTGGGCGACCTCGGCCCGGAGCCACGGACGCTCGACCTGGTGCTGCACTCCGCCTCGTCGGTGAACTTCGATGATCCGATCGATCAGGCCTTCGCCACCAACGTCACCGGTGTCGCCAAGCTCTACCAGGCCCTGCTGGAAGCCGGCGCCGATCCCCACGTCGTGCACGTGTCCACCGCCTACGTCAACGGCGCCCGCAAGGGCGTGGTCACCGAGGGACCGGTCGAGCATGACGTCGACTGGCGGACAGAGGAGCAGGCCGCGCTCACCGCCCGCGGACGGGTGGACGAACGGTCACGGCGTCCGGCGCGGCTGAAGCAGTTCCTCAAGGAGGCGCAGCAGTCCGTCGGCAAGGTGGGGCCGCAGGCGGTCGCCGAGGCCACCGAGGCCGCCCGGCGCGCCTGGGTGGACGAGCAGTTGGTCGAGCACGGCCGGGCCCGCGCCCAGAGCCTGGGCTGGACCGACGCCTACACGCTCACCAAGGCGCTCGCCGAACGGCTGGCCGAGGAACTGTGGCTGGGTACCGGGCACCGGCTGAGCGTGGTGCGGCCCTCCATCATCGAGAGCGCGCTGCGGCACCCCTACCCGGGCTGGATCGACGGCTTCAAAGTCGCCGATCCGCTGATCCTGGCCTACGGCCGAGGCCAACTACCGGAGTTCCCCGGCCTGCCGGACAGCGTGCTGGACATCGTCCCGGTCGACTTCGTGGTGAACGCCGTGCTCGCCGCGGCCGCCACCGAGGCGCCCAGGGACCGAGCCCGGTACTTTCACATGGGATCCGGGGCGACCAATCCGCTGCCCTTCCACCAGATGTACGACGCGATCCGCACCTACTTCACCGAGAACCCGATCCCGGGGGCCAACGGCCCGACCCGAGTGCCGCCGTGGAAGTTCCCCGGTGGGGTCCGCTTCGAGGCGGAGATGAAGCGTAAGGAGGCCGGCGTCAAGCTCGCCGCCCGGACGCTTTCGCGGCTGCCGGCGGGGGCGCACACCCGGGAATGGCTGGGCAGCCTGGAATCGGCCGAACGCGATCTGGGGATGCTACGGAAGTTCTCCGACCTGTACCGCGCCTACGTCCAATCCGAGGTGCTGTTCGACGATCCCGCGACGCGGGCACTGCACGCGCAGGTAGCGGACGGGCCGGAGGACGATACCGGCTTCGACGTCGCCGACATCGACTGGCCGCACTACCTGCAGCAGGTGCACCTGCCGGCGATCACCACCCTCACCCGCGCCTTCACCGCGCGCGGCGAGCGCAGCGAGCGCACCCGCCGTCCGCTCGTCCCCGGCGAGCACGTGGTGGCGGTGTTCGACCTGGAGGGCACCGTGCTGCACGCCAACCTGGTGCAGCAGTACCTCTGGCTGCGGGACGCCGAGCAGGACATCACCGCGGTCCCTCGGGAGGTCGCCAAGATCCTGGCCCTGCTCCCCCGCTACCTGGCCGCCGAGCGGCGGGACCGCAGCGAGTTCATCCGCAGCTTCCTGCGGCTGCACAAGGGGATGCACGTCGACGAGCTCGACCGGTACATCCGGGGTCCGGTGGGACGCAAACTGCGCCAGCATCTACTCGCCGACGCGCTGAACCGGGTCGCCGAGCATCGGGCGGTCGGCCACCACACCGTGCTGGTGACCGGCGGCGTGGACGTGCTGGCGGAGGTCGCGGCGCCGCACTTCGACGAGGTGGTGGCCAGCGGCCTGCACGCCGTCGACGGGGTACTCACCGGCTACCTGGCCTCGCCGCCGATCGTCGGGGAGGCGCGTGCGGCCTGGCTGAAGAGCTACGCCGAGAGCAACGGCTTCGACCTGGGCACCTCCTACGGCTACGGCGACAGCCAGGCCGACACCTCATGGCTGCAACTGCTGGGTCATCCGGTGGCGGTCAATCCCGATCAGCGGCTCTTCGCGGTGGCCCGGGCTCGCCATTGGGAGATCGCGGTCTGGAAGCAGTCCGAGGCAGTGAGGTAACAGTGGCCTTCGATATCGACAACTACACCGAGCAGTCGGAGGGCGTCGGCTGGGAAGACCTGGACTTCGACAGCTTCGCCACCGAACCGCTCGGCGAGATGACGCTGCGAACCCTGCGCTACATGTGCAATGTCGAGTACCACACGGTGTGCTACCTGCGGGATCTGCTGATGACGCCCTCCCACAAGGAGCGGGATGTCAACGCCTTCATGACGATGTGGAACCGCGAGGAGTTCTGGCACGGAGAGGCATTGGCAGACGTACTGGGTCGCCACGGCGTGACCGTCGACTACGACGAGTTGAAGGCGAGCCGGATCAAGCTGGAATGGCGGGACAAGCTGGGGCCGCTGCGGCAGTCGATCCTGGGCAACCTCGTGGGGGCCGACTACATCGCCGTGCACATGAGCTGGGGCGCGGCCAACGAGTGGAGCGCTGTGGCGGCCTACCGCCGCCTGGCCGCCCTGGAGCAGCACCCGGCCCTGTCGCCGCTCCTGCGCCGGATTGCCCAGCAGGAGACCAAGCACGTCGCCTTCTACGCCTCCCAGGCCCGGGCGCGGTTGGAGAAGAGCAAGCTGGCGCGCAAGCTCACCCGGCTGGCACTGAGCAAGGCCTGGGAGCCGGTCGGCACCTCGATCTCCGACCCCGACGACGTCAAGCACGTCATGGGCCACCTGTTCGGCACCGAGGAGGGCCTGGCCGAGATCCGCCGGATCGACGCCAACATCGCCAAGCTCCCCGGCATGGAGGGTCTGACCATCGTGGAAAGCGCCCTGGCCCGGCGAGGGGTGCCGGCCTGAGCTTGTCGAGGGATCGCCCTCCGGAGCCGCCTTGGGGAATCGAACCCCAGACCTTCTCATTACGAGTGAGACGCTCTGCCGACTGAGCTAAGGCGGCCTGGCCGGGTAAGCCCGACCGGAGCACAACTATAGGGGTACCCCGCCGATTGCGCCGAACCGGCTAGGTGCAGACCTGGCCGTCCGCCGGAAGCTTGTCGTTGACCAGGTAGTCGACCACGATGTCGTTCACGCAGGACGACTTCGAACCGTAGGCGCCGTGGCCCTCGCCGTCGTAGGTGAGAAGCACCGCCGACTCCAGCTGCTCGGCCATCGTCACGGCGTACTGGTAGGGAGTGGCGTTGTCGCCGGTGCCGCCGACCACCAGGATCGGAGCGGAGCCGCTGCCGCGGATGTCGAGTTGGACGCTGGGACGCACCGGCCACAGCGGGCAGCCGTACTGCGGTCCGAAATAGCGCCCGAAGATCGGTGCCTTCGCCTGGTCATCGAGCCACACGCCGTCCGCGTCGATGACACCGTTGTCCGGGCGGTCGGCGCAGCTGATCGCCGGAAAGGCGAAGTACATCGTCGAGAAGCGGCCGTCATCGCCCCTGGCGTTCATCTGGTCGGCCGCCCACAACAGCGCCTCGCCACTGCCCTGTCCCGCCCAGGCCACGTAGGATGCCAGCGCCTGCCACGACTGCTTGCCGCCGTAGAGCATGTTCGCGATTCCGAGCATGGCCTGGCTCTGAGTGAGCAGCCGATCCCCGACGGCCAGCGGAGCGGCATCCAGCCCATCCAGAAGACTGGTGATGCCGGCGAGCACCTCGTCCACGCTGGAACCCAGGTCGCAATCGACGCGCTCAGCACACCAGGTGGCGAAGTTGCGCAGCGCCAGGTCGAAGCCCATCGCCTGGATCACCTCATCGGAGTCGGTGATGTTCACGGCGGCGTCCAGTCCGAGGTGTCCGACGTTGAAGGGAAAGAGTTCGGCGTAGACCGCGCCGATGTAGGTGCCGTAGGAGTAGCCGTAGTAGTTCAGCCGCTCGTCACCGACCAGGGCGCGCATGAGGTCGAGATCCCGGACCGTGTCGATGGTGGAGATGTGCTGCAACAGGCGCCCGCTCCGCTGCCAGCATGAGGTGGCGAAGTCCGAGGTGCCCTTCACCAGGTCGGCACGTTCGGTGCTGTCGTCCGGGGATGCGTCGAGCAGCAGGTAGGCGTCCACCTCGGCGTCGCTGTAGCAGCGAACCGGGGTGGATTCGCCGGTGCCGCGCGGATCCCAGCCGACGATGTCGTACTGCTCGAGCCCGGTGTCGGCGAACCGCGCGGCCAGTCCGCGGCCACCGGAACCCGGACCGCCGGGATTGACGAACAACGAACCGAGCCGGGGCTGGGCCGTCGCGGGCTTGCGTGCCAGTGACAGGGTGATCGCCTGGGCACCTGGGTCGGCGTAGTCGAGCGGGACCTTGATGGTGGCGCACTGCAGGCTGCTGCCGCAGTCCGTCCAGGTCAACCGCTGAGCCAGATAGCCCGTCAGCCCCGCGCCCTCCGGCGCGCCGACGAAGCCCTCGGGGGTGACTCCCGGATCAGGAAGGAAGGGACGATCCACCACCGGCCCGATCTCGGACGAGATCGGCACCCCTCCGATCTCGGTGGGCTCGGCCGGGGTGGGTTCCGGCGCCGGCGTGACCGATGGGAACGTGCACCCGCTCGCGAGCAGGGCCACCAGTAGCAGCCCCACCACTGCACGCCAGATCCGGTTCACGCCGCCCAGCCTAAAGACGTGGGCAAGCAGTTGCACGGCGAGGGTCTCCGGAGTCCACTGATCACGGCCTTCATGGAAGGACCGTGGCGGGGTAGGAGGACGGTCAGGGAGCCAGTTGGCGAGCTGCCTTGTCCTTGGCGCGGGCGGCGCGGAAGCTGCGGTCGATGCTCCAGCCGCCGCCGCCGACGAACAGCAGCAGGAGGCCCACCGTGGCCAGCAGCAGTTCGAGTTCACCGAGGAATCCCGGCTGACCGGCGACGAACGGGCTCCACGGGCCCCACCAGACCAGCGCAAGCGCGCCACCGGCGACCAGCGCCACGCCCAGTCCGGCCACCCTGGTGAGCAGGCCCAGGATCAACGCCAGCGCGATCAGCAGATGGACGGAGCCGACGACGATGGCGAGGATCTGTGCGTACGGGGCGAGCAGGGTCGAGGCGAAGCGCTCCTGGGTGGCGGCCAGATCACCGAGCATCTGGTAGCCGCGGATCCCGAAGATCCCGGCGACCACCAGACGGAGCAGGAGGAGGCCCAAAGATCCGAAGAACCGATCGTTGGTGCGTTCCTTGACCACCACAGGTTCGGGAACGGCGACCGGCGCCGGGGCGACCGCAGCCAGCGCGGCATCGCGCGCCTCCTTGCGGGCGGCACGTTCGGCGGCCAGCTTCTGTGCCTCCTCCGAGAGCGGGTCCGCATACGGGTCGGGGATCGCCTCGGTGGGCGAATCGCGGAAGATGGCCTGGGTGGGTTCCGGGGCCGGGGTCTCAGAAGGCGGAGCCGCCGGCTCCGGGAGCCCGATCGGGGTGGTGGGCGCGGTGAGTTCGAGCTCATCCGGTTCGGGCTGCGCGGGCTCGGGCAGAACGCTTGTCGGTTCGACGGCAACCGTCGGCTCACTCGGCTCGACCGTTGTCTCCGGCACGTATCGGAGGGCCGGTGAGGGCGTCTCCTCGGCGGTCTCGGACACTTCCGGATCGAGGGACTCTGCGGCGACGTCCTCGGGCTGCTTCGGCTTCGTCGCCCCATCGGCGGGGGGTGCCCAGGCGCCTGTCGGCTCGGCGGTCTCGTCGCCTGGGTCGTTCACTGGCTGCTCAGTCACGGGGGAAGTCCTTCCTGCACGCTCACGCCTATCAAAACACCACCGGTGGCGATACCCCTCCAGCGACACCCCCAAACGGCCCACGGCCCTTCCCGGTCACTACCGGACAGGCAGGAATCCCGCTCCAGGGGAGACCCCCGCTTTCGCGGGGATGACGGAGCCGCCGGCACCGGGCGACCGAGAAATCGCGGGGCTCAGGGCCGCGCGAGGCTCAGCATCAGCGCCTCCATTGCCAGCAGGGGGGCGACGTTGGTCTCCAGGGCGGTGCGACAGGCGAGGAGGGCGTCCAGGCGGCGCAGGGTCTGCGCCGGGGTCGAGCGCTGGGCCAGGTCGCGGATCGACTCGGTGAACTCGGCGTTGATCACCGGCGAGCCGGCGTCGGTCTGCACCACCAGCACATCGCGGTAATAGGAGGTGAGCTCGGTCAGCACCCGATCCAGAGCGTCACGCTGCAACCGCTTCGCGCGCAGCTTCTGCTCATCCGCCAGAGCGCTCAATGCCGCCTGGGTGTTGCGCGGCCGGGCGCCCTTGGTGCCCATCCCGAGGGCCTCGGAGAGCTCGGCCTGCTCGCGGGCGTCCAGTTCGGCGGTGGTCCGGGCGGCTTCGTCGCCCGTGCTCTTGACCACCTGCGCGGCGGCCTCCAGGCACTGCCCCAATGATCCGAGCTGCTGCGGCAGCCGCAGGACGTCGGTGCGCGTCTGGCGGGCGGCTTCGTTGCGAGCCAGCGCCCGCGCCCGCCCGACATGGCCCTGAGCCGCCCGTGCGGCGAAGCCGGCAAGCTCCGGCTCGACCCCGTCGCGACGCTGCAGCAACTCGGCCACGGCGGCCTCGCTGGGGGTCCGGAGCTCGACCCGGCGGCAGCGCGAGCGGATCGTGACGATCACGTCGTCCGCGGTCGGGGCGCAGAGCAGCCAGACGGTTCGGGATGCCGGCTCCTCGACGGCCTTCAGCAGCGCATCCGCCCCCCGCTCGGTCACGCGATCGGCGTCCTCGACGATCAACACCTGGTAGCGGCCCAGGGTGGGTGCCATGACCGCCCGCCGGACCAGCTCGCGCACCTCGTCCACCCCGATGGAGAGCCGTTCGGTCCGCACCACGGTGACATCGGGATGAGCCCCGGACAGTGCCGTGACGCAGGTGCGGCAGGTGCCGCAACCGCCGTCGGCGCACTGCAGAGCGGCGGCAAAGGCACGGGCGGCGTTGGAGCGTCCGGAGCCGGGCGGACCGGTGAACAGCCAGGCATGGGTCATCGCATGACGCTCTCCCTCGACCGCACGGCGCAAGGTGGCGACGACCCGCTCCTGGCCGATCAGTTCGTCCCACACGCCCGGTTCCACGATCGCGGTATCCATCTAGGTGAGGATGCCAGCCGGATCCGACAGCAGCGCGGCGACCCGCTCGCGTACCGCGGCAGCGATCTGCTCGCGGTCCGTCCGGGCCGGTAGCACGAGATAGTGATCGGGGTCGCGGCCGGCCAGAGCGAGGAACTCGTCGCGCGCGCGGACGTGAAGCGCCAGCCCGGCACCCTCCAGCCGGTCCGGTCGCTCGATGCCGCCCACTCCGCGCTCGGGGTCGAGATCGAGCAGCACCGTGAGATCAGGCAGTAGGTCGCCGGTCGCCCAGCGGGCGATCGCCTCGATTCGCTCCGAGCCGAGCTGTCGTCCCGCCCCCTGGTAGGCCAACAGCGAGTCGACATAGCGGTCGCTGACCACGATCGCTCCGCGCTCCAGCGCCGGAAGCACCACCTCGTAGACATGATGTGCCTTGTCAGCGGCGTAGAGCAGGGTCTCGGCCCGTGGCGACAGGTCGCCGGTCGCCGGATCGAGCACGATCTGCCGCATCACCGCCCCGGCCTTGGTGTCGCCGGGCTCGAAGGTGAGGACCACCTCGTGGCCCTGCTGCCTCAGCCAATCGACGAGCAGCCGCGCCTGGGTCGACTTGCCCACACCGTCCCCGCCCTCGAAGACGATGAACACCCCAGCCATCGGCTCTCCCTTCCTCGCGCTCAGCCTACGGCCTGGCCGCCGGGCTGAGTTCGCGGGACTCTGGGCGAGAGCCAGGGTGCCGGTGAAGCCGCTGCCGAGCGTGCGGCGGCCGCTCAACCAGGTCATCCCGCTGTTGCCTGCAGAAACCGGGTGATACTGGCCGCCTGCGTGCGACATCCACACGTGAGCCCGGGAATCATCCGGATTCTGTGCGAGACAAGCTCCCGGCCCTGGGGCGTCAGCTGGTCTTCTTGGCGGCCGTCTTGCGGGCCGCCGGCTTCCGGGTGGCGGTGGTCCTGCGAGTGCGCTTGGGGGCGGGGCCCTTGGCGCGCTTCTCGGCCAGGAGTTCGGCAGCGCGCTCAGGAGTCATCGCCTCCACGCTGTCGGTACGGCGCAGGGTGGCGTTGAACTCGCCGTCTGTGACGTAGGGACCGAACCGGCCGTCCTTGATCACCATCGGTTTGCCGCTGACCGGGTCGGCACCCAGTTCCCGCAGCGGTCCGGAGGCGGTGCGCCCGCCGCGCGTCTTCGGCTGGGCGTAGATCGCCTCCGCCTCCTCCAGGGTGACGTCGAAGATCTGGGCTTCAGAGGTCAGCGAGCGCGAGTCCGTCCCCTTCTTCAGGTAGGGGCCGTAGCGGCCGTTCTGGGCGGTGATCTCCTCGCCATCGGCGGTCTTGCCCACCACGCGGGGCAGCGACAGCAGTTGCAGCGCCTGCTCCAGCGTCACCGTCTCCACCGACATGGACGCGAACAGCGAGCCGGTGCGCGGCTTGGCGGTCTTCGGAGCTCCCTCTTCCAGCACCTCGGTGACGTACGGCCCGTAGCGTCCGGACTTGGCCACGATCGAGCGGCCGGTGTCCGGGTCGGTGCCGATCTCGCGCTCCTCGGCCGAAGGCTTGTCGAGCAACTCCCGGGCGAGTTCGACGGTCAGCTCGGCCGGCGGCAGATCCGGATCCACGTTGGCGCGGCGGCCTTCGGCGTCCTCGATGTAGGTTCCATAGCGCCCAACCCTGACGTCGATTCCCGAGTCCCCCAGCGGGAAGGTTGAGAGCGCACGAGCATCAATGTCGCCCAACTCGTTCACCAGCGCGTTCAAGCCCTCGTGGGTGGCGCCGTCCGGACCGAAGTAGAACTCCCGCAGCACAGCCACCCGGGCGGCGTTGCCGTTGGCGATCTCGTCCAGGGTCTCTTCCATCTGGGCGGTGAAGTCGTAGTCGATCAACCGAGCGAAGTGCTCGACCAGCAGGCGGGTGACGGCGAACGCCAACCAGGTCGGCACCAGCGCCGACCCCTTCTTGAACACGTAGTCGCGCGAGGTGATCGTCCGGATGATCGAGGCGTAGGTGGATGGCCTTCCGATGTCGCGGCGTTCCAGTTCGGCCACCAGCGACGGCTCGGTGTAGCGGGCCGGCGGGGTGGTGCTGTGCGGCTTGGGAGTCACCTCGTCCGCGGTCAACGGCTGCCCTACGACAAGCTCGGGCAGGGGTGCCTGGGCGTCGTCCGCGGCCTGGTCGTCGTCGGCGGAGGCGACGTACACCTTCAGGAAGCCGGGGAAGGTGATGGTGCGGCCGGAGGCCGTGAAGGTCGCCCGGCCGGCCTCGACGATCTCCCCGGTCGTAGCGTCCGTCACCCCCAACCGCTCGCCCAGGGTCGCCCCGATCCGAATGGTGACGGTGTTGCCCTCGGCGTCCTTCATCTGGGAGGCGAGAGTGCGCTTCCAGACCAACTCGTAGAGCCGGTACTGATCGCCGTGCAGCCCGGTCTCGGACGGGGTGCGGAACTGTTCGCCGGCGGGACGAATCGCCTCGTGCGCCTCCTGCGCGCTCTTCACCTTGGACGCGTACGTCCGCGGCTTGTCCGGGAGGAACTGGCCGCCGTAGAGGTGCTTGATCTGCGCACGGGCGGCCGCGATCGCCGACTGCGACAGATTGACCGAGTCGGTTCGCATATAGGTGATGAAGCCGCGCTCGTAGAGCTCCTGCGCGACCGACATGGTCCGCTGCGCGGTGAAGCCGAGCTTGGTCCCGGCCTCGCGCTGCAAGGTGGTGGTGCGGAACGGTTCATAGGGCTTGCGGCGGTACGCCTTCGCCTCGACCCCGGCGACCGCGTAGCCCGCCGTCCGCAACGCTTCGGCGAGCGGATCGGCCGCCTCGGCGCCGAGATGGAGTATCTCCTTGCCGGTCAGCTTTCCGGAGGCGTCGAAGTCGCGTCCCGCGGCCAGTCGCCGGGTGCCGAACTGGGTAAGGGTCGCGGTGAACCGACGCGGAGAGGCCTCCTCGCCCGCGTCCAGCAACACCTCGATGCCGGCGTAGTCGACGACGTGGAAGTTGATCCGCTCCCATTCCCGGTCGACCACCAGCCTGGTCGCCACCGATTGCACCCGTCCGGCCGACAGCCGGGGCATGACCTTCTTCCACAGCACCGGGGAGACCTCGTAACCGTAGAGCCGGTCGAGGATCCGGCGGGTCTCCTGGGCGTCCACCAGGTCGATATCGAGATCGCGGGTGTTCTCGACGGCGGCGTGAATCGCCTCGGGGGTGATCTCGTGGAAGACCATGCGTTTGACCGGGATCTTCGGCTTCAGCTCGTCCAGCAGGTGCCAGGCGATGGCCTCGCCCTCGCGATCCTCATCGGTGGCCAGGAAGAGTTCGTCGGCGTTCTTCAGTTTCGCCTTCAGGTCGCGCATGGTCGACTTCTTGTCGGCATCCACCACGTAGATCGGCGCGAAGTCGGCGTCGACGTTCACCCCGGTGTTGGCCCACGACTCACCCTTGTACTTGGCGGGGATGTCAGCGGCCCTCGCCGGAAGGTCACGGACGTGGCCGCGGCTGGATTCCACCACGTAGCCGGAGCCGAGGAACCTCGCCAGGCTGGTCGCCTTGGTGGGCGACTCGACGATGACGAGCCGGCGCTTGGTCGCTTGAGCCACGGGGTTGCTTTCTGCTGCAGGAAGGACGGAGCACCGAATAGTACGCCAGACCGCATCGTAGCCACCGCGAGCGGACTTTCGAGCCACCGCGATCGCTGGTGAGGCGGCCAGGGGTGTCGGACGGGGCCGGCGGCCCTCAGTTGACGGGACTGGCCGTGAGCGTGACAGACGCGCTGCGCTCCTCGCCACGCGGGGTGAGCCACTCGACGATCACCTCGTCGCCGGGTTCGAGGGCCCGGATCACCGTGGCGAGGTTCGTGGTCTCGGAGACTGGCGTATCGCCCACTTGGACGAGGGTGCTGCCGATCTCGATGCCGACCTGGTCGGCCGGCGATCCCGACACGACATCGGTGATGGTGACCCCGTAGCGGGAGGCCTCGCCGATCACGATGCCCATGTAGCCGGCGGGACCGACCCGGACGGTCCCCACATCACGCCCCGCCTCGATGGTGTCGACCACCTGCAGCGCGTCCGCGATCGGCACCGCGTAGGAGCGTTCGGATTGGCTGGAGCCCGCCGTGGTGATGCCCACCACCTCCGCCTCGTCGTCGAACATCGGGCCGCCGGAGTGCCCGGGAACCGCGCCGGCGGTGGTCTCGATGACACCAGAGAGATTCTCCTGCGAGCCCCAGGGCGAGTCCGAGTTCACCGTCAGGCTGCGATCCAGCCGGACCACCACCCCGGGAGCCCGGACGAGTTCGTTGTTGCCGCCGGCGTTGCCGACCGCGGCGACCGGATCGCCCACCTTGACCTCGTCCCGATCGATCGTCACCGTGGCCAACCCGCTGGCGTCCGCGAGCTGAAGCAGGGCGACATCCTTGGATTGGTCGAAACCCAGGACGGTGGCGGAGTAGGTGTCGCCGGTGTCCGCGATCATCACCTCCAGAGCCTGCGTCCCGGCCACGACGTGGTAGTTGGTCAGCACCTTGCCGTCGGCGGTCAGCACCATTCCCGTCCCGGCCGCGATTCCACCGGAGGTCTCCCCCGACACGAACACGACGCCGGCCGACTCGCTGGCCGCGCCGCCGCCCGGACGCGGATCGGGGTCAGGATCCGGATCAGTTCCTGGCTGGGTGGTGGGCTGGACGGGCTGCACCGGTTCGACCGCGGGCGCGGTCGAACGCGCGGATTGTTCCAGCATCGGGCGCAGCGCCCAGGCGAAGCCCGCGATCGTCAGAGCGAGCGCCAGCGCGACCACCAGGATCGTCCGTCCGGTGTGCCGCCGGGGCGGTACCGGCGTGGGAGCCGGCCACTGCTGCCCCGGCTGGTACGACGGTGCGTAAGGGTTGTAGGGCGGCTGTGCGTAGCGCACCTGGGAGGCACGCGCATACCGCTCGTAGGGACCATGGGAACTGCCGTAGGGCGGCTGCGGGGCCTGACCGGGCGGCCCGTAGCCGGGCTGACCATAACCGGGCTGGCCATAGCCCGACTGGGGATAGCCGGACGGCCCGTAACCCCACTGGGGATAGCCGGACGGCGCATGGCCGGCGTAGGGATACCCGGGCTGACCGTAGACCGCCCCGTCCGCGGAAGGCGGGGGTGCGCCGTAGGCGCCGGGCGCCGGCGGTGCCGGCGGGTGGGTGCCCGGCCATGCCGGCTGCTGCGCCGTCCAGGCCGGCGCGGCGGCAGGCGGCTGGCCGAGCCCGGACTGACCGAGCGGCCGCGGCGCCCACGGCCCTCCGGCGGGTGCGGTGAGGTTGGCTGGCGGAGCGTTACGGAGGGCATCCGCGTCTGGCGTGGCCGGAGTGCCCGCGGACCGCTGCGGTGATGCCGGCAGGTCGAGTCGCTCGGTCGGTGCCGGATCGAGCACCCGGGTGGGCTCGACCGGTTCGATCCGCTGCGTCTCGTCGTGCTCAGTCATCCGCGCTCCTCGTTCCGCCCTCCAGTGTCGCGGTTGATCCAAAGCGGTGGCTATGTGATCGCTGTGAATCACTGTGAACCGTGAGCATCCCGGTGGCCAGCAGCGGACGCAGCCGCTCGATCACATCGGCGGTCAACGCCCCGGCGTCCACGTCGAGGAGGCGAGCCACCGCGTCCAGCAGCATGCCCAACGGCAGGTCGCCGTCGCAGGCTCCGACCACGGCCGCCAGCGCGGTGTCGACCGCGACCGCCCGTCCCAGCCCGGTCGGCTGGCGAAGCACGATGCGCTCGGGGTCGGCCGCGCCCGGCGTCCCGAGCGTCTCCTGCACCAGGTCGTCCGCGCGGCGCAGGGTCGAGGCCAGCAATCGCTCAGTGGGCCAGCGGGCGAGTTCGGAGCCGGCGAAGTGGGCCAGCACCGCATCGGCCACCGGCTGATGGACGGCGTGCGGCCACTCCTCCAGCCGCAACTCCGGCTCGGCGCCACCGGTGTTGCGGACGAAGATCCAGCCCATTCCGACTCCGGTGATCCCCTGTCGGCGGAAGTACTGCAGCCATTCGCGATAGCCGAGCAGGTAGTCGCTGCTGCCGGCCAGGCCCGCATCGGCCAGCCAGATCTCGATGTACTCGAACGGATCCAGCGCCTCCCGCTGCAGCACCAGCGCGTCGTGGCCCGCCGGTAACCACTCGGCCACCCGGTCCTGCCAGGGCTGGCCTTCGGTTATCGCCCAGTTGCCCAGCACCACGAGCAGACCGTCGGGGTTCAGCGGTGCCGAACGAACCACCTCACGCATCAGGCGGTCGGCCTCGAAACCACCTTCGCGATAGACCAGTTCCCCGCCTGGTGGCGACATCACGTAGGGCGGGTTGGTCACCACGAGGTCGAACGACTCCCCCGCCACCGGCTCGTAGAGCGAACCCAGCCGGAGCTCCGCCTCGATCTGGTTCAGCCCGAGCGTGATGCGGGCGAGCTCCAGCGCACGGGGGTTCAAGTCGGTGGCGACGATGCGGTCGGTGTGATCGGCAAGATGCACCGACTGGATGCCGCAGCCGGTCCCCAGATCCAGCGCCGAGCCCACCGGGCGCCGCGGCACCAATTGGGCCAGCGTTGTCGAGGCCGGAGACGCCCCGAGCACGAAGTCGGGCCTGGGCCGCAGGTTGCGGGTGTCCAGCGGGGTCTGGTCGGAGCAGATCCAGCCCTGTCGTTGTTCGGAGCCATGGGGCTTGACCTCAACGGTGGCCCGCAGGTGGTCGGTTCCTTCGACCAGGCCCGCCTCCCGCAGGGCGGGCCACTCCAGCCAGCTCAGCTGGCCGACAGGGACCGGTTGCTGCAGCAGCCACAGCCGAATCGCCGCCGCCTGCGGGTCGCCTGCACCGTCCAGCGCCCGATCCGCCGCGACGGTGGAGTTGCGGCCCAGCCCGGCCAGGCCGGCCGCGCCCAACCGATCCTCCACCGCGTCCAGGGAGTAGCCCGCGGCGACCAGGTCGTCGCGCAGCCGATCGATCGCTGCTTGTCCGAGCACGTTCCCAGCCTCCCATGACCCGCCGACACCCGCCCACCCGTGTCACCGTCCGGGGCGCGTGGCAGGCTGGAGCGCGTGACGCTGCCGCAGTGGATGATCTCGGACGACCGGCTGCGCCATGTCCATCACCGTCCGGGCACACCGGGAGCTACGGGGAAGTTCCCCGGTTGGGTGAGCGCAGAGGCCGAGCAGTCCTTCCGGCGGATCGGGGTCGAGCGGCCCTGGCAGCACCAGGTCGCCGCTGCCGAGCATGCCTTCTCCGGACGGCACGTCGCCCTGTCGACTCCGACCGCGTCCGGCAAGACGCTGGCCTACCTGATGCCGGTGCTGGCCGCACTGATGGATGGCCGGATCGGTCGTCCGCCGCCCGGGAACGGCTTGATCGCCCCCCGGCACACCGCGCTGTACCTGGCCCCGACCAAGGCGCTCGCCCACGACCAGTGGCGCACCTGCCGCAGCCTGGAACTGCCCGGCTTCCGATTCAGCACCCTGGACGGGGACTCGGACGAGGCGGAACGCCGGTTCGCCCGTGACTACGCGGGGTTGATCCTCAGCAACCCCGACATGGTGCACCGGTCGGTGCTGCCCAACCATGCCCGCTTCAGCCGGCTGCTGGGAAGCCTGCGCTACATCGTGATCGACGAAGCGCACCGCTACCGCGGGGTGTTCGGCGCCCAGGTCTCGGCGGTGCTGCGCCGGTTGCGCCGACTCGCCCGTCACTATGGCGCCGACCCGGTCTTCATCTCGTGCTCAGCCACCATCGCGGGAGCGGACACCCACCTGGCCGCGCTGACCGGCGTCGAGCACCCGGTTGTCGTCGACCGCGACAGCTCCCGCCGTCCGGCACTGGATTTCTGCCTCTGGCAGCCGGAAGAGGATCCGCACGCCGAGGCGGCCATGCTGCTGGGCCGGCTCGTCGCGGAGGGACGCCAGACGCTGGCCTTCACCACCTCACGGGTGCAGGCCGAACTGGTGGCGCTGCGCGCCCAGCAGCGGCTGAACGCGCCGGAGGCCATCTCGTCGTATCGGGCCGGGTACCTCGCCGATGACCGGCGCACCATCGAGCGCGGCCTGCAGAGTGGCGAGTTGCGCGGCGTGGCCTGCACCAACGCTCTCGAACTGGGCGTCGACATCGCCGGGATGGACGCGGTGATCAGCTGCGGCTTCCCGGGGACCCTTGCCTCACTGTGGCAGCAGGCCGGACGCGCCGGGCGCGCCGACGCCGATGCACTGGCGATCCTGGTGGCCCGACCGGAGCCACTCGACACCTACCTGTGTGAGCACCCCGAGGCGATCTTCGGTCAGCGCGCGGACACCCCCGTGCTGCACCCCGACCTGCCGGCAGTGCTCCGGCCGCATCTGGCCGCCGCCGCCCAGGAGAAGCCACTCACCGAGGCCGACATCGAGGTGTTCGGCCCGAGCATGGTCGCACTGGCCGACGAGCTCGTCGCCGACGGTGCGCTGCGGCGCCGGCCCGCGGGCTGGTTCTGGACCCGCGCGGAACGTGCGGTCGACGACATCGACCTGCGCAGCGCGGCCGGAACGCAGGTGGAGATCGTCGAAGCGGCCACCGGGCGGGTGATCGGCCAGGTCGATCCCGCCGCCGCCGACCGGACCGTCCACGCCGGCGCGGTCTATCTGCATCTCGGCGAGCAGTGGCAGATCATCGAGTACGACCCCGAGGCCCGCACCGCACTGGCCCGGCCCAATACCGGCAACTGGTACACGCAGGCGATCGGAGGCTCCGATCTGCGGATCCTCACCACCGATTCGGTCAGCCCACTACCGGGAGCGCGGGCCGCGGTGGGCGATGTCGAGCTCTGCTCGCAGGTGACCGGCTATCTGCGTCGCGACGAGGTGACCGGCGCGGTGTGGGACAGCAATCCCCTCGAACTGCCGGCTCACAGATTCACGACTCGCGCCACCTGGTGGACGGTCGCACCGGACACCCTCGCCGCCAGCGGCATCCACCCGACCGCACTACCTGGGGCGGCGCACGCCGCCGAACACGCCGCCATCGGCCTGCTGCCGGTGTTCGCGCCCTGCGACCGCTGGGACATCGGCGGGCTCTCCACCGTGTGTCATCCCGATACCGGGCTGCTGACGGTGTTCGTTCACGACGGCCACGCGGGCGGCGCTGGTTTCGCTGATCGCGCCTACGAAGTCGTGCCGGCCTGGCTGGCCGCCACCTTCGAGCTGCTGCGGGAATGCCCCTGTGAGAGCGGTTGCCCGCGCTGTGTGGTCTCCCCGAAATGTGGCAACGGGAATCATCCCCTCGACAAGGCGGCCGCGATCGCGCTGCTGGCGGCCGTGCTCGGGGCGAACGCGGCCCCTGGTCACGACACCAACCAGCCGGCGTGGGACCGAGTGGTGAAGCCCAGCCGTCCGGGCAGCGAATCCGGGGGTGCCGCGACAGTCACCGTCACCACGAAGTCGAGCAGATCCCCCGCCACCCGGCATTCGCGCAACTCGACCTGATTGGCCACCGCGAACTGGTCCGCCGCGGCGCAGGGCTCCGCACCGCCGGCCTGCGCCGCGGCCGCGGAGAGCGCCACCAGATCCGCCGCGGATCTCACCTGTTGGATTCCAGCCAGCGCGGCGCCGGCCAGGAGCAGGATCGACGCAGCCACGGCCAGCAGGACCGCCACCAGGGTCACCAGCAACGTTCCCGAGCCTCGCTCCGCTCCGCTCACGTCGCGCCCGGCTCAAGCAGCACCGACGCCTGCGCGCTCAGCGACACGACCGGCAGCCAGCTCGCCCAGGGCTGGGCGCCCAACTCCACCAGCACGGTGACCCTGCTGACTGATCGGTGGACGCCCACCCGCGCACCAGGTGGCGCCTGCGAGGTGGCCAGCTGCGCTCCCACTCGATCACCCCTGGCCTGGTTCCGGGCCACCTCCCAGGCGGTGTTCTGACAGCGGATGAGGAGCCCCAGCACCGCCACCAGCCAGGCGACCACGACGACCGCCACCGCCAGCAGCAGGCTCGCCATGCCCAACTCGGCGGTGACCATCCCCCGTTCACTCTCCGCCGCGGGCCGACTACGGCCCCGGGCCGTTCGCTTCGGTGTCATCGTCCACCTCCTTCGCCACACCCACCGGGTGGCCGTATCCGCTGTCCGGCCACCCGGACTCAGCACTCAGCCACCCGTGATCATCCTGATGATCAAGTTCAGGAGCGCCTCGATCAGCTTCATCAGGAACTCACGGAACTCCGGATTGTTGATGATCGAGAGCAGCACCCCGACGATGCTGACCGTCGCCACCGTCCCGACCGCGTACTCGGCCGTGGTCATACCCTTCTCGTCGCGCCGCTTCACCAGCTTCTGCATCACTGCTTCCTCCTGCCCTGCCACCCCCAGCGGGTGGACGCGCCCGCAATCTGGCGACGCGGCACCCGAATGTGCCAACAGGATCCGCGAGCTGTGGATGACGCTTCGAGCCACCACGAACCTGTGGATTACGCCAGCGAGAAGGGCTGTGGCACCTCAGCCGTCGATGTTCGCCCGGCCTGGAGTCGGCCGGTGGTGGCCAGGACGACGCGGCCGGCCGGGCCTGCCACGCAGCCGCGACCCACCCGACGACCGGTCTGGCTGGTGACGGCACTTGCGGCGCCGATCGGCCGCTCAGCGGGACCGGTGACAGCCGCCACCACCCTCAAGGCCGCGCAGCGCTCGCCGTTCTGACCATGGACGTCAGGTGCCGGCCCGGTGTGGTGGCTGGGCCGACAGCAGGAACTGAACGCGGTGGACGAACGCCCACAGCAAGGTGCCATGAGCGGATGTGCTCGGTGAACGGCTGTTCACGGCAGCACCGCCTGCATGATCCCCCCGATCACCGGAACGATCCCCAGCAGGACGAAGGAGGGCAGGAAGCACGCCATCAGGGGCAGCACGCTGCGCACCCCCACCTGTCGAGCTTTCACCAGGGCTGCCGCAGCCGCGGCCCGCCGGGCTTCCACCGCCAGGTCACGCAGCAGCGGCGCCAGGCTGAGCCCGTACGACACCGTGCGCGACACCTCGCGGGCGACGGTCCGCAGCACCGGTTCCCGCTCGAGTTCCGCCCACGCCTGCGCCTCGGATTCCCCTAACCGCACCCGAGCGGCGACACCCCCCAAGACCTGCGCGGCCGCCGCTCCGCCCACAGCCTCGGCGACCACCTCCACCGCCCGACGCAACGGCAATCCGGCGGCCACGGCCACGGCCAGCAGGTCGCAAACCTGCGGCAGCGTGCTGGTCAGTTCTGCAGCACGCCGGGCCTGGCCGGCCGGCGTCACCCGTCCCAGCAGAACGTAGGCCGCCGTGGCCGCAATCACCGCCGGCACCACTGCCATCCAGCCCAGTGCCGAACTCCACAGCGCCACCGCCACTCCCAGCACGCCGGCTGCCAGCCCCCGCGGCCGGGCGCCCAAGGCATCCGGTACCGGCGTCAGCCAACCGGGCAGGTTCCGCCGTACCCGCCGCGCCAGGCGCCGCTCTCCGGCCGGCGGCAGACTCATCCAGATCGCCCCAGCCACCAGGAGAGCGGCCCAGGCTGCGGCGGTCACCTCAACCCCCGTGGCGGTCGGCGAGCAGTTCGGTCCACACCAGGCCGACACAGCCCAGCGCGGCCCCGAGCGCCAGACAGAGCTGTCCGAACGCCGACGAAGTCAGGAAGGCGATCGGGTCACCCCCCAACAGATAGCCAAGCCCGAGTCCGGCTATCGGCAATGCGGCCAGGAGTCGCCCCGTCGCCCGGGGTGCCGAGAGTTCGGCTTCGACGGTCGCCCGTAGAGCCAGGTCGGCTGCCAGCCTATCGGCGACCGCCGCCAGCGTGGTGGCCATCGACGCGCCGGTCTGCTCCGCAACCTGCCAGGCGCCGGCGAGCTGGCTGAGTCCTTCCCGGCCCGGCTCGCCGGCGGCCCTGCGCAATACGGCGGCCACCTCGCCCCCCAGCGACTGGACGGCAGCCGCCTCGGCCAGCACCGGCGCCCGAACGGCGGCCGCGCGCAGCGCTTCGGCGGGGACCTGGCCCAGGCCCAGCATGCCGCCGACCAACTGGCAGGCGCGCACGACCTCGGCCCGCTCCCGAGCCACGGCTCGCCGCCGACGGTTTCGCCGCAGCAACCAGGTGACGGTTGCCGCCATGCAGCCGCCCGCCACGCCGACCGCCCACCCGGCGGCCCATCCGGCGGCCAGCCCGACCGACACCGCGGGTAGCCAGCTCAGGTAGCGATCCGGCGACCGCCGCGAGCGGTCGGCATGGACGGCCAGCCGGGCGAGGTCCGGTACCGGCGCCAGCCAGAGCCAACACGCTGCGGCGGCGGCGAGAACGGCGAGTACGGTCATGTGCCGACCAGCCGCAGCAACGCGTCGGCGGCCGCCAGCCGCGCCACCGAGCCGTCCACGTGGAACCGCAGCGCGGGGACGGCCCGGCACACTCCAGAGGTCGGATCGGCCTGGATCACCCTGATCTCCTCCACCCAACGCCTTCCGCCGGGAAATCGACGGATCTGCACGACGAGATCCAGCGCTGCGGCGACCTGAGCGTGGAGCGCCGCCCGTCCCAATCCGCCCAGCGCGGCCAGCGCTTCCAGCCGGGCCGGCACATCGCCCGCCGAGTTCGCGTGCAGCGTGCCGCAGCCTCCCTCATGCCCGGTGTTGAGCGCGGTGAGCAGATCGACGAGCTCCGGGCCGCGCACTTCACCGACCACCAGGCGGTCCGGCCGCATCCGCAGCGCCTGACGGACCAGGTCGGTCAGGGTCACCGCACCGGCCCCCTCAACGTTCGCCGGCCTCCCCTCCAGCCGCACGCAGTGCGGATGGGCCGGATTGAGTTCGCGGGAATCCTCTGCGATCACGATCCGTTCGTCACCCGGCACCAACGAGAGCAGGCTCGCCAGCAGCGTGGTCTTTCCCGAGCCGGTGCCGCCTGCGATCAGGAAGGCGCATCGCCGCTCCACGATCCGTCGCAGCACCCGCGCCGCGGCCGGCGCCAGCGCGCCTCCGTCCACCCACTCCTCCAGGCTCAGGGTGCTGGAACGAGGCACCCGCAGCGACAGGCAGGTACCGTGATCGGCCACCGCACCGAGCACCGCGTGCACCCGCACCCCGCTGGCCAACCGGGCATCGACGAAGGGCGAGCCCTCGTCCAGCCGCCTGCCCACCGACGCGGCCAACCGCACGGCCAGGCGGCGTACATCCCCTTCATCGGCGAACGGCGAAGGCACCTGCTCCAGCCCGGCGCCTCGATCGACGAACACCTCGGCCGGCCCGTTCACCAGCACATCGGTCACCCCGGGCAAGGCCAGCAACTCCTCCAGCGGGCCGGCCCCCACACTCTCCCGCCGGAGCGCTGCGACGGTCCCGCGCACCGCCTGATCGCTGACCAGATGCCCCAGTTCACGCAGCGCCAGCCCGACCTCGACCGGACCGGCGGCCAGTCCCCGGCGACCCAGGTAGGCGCGAACCGCCTCGATCGGCGGACCGGTGTCACTACGGCCGGACGGGGCCCTCGCCTGCGCGGGCACGACGAGCTGCACGGCTTCACTCATCAGCCCACCACCTGGCTCAGCAACTGCTCGCACACCGCTCGGTACCGCCGGCCCGCACGCAGGGGCGACAGGCCCCGCTCGGCTGCCGTCGGCAGTCGGCGATCGTCCGGCAACTCCGCGACCACGGGCAGCTCCAGCGCCTCGGAGACCGCCGCCGCACCCAGCCCCTGGACGCCGTGCCGCAGCACCACCTCGGCATCCTCCAACTGCAGCGCACGCACCAACTCGCGGGCTGCCGCGACGGCCCGCACCCCACCGGGGACGACCAGCAGCACCCGGCTCGCCAGCCGGATCGCCTCCCGTGCGGCCGTACCCAGCGAACGCCCTGGATCGAGCACGACGAGATCGTGGCCGCGCCGCAGCGAACCGAGGATCGCCGCCAGCGGATCGCGGGCCAGGTCGACTGTCGGGCCGCGGGCCATCGAGACCAGGGATACGCCGTCGACCACAGGGAGGTAGGAGCGCAGGTCACCGATGTGCCCTTCAGCCCCGCTCAACCGTGGCCAGCGCCAGCCGTCGGCCCGCTCGGCACCCAACAACAGGTCGAGTCCGCCGCCCACCAGGTCGACGTCCACCAGCGCAGCGGATCCCGTCCCGTGGGCGGCCAGGCAGGCCAACGCTCCAGCCAGGGTTGACGCCCCTGCCCCGCCGGCACCGCCCAGTACCGCGACCACCGGCGTCCGCACCGCGGCGGGATCCCCGCCGCCCAGCACCACTCCCAGCCATGCCCGGCCGGCCGGCAACCCGATCACCCGGGCGCCCAGCGGTGCGGACCACCGCGTCAGCGCCCCTTCATCGGATCCCACCAGGAACACCCGGTCACGCTGGGGCAACGCCTGACCCGCCACCGCCGCGGCGAACTCGTCCGCAACGAAGACCGACCCCGCCTGCCGCCATCCCTCGGCCAGCTCAGCGATGCTGGTCACCGTGCGGGTGGCCAGCTCCTGCGCTGTGGCCGCCGCCAGCACAGCCTCCTGAGTCTCGCCCGGACTGGCGACGACCAACACCTCGACATCGTCCACGCCGGGCACTCTGGTCAGCCGGGGCCCGACTGTGCCAGGCAACCTGACGGCCTGTGGAAAACTCCCGTCATCCACAGGCCGCGCCTGCCGGACCACCCCTCGACGTCCACGTACGATGCGGGCATGGCCCCCTCCAGTGCCTTCCCGCCCGCCGCCGTCGAGTGGCTGACCGCGGACGCTGGCTCGGTACTGGCCGTCGGCACTCCCTCCTTCGGCCTGGCGACACGCGTCAGCCCCCGACCCCACCGCCTTACCCTGGTGGCACGTGACCCGGTACGACTGGGCCGGGTCCGACGCGAGCCCAGCACGGTCGCGGTCGCCGCAGCTCCGGACGCGCTGCCCTTCACCCCGTGTCTTTTCGACCGCGTCGTGGTGGTCGACACCCTGCACGGGCTGCCGCCCCGGCTCGCGCTGGCCGAGTTCGCCCGGGTGCTACGTCCCGGCGGTGGGCTGGTGGTGGTCAACACCGACCGGGACGACTCGGTGCCATGGGTACGCAGGCTGGCCGCGATCGTCCGCCAGGTAGATCCACGGGCCATGTCCGGCACCCCCATGTCCGCGACCGTCAGCGCACTGCACGACAACCCCTACTTCCCGATGCTGCAACGGCGCGAGTTCCGCCGCTGGGTTCCCATGGCACGTCCCGGACTCCTCGCCATGGTGCGTCGCCTGGAGGGCTTCCGCACCGCCGACCCCGACCTCGCCGACGGCGTCCTGGCCGAAACCGGCGCCTTGTACGACCAGGTGGCCCGCGTCCCGGAACCGCTGCTGCTGCCCTACACGGTCACCTGCTGGCAGGGAATGGTCGACCACACCGAGTTGACCGCTCCCTTGGAGGCCGACGACGCCGGACTGCGCATCCGGCTGTGACCGCGCCCTCCAAGCGGTGATCCCGGACGGCGCTCGGCCCGCCAGCCCACCTCCCATGGTGGGCGACTCCCGTCCCGATCAGCCCAGCTCTCAAGGCCCGGCAGGACTCCCCCGGCCCGGTCGGCGTGAGGCTGTCGGACTCGGGGGGCGCGCACGACGCAGTAACTCAGTAGTGTGGTCTCACCACCAGCACGAGGGGACCAGCAGATGACAGAGCAGGATCTCGCCGGCATCATCAAGGACATCCAGACCGATGTCCGCGCCATCGTGAAGGGTGAAATCGACCTGGTCAAGGCGGAACTGGCGCCGCAGGCCAAGTCGGCTGGAATCGGAGCAGGCTTGCTCGGTGCCGCCGCCTACCTGGCGATCACCGCCGGCACACTGCTCTTCCTGGCCCTGTCGTTCCTGCTCTCGCTCGGCTTCATGACCTGGTTCCAGTTGCCGCTGCTCGGCGCCGCGGCCTGGGGATTCGGCATCGTCGCGATCATCCTGCTGCTGATCACCGGGCTTCTCGCCCTGGTCGCCCGGCAGCGCTTGGTCTTCACCAGACCTGAACGCAGCATCAGCCAGGCCGAGGAGACCGGCGCGGTTCTCAGCAACGCGGTCAAGGGCGCGATCGCCGAGGCCAACTCGCTCTCGCTGGCCGGCACGCCTGCCCCGAAGCGTCCAGAACTGCCGTAGGGCTACAGCCGCTCGCTGAAGAAGCGCGGCGGAATCGGCGCGGTGACCGTGTCGTCCCAGGGCCGCGACCAGCTGAGCAGGTCGAACATGCCGTCCAGCAGGTACGCAGTGAATCCCCAGATGAACAGTTCGCCGATCACGAACGCCGGGCCACGGTAGCCGTTGGGCAGTTCCCAGGTGAGCCGGTTGGCCGGATCGAGCAGCGTCGGGACTCCGATGCGGTGGACGGCCTGGATCTCAAAGGGATCGGCTGGTGCGAGCGGACGCGGTTCGCGCCACCAGCCGATCACCGACGTGACGTCGAAGCCGCTGCGCCTGATGTGGGCTTTCGGCAGGGCGCCCAGCACCTCAACACTGGCTGGATCGATGCCGGCCTCCTCCTCGGCCTCGCGCAGCGCGGCCGCGACCGGGTCGCGTTCGTCCGGTTCCATGGTGCCGCCGGGAAAGGCGATCTGGCCGGCATGGCTGCGTAGGTCGGCGCTCTTCTCCACGAACACGATCTCGTAGTCGTCGACCGGCCGCGAGAGCAGGATCAGGACGGCCGCGGGCCTTCCGCCACCCGGCGGACGGGCGCCCTGGATCCGGGCCAGTGCGCCGGCGGCGTCGAAACGAGCCACCTTGTCGCGCAGTTCCTCGGGGACGTTCATGCCAGGTCCCCGCGACGTTGTTCGGGGGAGCGCAGCGGAGGAGAAGAACGTCGTGGGGTGCTCATGCTGCCAGTCCCTCGTCAACCCAGGTGGTGAGTTCGTCCAGGTCGGAGAACGCGCCGTGGTGCCGGGCGACGATCCGTCCATCGGCATCCAGCAGCAAAGAGACCGGGATGCCAGGGATCCCCAGCGGTGCCTGGACGGTCTTGTCGGGGTCGGCCAACTGCGGCCAGGTCCAGCCGGCGAGGCGGGCGAACTCGATCGCCCAGTCGGGTTCGGGGTCGTCATAGTTGAGGCCGAGCAGGCTCACGTCGCCGCGAGCGGCGTCGAAAGCCGCCAGCACCGGCGCCTCCTGCCGGCACGGCAGGCACCACTGCGCCCACAGATTGATCACCATCGGACCGCGGAGCGCGCTCAGCGAGACCGTCACGTCCCCACCCAGGCACTCCAGGGCCAGGTCGGGCAACCCGTTCTCGACCGGCTCGCCGACAGGCTGCGGGCAGTCCGCGATGCCGGCAGCACGGCGGGCAGCCACCAGATCGACCGCGGGCGAGGGCGACGGCGACGGTGGGACGACCGCACTGCACCCAGCGAGCAGCGCAGCCAGGACGGCGCTCACCACGCCAACGACGCTCCTCACCGACCGCCACCCTTCCGGATCGGGTCGACGACCAGGACCGAGGGCGGAGCGCTCGACACGAAGGCAGGCGTCCGGTGCACCCGAACGAGATCGGGCCGAATGAGAGCGGAGGTCATCGGCGGGGTTCCCGGACGAGCTTCGCGGCGATCGCGGGGTCGGTCGGGCCGATGCCATAGGACGGGCACAGCCGGGCCACGGGGCAGGCCCCGCAGGCCGGACGCTGGGCATGGCAGCGTCGGCGTCCATGCCAGATCACCCGGTGGTTGAGCAGCACCCAATCGCGCTTGGGGAAGAGCTCACCGACCTCACGCTCGATCGCCTCCGGCTTGGTCTGCGTCGTCCAGCGGAACCGCTGAGCGAGCCGGATCAGGTGGGTGTCGGTGGTGATTCCCGGGACGCCGAAGGCGTCCCCGAGCACCACATTGGCCGTCTTGCGTCCCACCCCGGGCAGAGTGACGAGTTGCTCCAGCCGGCCGGGCACCTGGCCATCGAAGTCCCGCTCCAGCGCGACGCCCAGCCGGATCAGGGAGTCGGTCTTGGCACGGAAGAAGCCGGTCGGCTTGATCAGGTCTTCCAGTTCCGTCCGATCGGCGGTTGCCAGCGCGGCGGCGTCCGGGTAGCGGCGGAACACCTCGGGGGTGACGGTGTTGACGCGCCGATCGGTCGACTGCGCCGACAGAATGGTCGCCACCAGCAGCTGGAGCGGCGTGGTGAAGTCGAGCTCGCAATGGGCGTCCGGGTAGGTCTCACCCAGGGTCCGGTTGATCGCCCGGGCACGGCGTACCAGGGCTATCCGGGTCTCGGCGCGTTCAGAAGGAAGCGGCGTTGGATTCGACAACGAGTTCCACCTCGACCGGAGCGTCCAGCGGCAGCACGCTCACCCCGACCGCGCTGCGGACGTGACGACCGTGAGCCCCGAAGATCTCCTGCAGCAGCTGCGACGCTCCATTGGCCACCGCGGGCTGTCCGGTGAAGGACGGGTCGCTGGCGACGAACACCGTCACCCTCACCACTCGCCGGATCCCGTCCACGCCTCCGGTCACGCTGGCCGCTGCCGCGACCGCGTTCAGTGCGGCGACCCGGGCCAGGCCGGCTGCCCGCTCCGGACCGATTTCGGCACCCACCTTCCCGGTGGCCGGCAGGGCGCCGTCCACGAAGGGAAGCTGCCCGGCGGTGAACACCTGCCCGGCTGAGGCCAGCGCCGGGATGTAGGCCGCCACTGGAGCTGCCACCGGCGGCAGTTCGATGCCCAGTTCGGCCAGCCGGGTCGACGGCAGGATGCCGCCGAGTTCGGCGTCCATCACTGCTCCAGGGGGCGCTTGAAGTAGGCGACCAGGTTCTGGGAGTTGGGCCCTGGCATCATCTGCACCAGCTCCCAGCCGTCGGAACCCCAGGTGTCGAGGATCTGCTTGGTCGCGTGGATGAGCACCGGGACAGTCGCGTATTCCCATTTCGTCATGGGTACACAGTAATGAAGGGGCGTCGGCGGCCCTAGCCTGCGTCCGCCGTTGGGTTGCTCCGGCTCGGGGTCAGCGGGCGGGGGCTTTAGGGCACAGGATGGAGGTCCAGGAGGTGATGTCGGTGCGCTGGCGGAGCAACTGGCGGCGTTCGCGTTCGGTCATTCCGCCCCAGACGCCCCACTCGATCCGGTTGTCGAGGGCCTCGGCCAGGCACTCGTTGCGGACGGGGCAGGTGTAGCAGACGGCTCGCACGCGCTTCTGATCGGCACCCTCGGGAAAGAGATCGTCCTGCATACCGCGACAACGCGCCAGCAGCGTCCAGTCCTCAGTATTCGTCAGCGACAATGCACTACACCTCTCACGCGGGCTGCTGGGGAAGCCGGTCCGAGACTTGCTATACGGAAAGGTTAGGCCATTTACCGAGCCTGTGGCTACGTGAGATGCTGCCGGTGAGACACTCTTGACCGCATATTGAGACGTCGTCGTCCGGACGCCTGCGCCGAAGACGACACGAGCGCCGTACGAAGCTGGGAGAGTAGGGGCGGTTTTCGGCGTCGCGTACGCTAGATGCCATGCGTCTGGGTAAGCGGCTGTACTCGCTGTTGGTCTTCCTTGGCGTCTCGGTACTCGGTGGAGGGCTGGTCGCGGGGTTGGTCATCCCCGCGGTCAGCATGACCACCACCACGGGTCGGGACGCCGCGCAGAGCCTCGATGCTCTGCCAGCCGATTTCGAGGTGTCACCCAGCGCCGAACGGACCCGCGTCGAACTGGCTGACGGCACCTTCCTGACCTACTTCTACAAGGAGAACCGGGTCAATGTGAAGCTGGAGGACATCGCGCCGATCATGCGGCAGGCGCAGGTCGCGATCGAGGACCACCGCTTCTACGAGCATGGCGCCATCGACATCACCGGGACGCTGCGCGCTCTGATCAGCACCTCCCAGGGCGTCACCCAGGGCGGCTCCAGCATCACCCAGCAGTACGTCCGGATGTTGCAGCTGCAGGCCGCCGACGCGGCCAACGACACAGCAGCTCGCAACGCCGCGACCGAGAACACGATGGCCCGCAAGATCCGCGAGATGCGGTTCGCGATGGCTCTGGAGAAGAAGCTCGGCAAGGACAGCAAGGATCAGATTCTTGAGGGCTACCTCAACATCAGCTACTACGGGGACGGCGCCTACGGCGTGTCCGCGGCAGCCAGGCACTACTTCGGAGTCTCGGCGAAGGACCTGACCCTGGCCCAGGCGGCCATGCTGGCCGGCCTGGTCCGCAACCCGGTGACGACCAATCCGGTGAAGTATCCGCGGATGGCGATTGAGCGCCGAAACGACGTGATCGACCGGATGCTTCAACTGTCGAAGGATCCTGAGTCGACCATGTTCGGCCTGATCACCGACGAGGAGGCCGAGGCGGCCAAGGCCGAGCCCTTCGATCAGAGCAAGGTCTCCGACAATCCGCTGGACTGTGCGAGTTCGAAGTTCCCGTTCGTGTGTGACTATGCCAAGCGAGTCCTGCTGAACGAGGAGAGCGGCCTCGGCGCGAACTACAACGAGCGCAAGGACTATCTGTACCGTGGCGGCCTGACCATCCGGCTGACGGTGGATCCCAAGATCCAGAAGCAGTCGGAGAAGACGATCGCCAGCTACCTCGACGCCCGCGATCCGGCGGTGGCGGTGATCACCATGCTGGAGCCTGACACCGGCAACATCATCGCGATGGCACAGAGCCGTCCCAAATGGGGCAACGACCTGAAGAAGGGCACCACCAACTACAACTACGCCGTGACGCACGCGATGGGCGGCAAGGAGGGCTTCCAGGGCGGCTCCACCTTCAAGGCCTTCGTCGCGGCGGCCGCACTGGACGAGGGAATGGGCGCCTACGGCAAGTACAAGGCCGATCGGCAAGTGGAACTGACTGACTTCCGCTCCTGCGACGGACCCTTCACCCTCACAAAGCCATGGAAGCCGGTCGGTGGCACCGGGTCCTCGATCGATATGTTCACTGGCGTCACCAGGTCGGTCAACACCTACTTCGCCCAGCTGATTCAGGCGGTCGGCGGCTGCGAGTCGGTAACGATGGCCACCAAGCTCGGCCTGGAGATGGGTCAGCCCAATGATCTGCATCCCGATGTGATGTCGTACGACACCGTCCCGGCCTTCACTCTGGGTGCGGTCGAGGTGAGCCCGCTCTCGCTGGTCTCCGCCTACGGCACCTTCGCCAACCGGGGTGTGCGCTGCGAGCCGAACATCATCGCCTCCATCAAGACCCGAAGCGGCAAGGAGGTCGAGCCGCCGACCACCACTTGCGACCGGGTGATCCCCCGGGACGTCGCTGACGGGATCAACAAGATCTTCCAGGGCCCGATGAACGCCGGCACCGCGCGTCCGGCGAAGGTTCCGGGCGTCCAGATGGCGGGCAAGACCGGCACGGTCTCGGACAACCGGGCGGTCTGGACGATCGGCTACACCCCCGAGCTCGTCGCCGGAGCGGTGATCTCCTACGACAGCGACCCCTACTGGAGTTCGTTCTGGAAGCAGCACAAGACCCGCTACATGCAGGGCGCGTACATGAAGTACTCCAAGCGCTACCTGCAGGCCCAGTCGGGTGTCGACGCCGGTGGCCGACTGCTGAAGCCCGCCTTCAGCTACGCGATCAAGAACCTCGAAGGATATAAGGGCACCAAGTTCAAGGAGCCGCCCGCGTCCATCCTGAAGGGCGAGCAGGTCGACGTCCCCAGCTGCTCGGGCTCGAGCGTCAAAGAATGCAAGAAGAAGATCTCGAAGGCCGGGTTCTCCGCCTATACCGTCGATGTGAAGTCCGACGCCGCCAAGGGGACGCTGGTCGGCACCAGCCCTTCCGGCACCGCGCCGAAGGGTTCGGGCGTCGCGATCCAGGTCTCGAAGGGTCCCAAGAAGGGCTCGGAGGCCTGGTGCAACCTTGCCGGCAACGAGTTCCTCGCGGAATGCCAGAAGTACCAGCCACCGCCGACCTGCAATGAGGGCGAGGTGCTGGTGCCCGAACCGGCCCCCGGCTACTGCGCGCCGGTCGAGGATCAGGGTGGTGGCGGCCGAGGCGGAGGCCGTGGGCGCCCCTAGTCGGCTGTTCGGCGGGCTGGCTCTGACCGGCGTCGGTTGCGTCGCCTACGGGGCGCTCGTCGAGAATCAGGCCTTCCGACTGCGGCGCCTCAGCGTGCCCGTCCTGCCACCGGGCGCCCCCAGGCTGCGGGTGCTGCACATCTCGGACGCCCACCTGCTGGTGCGCAATCGGGCGCGAGCCCGCTTCATCGCCGGGTTGGCCGGGCTGGAGCCCGACCTTGTCATCAACACCGGCGACAATGTCGCAGAGCCAGCCGCGATCGACACCCTCGCGGGATCACTGGGCCGGCTGCTGGAGCGTCCCGGGGTGTACGTCATGGGCTCGAATGACTACACCGGGCCGAGATTCTCCAATCCGCTGGGGTACTTGACGCGCCCGACGAGCCGCGCAGGCCACGGGGACGCCCGTCCGCTTCCCACCTCCCGGCTGAAGGCGGCGCTGTCCTCCGGCGGCTGGATCGATCTCACCCAGACGAAGACCCTGCTGGAGATCGGTGGGGTCACCCTCGAACTGCGGGGCACCGACGATGCCCACCTGGGGCTGGACGACTACGCCGCGGTGGCCGGACGGCCGGATCGCACCGCAGATCTGGCGGTCGGTGTCACCCACGCCCCGTACCTGCGAGTTCTGGACGCGATGACCGCGGACAAGGTGAAGATGATCTTCGCCGGCCACACCCACGGCGGCCAGGTCTGCGTCCCGCTGTACGGGGCCCTGACCACGAACTGCGACCTGCCGCCTCGCCGGGCCAAAGGGCTGTCCAAGCACAAGGCGGGTGGACGCACCTCGTGGCTGCACGTCTCGGCAGGCCTCGGCAGCTCGCCGATGGCGCCCTACCGCTTCGCCTGCCCCCCCGAGGCGACCCTGGTCAGCCTCACCCCGCGTTCGGCCGGGTGAATCACTCCCGCATCCCGCTATTCGGCCCGCTCGGTGTCTGGCTCTCTGCCACCACGCCTCATCACACCCTCTGTGATCCTGGTCGCCGTCTCCCTCTGCCACCGCAGCCGTCCACGCTCTGCCGCTCACCCACCTCTGCCATCCCTGCGAAGACGGCGGTCTCGCCGCCCTACGCTCGTTTCGTGAACGCGGCTGGATTCGGCTAGACTGCCATCCGGCCCTGACGCGAGTCGGGGTCGATCGGGGTGTGGCGCAGCTTGGTAGCGCGCATCGTTCGGGACGATGAGGTCGCAGGTTCAAATCCTGTCACCCCGACCGGGAAGAGGCCTAGTGAGACGCCGTTTCGCTAGGCCTCTTTGGGGGTGTAGGACTTGCCCAAGTCACCTAAAACTCACCTTTTTGCCCCTCGGAACCACCGTCCTGCGACGGTGCTCTACGACGCGGCCCTGATGGTGTCTGTCCCGTCCGGTTGGCCGGGGACAGCGCGCCCACCTGCGGTACATGGATACTCGCAGCACTTCCACACCCGATTCTGTGACGGGCCTGCCGGCCCTGATGGACGTCGCCGAGCTGGCCGCCTATCTGGGCGTGCCGATCTCCACGGTCTACGACTGGCGGACCCGCGACAAGGGGCCGCCGGCCTACCGGTTCGGCAAGCACCTGAAGTTCGCTATCGCCGACGTTCAGGCGTGGGTTGCCGCCCAGCGGGAACCCGGCCCCGGGCGGTGAGCTGACATGAGCCGCCCACGACTCACCGTCGGGACCTACGGCGACATCACGACCCGGCCCACCGCTTCCGGACAGCACCGGGCTCGTGCCCGCTATAGGGACTGGGACGGCCTGGTACGACCCGTGCAAGCCACCGGCGCAACCGCCCGGGCTGCCGAGCGCGCGCTGAAGGCCAAGCTGGCCGAACGGTTCCTGTTCCAGCCCACTTTCACCACGCTGACCGCTGACAGCCCATTCGAGGATCTGGTGACCTACTGGCTCGAAGACCTTGATCTGGAGGACCAGCTGTCGAAGACCACCCGCCAGTTGTACGAGCGGAACATGCGGACCTTGGTGATGCCCGCGTTCGAGCACCTGACTCTGCGGGAGATCGGCGTGGCTCGCTGCGACCGGTTCCTGAAGCAGATGGCCCGCAAGTCGCACAACCGCGCTCGGCAGTCCCGCGTGGTGCTGCGCCTGGCCTTCGGGCTGGCGGTGCGTCACGAGGTGATCCCCCGCAACCCGGTCGACGGTGTCGCGCGGCTGCGCCGCGAGCCGCATGTGCCGAACGCGCTCACCCCGATCGAGGTCAACGCCATCCGTGCGGTGATCGCCGCCTGGGAGGCCGGGCGGGCGATCTCCGGCCCGAAGCCGGACGGCCAGCTCGGCGCGATCGTGGAGGTCATGCTGGGCACCTCGGCCCGGATCGGGGAGGTGTTGGCGATCCGTCGCCGCGACATCGATCTGACCAGCGCGACTCCGTCGATCCGGATCGCCGGCACCATCGTGAGCCGCAAGGGCGAGCCGACCTTCCGGCAGGACCATCCCAAGACCTCCCGGTCCCGCCGAGTGGTGGCCCTGCCCTCGTTCGCCGCCGAAGCGGTGCGCAAGCGGCTCGCAGCACTGGACGACCGCAGCATGGATGCGCTGCTGTTCCAGTCCCGCGAGGGCACCCCGCTGACCACCGCGAACGTGCGGCGGCAGCTGCGGGCGGTGCTGGGTGCTGCCGGGATCAAGGACGTGACTCCGCACATGTTCCGGCGTACGGTCGCCACCGCGATCAATGAGCAGGCCGGGGTCGCCCTGGCGGCGGAGCTGCTGGGGCATGTGGACCCGAAGATCACCATCCGGCACTACATCCGCCGCAACGAGATGGTAAACCCCGTCACCGCCAACCTGCTGGATGAGGTCTTCGCCAAAGCGAGCTGACCACACCACCCACAAAAGAGCGCCGTGCCCGGCCCCCCAGCCACGGGCACGGCGCTCGCATCTGGCGCACCGGCGATCAGCGAACGCATCGCCAGGCCGATCAGGACCCGTCTTCGTGTCCTGCGAGCAGCCGGAAGAAGGCTTCCTCTTCCCGCTTCCGAGCGTTCACGTCCTCGATCACGAACTGCACGAAGTCCTCGTCCCGGTTGGCGATCACAACGTCCTCCACCGCTGGAGCCGGCTCTTCACCGGGCCAGCTGGTCTGTCGGGTGGGCCGGTCGCGGTCCAGCCGAGTGCCGCTGGCGGCCACCCAATCCCGCAGCCGCTGACGAGCGTCGGCGAAATCCCGATGCCAGCCGTTGGGGGCGCTGCCGTTCTGCTCGGGGTCGTAGGCGCCCAGCCAGTGCAGGTGGAGCGCCGACAGTTCCCAGACGAGTTCGGGGTGGCGGTGCCAGAACGGTGGAACGACTGTGGCGGGCAGGCCGTAGGTGTGGCGCAGCCAGTTCACCCAGCTGTTGAGTTCCAGCCAGGCCGCCTCCGCCTCGTCGGCGGTGAGCAAGTTCCAGTTGATCGGGTGCGGCGGCTCGGGAAGCAGCGGCAACCCGAAGCCCTCCTCCGAGTCCTCCATCGGCTCGGTGACTTCGCTGTCGTCGTCAGTGGCCATCTCTGGTGCGCCCTCACATTCCGATCGCGGCGGCCGGTGGCGTGGTCGGCGTGGACGCCGCGAACTCGGCCGGCTGGTCGCGGTGGCGCCACTTGCGGGTGGGTTCCGCTACGGCCGCTCCGGTGCCGGCGCCGGTGGCGCGGGTGCGGTTGACCTCATAGCAGGTACGTGCGAGGTCGTGGCCGATCTTCCGGGCGACGAACTCGTCGTCCTGCACGTTTTGGCCGTCCTTCTCGTACTCGATCGGACGGGCGTAGCCCTCGGCGACGAAGCTGTCGCCCTTCACGAACTGCTCGGCGGCTCGCTCGGCTGATCGGTGGAACATCACCAGATTGTGGAAGGTCGTCTCGACTTGGGTGAACGACCCATCGGGCTCCTTGCGGTAGTGCTCCTGCCCGACGCGGACGTAGAGCCGCGGGACTCCCTTCGTGGTGTGGGTGAGTTGCGGGTCGGACGCGATGAATCCCGAGAGGGATTCGTGGGTGCGGATCGCCATCGGATTTCCTCCTGACCACTGACGGCACCGTGGGTGGGCCGTTCTGTTGGGCAGGTGCGCACGTCACCCCTCCATGCCGCTGTGCCTCTTACAGGACGATGGGCGGTGCGCCAGGCTGGGCACGCTCCGGTCGGGCGGCGTCGCTGGGCTGCGTTGAGCGCGTCGGGTCGGCGCGGACGCCGAGCGTGGGCCGGTGGGAGCGAACCGCCTCTATCGTGATGTGCTCTTGGGGTTCCGGCGAGGGGCGCTGGGTTGGGTCGTCCTGCATGGCCGCAAGTTGAGCCTCGACGCGGGCGAGGTCGGCTTCGGCGTCAGTTTGTGCTTGGGCGTGCTTGAAGGGTCTGCCGATGCGCTGTTCAGTCTCGGCAATCGCTCGCTGGGCAGTCGTTAGGTCTTCCTCGGCTTGAGTGAGGAGGCTGGGGATTCCGGTCACCCGGTTCTCGATGCGCTGGATCAGGCCGACTCCACCCTCAATCACGGTGTCGCGGGAGACGGTGAACGCGCTGCGTGGCACCCCGTCGAGACGGAACTCGACCAGGACCTCCGCCATCTGGGGTCGGGCGCGGAGCAGGATGTCGAACCCACCGATCTGGCCGATCCGGCCGTAGTCGCGCCCTTCGTAGCGCGACGCCCATGCCAGGCCTGATGAACCTCTGGCCCAATAGACCAGCCCGTCTGCGGCGGCCACTCTGGAGGCGTAGAAGAGCTGGTTGACTTCCATCTTGAAGTGGTCGCCGGAAGTGTCCCGGATGCGGGGTACGGCCGCGATAAGGGCGTCGATGTCGGTTTGCGCGCGGCGGGCGTCGTCGCGGGCCTGGTCACGGGTGTGGAGGAGCATGGATTCGTTGCGTTGGTGGGCGCGGGCGAGGCGGTGGAGACGGGCTACCTCGTTCTGGATGGTGGAGTGCTCAAGCAGTAGCGGATTGCCCGAAGAGATGGCCTTGGCCTCAGCTGCCGACAACGTGGTGGAGTCGATCTCCTCAATCTCGCGGGTGTCGAGGCGCCCCCGCATCAGCTGGCCGATGAACGTGGCTTTGCGCTCGACTCCCTGCCAAAGATAGGAATCGAAGGAGCGCTCGGTCACGAACCGGACGATCGCTATCTCACTGTTCTGATTACCTTGGCGCAGGATGCGTCCTTCGCGTTGGGCGATGTCGCTGGGCCGCCACGGGCAGTCGAGATGGTAGAGGGCGATGGCGCGGGCCTGCACGTTGGTTCCGACACCCAACTTCTCGGTGGAACCGATCAGAACGGCGATGTGGCCGGCGCGGGCTGCGGCGAACAGGTGAGCCTTCTCGGCGTCGTTCTTGGCTTCGTGCATGAATCGGATCGACTCAGCCGGCATACCGCGCAGGACGAGTTGGGCGTGTAGTTCGTCGTAGGCGTTCCATCGCGTTGGGTTGGGTGTGCCGATGTCAGCGAAGACCAGCTGGAGCGCGCCCCGTACCGGGGAAGGTTGTCCGGTGACTACGTCGAGGTACTCGTAGTCACGCGTTTTCTCCCACACCTGATGGATCGCATCGGCGGCCGCGTCTACTTTGGTGGGTCCGCTGGGGGTGCTGTGGATCACCATGCGGATGTCCAGGGCGGCCTTACGGCCGTCGGTGGAGATGGACAGCATGTTGTCCTCCTCGGGTGTGACCCACTTCGCGGCGACCTTCCCTGCCCGTTCGCCGAGGTGCTCGATGTAGCGTTCGAGTTCGACCGTGGGCTGGATGGCCACGGTCTTGGGCGCGCGGCGGCCGTCGTCTTGAACGGTGATGTCGGGGGTGGGGAGTTGGAGGTCTTCGGCTGTCTTGACGTCGGCGAAGATCGACCACATCCGCAGCATTTCCGGGACGTTGGTGAACTTGGCGAACCGGGTCTTCATCCGGAAGGTGTTGCCGGTCGGCGCCATCTCCATCTGGGTGACCGTCTGGCCGAAGGTCGCAGCCCACGCATCGAACGCTCCGAGGCCCGCGTCCTCCAGCAGGTCGGGACGCAGATAGCGCTGCATAACGTACGCCTCGGTAACGGAATTGGAGATGGGGGTCGCGGTCGCTGCCGTGACGATGTGTTCGTGGCCTCGGGAGCGCAGGTACTCCAGCTTCATGTGGAGGTCGGTGGCCCGGTCGGACCCGTCGATCGCGGCTCCCGCGATGTTCGACTCCGTGGCCAGGTTCTTGTACATGTGCGCCTCGTCCACGATCAAGTAGTCGACGCCCGTGTCCTCGAAGCACACCCCGGAGTCGCGGCTGGTGTTGGTGCGGTCCTTGAGCTTGTTCTCCAGCGCGAGCAGCTTCCGCTGGACTCGCTTGACACTGATCCGGTCCTCGCCCTGGAAGTCGTTGAGGATGGCCTTGAGGTTATCGACCTGGGCGCGGATGTAAGTCTGCTGGGTCCCGACCCGCAGTGGGATCTTGGCGAAGGCTCCCTGGGTGAGGATGACCGCGTCCCATTCGTTGGCGGCCGCCTTGGCGACGAACAGTCGCCGCTTGTCGGCGGTGAGGTCGAGGCTTGAGGCCGCCAGGATGCGCGCCCGCGGATAGGTCTGCAACCACTCCCTGGTGAATTGCTCCAGCATGTGATTCGGCACGATGACACCGGGCTTTGCGATCAAGCCCATCCGACGCAGTTCCATCGCGCCCATGACCATTGCCGAGGTTTTGCCTGCGCCGACCTCATGAAAGAGACCGGCGGACGGCTCGGCGACCATGCGCGCCACCGCGGCACGTTGATGTGGTCGCGGTGTGAAGCTGGCAGCCAATCCCGGCAGCGTCAGGTAGTCGCCGGCATCGCTGTAGTCGCGCAGGACGATCGAGTTGAACCGCCGGTTGTACTCGGCGACCAGTTTCGCCGCGCGGGTGGGATCCTCCCAGACCCATTCGGAGAAGCGCTCTTGGAGGGCGTCGGCCTTCTCTTGGGCCGCTGCGGTCTCGACCGGGTTCAGGACGCGGCGGATCTTGCCGTCCGGGCCGTCCACCTCGTCGTAGACCAGAAGTGTCCGCTGTTCCATGACGGCTTGGGCGATGTCGGGTGCCGGACGACGCTGGGTGCCCCATTCGGACGTGGCCAGCAGGCCACGACGGCCCCCGCGGACTTCCCACATCCCAGGAAGCGAGTTCTCGACCTGCACGTCACGGGCGTCGAGCAGTTCCTGCAGGAACGCCTGGTGGGTTTCGGCGTCGATCCATACCGCTCCGAGGCGGGCAGTGATCTCCTCGACCCCGAGCGGCTCCGGAAGTACGGCGGTGAGAGCGTCCACGTTCGCCTGGAAGGCCGGGTCGGTGGCTGCGCGGGCTTCGGCCGCCACCAGCTTGGCCCGGACGTCACCGGAAAGGTACGCCGGCGCGTGGACCAGCCGGCCGGTGTCGGGATCAGTGAACACCAGCCCTGCCAACGCCGGTCGGGCCTCCTCCACAGAGGCGCCGAGCAGGTCGGCGATCAACGGCAGGTCGATCCCTCCGCTGCGGTCCAGGCTGACCGCAACTGCGTCCGCCGGGGTGTCAACACCCTGAATCTCGGGGCGGCGTGCGACGACGCGCCGGGTCATGATGGCAGCAGGTGTTGCTGCCTGGTTGGTGTCGTCGAACTGCTCCAACGCAAGCACCAGCGCCCCGAACGGGTCGGAGCGCAGCAGACGGATCGCGCTCGGCACGATCCGTGCGTGGGTCTCCTCACCGTCGGCGTTGGTCCGTCCGGTCGGCCGCAGACGGTACCGGTTCAGCGGCCCGAACCCAGTGAGGTACTTCCGGTAGGCGCGGCGGAGCCCAGCGCGGGCGTCTACGACCTCGTCGGTGTCGTCGGCGGTGGCTGATTCGAGAGCCAGCAGTGCGGTGGCACGGTCCCGCAGGCCGAGCAGGGTACGCAGCTCTGCTGCGGTCGACTTCGGCACCGCGAGAGGTTCCAGCGTTGCACCAGCGACTGTGGCGAAGCTGCCGTCGGCCTGGGCGACGATGCTGCCGTCCCAGGTCTGCGGCGGCGGGGGCGCGTAGGCCTGTCGTCTGGCTTGCTGCTCGGGCGTGCGGGCGGTCGCGGTCAGTTGATGGCGACGTGCGGTGAACACCAGATCGTCGATGGCGGCGGTCAACTGCTCTTCAAGCGTCTGCAGGTTGCCGACTACTGTCAGCGAGGCTCCATACATGCCGTGGTCGACGCTCAGTTCGCCGAGGACTCGTTCGGGGTGTTCGTCAAAGTAGCGGTTGATCTTGACCGTGTCGTCGTCGAGGGTGATCGGTGTGACACTCTCCCAGGTGTCGTCGATCGGTGGTCGATCGTCCTCGCGGCGTCGCAGGATCAGAAGGTCGGTGACCACTTCAGTGCCGGCTGCGCGGCGGTGGGCTCCCGCGGGCAACCGGATCGCGCCAACCAGGTCGGCCAGGGCGTTCATCTCGCGTCGAGCGCCGGGGTTCTGTGCGTCGAGGGTGTATCTGGAGGTGAGGACGGCTACCAGCCCACCCGGTCTGGTCAACCGCAGCGACTTGAGAAGGAAGTGGTTGTGCATCGACTGCCGGGTGCCGTTGTGCACCGGGTCGTGGAGGACGACTTTCGAGAAGGGGACGTTACCGATGGTTGCGTCGAAGTGGGCCTCGGGCAGGCGGGTGTCCGCAAACGACTCAGCCAGGATCGTGGCGTGCGGGTAGAGGTGCTGGCTTATCGCAGCCGTCACCGGGTCGAGTTCCACCCCGGTCAGGTCCACACCGTCGGGGGCGAGCCCGATGAAGGTGCCCAGCCCTGAGCCGGGTTCCAGCACTGCGCCACCGGTGAAGCCAAGCCCCGTCAGTGCCCGCCACAGCTGACGGGCGATCAGCGGATCGGTGTAGTGCGCGTTGATCGTGGTTCGGGCGGCCGCGTCCCACTCATCATCGGTCAGCAGGGCACGGAGTTCCTCGCGTTCGGCAGACCAGTCCTCGCGCAGGCTGTCGAAGGTTTCGGGGATCGCCCCCCAGCTCGACCAGCCCGCCAGCACCCGCTGCTCGCGCACGGTTGCGGCACGGGCCTGCTCGCTGAGAGCACGGGCAGTCTGGATGGCCGCGACGTTGGCGCGGAAGCGGGCCTTGGCTCCCGAGGGAGCCAGATCGTCCTGGCTTGCCGGGACGAACCGCGGCGGCGGGTGTGGGGCTAGCGGACCTCGCGGAGGAAGCGGATCGTCGCCGCTTCGGCCAGCACCGCCTGATTCGCCCGCGCGTACTCCCTCGGAGGTTCGCTGGCGACCAGGCCCTCCAGGAACTCCACCGGCACCGCCCAGTCGAGCGCCATCTGTTCCAGATCGACCGTGGCCGGCATCTGGTCGGGCGCGTCCTGCATCCGCTCCGCCCAGGAGATCAGGTTCTCGTCCGAGGGCCGGGTCTGCTCCCACTCCTCGCGGGCCTGCCGCAGGGGCAGTTCCGGGTCGTGAATCCACACCAGCTGTGCCATCACGACCTCCTCCGCGATCCGTCGGGCCGTCATCAGTTCCGCTACCCGCTCCCAGTAAGTCTGCCTCGAACAGGGCCTCCTGGACAGCTTCTCCGCCAGCGTCGACACTTCCGCGTCCACCAGCTCCCCGAGCGCCTCGAAGTAGCCTTCCGGGTCCGGCAGCGCCGCCAGCCGCGCTGGAGCGTGTCGTTCCCACTGGGCTCGGGCCAGGATGCCGTACCGGTTCATCGCGCTCCTGCTCATCGGCCATTCCGACGCTCCACGCCAGCGCCAGCTGAGCGTCGGCGACGCTCTCGCCCAGCCCCCACAGGTCCAGTTCCAGCTGATCCTCAGGCACCCGGCGTCGGCGGCCTGCCATCAGACCGCCTCCGCTCGCGGACGGAGCCGATGGGAGTCGGCGTCTTCATGCTCGTGGCTCACGGTTGCTCCTCCCGGCGTGTCGGTTCTCGCCCGGCAGGTGCACCCGGATCGCCCACAGGGGCGGGTCGACGCAGTCGCCGTTCGATCTCGGCCCGGTCTGCTTTCAGGGCGCGGCCGCCTGGTCGGCTTGTCCAGGTCCGCATCTGGGTGATGATCGGTGGTGCGGAGCGAAGCAGGACCAATGCGGTGCCGAACGGGAGACGCCGGATCGCGTCGGGCGGCAGGATCGGCACCCGCCGGGTCGAGCGCTGGGTGGATCGGGTGCCGTGGTCGCCGATGGTGGTGGAGTCGGTGAGTTCGTCGCGCTCGCCGATCAGGGTGGACAGATCCTGCAAGTCGCGGCTGTCGGAGGCCCCACCGAGGACGATCTTCACAATGGAGGCATCCCAGATCGCACTCGCAGCGTGGTCGCCCCACTTCTGGCGCGCCTGTGCCACCGACTGGACGACGGGCATGGTGGTGATGCCGGTTCCGCCGCCTTCGGCCATCAAGGTGGGAAGCGACGGCAGGGGTGCGAGGTTACCGATCTCGTCCAGGGCCAGGAGCAGCGGCGGATCAAGACGAGCTTCGGGTGAGCGGGCGGCCAGCTGCCGCGCGGTCTCCACGACATCCTCGACCAACGCCGACACCAACGGCGCAGAGTTGTTCGCCCCGGCACCGGTGGCGAGCAGGAACAGTGTTCCGTGCTCGGCGAGGAACGCTTCGGGATCGAACCGTTCGCCGTCTCGTGGAGAGACCGCCGCCAGCACCCTGGGGTCGGCCAGCGCGGCAAGGGAGAGGGAGACGCCTTGCCAGATCGAGTCGCGGGTACGTGGGTCGGACTCGATCATGGACGCGAGCACGTCGGCCCATCCGGTGGCCGCTCGCGGGTTGGCGGTGAGGATGGCCACGGCCTCGGCCGCGACCGCAGGATCAAGGGTCCACCGGAACAGGTCGGCGGGGGGTCGCTGGTCGAGCGCGGCGGCGTGCAGCAACGATTGAAGAGCAGCCCTCGTCTTTCCCTCCCAGAAGCCGCCGTTCTCGACACCGCCACCGGAAAGGCCGGTGGCAGCGGCGAGGCCGGCAGCACGGATCATCGCGGTGAGTGGTTCCTCGCAGCCTCGAACCGGTGACCATCGCAGGCCGGCAGGCACTCCCGGAGCGAGCTGCTGTGGGTCGAACACCGCAACAGGCCCGATACGTTGCCGAGCGCGCAGGGTCGCGGTGAGGTTGTCGGGCCTGGTCGAGGTGGTGACGACAGCGCCGGGAGCGTCCAGGATGGCGTTGATGACGATGTGGGCGCCTTTGCCGGAGCGCGGGGGTCCGATCAGGAGGATGGAGTCCTCCACTGAGGCCCACACCTGTTGGCCGCGGGATGCACCGATGCGGTAGCCCACGTCGGAGGGCTTTGGCCGGTCCAGTGATGGACGAAGCCGTCTGGCTCGGCGCAGCAGCGCCGTCTCGGACGCGGCGTGGGCGACCTCAGCGCGGGTGGCGCTCCCGATCGTCCGATGGGGGTCGCGTGCCACCTGAAGGCCGCGGTCGTGGATCAGCCGCCAGCCCCACCACGCCCCCACGCCTGACGCCGTTCCCAGCACACCGACAGTTGCCCAGTACGCGACGGGGCTCAGGCCGGGCGCGATCAAGGCCGCAGCTGGCTCGGCGGGGCCCAGCAGGACGGCCAACCCCGCCTCGACTCCTCCCGCTGGCTGGTCGACACCAGTGAGCCACGCCGCGACGGACCCGGCGGCTCGCAACAGTGCGGCCAGGGCGGCCGTGGCTATCAGCAACCCGATGCCGAGGTTGGTGAGTTCGTCCCCGACCGGAGTGCCGGGGCTGGTCATAGCCCTTCCCGGATCTGGTGGGCTCCCGAGGTGCGTCCGAGGAGGACGACTTCTCCGCTGGAACCGGCAACGGTCTGCACGACAGCGGAGAGTCCACGGATCGAGGAGTCCGGCCCAGCCTGGCCATGACCGATGATGACGGCGACCGCGATCTCCTCCCCCGGGACGGGCGTGCCCCCTCGCCACAGCGCTGGATCGGCGGCAGTCGGGGAAATAGGACCAGTCCCAATCGGGGTGAGGGCATGGTTGTGCTGAGGCACGAAGATGTCGGTGAAGACGTGCCCATCGGCCTCGTGGAGCTCGACGCGGATCGGCCCGGCCCACCGCGCGCCCAGTGCGTCGAGCAGGAGCGGAACCGATTCCCGTCGCCACGGCGGGTCGGTCGGTTCGGGGTCGATGGCAGCACCGTCCACACGGACGCTCAGAGTCCCATCGCCTTCAACGGTGAGAACCGCCACCGGCAGGGTGAGTGGCACTACCGATGTCGGGTCTTCCCCCGGACGCTCGTCGCGCTGCGGACGCGAGTCAACGGGCGCGCCGCCTTGTTGTTGTTTGCGGCTTCGCAAAGCGACCTCGCTAGAGCGCGAGACCCTGCGCAGCGGGCCGCCGTCGCACCGGTTCAGGGTCCGCTGGCATCCGACCGGCAATCGGTTCGAGGTGATCGAGGGGTCGTTGACCGACCGCGACCTCGCGGCGTACCCGCTGGTCGGCCTTGGCGAGCAGGCCGAGTCGTCTCTGCGGCCAGGTCGAGGGTGGCACCACTTGCTCGATGAGCTCGCGCAGCAAGTCCTGTGGGTCTGGCTGCCCGAGGCGGGCGATGGTCGTGGTCGTCGCTTGTGAACGTTCCAGGGCTATGCTCGCGACCCCGCCGTCTCCGGCGACCCACGCCGCCATGCCGGCAACAAGGAGGGGGTACTCGGTGCCGAAGCTCGGAACTCGGTTCACCACGCTGCGCCACAACTGGAGATGGGCGTGGGCGTTCTCGGGGGTGATGGAAAGCACTGCGAGGTCTGTTGCCGGCGGGCTCTGGACGAGGATGGCGAGCTGAATCGCGCCCAGCGCAGTCAGGTTGACCGGGGACTGGGTGATCGCCTCGTGGAGCGAAGGCTCCTCATCAGGCAGGCTTTCGCGGAGCAACTGGCCCATGCGGGCGACGATGGCGGCGCTCTGTCCAGCAGCGGGCAGCGCGTCCTCCGCCTGGCGTACCCGGCGGCTGAGTTCGGCGCTGGATGGCGCGCTGGCGAATCGCGCCTCCAGGTCGGCGCGACTCTTGAGATGGTGGAACCCACGCCGGGTCGCTTCGGCGGCGACCTCGCCCGACTCCAGGACAGCTCCCTGGCTGCCGTCTGGCAGCTGCCAGATGCCGCCATCGACCACGATCGTTTCGCGCACTGCGCCGGCTGGTAAGCACGCCGAGCAACGGCCAAGTAGGTTCCAGCCTGCCGTCTCGTCCTCGGTATAGGCGAGCAGCAGCGCGTCAGCGTCAGGCCACTGGCGCCAGATGTGATCCATCAGGTCTTCGACAACACCCGGGGAGTCCATCTCCGCTATGTCGGCTCGGGCCGTCAGAAGTGAGTCCCCGTCCTGGACCACGACGATCACCAGCGACTCCTGCGGAGTGAAGCCGATCAGAAAGGGAATGATCTGGACGAGGTCCCCAGGGCCGTCTATCCCGGGAAGGTCGGCGTAACCGTTCATCTTCTAGTCTCCATGTTCTCGTGCCCCAACGGTCGCCGCGCGGAGGCGGGCCTACTTCTTAGGTGGTGCGGGGGTTCCCACGCTCGCTGCAGCGGACGAGGAGGCGTCGCCCTGGCTAGAGGGTGCGTCCTGGGTCGGCGGGACGGCGGCGCTCCGGGCCAGGGTCTGGATGCTGACGGCCGGAGTCCGGTCGATCGGTGTGATGGGCGGGTATGCGGCGTCCGCCTGCGGAGATCTCATGGCGCACGCGTGGGTCGGCATTGGCGAGTAGAGCGAGCCGCATCTGATCCCACCCCGCCGGCGGCGCAACCTCACCGATGAGGTCGTGACGCAAGTGAGGCGCTGGGTCGATTCCGAAGCCGGCCATTCCCAGGGCTGTCACCTGCGAACGCCGAAAGGCGATGGTGGCGACGGGACCGTCCCCGCCTGCCCATGCGGCCATGCCAGCGATGTACAGCGGCACCTCAGTGATGTAGGCGGGTGCGTGGTTCACGACGCTGCGCCATAGCTGCAGATGGGCGCGGGCGGTCTCCTGGGTGATGGAGAGCACGGCAAAGTCCGTGCCAGGAGGACTCTGCACGAGAATGGCCAGCTGGTGAGCATCAGTCACGCTCAGCTGGGTTGGCGACTGGGTGAGGGCATCGTGGAGGGAGGGCTCCTTGTCCGGCAGGGTGCGTCGCAGCAGGTGGCCGATGCGAGCGATGATGGCGGTGATGTTGCCTGCGGGGGGCAGCACCTCGAGCGCTTCGCGGATCTGGTCGTTGAGCTCGTCGCTGTCAGCCGCATAGCGAAACAGCGTCTCGAGGTCCTCGCGTTGGTCAGCAGGAGCGCCGATCTCGGGCCCTGGATGCTGGGTGGGGTCACTCATGTCGTTCTCCTGATCGGTTGCCGGATGCGCGGTGGCTGGTGTCGAACAGGGCGTACTCGGCCGGGTGTAGCTGGTGTTGGGTCACGAAGCTCCTGGCCTTGATCCGCCACAGCCCTTGACCGACGCCGAGAGTCGGCAGGAGCTGTTGCTCGGTGCTGGTCAGGCCGAGCGCGGTCGCTGTCGGGCCGAGTTGGTCGGACTCCTGCCGGTACACGATCCTGGTCTCTGCATTGGCGAGGAGGCTGTTGGCCAGCGAGCGCGCCGCGGAGCCTTGATCGCCCACGTTGTCGAGGTCGCCGAGGCGATGGAAGATCAGCATGTTGGCGATCCCGTAGTGCCGCGCGAGTCGCCACTGGGCATCCATGCGGCGCAACAACGATGGATAGCTCATCAACCTCCACGCCTCGTCGTAGACGACCCAACGCGGCCCACCATTGGGGTCCAGCAGCGCGGACTCCATCCACGCCGACGAACACGTCATCAACACCGAGATGAGCGTGGAGCTATCGGCAATCCGAGACAGGTCCAGGGAGATCATCGGCAGACTGGGGTCAAAGGCCACAGTCGAGGGACCGTCGAACAAGCCGGCAAGGTCGCCGGCGACCAGACGGCGCAGGGCGTGCCCGACGAGCCGGCCGTCCTCAGCCAGCCTGCCGTCGGCATCCGAGCTGGGGTTGAGGATGTGATCGACGATCATCGGCAGGATCGGGACGCGGTTCTCCCGTACCGCCTGAGTGAGAGCCAGGTCGACCGCGGTGTGCTCCAGCGGCGACAGGCGCCGTGCGAGGACGGTCTCGGCGAGTGCACCGATAAGGTCCCGACGGCGGGACGCCACTGTGCTGGCCCACTGCTGGTCAGACAGGCCAGCCGGCCGGTGGCCTTCGTCGAGCGGGTTCAGCCGGGTGTTGAGCCCGTGGCCGAGGACGATGGCCCGGCCACCGACGGCGTTGGCGACCGCGGTGTGCTCGCCCTTCGGGTCGCCGGGCACATAGACCCTGCGCTGGAACGGTAACGAACGGGTGTAGAGGCTCTTCGCGAGGCTCGACTTCCCGGAGCCGACGATCCCGGCCAGCACGACGTTCGGGGCAGTGATGACACCACGCGCATAGAGCACCCACGGGTCATAGACGAAACTGGCGCCGGAGAACAGGTCTTGGCCAATGAACACTCCATCGGCGCCCAGGCCGCCTTCGGCAAGGAAGGGGTACTGCCCGGCCAGGGTGGCGCTGGTGTCCTGATGCTTGGGCAGTCGGAAGCGGCCCGGTGTGCGTAACGCCGCCGGACCCGGTTCGCCGCTGGCGGGCAGGAAGGTGGTGGCAAGGCGCTCGGCCCGTTCCGCTTCCCTCCGCGCACGGGCCTCGACCTGCTCTTGCTGCCGGGCGTCCGCCGTGAGCTGGGCGGAGGCACGGCGACGTGCCCGGCGCCGTCGGCCGGGCTCGTTCTGCGGACTGACCAGGACGCTGGTGTGCAGCTGTTCCCTGGGGGCGCTCACGACGACCTCGCACTGGACTGCGTGGCTGTCCTGACGGCACTGAGGTGCTGGTTCGACCGGCTGGATGCCAGAGTTGTCCGGCTGAAGCCGTGCATGGGGCTGTCGGGTTGCGTCACTGTCGACTTCCTCACAGGTTGCGGGGTTATCGGCTAGGAGCGCAGCGGCGTCCCTGCTAGACGGTGCGGCAGAGTGGTAGCGCGGTGGCGGCGAAGGCCTGCGCCTGCTGACCGACGAGGCGACGGGTCTCGCAGCTGGCCTGAATCGCGGCCTGCTCGATCGCGGCCACGGCGGCATCAAGCTCGTCGGACGAGGGGGCTGAGACCGAGATCAGGCCCGTGACTCGCAGGAGACCGTGCCCGGCGGTGAGGTCGGTTTCCTGTTGCAGGACGTCGCTGAGTTCGGCGCTTGCGGTGGTGTCTTCGACCTGTCCGATCTTGCGGCGTTGCGCGGCGTCGGAGATGAGGTCGGTCTTGGCCCGTCGCAGATCACGGACTGCTTGGTCGGCCCTGACCGGGGTGTAGTGGAGCGCGATGGTGCGCTGGATTCCGGTGGACAGCGCAAGCGGTGACAGGAAGCCTGGGAAGACCTGCGAGCGCGGCCACTCGCTGATCCACAGCACCGCGTGATACGCGCTGTCCGTGCGGAGCCGATCCCAGCTCTCCAGCACAGCGACTGGTCCGGCGGTGGCCAGGTCACGGCCCAGTTGGCCGTGGCGTTCCAGGGCCGCTGCGGCGGCTGGGTCGTAGGCCGAGCGCAGGGCGAGAGCCACCTCGCCGGGGGTAAGCCACCCGGAGGGGTGCAGTTCCGCGGCGCGCAGTGCTGTCGTCAGGGTTGCCATCTCCTGCCGCAGGACGGCGGCGGCCCCCGGCAGCCCGCCACCGCTGGTGCGTATCTGCCGTGCCGCGGCGCGGAGATCGAGCGCCAGGCTGATCGTTGTGGCGTGCCGCTCGCCGGCGGGTCGGGCGCGCTCAATCAACTCGGCATATGTGGTCGCCGCCCATGAACCGTCCCGGCTGCCGTGCTGCTGCCACCATTCGGCCAAGCCGGTGCCGGAGTCGGGCAGGGTCCGTTCGCTCACCTGGACGCGGGCCACTCCGCCCGACCGGCACGCGGTGGCCATGACCCGGCCCCAACCGGTGACCCGGCGCTGCTGCTCGGCGCCGTCGAGCAGCACGAACGCGGGATGGGTTACTCCCAGGATGGCCGTAAGGGTCTGGGCATGGGGGTCATGGATCATTGCCGCCCCGGTGTCGGGGTCCTCCCACTCCCGCAGGCTCGCGGCATCACCCGGCAACGCCAGCGTCCCGGCCGGGCGAGGTCGGATCAGCCGGCGGCGGAACATCAGCTGACCGCGACTCGCCCGGGACACCCAACGACCCAGGATCGGCACCCACCCGATCATCTGCCGTCCACCGACCGGGACAAGTGCCACCACGGCCGAACCGACCCACACCGGTGACGTCCAGGCGACACCCGGACTTCCCACCAGGTATAGAGCGCCCACCAAGGTGGCGAGCCCGAAGCCGAGCACGATCAGCTGCGGCAGTGTGAGACCGAGCAGCAGGCCGCGGCGGGTGAGCCGTGAGAACTGGACCGGGTTCAGGGAGTTCGTCGACATCGCTTACCTACTGTCAGGAGGCGGTGATGTGGTGGGCCGTTGCGTCGGTGAGTCTGTGCCCGCGGTGGGAGCGACCGACAACACGCCTGGCACCGGGCGGCCAACTGGAGCGGGGCCTGTGGTCGGGGGTGGCGGGGAGGTCTGCTCGTCCGCGCTCCCCGCATGTGCTTCGGCCACCGCACCGAGTGCCGCGCCGGCCTTCGGGCCGGCGGTGACCGCGGCTCCTGCGACTGTGGCTCCGGCCACCACCGCAGCGCCGGCCGGACCAGCCGCGGCGGCACCCGCCCCAGCGCCCCCGCCCGCTACTGTCGGCCCGCTGGCTCCACCGGCGGCCCTGCTTGCGACCACTGTGCCGCCAGTCGGCTGCGGGGTGGGAGATCCCCCGCTCCCTCCTGTTCCCCCGTCGAGAACCGCCTGTGTCGCCCGTGGGGAGCGCGTCGCAGGGATAGGAATGGGCCGGTTGAGCGCCGACTTCGCCTCCTGTTCGGCGCTCATCGCGTGGTACATGTCGAAGCCGATGAAGGACACGAACTTATAGGTCAGGTAGGGCGCGAACGCGGCGACGAACATCAGGACCACGCCGGCGACGGGATCGGAGACGGATGCAAGGTCGGCCTCGATCGGGGCAGACACCTGGCCGATGGCGACGAGGAAGACGACCACCAGAACCAACTTCGACAGCACTAACGCGATCACGAAGCTGGCCCACTTGGAGAACCAGCCCTTCGTCGCATCCCAGGTGGCGCCGGCCAAGGCGATCGGGCCGAACACCACCGCGACCAGCAGCAGAGCCTTGCGAATCAGCAGGGAGAACCACACGATGGCCGCGGCCGAGATCGCCAGCCCGGACAGGAAGATCGTGACGACCGCGCCCGCCCCGGGAGCGGTGAGGCTGATCGTTGTCAGGCCCGCGGCCAGCAGCCCAACCCGGTCACCGAGGCCCTCCATCGTGTTCCCAGTGGCCTGCACGATGCCCACCGCCAGTTGATCGGTGATCTCCAGCAGCAGCGCGGTCAACGACACGACCAGGAACGAGCCGAGCACCGACTTCGCCAGCCCCACCGCAGCCCGCGACAAGGCACTCGGATCCCGATGCACAAGTCCTGTGACCAGCTGCAGGCAGAAGAAGGCCAGGTACACGAAGACCGCAACACCGAAGAGCACGTTGTAGACGCGGATGTACTCCGCACTCGTGATGTCCACCAGCGTAGTGGTGTCGAACACCGACCACACCGCTTCGAACAGCCACGCGGCTGCCTGTGCCATCGCTTGACCAAGCCAGTCGAACGGTGCCGCGACCAGGGATGCGGGGCCTTCGCCCATGCTGTCGCACACCTCGGCGATCACCGGGACATCACAGACACTCATGATCGGACCAGCCAAGTCGGTGGTGTGTGAACTTCGCGGTCATACGGATTGGCCGACGTTCCAGAAGAAGTTGATCAAGGTCACGCTCGCGCCACAGATGATGGCCGCGCCGCAGCTCACCAGGACGCCGGCTTTGCCGCGCGAAGCCAGGTGGGGGTTGCTGGAGTTCGCTCCGAACCCCCACACGATCGCCGACACGATCAGGGCCAGTACGCTCAGGATGAGGCCGATCGTCATGACGGCGCCGACGATGGTGCGCAGCTGGTCGATGCCCGGCAGGCCGGTCGAGTTCGGGTCGATGTCGATCACAGTGGTGCTCCCTGGTGGGACGGGACTTGGTCTCTTCCTCAGGTGTGCGACGACTACCCCCGTGCCCTCGCTAGAAGCGGCTACCGACATCAAGGAGGAAGTTGGCCCAGGCGACGCCAGCGCCCGCGAGCACCGCGGCACCCACGCTCACCCACACGCCTGCACGTGCCTTGGTCGCCGCATGGTAGTTGCCGCTCGAAGCGGCCAGAGCCCACCCGACACTGCACACGACCAGCATCAAGACGGCGGCCGCAAGCACGATCGTCAGCAACGCGCCCACCACGGCACGCAGGTCGCCAGAAGCACCAACGCCACCAAAGTCTGGGAAGACATGCATCGCTATACCAGCCGGATCGGACGGTTGACGTGCCCGAGCAGCGGCGGCCGACGACAGGGTTCCATGCCGCGTAGGTGCACCGTCAGCGACTTCCCCACATCAGATGCGCGAATCTCGCATCTGATCAAACAATGCTAGTTTCTCACCGAGACGTGGACATGGTCCCGGTGCGCAAGCGTCGGGTTCAAGTTGCCGTAAGGATGGGTGTAGGGCCGCCACCTGTCGCTGGCTCGGGGGTTCCACTTTCGGCTGTCCCAGATCACATAGGAGACGTTGAGTTCGTCCGCGTGGGCCTCAACCCACCTGGCGATCCGCCAGCCGAGCGCGTTGCCCTCGGTGCTGTTCCACCTGGGGATCATGAAGTCGACGGCCAGACCCCGGCAGTGGTCGGAGAAGCGACATGTCGGAGACGAACTTGACCGCTTGCCACCGATCGACGTGATCTCGGGGAAGGCCGCGACTACGCAGCGCAGCAGCCTCTGCGCCGGCGGTTGGAGCCCGCGCTCTGCGGCCGACCCAGAAGCGGGGCAGTCGCCGGGGAGACCCGGGAGGCATCCGGCCTGGATGTCCAGGGTTCCAGCTGCGCCGATGTTCCCGATGAGGGCGGCGAGGATGGCCTCGGCGACCGGCTGGAAGACGGCGTAGCGGTCGGGGTAGGCGCTGACCTCGACCGCCTGCGCAGCGGCACCCGGCGCGAGGCTGCGCCAGCCGAGAATGTCCAGCAGCCCGCGGGGTGACGGATAGTTGGGTCCCGACCCACCGCCGAAGAAGGCTCGTGCCTGGTAGTCGGGTGTCATCAACTGTTCGACGCTTCCCCATCCCGACGCCGGTCGCATCTGGAAGAGCCCCAGCGAGTCATGGTCGCGCCCGTCGCCGTCGTGCGGGTAGCGGGTCGAGGCGGGATACGCGGTGGAGTTGGCGAGCATCCGCAGCCGGGATTCGGTCAGGGCCGCCATGAGTGCGATCACCACACCGTCACGCCCGACTCCTTCGGTCTGGGCACCCACCGTGATGATGGTGGCCGCGTGCGTGAGCTGCGCTCGGCCCAGCGTCACCCGGTCACCGCTGCGCGTGCTCGCGGTCAAGCTGTCGGGGACGGCACCCACGCTCAGGGAGGTGGACGGAGCGCAAGCCAAGGCCGCGGTGCTGAACAACGCGCCAACGCTCACCATCCCGATGCTCGGCAGAAGGAACAGCATCGAGACGACGGTCACCGCCAGCTTCTTCACGTTTGGCTCCGTTCCAGCTAGCGCAGGGGGTCGTTGGGGCGGGAGAGCCGCAGGAGGCGGCACGAGCCATCACCCGACTCGGTGCCAAGCGGCGGGCAGACGACGAAGACCGTGAAGGCGACCGGGCGTTCGGTGTGGAGCGTCTGTGTTCCCCAGATGCCGGAGCGGTGCCGCGTCCCGTCAATGGTGTAGGCGGCGGCACCCGGCGGGATCTGTCCGGGCAGCGCCTGGCCTTGTGCGACCGACCACTGACGAGGCACCGCGACCGCGTCGATAGTGAGCCACTGCTGGGTCTGGTGAGTGCGCAGATCGGTCCAGGCTTCCTGGCCAGGCAGATAGGCGAAGATGTCGGCCACCAACATTGCCGCCTCCCGGTCGTCAGCCAGATCGATCAGCAGCTGCGCGTACTCCGCGGGTTGCCCCACGGTTGTGGACCAGGTGAACAACGCGACAGCAACCCTTCGAGCAAAGACCTCCGGCTCAGAGCTGGAAGACACTGGCTCGATCTCGGCCGACGTCTCGGGAGGCGGGCCAGGATCGGCAGACGAGCTGGGCGCGGACGGGTGCGCAGTCGCGGCGACGGGGTCGGTGACCAGTCCGTACAGGCCCGCGCCCACCAGAAGAACCAGGGCAAGACCACCCACGATGGCCGCGATCAGCAGCCGACGATGGCGAATGTCCGCGTCCAGGTTCACGGTGGCCTCCCGAGCATTGCGACGTTCATGAGGCAGGTAGGCCCGGGCTCCCCGACCGACGGACGGCTCAGGCGCTATGTAGCTCGCCGCGCCGCCGTGCCACTGCGGCCGTCTCGGCGAACTCGACGGTTCCTGCCACGGTCTGCTCGAATCGGCGCCACTGTTCCTCGGTCAACGCGGGGCCGATCTCCTCGGGGTCGCACCGACCCCACCAGCCGTCCAGTTCATCCCATGTGAGGACGAACGCCCTTACCGACATGCTCATCGTCCGTCGCTCGGCCGGCGCCGCGACCCGCGGCCGCTTCCCGCGTCGCTGGTTGGCGCGCACGCGAGCGAGCGCATCGTTCGCCAGGCGTTCCAGTTCGACTGCCCGGGCCTCGGTCTCCACCGCGCGGAGCGCGGCAGCTTCGCGTAGTGCCTGGCCTCGGACTGAGGAGGACACCGTCACGTCCGCGGCAAGCTGCTCAAGCTCGGTAAGGGACAGTTCAGCACAGGTGCGTTGATGGGCCGCGGTGATGGACTCACCGGCGTCAACGCTCTGCAGCTCCGCCGTGGCACGCACCCGCACGGCCTCCGGCAGGGTCGGATCCGCGCTGATCCGCTGCAGCTCAGAGACGCGTTCGAGGGTGGTGTAGGAGTTGCGGCCGGTGACCATTCGCGCTGCTTGCGCCCGGGTGTCGCCCGGCTGCGGTCCCGCCACCGTGGCGGCACCGTCTGGCTTGCGGCTTTGACCTCCGATCGTGAACCGGGATGCCTCCTGGCGACGCGCAGCATCCTCGGCTAGGAGCGCCTTCAGTTCCCGGTAGAGCGTGGCTGCCTCGGTTGGGGTGAGCGGCTTGTGCAGCGCGTTCTCGTCTTGCTCAGCCAAGAGCCTGCCGAGCCCTTCGGTGATCCCGGACCTGACCCAGACGTTGGCGGTCTTCCACCCCAGCTGGCGCAGCGCTTCCAACCGTCTCAGCCCACAGACCAGGATGCCGTCAGGGGTGATCGTGATCGGCTGGAGGAGTCCATCGCGTGCGATCGAGGCAGCGAGCGCAGCGATGTCGCCCAAGTCGGTGCGGTGGCGTCGTCCGACCTCGATCGAGCTCAGTGCCCGCTCCAGTTCGATGTGACCAGGCCTAGTGCCCATGACGCGGCCTCGGGTCTTCGGGGGCGGCCAGTGCGACCTCCGCCAGCAGGGCTTCGTCGTGAAGGAGATCCCGCAAGGGCTCTCCCACCAGCAGCCGTAGCAGGATGCCGCGGCCGGCCGAGGTTCGGGCGAGGTCGGGATCGGGGTGGCCCAAGACCACCCGCAGCATCGCCATCCAGGAGGCACCTGGAAGGTCGAACAGAGCGCGAGCGTGATAGTCGCGGCGGAGCGTCTCGAACCCGGACCCGCGCGACGATGCCTCGGTCAGCCTCGCGCAGATGTACTCGATGGCCGAACGCGCAGTGGATTCCGACCATCCCAGCAGAGCGAAGAGAGCGACAGCATCGTTCACTGCTGACTCGACACCGGTGGACAGGCCGTCCGACCCATCCGTGTCCGACTCCTCCAGATCGGTGGCAGGCGTCTGGAAGGCCGGGTGGTAGTCGGTCAGCGGGTTCTCCCGATCGCTGAATCGCTCGGCGTCGTGGCAGGCCGAGTAGCGGGGTCGGCGCGCCTGATGTACCGAGCACAGCAGCCCGTTGGCGCGTTCCTCGGCGATGCAGGTCACCTGGACGGCTCGGGTCACGACCGCCCAGGGATCATCGGCCAGGCGAACCGACCGGGTGCGCATCGCGTCGAACGCTGCGGCTGCCGCCTCCCAGGGGTCGAGCCCGTGCCTGCGAGCAAGTGCCGCGTACCGGTCGGCGGCGTGCCGCATGAGGGCGGCGGCCTCCGGGTCGAAGCGCCACGCCCCGCCGCCTGCGCGGTGGAGTCGGTTCAGCAGTTCCCGAAGGCCCTCCGAACTCTCGAAGCTGGGACGGGTCTTCGTGCTCGTGGTCGTCGTGCTCATGCGAAACCTCCTGAGCAGAAGGTGCGCGGCGCTTGCCCCACCTGGACCACCGCCGCGACACTCATCGCTGCCGCCCAGCGCTCAGCGCGGACCCGACACCAGCGTCCCGAGTCGGGCCGGCCCCGCCAAACGCCGACAACGGCGGTAGCCGATGAGCACGGTGGCGAATCCCTCGGCGGGTCGCAGCAGCCACCTGATAGGGCAGACGCTGTGTCCGGCGGGCCAACTCGCGCTGAAAATCGATACCTCGCAAGGCGACACGGCTGCCCAGCACGTTCACCAGGTCGGTGGGCCGCATCCACCTGACATACCGTTTCGACCGCGGCTCCTCTTGGGTGCCGGGCCGTCGAGGCTTCACCAGCGAAGGATCGCGATGAACGGCCAGCGCGGAGCGCTCGGTCGTCGATGGCTGCTCGTGGAGCGTCGGTGCTCCGCCTGCAGCAGCCGCGTCTCGCCGGGTTGGATACTGGTCAACGGTCATGGCTTGCTCCCTCGTCGGCGGTTGGCAGCGTCAGGGGCGCGGCGAGCCAGCGGCCCACAGTGGATGGGTGCACCGCCAGCCGCCGGGCGATTGCCTTGTTGGACCAGCCCCGCGCCCGCAGTAGCACGGCCTGCCTGCGCCGATCAGACGGCGTAGTTGCGATGTGTTCGACATCGGACTCCAGACCCGAGACCCCGACCTTCTCTGGTGGACGAGTGAGAAGCACCGTCAAGTGCGTGATGGCCAACAGCACCAGCGGTGGCACCGCAGCCACCGATGCAGCCAGCATGCCGGGCACATCTGCGTCCGCGGCCACCACCGCGTGGATTGCGTTGGCGGTCACTGATACCACGGCTCCGGCCGTGAGCAAGGCCCACGGGTACCAGGCGGTTCGCTGCCCCCCGAGAGCGACGACTGCGACCGTGGCGACCACGATGATGCCGTCCACAATCAACGGCCACGCCCACGCCTGCTCAGCACCAACGCCAGACCGGTAAGCCAAGTCGCGTAGAGCGGTGAACGACAGCCAGAACGCACCCATCGCGATGAACACCGTCCCCGCAACCGCGGTCAGAGCCGCGACTCTCATGCCGCGTGGACGGGAGGTAGTCACGTCGACATCCGATGCTCGAATCGTGTCCCGCCACGAGTCCGTGGAGGCTCTGAGCGAGGGGCGTGGCGGCCCGACTGGCCGCCTGCGACGCGGTACGCAGAACGGATCGTGGAAGCGACCTCTCGGGCGGGCAGACCTGCTTGCCGCGCTGCGGGAGCGAGCGCCGCCTCTGCGTCGGTGGCGGGCAAGCCGGCTTCGGCCAATCGGCATGTCGCCCAGAACAGCCCCAGATTGCGCTCGCTCTCTGAGAGCGCAGCCATCCACGCCGCGAGCCGGCCCGCGTCAGGGCTGCCCTTCACAACAGGCGCGCGCACGAGGAGCCGCTCAGACGGCGGTTCGAGCAGATCCCGCAATGCCTTTGCGTCGATAGGCGCCGGAGCAGGGCGGCGAGCTCCGACCAGCGTGTAGGCAGCGCGCGCCCCGTTCGCGGTCATGCCGATCGAAGGGGGGACGATCACGTAGCCGCCTTCGCCACGGAAGTCCACGCAGACGGAGGTGGCTTGCCATGAAGGCTGTGGCCGACCTCGTGCCGTCGGGTAGAAGACGTGCATCCCCCCTGAGGGCGTTCGGACCAGCGCAAGCCAGCCATCGACAAGGCCGGCCTGTCGAGCACGCGCAAACGCCGGATAGCCGGAGCCAGTGCGCTTCAGATCAACATCGACGACGTCCATGCGCGAAGCGGCGCCTGTGGGCACGCCGATGTTCGCCGAAGGCCACCGTTTCCACCACAGGGCCACCTGCCGCGCATCGGCTGTCGCATCATGGAAGCCGTGGGAGGTCAGAGGTCGCTTCCCACCTGGAACGCAGGGGAAAACCGGCACCCCGTGGGCCGCGAGGCGTGCTGCTGCGACTCCCAGCAGGTCGCCTTCGACCGCGACGAACAGCCGGTCGATGGGTGTCACAGGCGGGTCGTGGGGTGCGGCTTCACCGACCAGCCTTGCTAGCTCACTACCGATGTCTTGCCCGCCGGCAGTCATCGCGGTCACCTCCTCCGTCCGGGCCTCCCGGCCCGACCAGTGGAGAGGTACGCGATGTCCGCAGGATTCGGCTCGTGGACGACGTACATGTGTGGCTCCTTCCGCGGCAGCAGACCGCAGGAGCACACCAATCAGATGTCCCTGGACTTGTCCCTAGGTCCGCGGGCTACCCGAGCGGGTACCGCGCGGGGACAAAGTCAGAGAGCCTCCACCAGCGACAACGCCGAGGTCCGGCAGGGCACGTCGGAGCACGCGAGAATAGGCACGCCGGACGAAGCTCGGCCCTGACGGAGGCCCGGACGGAGGCTAGGCCTGGTCGCCACCCACCGCGTCCGATACCTACGAGGACGGCCTAGTCACTGTCCGCGTTCGTCTCCGCGAGCGACCGCCACGAGGCAAGCCTGCTCCTCGGCAGAGAGTCGGAGAACGCTCACCAGCGCATCAAGAACACCGTCCGACACCCCGGCCAGATCACCGCGTTCAATCCGAATGTAGTAGTCGACCGAGATGCCCACCAGCATCGCGACCTCATCCCGCCGCAGACCGGGCACTCGCCGGTACCCGCCAAAGGCAGGCAGGCCAACCTGCTCAGGGGTGAGCCTCGCGCGACAAGACTGCAATAGGCCCCGAATCTCATCTCGGCTAACCACAAATCACCCCCAACTCTGAAGCGCAGACCGGCCGCTCCCCGCGAGTCGTCTACTGCCTGTCAGCCCTCCGACGCCTGAAGCGAGAGCCTGCCCGGCTGCGGGCGCCCACTGTCAGGTCGTGTTCCGGACGCTCTTGTACCGGCCCCGACTGTTCAGAGTCGGCTGGTGGCTTCCTTCAGGAGGTCGTCGGGGTCGAGCCACATGGAGGGGTAGTCACCGTTCCACCGCTGGACTCCGTCGGCGTCGATGAGGACGAAGCCGTGGCCCGGCAGGCCTTCGTGCATGCCCTTTCCGAGCACGCCGTAGGTCGCGGAGACTGTGCCGTCGTCGAGCAGGTACGGCGTGGTCACTCCGAAGGTCTCCATGTCGGGCAGGATCTGTTCGGCGGTGTTCATCACGATCGGCAGCACGGTGATGCCGGCGTCGGTGAAGCCTGGGTTCTTCTCTATCTCGGCCATCTGGACGGTGCAGGAGCCACAGCCGGCGCCTTCGTTGAAGTAGAGGATGACAGGGCTGCCGCGTAGGTCGCTGAGGGTGATGCTGCCGCCGTCGGTGGTGGGCAGGGTGAAGTCTGGGGCGGTGGTGGCGGTTTCGCCGCCGGTCGGGCGGGCGGACCACAGCCCGAAGGCGATGAGACCTACCGCGGCCACCCCGGCGATGCCGGCAAGCCAACGGCGGACCCTGCGGGTCCGGGCCGCCTTGAGCTTCTCTTCGTGAAGCCGGGCGCGCCGGCTCGGGGCGGGTTGGACCGGGTCCTTCACCTGGCGGGCGGTCTGGTGGGTTCTCTGGGTCATGATGGATCCTCAGTGAGCGTTGTCGGTTTGTTTGGCGGGTGCGGGTTCCACCGGGGCGTGCTGGGCGCGTTTACGGTCCTTGAGGGTGACGGCGACGAAGACGGCGACGAGCGCGAGCAGGCCTACCCCGAGGATGGGTTCGGGGATCGGAGCCGTCCAGCCGAGCAGGGCTCCGAACACCTCAGTGAGCCAGTCGGCGACTGGCATCAGCGGGCTGTCGCCGCCGGTCATGGTGGTCGTGTTGGCCTGCAGGATGACGAGCACTCCCATGATCGTGAACCCGATCGCCACGGCCAGGTTCACCGTGTTGGTGCGGAGCGTCCGTCCAGCCAGCCGCAGTCGGAGGGGCTTGGCGCGCAGCCAGCTCCGACCTCCCTTGGGGAGTTTGTCCCACAGCAGCGCCATTCCGAACAGCGGCAGCACCATCCCGAACACGTAGGCCAGGCCGAGGACGAGCCCCCCGATCGGCGAGCCGGACATCGCCGACAGCGTCATCACACCAGCGAGGACGGGCGCGCAGCAACTGGAGGCGATACCGGAGAACACACCGAGGCTGAAGAAGGTGGCGGTGTCGGCCCGGCCGACCTCGGGTGCCTTCAGCATGGACGGCATCGACCACATCCGACCCGACAGGGCCAGGACGCCGAGGCCGATCATCAGCAGGCCGCCCGCCCAGTAAAGGACGGCGTGGTACTTGGCGATCGCACCGGCGATGAGGCTCACGCCGAGCGTGATCGGGACGAGGACGAGCGCCAAGCCGGCGGCGAACACGAAGGTGAGCGGCAGCAGCCGCCAGCGGCGGTTCTTGACGGCGGCGGCCAGGTAGCTGGGTGCGAGGAAGACGATGCAGCACGGTGCGAACAGTGCGACGCCACCGGCGAGGAAGGCAGCCAGGATGCTCCCGGTGGACAGCAGATCGGTGCCCATCAGAATGCCGACTTCGCCAGGCCGAGCGTGGCAGCGAGCTTGCGCCTGGGCAGTCGTCCCGCGCTGAAGAAGTCACCCTCGAGCAAGACCAGCGGGAACAGGGCGGGACGGTGGAGGCCGATGAGCGACTCGCCGTCGGGGGTTTCGGCGTCGATCACCGTGAGTGCGATCGATCCCTGGTCGGCGAGGGTAGCCAGCGCAACGTGGGCGTCCTCGCAGAAGTGGCACCCCGAAGAGGTGATCAACGTGATCCGGTGCGCGCTGCGGTCGCTGTGTGGGCGTGGTTCAGTCACGAGGTCCAGCTTGTCGGTGGTCGATCCGGTCACCGTTCAGGGCGGGTCAAGATTCGATCAAGCCTGCCGCCCACGCCGACCAGAGGGCGTCAATGCCGGTGGCCCTTGCCGCCCATGCCGAGGTGCATGAAGGCCATCATGCCCATGCACAGCAGGCCGCCGATCAGCGCGCCGCCGCCCGCGCCGGAAGCGAGCGCCCAGATGCCGATCAGGACCAGCGGGGCGCACATGAGCAGCATCATCCACTTGTGCCCGCCTCGCCCGGTTCGGCCTCCGTGACTGTCGGGGTGGTGGTGCCCGCTGGGATCCTGGGGTTCACCTGGTGCTGGGGTGCGTGCGGTGGTGTAGTTGGTCCAGCCCTGTTCGGTTGCCTTGTGCTCGTGGGTTGGGGTGCTCATCGTGTGCTCCTCGTTCGTGCGCTGACGTTGTGTTCACTGTGACCGGCCTGGGTTGGGGTCGGGTGCGCAACCGGTCAGCGTTCGGTCAAGGTTTCCGGGGGCGCGCGGTGAGCGTCCCTGTGCTACTTCTTGGCGTACTCCAGCGGGTCGCTGGCGCGGCCGTTCTTGTACAAGGAGAAGTGCAGGTGGCATCCCGTGGAGAGCCCTGTGGTTCCCACGGTGCCGATGCGGTCGCCCTTGTTCACCTTCTGTCCGACCTTGACCTCGATCTCGCTCATGTGGAGGTAGGCGGTCTGGATGTCGGTGCCGTCGATGTCGCCGTGGTCGATGCGGACGTTGCGGCCTGAGCCGCCGTTGTAGCCGGTTCGGGCTGCTTTCGTGACAGTGCCTGATTGCGCGGCCCAGATGGGTTGGCCGCAGTCGCCGCCGATGTCGGCGCCATTGTGGAGCCGGCGGATCCGCAGAATGGGGTGGATTCGGTAGCCGAACCCGCTGGACACCCCGCCTTCGGTGGGCCAGTAGAAGTTGGACAGATTGCGCAGCCGCTCGGCTTCCTCCTTCACGCTTTCGGCCGTGTCGGCGAGTTGGTCCTCGCGGGCTGCGAGCGCTGCCTGCTGTTGGCGTTCTTCGATCCGGTCGTTGTCGCGGGACAGCATCTCGTTTCGCTGCGCCACCAGATCGCCGATCGTCGGTGTGACCCGCTCGGCGCCGCTACGGCTCACCCTCTGCTGCCGGGCTTGATCGAACGAGGCTGGCGCGATCTGTGCCTGGAGGGCGTGCGCCACGTCGGCCGAGGGCGCCGAGAAGGTGACGAACGTCGTGATCACAGTCACCCCGACTGCCGCCGCCGCCAATCCTCGCCGCCACCAGCGTGACGCCTCATGGTAGGCGCGACGCGGGGCCTCAGCGGAGACCGCTCGGGTTCTGCTGGATCGGAGACCAGAGATGGGTGCGGCAGGTGCCATGGCTCTGCGGGCTGGCGCGTCGAGGTGTCGCACGGCAGTCAGTTCTGCTGGTACTTCAGCGCGATCATCATCCCCGCTTCGGCGTGGTAGATGTTGTGGCAGTGAACCGCCCACACTCCGGGGTTGGACGCTTGAAGCTGCAGTGTTGTGGTTCCCATCGGGGGGATGAGCACGGTGTCCTTGCGCAGCCCGTTCGGCAGCGCAAAGGTGTGGCCATGGAGGTGTACCGGGTGGGTCATCATGGTCGCGTTCAGCACATCGAGTTGGAACCGCTGGCTCTCGAAAACCTCGATAGGGCTGTTCTGACCGAACGGTGATCCGTTGATGGTCCAGACGTAGGGGTTCATCTGTCCGCCCAGTTCAAGGGTGGCGGACGCGTCTGGTTGTCTCTCCGACAGCCGAGACGACTCTGAGGGGCGCAGGTCGATCCCCTGCAGGATAGGCCCGTCAAACTCAGCGATCTGGACGCCGGGAGCTGGTGCTGCGCCAGATCCGGTGCGGATGAGCGCCATTGCCTGGCCTTCCTTGCCCCATGGCTTGGCGACGAGTGGGAACACTCCATCGCCGAGGGTGACAATCGCGTCGTAGCGTTCGCCCATGCCGATGTAGAGCGCGGCGCTCTGACGGGGCTCGACGCCGAACCCATCGGTGTGGGTGATGGTCATGGTGTGGCCGCCAATGGCTACGGCGAAGATAGTGTCGGAGGCGGCGTTGATCATCCGGATCCGTACCCGCTCGCCCGGTTTGCCGCGGAAGGCTACCGGGGAGGCTGGAATAGCACCGTTGATCAGGTAGTGGGGGTAGGTGACATCGCCGGCGTCACCGAAGGGCGCGGCACCCATCCTGGTGTGGTCCATACCGCTGGGGTCTGCTGATGGGCTGGCGGTGAGTTGCTGGTAGACGTCGTCCGGGGTGCGTCCGGTGCCGTCCAGCCAGTCGTCCAGGACCACGATCCACTCGCTGTCGTGGGCGCCTGGTTCGGCGGGGTCCTCCACGATCAGTGGCGCGTACAGACCGCGGTCCAGCTGAACTCCGACATGGGGGTGGAAGAAGTAGGTGCCCGGGTCGGGCACGATGAACTCGTACAGGAACTTCTCTCCGGACCTGACGGGCTCTTGAGTCATGCCGGGAACTCCATCAACCGCATTGGGCAGCGCGATCCCGTGCCAATGGATGGTGGTGTCAGCGGGGAGCTGGTTGTCCAGCGTGATGCGCATGAGGTCGCCTGCGGTGACTCTCAGATCAACACCGGGAACGGTGTCGGTGTAGGCCCAGGTGTCGACCTCGATACCGCCGAGATCAACGGTGACGGGGGCTGCCCTGACCGTTTTCTCCGCGATGGTGCGTCCCGGTGCCGGCGAGATCGGCGCGGTCGACGTCGGCTGCCGGGGCGCTGTCGTGGTGGGCGGTCTGACCGGGGACGCGGTGCAGGCGCCCAGCGCCCAGCTTCCGGCCAAGGCCAAACCACCACCCAGCAGCTGGCGACGCGACGCGCCTGTCATACGTACCTCCTGTGTCGGAACCGGTGCGGAACAGCAGTCGCACCAGCAGGAACACCGCGATCCAGGCGGCGGCCATGGCCAGGCAGGCCCAGATCCACCAGCCCAGCAGCTGATCCAGCAGTCCCATCTCGCCACCTCCTCCTGGCCGCGGCACTGAAGAGCTTCCCTGGGCAAGACCAAGGACCACTCCGCGTCCGGTCAAGATTTGGGCAAGATCCCGACCGCAACGACATCCAGCGCCGCAAACGCCTGCGGGCACGAGTCATACTGACGGGCATGGCTGAACCGGAGATCCCGAAGGAACGCGTCCTTGTCGTCGAGGACGAGAAGGCGCTGGCGGGCGTGGTCGCGTCCTACCTCCGACGAGCTGGCTACGACGTAACACTGGAGTACACCGGGCCGGACGCGGTGGCCGTCGCCCGCACGCTCGCCCCGGACGTGATCGTCCTGGATCTCGGGCTGCCCGGCCTTGACGGGATCGAGGTCTGCCGGCAGGTGAGGACGTTCTCCGACTGCTACATCCTGATGCTCACCGCGCGCGGCGACGAGGTCGACAAGCTGATCGGGCTGTCGGTGGGCGCCGACGACTACATCACCAAGCCCTTCAGCACCCGCGAACTCGTCGCCCGCGTC
>CAYSZZ010000020.1:0-1687 GCA_964435735.1 uncultured Propionibacteriaceae bacterium
GGGAATGCCGCTGAGCTTGGTGTCCAGCTGCAGGGCGGTGACGAAGTCACGGGTACCGGCCACCTTGAAGTCCATGTCGCCCAGCGCGTCCTCGGCGCCCAGGATGTCGGTCAGCGCGACGTACTGGGTCACCCCGTCGATCTCCTCGCTCATCAGGCCCATCGCGATACCGGCCACCGGAGCCTTCAGCGGCACGCCGGCGTTCAGCAGCGCCAGGGTTGAGGCGCACACCGAACCCATCGAGGTCGAGCCGTTGGAGCCCAGCGCCTCGGACACCTGACGGATCGCGTAGGGGAACTCCTCGCGCTTGGGCAGCACCGGCACCAGCGCCCGCTCGGCGAGCGCACCGTGGCCGATCTCGCGCCGCTTCGGCGAACCCACCCGGCCGGTCTCACCGGTGGAGTACGGCGGGAAGTTGTAGTTGTGCATGTAGCGCTTGGTGGTCTCCGGCGCCAGGGTGTCCAGCTTCTGCTCCATGTCGAGCATGTTCAGCGTGGAGACGCCCAGGATCTGCGTCTCGCCGCGCTGGAACAGCGCCGAACCGTGCACCCGCGGTAGCACGCCGACCTCGGCCGACAGGGTCCGGATGTCGGCGACCCCGCGGCCGTCGATCCGCACCTTCTCGGTCAGCGTCTTGTGGCGGACGATCTTCTTGGTCAGCGCCCGGAAGGCTCCGGTGACCTCCTTGGCCCGCTCGGGCAGCCGCTCGGCCAGCTCGGCCTGGATCGCGGCCAGCAGCTCCTCGGTGGAGGTCTCACGCTCGGCCTTGCCGGCGATGCTCATCACACCCTTGAGACGCTCGGTGGCGACCTCGGCGACCGCGGCGTAGACGTCGTCGGTGTAGTCGAGGAAGAGCGGGAGCTGGGTGACCGGCTTGGCGAACTGGGCGGCCAGTTCGGCCTGGGCGTCGCACAGCGCCTTGATGAAGGGCTTGGCTGCCTCCAGGCCACCGGCGACGACCTCTTCGGTCGGCGCGGTACGGCCGGAGCGGACCAGATCCCAGGTGGCCTCGGTCGACTCGGCCTCGACCATCATGATCGCGACGTCGCCGTCGGGCAGTACCCGCCCGGCCACGACCATGTCGAAGGTGGCGCCCTCGACCTGCTCGACAGTCGGGAAGCCAACCCACTGATCACCGATCAGCGCGACACGGATGCCGCCGACCGGGCCGCTGAACGGCAGGCCGGCCAGCGTGGTGGAAGCCGACGAGGCGTTGATAGCCAGCACGTCGTACAGCACATTCGGGTTCAGCGCCATCACGGTGACGACGACCTGGACCTCGTTGCGCAGCCCCTTGACGAAACAGGGACGCAGCGGACGGTCGCACAGCCGGGCGGCCAGGATGGCGCCCTCGGAGGGACGGCCCTCGCGGCGGAAGAAGGAGCCGGGGATCCGGCCGGCGGCGTACATCCGCTCCTCGACGTCCACGGTGAGGGGGAAGAAGTCGATCGCGTCGCGCGGGTTGTTGGCGGCGGTGGTGGCCGAGAGCAGCATGGTGTCGCCGTCGAGGTAGACAGCGGCCGAGCCGTTGGCCTGGCGAGCGAGCAGACCGGATTCGAACCGGACCACATGCTTGCCGTAGGAGCCGTTGTCGATCACGGCTTCGGTGAAACGAAGGTCGGGGCCTTCCATGGGTTTCCTTTCGGTGGTGCCACCAGAAATCGTTATATTGACTTAAGTGACTTAT
>CAYSZZ010000020.1:1697-14333 GCA_964435735.1 uncultured Propionibacteriaceae bacterium
CACCTGTCAGTACCCGTCCCGGTCTTCGATCGAGGCCCGCGGGAGCCAGCCCAGAAAACGGAAGCTTCCCCCGAAAGCCACTACCGAGGACCGAAGTCCGGCTGACGATCCCGGTGGCGGTGGTTGAGTTGTGAGTGGCGGGGCGGACGAACCACCCCGGGTATGGCGATAGCCAGTGGCCGCGAAGGCCACTGGCTACCCGTGGGTTACTGGTGTCACCGACGCAGGCCGAGGCGGGCGATCAGCGACCGGTAGTGCTCGACGTCCTGCTTGGCGACGTAGTTCAGCAGACGGCGGCGCTGGCCGACCAGCAGCATCAGGCCACGGCGGCTGTGATGGTCGCCCTTGTGCTCCTTGAGGTGCTCGGTCAGGTGGGCGATCCGCTTGGTGAGCAGCGCGATCTGGACGTCCGGCGACCCGGTGTCACCAGGCTTGGTGGCGTACTCTTCGATGATCTTCTGCTTGGTCTCGGCATCCATGAAGGGCTGCTCCTCTCGGTTTCCCGTTGCGCGGCGCTCCTGGTACCAGGTGGCACGATGTCGAAGTATCGAGGATCGTCAGGAGCTCTTGGGCATCCGCGGCCGACGTGACGGCGAACCCACTCTACCGGCTCGACCACCGCGAGGGCCAATCCGGTCCGATGCCGGACGCTGGCTTCTCCGAATCGGCCAAACGGACTGACCAAAGCCACTAGGCTTCCGGCCAATGGCCGTGTGCGCCGGCACTGGAAGGACGTTCACAACGATGCGGATCGGGATTCCCCGGGAACCAGGCGGAGAGACTCGTGTCGCCGCCACTCCCAAGACGGTAGCCCAGTTGATCAAACTCGGTTACGAGGTGGCAGTGGAGGCGGGGGCCGGAGCCAGATCGTCCTATCCGGATGCCGATTTCGAGGCGGTGGGCGCCACCATCGTCGACCACGCCGGCGCCTGGTCGGGTCCGATCGTGGCCAAGATCAATGCACCCACCGACGACGAGATCGCACTGCTGCCTGACGGCGCCACGCTGATCTCGCTGATCGCCCCGGCTCGCAGCCCCGAACTGGTCGAGAAGCTCAGCCGGCGCAGGATCACCGTGCTGGCTATGGACGCGGTGCCGCGGATCTCCCGCGCCCAGGCGCTGGACGTGCTGTCGTCGATGGCGAACATCGCCGGCTACCGCGCCGTGGTGGAGGCTGCCAACGAGTTCGGCTCCTTCTTCACCGGCCAGGTGACCGCGGCCGGGAAGGTGCCGCCGGCGAAGGTGCTGGTCGCCGGCGCCGGCGTCGCCGGGCTGGCCGCGATCGGCACCGCCAAATCGCTGGGCGCCATCGTCCGCGCCACCGACGCCCGGCCGGAGGTCGCCGAGCAGGTGCAGTCGATGGGCGGGGAGTTCCTGGCGGTCGAGGTGGAGCAGCAGGTCTCCACCGACGGCTACGCGAAGGAGACCAGCGAGGACTTCAATCGTGCCGCCGCCGCGCTCTACGCCGACCAGGCCAAGGACGTCGACATCATCATCACCACAGCGCTGATCCCCGGACGCCCCGCGCCCCGGCTGATCACCGAGGAGATGGTGGCCTCGATGAAACCCGGCTCGGTGATCGTCGACATGGCCGCCGCCAACGGAGGCAACGTGGCCGGGTCGAAGCCGGACGAACTGGTGATCACCGGTAACGGCGTGAAGATCATCGGCTACACCGATCTGGCCGGACGACTGCCCACCCAGGCCTCCCAGCTGTACGGCACCAACGTGGTCAACCTGTTCAAGCTGCTCACCCCCGAGAAGGACGGCGTGCTGACGCTCGATCTGGAGGACGTGGTGTTGCGCGGCATGACCGTGGTCTCCGCCGGGGAGACGTTGTGGCCCCCGCCACCGGTCAAGGTCTCCGCCGCCGCGCCCGCTGCGGTCGCGGCCCCGGTCGAGGACCCGGTCGCGAAGGCCGCGCGGGAGGCCGCTGAGGCGAGCGCCCGCGGAAAGCGCCGACTGGCGATGTCAGCGGTCGCGGCGATCCTGGTGATCGCGGCGGTCACCTTCTCCCCGGCCAGCTTCGTCGGCGCCTTCACGGTGTTCGCGCTGGCGGTGGTGGTCGGCTTCTACGTGATCAGCGGCGTCTCCCACTCGCTGCACACCCCGCTGATGGCACAGACGAACGCGATCTCCGGCATCATCGGAGTCGGCGCACTCCTCCAGCTGGGCTCGACCAATGTCGCGGTGCTGGTGATGTCGTTCGTCGCGGCCACCATCGCGGCCATCAACATCTTCGGCGGGTTCCTGGTGTCGTACCGGATGCTCAGCATGTTCAAGAAGGAGGCGTGAGCATGCTGGTCCACTTCATCCAGGGGCTCTACATCGTTGCGGGGGTCCTGTTCATCCTGTCACTGGCCGGGCTCTCCAAGCAGACCACCGCGCGGATGGGCAATGTCGCCGGCATGATCGGCATGGTGCTGGCGCTGGTTGCCACCGTCATCCATTCGGTCAACATGTCGGCCACCGAACCGAACCGGCTCTCCCCGTTGGTCACCCTGTTGCTGATCGCCGTGGTGCTCGCCCTCGGCGCAGCGATCGGCATGCCGATCGCCCGCAAGGTCGAGATGACCCAGATGCCAGAGCTGATCGCGGCCTTCCACTCCTTCGTGGGCATGGCTGCGGTGCTGGTCGGCTTCAACTCCTTCGCGGTGGCGGAAGGCCATGGCGACGCGGTGCACATGGTCGAGGTCGCACTCGGCGTCCTGATCGGCGCCTACACCTTCACCGGCTCGGTCGTCGCGTACCTCAAGCTCTCGGCCAGGATGAAGTCCGCGCCGCTGACGCTGCCGGGCCGCAATCTGCTGAACATCGGCGCCTTCCTGCTGTTCTTCGCGCTCATGATCTGGTTCGTGCTCGCCGGTGAGCAGAACGCTGTGCTGGGCTGGGCGTTGATCATCGGAATCGCGATCATCGGCTTCGCCCTCGGCTGGCACATGGTCGCCGCGATCGGCGGCGGCGACATGCCGGTCGTGGTGTCGATGCTCAACTCGTACTCGGGCTGGGCCGCGGCGGCGGCAGGCTTCATGCTGAACAACAACCTGCTGATCATCACCGGCTCGCTGGTCGGCTCCTCCGGCGCCATCCTGTCCTACATCATGTGTCGCGCGATGAACCGCTCGTTCATCTCCGTCATCCTGGGGGGCTTCGGCTCCGACGGCGGGAAGGTGGCCGCCAGCGACGAGGAGTACGGCGAACACCGCGAGATCGACGCCGCCGGCGCTGCCGATCTGCTGTCGAACGCCAAGTCCGTCATCATCACTCCGGGCTACGGCATGGCGGTGGCCAAGGCACAGTACCCGGTGGCGGATCTCACCGCGAAGCTGCGCGCCCAGGGTGTCGACGTCCGGTTCGGCGTGCACCCGGTGGCCGGACGGCTTCCCGGCCACATGAACGTGCTCCTGGCCGAGGCCCACGTCCCCTACGACATCGTGCTGGAGATGGACGAGATCAACGACGACTTCGTTGGCACCGACGTGGTCCTGGTCATCGGCGCCAACGACACCGTCAATCCGGCCGCGCTGGACGACCCGAACTCCCCCATCGCCGGGATGCCCGTGCTGGAGGTATGGAAGGCCGACAACGTGATCGTCTTCAAGCGGTCCATGGCCACCGGCTACGCCGGCGTCCAGAACCCGCTGTTCTTCAAGGAGAACGCCCAGATGCTGTTCGGCGACGCCAAGCAGCGGGTGGACGACATCCTGAAGGCTCTGGGCTGACCCAGCCACGCCAGGGAGGCCGCCACCGGAATCGGTGACGGCCTCCCTCGCGTGGTGCCTACTTGGGCATCTCCGTCCAGTCCTTCGGCGCCTCGATGGTCACCGGCTGGTTGAAGTTGTCCAGGGTCGCGGTCATGGCCACCGGCACGTCGCCCTTCATGTCCATCACGAACTGGCGGGTGAACCCGTCACCGTCGATCCAGACGTCGAACACCACGTCCGTCGCCTCGATGCCGGCCTCCTCCATGCCGAGATCGCCCAACGCCTCCGGCTTCAGCGTGAGCCGGTAGTGCGTCACCGCCACGCCGTTCAGGCTCTCCTCGCCCACGCGTTCGACCTTCTCGACGTTCTTGGCGTAGTCCTCGGTCCACTGGCCGATGTCGGGGCCCGAAGTGCCGGCCATCTCGGCGGCGTCCTCCGGATCCATCTTCATCCACGTGTCGCCGAGCACCGCCATCTTCAAGAAGGCGTCGCCGTCGACGAGGATGATCTCCATCTCCATGCCCGACACCTCCATCTTCATGTGCGAGCGCGGGTTGCTGGAGTCGCTGTTGTCGAAGGTGCCGGACGTCCTGATCGCCATCGGCGTGCCCTCGATACTCGTGGACATCTCCATTTCCATGGTGTAGGTCTTCATCTCCGCACCGCTGACGCGTTGCAGGAAGTCATCGACCGAGATCTCCGCTCCGCCGCTGGGTGCGGTGTCGGTGGCGGTCGGCGACGGTGCGGGAGCCGGTGCGCTGGTGGGTGGTGGAGTAGCAGGGCTGGACGGGACGGGGGCTGGGGTGCCGCAGCCGGTCAGCAAAGCGATGCCGACCGTACCGGCGGCAATGGCGCCGATGATCCTCATTGCAGTTCCTCCTGACGATGGTGAGTTCACCCTATTGGCCGCAGGCTCGTCGCCGCGATGGGAAACTTGCCCGTTTGCGGTCGGGCGCGACCGATGGGCAAGACGTTTTGCGCCGGAGTTGGTCGACCGGCGAGACTGGGCATCTCGTCGCCGACCATCGGAGAGCGTATGCCTGTCGACCCGATCACCATCCGGCTCGCTTCTGTGGACGATCTGGCGGTGCTGCATTCCCGGGAGGCACACCCGGACGCACACCTGGCGCTGCGGCACTACGAGCGACAAGAGGCGGGCGACTACTACTTCGCGCTGGCCGAGCAGGCCGGGAACATCCTCGGGTTCTGCGTCCTGGACTGCGATCCCAACAACGACCTCTGCCCCGAGATCAAGAGCCTGTGGGTGTATCCGGAGTCCCGCCGGCTGGGCGCCGGCCGGGCCCTGACCCACTACCTGGAGAGTCTCGCCCGCGAACGCGGTTTCGTCGAGATCTTCCTGCGAGTCGATCCTGAGAACGCCGCTGCGATCCCGATGTACATCGGGCTGGACTACACCCCTTCCGGGGATCACCGCCTGACCAGCTACGAGTCGGTCGACGCCACCGGCGTGGTCCAGCTCGTCGAGCGGCTGGAGGCCGTCTACCGAAAGTCGCTGCTGGCCCGTTGAGCGGGGCTCAGCTGGGCTGGCGGACGCCGAGCGCGGTCAACCGCAGCCGGTGACTGTCGTGAACCAGCTCCAGGGTCACCCGGCCGGCGGCGGCGTCGAAGCCCAGCAGCGACACCGTTCCGTGCACCAGCCAGACCGCCAGCCGTCCCAGATCGCCGGAGCGGTCGGTCCGCACGATCGCCACGGTGCCGTCCGCGAAGCGCAGTTCGGCCACTCCGGGCGCGAGCGCGGTGCCGGAGACACCCCGCACCGGCACCTGGCGGCGGAGCAGCCGGGTCGCCGTAGCCACGATGATCTCGGGGGCGGACACGGCGAACTCGCCCGCGACTCGCGCGGCGGCGGTCCTCAGTTCGGCCAGGTCCTGTGGGCAGAGCAACAGCTGCGGGTCCTCCCGGTGCCGCAGCCAGCCCCACAACTCCTCCCACATGTCACCAGTATGAGCCGTGGCGGCCCCACCCGCGAGGGCGGCGGATCCTCGCGCCCCGGGAGAGACGGGTGCGATCGCGGGACTGGTGGGCAGGACTCTGGTCACCCGGAGCACGGCGGTCCCGCGCCACAGCCGGCCGCCCGATCAGCCCACCCGGGGCTGCCGGCCGCCTGCGGCTCCCGGGACGAACACCGTGGCAGCAAGCTCCCCGGCCGCTGCGACGTCGAGTGCGCCGTCGATCATGACCGCCCCGAGCCGAACCCGTAGTTCCTCGCCCTCCGGGATGACCCGGTCGCTGTCCCACGCCAGAGCGGGCCCCGCTCCCGGGTAAGCCTCCAGCCGAACGAACCAGGGCAGCAACAGCTCCGGATCCTGGACCAACAGCAGGGTGGTCTGGTGGGCGCCGTGGTCCTGCACGAAGGCGAGCCACGGGGCCAGGCTGCCGTGAGCTTCCGCCTCCGTCGTGATTTCGACACCGAAGAGATGGCGCTGACGCGACGGGCCCATCCGCCAGAACACACCGCCGTAGCCGCCGGCGGGCTGCCGCAGCGTCATCGACGGCGAGATCACGACCGGCCCCTCGCTGGCGCGCAGCACGCTCTCCCAGACCAGCGACCAGCCTTCGCTGCCGGGCACGACACCCACGGCCACCGAGCGGGTCTCGGTGAGCTGCAGGTCGCCGTTCGCGTCGCACCATCGGAGTTCCTCGGTCATCACCGTGGGATCGGTGGCCGTTCGCCGGACGGTCACCTGGCGACCCTGATTCTCCAGCAACACGGTGCCCGCGGAGTCGATGAAGGTACGGCCACCGGAGTAGCTCGTTCCTCCCACTCGGGGGATCGCGAGCGAAAGCCCGTACTGATGACGATGGTCTCGCGGGCTGGCATCGGTGAGCGCGAAACCGCCGACCGTGTGGACCGGGTGAAGATAGGGACGAGGGGAATGGATGTCGGGCAGGTGCTCCCCGGTCAGGTAGCGCGCCAGCGGGAGCGTCGACCCGTCGGCGCAACTCCCCACCAGCCGGTAGACCTGCTCGTCAGCGGTCCACGCCAGCGATGTGAGCACGCGTTCGTGGGCACCCGGCTCATGGATCTGGCCATGCGCGAGCCGGATCGCGGCAGGGACCGCCCCGGTGCTGTTGCGGATCGTGATGCGCGGCCGGACCGGCGCCGGATCCGCCAGCCGCTCTCCCCCGAGCACGGCCTGCAGCTGACGCCAGGCCAGCCGGCCGAGCTGCGCCTGGTCGACCGTCGCGGTGGTGAGCGGTGGAGTGGCGAAGCGCGCCAGGTCGATGTCGTCGAACCCGGTGACCGATATCTCATTGGGCACCGCCACGCCCAGCTCGTTCAGACGGACCAGCAGCCCGAAGGCCACCAGATCGTTGTAGGCGAGCACGGCAGTGGCGCGGGCCTCGAGCACCGCGGTCGCGATCTGGTAGCCGGCGTCGAGCGTCGCCCCGGCGCTGAGTTCGGAGAGCCGCAGGTCTTCCCGGGCCGCAGCAGCGGCTCGCAGGGCGTCGATCCGCCGGTGCTGCGACAGGCTGCCGGCCGGGCCGGACAGATACAACAGGTGCCGGTGCCCGAGGAACACAAGGTGCTCGACGAGCTCCCGCACGCCTGAGGCGTAGTCGACCTGGATGCTGGGCGTGGCGTCGTCGGCATCGCGGCTGATGACGACAGCCGGGGCCACCTTCGCCAGCAGGGGGCGCAGCCGGCTCTCGGGCATCCTGGGCGCCACCAGCACGACCGCGTCACAACGCTCCCGCGCATCCAGGACGACCCCCTCCTCGTGGGCGGGGGTGTCCCGGGTCTCTGCGACGAGGATGCGGTAGGACGCGTCCTCCGCCGCCGCGGCTACGCCGCGGAGGACCTCCTGGTAGTTGGGGTTCGCGAGGTCCGGCACGATCACCGCGGCCGTGTGGGTCCGCCCGAGCGACAGGCTGCGGGCCGCCATGCTGGGCCGGTAGTTCATCGAGGCCGCCAGCTCGCGGACCCGCGAGGCGAGGTCGGGGTCGACGCTGGGGTTTCCATTCATCACCCGCGACACCGTTGCGCGCGACACCCCGGCAGCCTTGGCGACATCGGTGATGCGGGGGGCGCCCCGATGTGCGGGCGAGGATGTCATGTCTGCCTCCGGTTCGGTTCTGCCGGCACGGGATGGAGTGCGCTGTGGCGCTGGGGAGCAGCAGCGGCTCCCCAGCGCCGACAGTCTAGGAGTTCGAGGCCAGTGCTGTGTCCACCTGCGACACGTAGTCCGCGCCCGCCTGCTGCGGCGTGGTGAGCTCGAACTGCACGTCCTGGACGAGCTTGGTGATGATCGGGCCCAGCTGCGAGGTCGGCAGCGCGAGCGGGTTCTGAGCGACCCCGCCTGCGTTCTGGACCCGGTCGAGATGCGCCACCTGCGCCTGTTCGCTCGGCGTGAAGTCGCCCTGGATCGCCTCGAGGACGCTGGGTACCGCGGGGATCCCCAGGGTCAGCTTGTTGAGGGGACCCGCCTCGTCGCTGTTCAGCAGGAAGTCGATCAGCTGCGCTGCCTCCTCGGGATGCTTCGACCCGGAGTACACCGCGTACTGCACGGTGGGCTGCGGGACCAGTCCCACCTTGCCCGGCGAGTCACCCGGCACATTGAGCAGTTGCAGATCCTGCCCGGCCGCGGTTGCGTAGATGTCGATGAAGTTGATCGGCGCGAAGGTCATCGCCACCTTTCCCTGGCCCATCAGCGATTGTTCCAGAGAGGCGCTGCCGTCCTCGGCCGCAACGGCGGCATCCGGCGATCCGCCGGCCTTCATCAGGTCGAGCGCGAACTGGAAGAAGGCGCTCGCGGTCTCCGCACTCACGCCGTTCTTGCCGTCGGCGGTGTAGAGGTCCTCACCACGCTGACGGGCAAAGGCCATCAGGCTCTGGTCGTTGGCGATCGACGCCGACCCGTAGGAGCCCGGCACCGCCTTCGAGATCTGCGCCGCGATGTCGATGTAGTCCTGCCAGGTCCAGGTGGAGTCGTCGGGAATCGAGACCCCGGCCGCCTCGAACACCGCCGGGTTGACGATGATGCCACGAGAGCCGAGCCCGGTCGGGATGGCGTAGAGCTTGCCGTCGATGATCCCGGCATCCAGCGCACCGGCGCTGAACTTGGCGGAGTCGATGACATCGTCGAGGGCGTAGATCGCGCCCTTGCCGGCATAGACCGGCAGCGCGTCGTAGGTGATCTGGATCGCGTCCGGGGCCCCGCCGCCGGCCACCTGGGTGGCGAGCTTGTCGTAGTACCCGTTGTACTCCGACGGCTCCCCGGCAACGGTGATGTTGGGGTGAGCCTTCTCGAACAGGGCGATCTGCTGGGCCTTGATGTCATTGAGCGTGTCACTGCCCCACCAGGCGAAGCGGAGCTCGATCTGCTCCCCCTCTGACCCGCCGGCACTGGGGTCGCCACCCCCGCTGCTGCAGGAGGCCAGGACGAATCCTGCCGCGAGGACTCCGGCCGCCACGGCTACGCCGAATCGGGTGATCTTCATGGTCTGTCCCTTCATTGGTTGTGCCCTGAGGCTCTTGGGTTATGGGCGGGAAATCGTGGATGCCCGGCGAGGCTGCCGAGGAGGTGGTCCTCAGCCTCGCGCTGCATGGCGGGCGGATAGGCGTGTCCAGTCGCGTGGAACGAACCCGTGTAGCGCACACCGAGGCGGCTCGCCAACGTACGGCTCGCGGCCCGCATCCCTGCCAGGGGGAACAGCTCGTCCAGCTCGGCGTACTGGACGAGAGTCGGCACCCCACCATCGATCGTGAGCAGGTCGGGCAGATCGAAGACGGCCGGGAGGCCGGGGCTGAACAGCAGCCACGAATGGCTGGCCAGATACTCGGGCACGAGCGAGGCGAAGGTCGCCATCATGCAGGTGACCACCACGCTCCGGACCCGAGGGTCGAGGGCAGCCAGGTAGGCGGCTCGGCCGCCACCCCCGGAGAAGCCCGCCACTCCGATCCGGTCGGGATCGACCCCCGGCCAGTCCGCCAGGATGTCGAGGGCGGCGAGGTCGTCGGTGACCACCGCCCCGGCGAGGCTCGTGCCGAGCGCGCCCGCTGCCTTGGCGAGGTGGTCCTCGTGCAACCCGTGGAGCAGGTCCTCCCGCTCGTAGGCGGCGAGTTCCCGGCCGGCCGCGGCGACCAGGGCGTCCGCACGCTCGCCGAGCACCGCGGGTGGGTGGTCCAGTGTGAACCTCCGGCTCGCCCAGGAGAAGGCATCGTGCACCAGTACGACCGCACCCCGCCGGGCGAGCTCGGTCGCCGGCGCTCGCCCCCCGTAGTAGCGGTCGCGCAGCACCGTCGCGGCGGGCTGCCGGGCACCGGCGCCCACCGAGTCGGGATCTCCCGCCACATCGAGGAGTTGCTGGGCGCCGGTGGAGCGGGTTCCGGCGTGGCAGTGCAACATGAGCACCCCTGGGAGACGGCCCTCCGGCTCGGTGGGTGCCACCACGTAGGCGGTGGTCCGTGGTCCGTAGGGCAACGCCCACGACACCCGGCACGTCCGGGTGCCGGCACCCTCCCAGGCCGCGTCCACCCGCAGGTCCTGCGCGACTGCCCTGCGAACCCCCAGGACACTGGCGAGCCGGCCGCGAACCGGATGGCCGGGATCGAGAACGGGCAGCGCGGCGACCGCGTCCGGCCAGTCCTGGTACCCGCCCAGCAGGCCGGTCATCACTTGATCCCCGTCGTCGCGATCCCACGGATCAGGTAGCGCTGCCCGAAGAGGAAGGCGAGGAACACCGGCAGCAAGGAGATCACCGACATCGCGAACATGCCGCCGTAGTTGGATAGGCCCTGGGAGTCGAGGAACTGCCGCAGCGCGAGCGGAACCGTGAACAGATTGGGATCGTTGAGGTAGATCAGCGGGCCGAAGAAGTCGTTCCACACCCACACGAAGGTGAAGATGGCGGTGGTCGCCAGAGCCGGCGTCATGATCGGAAGCAGGATCGAGAAGTAGATCCGCCAGTGGCCGGCACCGTCGATCTTCGCGGCCTCATCGAGCTCCCTGGGGATCCCGCGGATGAACTGCACCATCAGGAAGATGAAGAACGCGTCGGTGGCGAGCAACTTGGGCAGGATGAGCGGCCAGAAGGTGTTCACCAGTCCCAGCTTGGAGAACATGATGTACTGCGGCACGATCACCACGTGCACCGGCAGCATGACGGTGACGAGCATGGTCGCGAAGAACGCCGTCCGGAACCGGAACCGGAGTCGGGCGAACGCATAGGCGGCCATCGAGCAGGAGACCAGATTGCCCAGGATCGACCCGGCCACCACGATGGTCGAGTTCAGCAGGTAGCGCCCGAAGCTCGGCCGCAGCGCGTTCCAGCCGTCGGTGTAGTTGGAGAACTCCGCCATCACCGGGAGCAACCCGGGCATCCGGAAGATCAGCTCGTTCGGCCGAAGGCTGCTGACAACCATCCAGGCCAGCGGGTAGAGCATGAGCGCAGACAGTGCGATCAGGACGACGTGACGGAGGAGCGAGTTCGCCCACGAAGCGGCCGGCCGGCGGCGTCGCGGCGCCGGAACCGCCTCCGCCAGGGCGGAGCGGGAGCGGGCGGGATCAGTCATTGTAGAACACCCAGAACTTGGAGAGGAGGAAGTTGATGGCGGTGAAGGCGGCGATGATCGCCACCAGGAGCCAGGCCATGGCTGAGGCGTAGCCCATGTCGAAGGCCGCGAACCCCCGCTGGTAGAGGTAGAGCGAATAGAAGAGGGTCGAGTCGGATGGACCGCCCGCGCCGCCGGAGATGATGAAGGCCTGGGTGAAGGTCTGGAACGCCCCGATGGTGCTCAGAACGAGGTTGAAGAAGATGATCGGACTCAGCAACGGCAAGGTGATCGAGAAGAACTTACGGATCGGGCCGGCGCCGTCGACACTGGCCGCCTCGTAGTACATGGCAGGGATCTGACGCAGGCCCGCCAGGAAGATGACCATTGGCGCACCGAACCCCCACACGCTGAGCAGGATCAGCGTCCACAGCGCGGTCTCCGGGTCGGAGATCCAGCCGCGGGGTTCTGCGCCGAACAGTCCGAGGAAGGCGTTGACCAGCCCATTGACCCCGAAGATCTGCTTCCACAGGATCGCGACGGCGACCGAGGAGCCCAGTAGCGAGGGCAGGTAGAACATCGACCGGTAGAACGACAGCCCACGCAATCCCTTGTCCAGGGCCATGGCCACCGCCAGCGCAGCCGCCATCGAGAGCGGGACGCCGATCAACACATAGGTGAAGGTCACCTTCAGGGAGGCCAGCAGCCGCGGATCGGAGGCCATCCGGACGAAGTTGTCGATGCCGATCCATCGCGGCGCGCTGAACAGGTCGTACTTGGTGAAGGAGAGGTAGGCCGACGCCGCGATCGGGACGATCGTGATCAGCAGCAGCCCGAGGATCCACGGCGCCAGAAAGCCCAGCGCGACCATCGTGTCGCGTGGCGCATCCTTGGGCCCACCGCCGCGGGTCCGCAGCCTGGACAGTTCACTGATCGCGCTCACGAGAGATCCTCCTCGACCGACCGGCTGCTGGGAACCGGTTTCTCAGAGAATAGGGAAAGCGCTACCCCAACGCAAGAGTTTCGAAGAAGTTCTTCTGTAATAGCTTGTCATAGCACTATTTTGAAACGATCACATCGCTCGGACGATCAGTGAAACCGGTCTCTGAGCCGGGCCGAAGTCGGTCGGGTTCAGAGGAGAGGTCGGAGCATACTGATGAGATCGGGCACCTGATCGGTCCGGCTGCCCGGCGCTACGAGCGCGTGGATCGTCAGGGAAAGAGCAGCCTGCGGGTCTCGGCGACGTCCCGGGTCATCTGGACGATCAGCTCGCCGATATCGGTGAACCGCACCTGGCCGCGAATCCGGCCGATGAACTCGACCACCACGGCGGCGTCGTAGAGCTCCAGGTCATCGCGATCCAGCACATAGGACTCCACCCGGCGATCCTGGCCGTCGAAGGTGGGGTTGGTGCCC
>CAYSZZ010000020.1:14343-68140 GCA_964435735.1 uncultured Propionibacteriaceae bacterium
TGCTGGTCACCGCCGAGTTGTTCGCCGTGGGCACCGCGGTGGTCGCGGCGGGTCAGCCAGCCGGCGTACACCCCGTCCGCCGGACAGGCCAGATCGGCGGGAACCGGCAGGTTGGCGGTCGGGAACCCCAGTTCGCGACCACGCCGGTCGCCGCGGGTGACGATTCCCCGGAAGGCGAAGGGACGTCCGAGGTGTTCGGCCGCGTGGGCCACCTCCCCCGCCGCCAGAGCCTCGCGAATGAGGCTGGAGCAGGTCTCCTCGTCGCCGTAGCGCACCAGCGTGATGCCTTCGACCTCGAAGCGGCCGGCGGCCAGTTCCCGAAGGGCCTGGACGTCGCCCGCAGCCCGGTGACCGAACCTGAAGTTCGCCCCGACGACCACCCGGGCCGGGTTCAGCGGCGCCACGATGTCGTCCACGAACCGCTGCGGCGACCAGGCGGCGAACTCGGGAGTGAAGGTCACCACCTCGACCCGATCGGCTCCAGCGGCGGTGAGCAGCTCGATGCGCTCGTCCAGCCCGGTCAGCAGCATCGGGCCCACCTCCCGGCGGAGCACCGAGACCGGATGCGGCCAGAAGGTCACCACGATCAGCGGCAACCCCGGTTCGCGGCTGCGCGCCTCGGCCAGCACTGCGCGATGGCCGGGATGGACGCCGTCGAAGTTGCCGATGACGACTACCGAGCGCTCCACGTACCGACCTTCCACTTGACTGCCGATGAACGATAGCAAGCCACTCAGCCGCCCACGAACACGGCCACGGGCACAGCCCCGGGACCCTTCGGACGGTACAGCGCCAGCAACTCCTCGCCGGCCAGCAGCGCGGTCGGGTCGGCGGGCACCGGCCTGCCCAGCGCCTGGCCGTGCCGGACGCCGGCCGCTTCGGCCGCCTCCAGCTCGACCACCGGGAAGCACCGCCGCGCGACCTCGGCCAGGCCGAGCAGCGGAACGCTCACCCCCGGCCCTGCCTGGAGTCCGTTGGGCGAGAGGTATGGCTCCGAGAAGGTGAACGGGCCCACCCGGGTGCGGCGCAACCGGATCAGGTGCCCGCCGGTGCCGAGATCACGACCCAGGTCGCGGGCCAGCGCCCTGATGTAGGTGCCCGAAGAGCAGTCGACCACGACATCGACATCGAGCACGTCGAGCGCGTATCCCGCCCCCTCGTGCCAGCCGAACACCGAGGACGGTCGTGCCCTGACCAGCTCGAAACGCGACACGCTGACCTCGCGGCCCTGGAGGTGCACGTCCTCACCGGCTCGCACCCGGGCGTAGGAGCGCACCCCGTCGACCTTGATCGCCGAGACGGCTGAGGGCACCTGGGTGATCGCGCCGCGGTAGGCAGCCATCGCGGTCGAGACCTGTTCGACGCTCACCCCCGCTGCGCCCTTGGCCTCGACGAGGTCGCCCTCGGCGTCATCGGTGAGGGTCGCCTGGCCGAGTCGGATCGTGGCGGTGTAGCTCTTGTCGGTCAGCGCCAGGTGCCCCAGCAGCCGGGTGGCGCGCCCGACGCCCACCACGAGCACGCCGGTGGCCATCGGGTCGAGGGTGCCCGCGTGCCCCACCTTGCGGGTGCCCAGGATGCGCCGAAGCCGGCCGACCACCTGGTGGGAGGTCCAGCCGGCCGGCTTGTCGACGACGATCAGGCCGTCAGTCAACCGCTTCCTCGTCCGGCTCGGGCTTGCGGTACGGATCCGGATCCCCGGCGTAGCTCGCGCCGGCCGCCGCAGCGGCCAGTTCCGCGTCCCGGGAGCGCGCCTTGGCCAGCGCCTCCTCGAGCTGTGACGCCTCCTCCTCGACCGCGTCCAGCACGAAGCTGAGGGTCGGGGTGAACTTCAGGCCCAGCTGCTTGCCGACGGTCGAGCGCAGCAGACCGGTCGCCGAGGCCAGCGCCCGTGCGCTCTCGACCCGTGCCTCGTCGTCTCCGAGCACGGTGTAGAAGATGGTCGCCTCCCGACCGTCGCCGGTCAGCCGGACGTCGGTCAGCGTGACGAACCCGAGCCGGGGATCCTTGATCCTCCGCTCCAGCATGCCGGCCACGATGACCTTGATCTGTTCGGCCGTCTTGGCCCGATGCGGGTTTGTCATTGTCGCTCCTTAGTCGACCTGCAAGGCTTCGAGACCTCGACAGGCTCAGCCAACGTCAGCGACGTTCCCTGAGCCTGTCGCGGGTTTCTCGTCAGTTGCGCGGCTTCTCCACCATCTCGAAGGTCTCGATGATGTCACCGGTCCGGATGTCGGAGTAGTTCGCCAGCGTCATGCCGCACTCGTAGCCCTCGCGGACCTCGGTGACATCGTCCTTCTCCCGCCGCAGCGAGGCGATGGACGACGTGTGCACCACGATGCCGTCGCGTAGCAGCCGGGCCGACGCGTTGCGCCGGATGCTGCCGTCGATGACCATACAGCCGGCGATCATGCCGATCTTGGAGGACCGGAAGACCTCCCGGATCTCGGCCTGGCCGCGCACCTGCTCCTCGTAGATCGGCTTCAGCATGCCCTTCAGCGCAGCCTCGACATCGTCGATCGCCGCGTAGATCACCGAGTAGTACCGGATGTCCACGCCGGCGGCGTCGGCCATCTGGGTTGCCTTGCCCTGCGGACGGACGTTGTACCCGATGATCACCGCATCGGAAGCCGCCGCCAGCGAGACGTTGGTCTCGGTGATGGCGCCGACACCGCGGTCGATGACCCGCAGGTCGACCTCGTCGCCGACATCGATCTGCGACAGCGAATCCTCCAGCGCCTCGACCGAACCGGCCGAGTCTCCCTTGAGGATGAGTCGCAGTTCCTGGGTCTCGCCCTCCTGCATCTCCTTGAAGAGATCCTCCAGGGTGCGCCGGCGGGTGGTCCGGGCCAGCATGGCCGCCCGCTGACGAGCCTCCCGCTGCTCGGCGATCTGGCGAGCCATCCGGTCGTCCTCGACGACCAGGAAGTTGTCGCCCGCACCGGGCACGGAGGTCAGGCCGAGCACCTGCACCGGCATGGAGGGCGGGGCCTCGTCGACGGTCTCGCCGTGGTCGTTGATCAGCGCCCGGACCCGGCCATGAGCCGAACCTGCCACGATCGAGTCGCCGGTGCGCAGCGTGCCGCGGTGCACCAGGACGGTGGCCACCGGGCCGCGGCCGCGGTCCAGGTGACCTTCGATCGCGACGCCCTGGGCGTCCATGTCGGGGTTGGCCCGCAGGTCGAGAGCGGCATCCGCGGTCAGCACGACCGCCTCCAGCAGCTCGTCGAGCCCCTGGCGGGTGATCGCCGAGACGTCGACGAACATCGTGTCGCCGCCGTACTCCTCCGGCACCAGACCGAACTCGGTGAGTTGTCCGCGCACCTTGACCGGGTCTGCGGCCTCCTTGTCGATCTTGTTCACCGCCACCACGACCGGCACGTCGGCCGCCTTGGCATGGTTCAGCGCCTCGATGGTCTGCGGCATCACACCGTCATCGGCCGCCACCACCAGCACGGCGATGTCGGTCGACTTGGCACCACGAGCACGCATGGCGGTGAACGCCTCGTGACCGGGGGTGTCGATGAAGGTGATCTTGCGCTCGGTTCCGTCGACCTCGGTGGTCACCTGATAGGCGCCGATCGCCTGGGTGATGCCACCGGCCTCGCCGGCCACCACGTTGGCGTGACGCAGCGCGTCGAGCAGCTTGGTCTTGCCGTGGTCGACGTGACCCATCACGGTGACGACCGGCGGGCGGGCCGCCAGATCCTCTTCCCCGCCGGCATCCTCACCGAACTCGATGTCGAACCGCTCCAGCAGTTCGCGATCCTCGTCCTCGGGCGAAACCACCTCGATGGTGTAGTTCAGCTCGGCACCCAGCACCTGCAGGGTGTCGTCGGCCACCGACTGGGTCGCGTTCACCATCTCACCGAGATGGAAGAGCACCTGCACCAGGGACGCCGGCTCGACGCCGATCTTCTCGGCGAGGTCGGTCAGCGAAGCTCCGCGGCGAAGCCGGACGGTCTGGCCGTCACCCTGCCGGATGCGCACGCCGCCGATCGACGGCGCCTCCATCTGGTCGAATTCCTGCCTGCGCTGCTTCTTCGACTTGCGTCCCCGGCGAGCCGGACCGCCGGGCCGCCCGAAAGCACCCTGGGTACCGGAGCCACCGCGGCCACCGCGGCCACCGCGGCCACCGCCGCCGGCCGGACCGCCACCGGGAGGACCGCCGACGCCGCCACGACCGGGAGCGCCACCGGGACGGCCCCGGCCACCAGCGCCACCGGGAGCACCCGGACGGGCACCGGCTCGGGGGCCGCTTGCCAGACCGGAGTTCATCCGCTGCGGCATCATCGCGGGGTTGGGACGCGGCAGACCGCCGGTACCGCCGGGTCGGGGCATCCGGTTGTCGCCACCGGGACGCGGACCGGCGCCACGATCGCCAGGCCGGGCCTGGCCGGGGGCTGCGCCCTCAGGACGCGGCCGGCGCACCCCCATGCCCTGGCTGGACGCGAACGGGTTGTTGCCCGGCCGCGGTGCACCCGGACGCCGCGCGGCGGGGCTGGGAGCGGCTGGGCGCGGGCCGGGGCGCGGCCCGGGCGTGGGTGAACCGCCGCCGGGTGTGCTCGGACGTGGCGCCGCGCTGGGACGAGCGCTCGCCGCCGGAGCGGCCGGTGCGCTGGGCGCCGGTTTCGGGGCCGGCGCAGCAGGGCGCGGTGCCGGCGCCGGCCTGGTGCTGGCCGGCGTGGTAGTCGGGGCCGCGGCAGCCGGCTTGGCGGCCGCTGGCGGGACGGGGGTTGCCGCAGCCGGCTTGGCGGCTGCAGGTGCGGGGGCGGGCGCAGCCGGAGCCGGCGCGGACTTCTCCGCCGTCGTCTCCGCTGCTCGCGCAGCGAACTTCTCCTTGATGCGGCGCTCGACCGGTGCTTCGATCGTGGATGACGCCGACCGGACGAACTCTCCCATGTCGTTGATGGTCTTCAGCAATGCTTTGCTGTCGACCCCGAGCTCCTTGGCGAGCTCGTAGACGCGGACCTTGGCCACTACTCTCCTTCAGGTCCGCGCCGTGCGCAGACCAGCTAGTTGTTTTTGCTCATTTCTGGATACTCATCGAGTGGTCATGAGCGAACAGCCCACTTTCTGGTTGTGCCCGCCACGGTGGCGGACGCGCGTCCAACAGTCTAACGCCGATGCGCCCCGGTCACTTAATCGGGCGCCGGCACGGGCGATTCACAGCGAAGCGAGCAACCCTCGCAGCTGTTCACCGTCCACCTCTCGGCGAAGGCCGCGCCCCACCCCGCGGTTCCGCAGCACCAGGGCCGCACACCCGGGGTGCAGGTTGACCCCGCGGCCGGGAAGCCGGCGGGCGGGGTCGGCGACCACCCCGATCCCCTCTCGCCAGGCCAGCCGCAGCAACTCGCTCTGCGGAGCACGCCGGCGGCAGCCGGCGCACATCCGGATCGGCTCGGCCACCCGATGACTACTCGGCGGTGTCGGGACGGATGTCGATCCGCCACCCGGTGAGCCGGGCGGCGAGCCGGGCGTTCTGCCCCTCGCGTCCGATCGCCAGGGAGAGCTGATAGTCCGGGACGATCACGCGCGCGGCCTTGGCGGTGGCATCGGTCACGATCACCTTGGCGACCTTGGCCGGGGACAGCGCCTGGGCGACGAAGTCGGCCGGGTCCTCGCAGAAGTCGATGATGTCGATCTTCTCCTCGTTCAGCTCATGCATCACCGCCCGCACCCGCTGCCCCATCGGGCCGATGCAGGCACCCTTCGCCGACACCTCGGGGGCATGGCTGACCACCGCGATCTTGGTGCGGTGGCCGGCCTCGCGGGCGATCGCCTTGATCTCCACCACGCCCTGCTCTATCTCGGGTACCTCGAGCCGGAAGAGCTTGGCGACCAGCCCAGGATGGGTACGCGAGACGACCACCTGCGGACCGCGCAGGTCGCGGCGCACGCTGACCACGTAGACCCGGAGCCGCTTGCCGTGGGTGTATTCCTCGCCCGGCGCCTGCTCGGCCTGCGGCAGGATGGCCTCGATCGTCCCCAGGTCCACCCGCACGGTGCGGCTGTCGCGGTCCTGCTGCACGACGCCCAGCAGGATGTCTCCCTCGGCTGCGGAGAAGTGCCCGAACTTCTGCTCGTCCTCGGCCTCGCGCAGCCGCTGGAAGATCACCTGGCGCGCGGTGGCAGCGGCCACCCGCCCGAAGCCGGCCGGAGTGTCGTCGAACTCGCCGATCTTCGTGCCCTCCTCGTCCAGTTCCGGGGCCAGGACGGTGACCTTGCCGCTCTTGGCGTCGATGGTGACCCGTGCCCCTTCGACCGCGTTCGGATCCTTCGCATAGGCATTGAGAAGCGCGTCCTCCAGGGCGCGCAGCAGGACATCCATCCGGATCTCCTTGTCGCGCTCCAGTTGCTTGAGCGCCTGCAGATCGATGTCCATCAGATCTCCTCTTCGTCGGTGTCGGGCAGGCGGTTGAGTTCCACCTGCACCACTGCCTTGTCGATCCCGGCGAACCCGATCACGCGGGTGGCCTCGCCGGTGTCGAGGGTCACCTCGTCGTCGCTCACCGCCACGATCCGTCCGGTCAGGTCCAGTTCCGGGCCGGTGACCGCGACCAGACGGCCCCGGTTGCGCCGGTAGTGCTTGGGTTCAGTGAGCGGACGCCCCACGCCTCGGGAGGACACCTCGAGGGTGTAGGGCGCCTGTCCGGTGATCGTGGAGTCGTCCAGTGCGTTGGAGATCGCCCGGGTCGCATCGGCTATGTCATCCAGGGAGGGACCCAGGCCGGCCGGACCATCGCCATCGAGGAACACCCGCACCAGCCTGCGGCGCCCGGCCGACATCAGCTCGATCCGGTCAACCTCGAGATTCCGGGCGGCGACGACCGGCGTCAGCAGCCCTTCCAGGTCGGAGATCTTCATTGCGACGTCCTTCGATTGTCCGATGAGGTTGTAGTCGGCCAGCTTAGCCGGGCTCGACGGTTTTCCGGAGAGCGGTGGTTCCCGCCGAGGGCTGTCGCGGGCGAACCTCCGGCTAGGCGCGGACCAACCCGAGGAGGCGCTGGGCGGCGCCAGCGACCGGCAGGTCGCCGCGCTCGCCGGTCGCGCGGTCGCGGAGTTCGAGCAGCCCGTCGGCCAGGCCGCGTCCGACGATCACGGTGGTGGGGATGCCCAGCAGTTCGGCGTCGGCGAACTTGACCCCCGGCGAGGCCTTGCGGTCGTCCAGCAGGACCGCGACCCCGGCGGCGTCCAGCTCCCCGGCCAGTTCCTCGGCGGCGGCGAAGACCGCCTCGTCCTTGCCGGTCGCGACGATCTGGATGTCGAAGGGCGCGAGCGCACGCGGCCACGCCAGACCCTTGTCGTCGCAGGTCGCCTCGGCCACGGCCGCCACGGCACGCGAGACACCCACCCCGTAGGAACCCATCGTCACGGTGACCAGTTTGCCGTTCGCGTCCAGGACCTTCAGGCCCAGCGCATCGGCATACTTTCGTCCGAGCTGGAAGATGTGACCCATCTCGATGCCGCGGGCGAGGCTGAGCGGACCGGAACCGTCCGGCGCCGGATCGCCGTCGCGGATCTCCGCCACGTCCAGCACGCCGTCGGCGGCGAAATCGCGGCCGGCCACCACGTCGATCAGGTGGGTGTCGGCGACGTTGGCCCCGGTCAGCCAGGCGGTGCCGGGGACCACCCGCGGATCGACCAGGTAGCGGACGCCGGCGGTCGCCTCGGTGCCCAGATGGGCAGTCACAACCTCGCCGTCGAGCGAGACCGGACCGATGTAGCCCTTCACCAGACCGGGGTTGGCGGCGAAGTCCGCCTCGGTCAACGGCGTGGCCTCGGCCGGCGCGATGGCCGCCTCCAGGCGCTTCAGATCGATCTCGCGATCACCGGGCAGACCGATCGCGAGCAGCTCGGAGCGGCCCCCCGGCCAGGTCAGCCGGAAGGCGACGTTCTTCAGCGTGTCACTGCCCTGCCAGGGGCGGTCCGTGCGCGGAGCGACCTGATTGGCCGCCTCGACCAGGGTCTCGATGGTCGCCGCGCCGGGGGTGAGGATCGCTCGAGGCCAGGGAACGGCACTGGCGTCGGCCGGTGCCGGCGGGACGATCGAGACCGCCTCGACGTTCGCGGCGTAGCCCCCTGGTGAGAGCACGAAGGTGTCCTCGCCGTTGGGGGAGACCGCCAGGAACTCCTCCGACGCCGAGCCGCCCATGGCACCGGAGGTGGCCTGGACGATCACGTACTCCAGGCCCAGCCGGTCGAAGATCCGAACGTAGGCGGCACGATGCCTGGCGTAGGAGGCGGCCAGCCCGGCGTCGTCGATGTCGAAGGAGTAGGAGTCCTTCATCACGAACTCGCGCCCGCGCAGCAGCCCGGCCCGCGGCCGGGCCTCGTCGCGGTACTTGGTCTGGATCTGGTAGAGCACCAGCGGCAGATCCTTGTAGGAGGAGTAGAGATCCTTCACCATCAAGGTGAACATCTCCTCGTGGGTCGGACCGAGCAGGTAGTCGCCGGACTTCCGGTCCTGCAGCCGGAACAGGTTCGGGCCGTACTCCGTCCAGCGGCCGGTGGACTCGTAGGGCTCGCGCGGCAGTAGCGCCGGGAAGCGGACCTCCTGGGCGCCGATAGCGTCCATCTCCTCGCGAACGATCTGCTCGACCTTGGCCAGCACCCGCAGCCCCAGCGGCAGCCAGGAGTAGATGCCGGGCGCGACCCGCCGGATGTAGCCGGCCCGCACCAGCAGCTTGTGGCTGGGCAGCTCGGCGTCGGCGGGATCCTCGCGCAGGGTGCGGACGAAATAGCTGGAGAGTCGGGTGATCACCGGCCAAGCCTATCCACGACCGCGCCTCACTCCACACTCGGCGCAGTCCGGCCCGCGTTCTGGTCGGGATCGGGCCGCCGTGCCATGACACGATGGGCCGGTGGATGACACCTCCCTGCCCGACGCGGTCCGCCGGGTCGCCGATCGCCTCGCACAACAGGGGCACCCGCATTCGGTCGTGCTGTTGCCGGTGACCGGGCGTACCGCGCAGGACGCCGCCGACGCCCTCGGCGTCGAACTGGGCCAGATCGCCAAGAGCATCGTCTTCCGGCGGCGCAGCGACGACGCCGCGGTGCTGGTGGTCACTTCGGGCGACCGGCGGGTCGACACCGCGAAGGTGGCTGCGCTGGTCGGTGCCTTGGGACGGGCGGACGCCGACTTCGTGAAGGCCGCCACCGGGTTCTCGATCGGAGGGGTGTCACCGGTCGGTCACCTCAGGCCGCCGGTGATCCTGGTGGATCGCGAGCTGTTCCGGTTCGAACGGATCTGGGCTGCCGCCGGGCACCCCCACGCGGTGTTCCCGCTCTCCCCTGCCGAACTGGCGGAGCTCACCGGAGCGCCCGTCGCCGAGGTCGCCGCACCGGCCTGAGGTCAGTACAGGACGGTGGCGAACTCGCCCACCGTGGCGAAGCCGACGCGGCGATAGCAGCGGATCGCCCGCAGGTTGAAGTCGTTGACGTAGAGCGAAGCGGTCCCGTAGTCGGCCAGGACATACTCCACCACGGCCGCCATCGCGGGCGCGGCCAGGCCGCGTCCGCGAAGTGCCGGATCGAGCCACACGCCCTGGATCTGCGCGACACCGCCACTGGCGGCGCCGATGTCGCTCTTGAAGATCACCCGGCCGTCCTCGACGATGCCGAACGCGCGCCCGGAGTCGACCAGCCAGCGGCAGTAGCTGCGATACCCCGCCCCACCTCCGCCGGACAGCGGGTCGTTGCCCACCTCTTCGGTGTACATCGCGATGGAGGCTTCCAGGTAGCTGTCGAAGTCCGCGGTCGTGATCGGCCGCACCCGCCGGTCGGCCTCGATCAGCGGCGGGGTCGACAGGCTCATCACGGGCTGCCGGCGGCGCACCTCGCGGACCTCGCGATAGGAGCTTCCCCAGCGTTGCACCAGGGCAGCCCACAACGGAAGCGCCAGCCAGCTCGGCCCCACGATCGATTGACAGGTGCGTCGACGCCCGGCCGCCTCCACGAAGGCGGGGATGGCCGACAGGTCCGGCGCCACCGGAACCAGGTTCGCGCCGATGTGCAGCAATGCCACCGGGCGGTCGGCGGGCCATCCCCACAGCACCCCCGGACCCGCCGGATTGAGAACCCCGACGTCCACCCGAGAGCCGACGAAAACGCTGCCGACGGGGTCGGTCGCAAGCAGTTCCCGAACCAGCGGCGCGTCAGCGACCGTCAGGATCCGGGCGGCCACGGGTCAGCCCACGCTGACCTGGACCGGGCCCGACTCCCCTACCGGGATCTCGGCCGCCAGCCGGTTCGCTTCGGCGATCAAGGTCGCGACGATCTCGGACTCGGGAACGGTCTTGATGACTTCGCCCTTGACGAAGATCTGCCCCTTCCCGTTGCCGGAGGCGACACCGAGGTCGGCCTCCCGCGCTTCGCCCGGCCCGTTCACCACGCAGCCCATCACCGCGACCCGCAGCGGCACCTCCATACCCTCCAGCCCGGCGGTGACCTCGTCGGCGAGCTTGTAGACGTCCACCTGAGCACGCCCGCAGGAGGGGCACGAGACGATCTCCAGGTGCCGGGGTCGCAGGTTGAGCGATTCCAGGATCTTGATGCCGACCTTGACCTCTTCGGCCGGCGGAGCGGAAAGCGAGACCCGGATCGTGTCGCCGATGCCCTTGGCCAGCAGCGCACCGAAGGCGACTGAGCTCTTGATGGTTCCCTGGAAGGCGGGGCCGGCCTCGGTGACACCGAGGTGGAGCGGGTAGTCGCAGGCTTCGGAGAGCAGTTCGTAGGCGCGGACCATCACCACCGGATCGTGGTGCTTCACCGAGATCTTGAAGTCGCGGAAGTCGTGCTCCTCGAAGAGGCTGGCCTCCCACAACGCCGACTCCACCAGCGCCTCGGCGGTCGGGGCGCCGTACTTGGCCAGCAACCGCTTGTCGAGCGAGCCGGCGTTCACGCCGATCCGGATCGACACCCCGGCATCGGTGGCTGCGGAGGCGATCTGCTTGACCTGGTCGTCGAAGGCGCGAATGTTCCCCGGGTTCACCCGGACGGCCGCACAGCCGGCGTCGATCGCGGCGTAGACGTACTTCGGCTGGAAGTGGATGTCGGCGATCACCGGGATCTGGCTCTTCTTGGCGATGATGTGCAGCACGTCGGCGTCGTCCTGGCTGGGCACCGCCACCCGGACGATGTCGCACCCGGTGGCGGTCAGTTCGGCGATCTGCTGCAACGTGCCGTTGATGTCGGTGGTCTTGGTGGTGGTCATCGACTGCACCGAGATCGGCGCATCGCCGCCCACAGCCACCTTGCCCACGTTGATCCGCCGGGTCGGACGGCGCGGGGCCAGCACGGGCGGCGGCACCGCGGGCATCCCCAGATTGACGGTCATGTACTCCTCATTCGTCGCAGGCGTGGGCGCGATTCGAATCCGGCGGCCAGCCTATCTTGCTCATTGTCGATCGAGCTTGTCGAGATCCGGTGGGGGGTCAGAACAGCTGCAGCGGGCTGATGATGTCGGCCAGGATCAGCACGATCCCACTCAGCAGCAGCAGGCCACCCACGGCGTAGGCGACGGGCAGCAGCTTGGCGGTGTCGAACGGGCCGGGATCGGGCCTTCCCCGCAGCCTCGCCGCCTGACGGCGAAGCCACTCCCAGACCGCCCCGGCCATGTGACCGCCGTCCAGCGGCGGAAGCGGCACCAGGTTGAAGATCGCCAGGAAGAGGTTGATCGACCCCAGCAGGGAGGCGAAGGTGACGGCCCTGGCCTGCCAGCTCATGTCCTCCTGGGCGATCACCTGACCGGCCACCTGGCTCGCCCCCAGGATGCTGATCGGGCCGTAGATGTCACGGGGCTGCCCGGTGACCAGATCGACGGTGAGGTTCCACACCTTCACCGGCAACTGCGCCAGCGCGACCAGGCTCTGACCCGCCATCGTCGCCATATCGGAGAGCGCGTCGACCGGGCCCCCCGTGGTGAGGACGAACTCCGGCGACACCCCCAGGAACCCGGCGGGCACGATCCGGGACGGATCCCAGGTGTCCCGCACCCCGGTGATCACGGTGTTGACCGGCGTGAGTTCGACCCGCTCGCCGCCCCGTTCGACGACGATCCGCGCCTCACGATCGAGATTGGCGCGGATCAGCCCGCTGAGCTGGTCGTAGCTGGTGATCGCGGTGCCGTTGAACTCGACCACCTTGTCGCCGGCCAGCAGCCCTGCCTGGGCCGCCGGCGTCGGCGGGTCGCCGGGCTCGCAGTCGCGCTGGCTGCCGTCGGTGACGATGCACTGCGAGACGTGGTAGATCGTGGTCTGCGCGCGGTTGACGCCGTAGAGCGCGGTGATCCCCCAGAACAGCGCGAACGCGATCAGGATGTTCATGAACGGTCCGCCGAACATCACCACCAGCTTCTGCCAGGTCTTCTTCTGGTAGAACAGCCGGCCGTCGGCGACATCCTGCGGCGTGATCTCCGACCATTCCTGCGCCCGGGCCGCATCGGCCAGTTCTGCCACGCGGCCGGCCTTGCCTTCGCGCTTCGAGCCGGGTGGGTACATGCCCAGCAGCCGCACATAGCCGCCGAGCGGGAAGCCCTTGATGCCGTACTCGGTCTCACCCCGTTTGGTCGACCACAGCGTCGGGCCGAAGCCGACCATGTACTGCGGCACCCGGACACCGAACCGCTTGGCCGGGACCATGTGGCCCACCTCGTGCAGCGCCACCGAGGCCATGATGAGCGCGAAGAAGACGATCCCGAAGCCGATGGTGATCAGCAGTTCCACGTGTTCTCTCCTTCAGCGATCCGCCCGGCGGCTGTAGTGCGCGCCCAGGCATCGGCGGCCAGCACCGCGGCCACCGAGAACTCCCCCACGTCCGGCGGCTGATCGTCCAGTCGGTCGACGCACCAGGTGACCACGTCCACGATGCCACGAAAGCTCAACCGGCCCTCGCAGAAGGCGTCCACCGCCACCTCGTTGGCCGCGTTGTAGACCGCCGGGGCGATCCCGCCGGCCAGTCCCACCCGGCGGGCGAGTTCGACCGCGGGGAAGGCCTCGTCGTCCAGCGGCTCGAAGGTCCAGGTGGTGGCCTGCGTCCAGTCGCAGGCCGCGGCGGCGTCCGGCACCCGGTCGGGCCAGGCCAGGCCGAGCGCGATCGGCAGCTTCATGTCGGGCGGCGAGCACTGGGCGATGGTCGAGCCGTCGCAGAACTCCACCATCGAGTGGACGACCGACTGCGGGTGGACGACCACCTGGATGGCCTCCAGCGGCACGTCGTAGAGCAGGCCGGCTTCCAGTAGCTCGAGACCCTTGTTGACCAGGGTGGCCGAGTTGATGGTGATCACCCGGCCCATCGCCCAGGTCGGGTGGGCCATGGCCTGATCGGGCGTGACGGAGGCCAGTTCGTCCCGGGCGCGTCCACGGAACGGGCCTCCCGAAGCGGTCAGGATGAGCCGCCGGACCTCGTCGGTGCGTCCGGCCCGCAGCGCCTGGGCGAAGGCTGAGTGCTCGGAATCCACCGCGACGATCTGCCCGGGTGCCGCAGCCTCGGTGACCAGCCGGCCACCGATCACCAAGGACTCCTTGTTCGCCAGCGCGAGGGTGGTACCCGCCGCGAGCGTGGCCAGCGTGGGTTCCAGGCCGGCCGCGCCGGTGATCGCGTTCAGCACCACGTCCGCCTCCAGCGCGGCGAGCCGGGTCGACGCGTCCGACCCGTCCCAGACTTCGACTCCGGGCAGTTCGGCGCGGAGTCGGTCGGCCGCGGACGAGTCGCTCACCGCGATCACCCGGGGGGCGAGCTCACGGGCCTGCCGCACCAGGAGCTCGACCGAGGATCCTCCGGCGGAGAGGCCGACGACGCCGAACTGTCCGGGCCGCCGCCGGATCACCTCGATCGCCTGGGTTCCGATCGACCCGGTGCTGCCGAGGATCACCACACTTCGCACGCTGGCCAGTGTATTGCGCGTTTCGCAAGCACCCCCGCACCGCGTGCGGTAAGGGGATGCAAGAATGGGCAAGGGCGTGGGGCTCCGGTACCCGGCCAGTAGAGTGAACCTTGGGAATGCCCTTTCCCAAGGACCCCGACGAGGAGGCGTCACTCAGCATGAGCGTCATCGAACTCCGCCCCGCAGACTCGTGCCGGTACGACCAGGTTTCGCTGGGCGAGGTGATGCTGCGGCTCGACCCGGGCGAGCAGCGGATCCACACCACGCGCAGCTTCCGGGTCTGGGAGGGTGGCGGTGAGTACAACGTGGCCCGCGGGCTGCGGAAGGCCTTCGGGCTGCGCACCGGTGTGGTGACCGCCCTGGTGGACAACCCGGTGGGCCGGCTGGTGGAGGACTGCATTCTCGCCGGCGGGGTCGATCCGCTGATCACCTGGGCCGCCGGTGACGGCGTCGGGCGTACGGTGCGCAACGGGCTCAACTTCACCGAGCGCGGCTTCGGGGTGCGTGGCGCGGTCGGCGTCTCCGACCGTGGGCTCACCGCGATCTCCCAACTCGCCCCCGGCGACGTGGACTGGGATCACCTGTTCGGCACCCTGGGTGTCCGCTGGCTGCACACCGGCGGCATCTACGCCGCGCTCAGCGAGACCGCCGCCGAGACCGCGCTGGCCGCGGTGCAGGCGGCCAAGCGGCACGGCACGATCGTCTCCTATGACCTGAACTACCGCCCCAGTCTGTGGAAGTCGATCGGCGGCCAGGACAAGGCCCGCCAGGTCAACCGCGAGCTGGCCGAGTACGTCGACGTGATGATCGGCAACGAGGAGGACTTCACCGCTTCGCTCGGCTTCGAGGTCGCCGGAGTGGACGAGAACCTCTCCTCGCTGGAGGTCGGCGCCTTCGCCGCCATGATCGACGAGGTCAGCAAGACCTACCCGAACTTCAAGGTCATCGCCACCACGCTGCGCACCGTCCACACCGCCTCGGACAACGACTGGGGCGCGATCGCCTGGTCGCCGGCCAGCGGGTTGGTGCAGGCCACCATGCGGCCGCATCTGGAGATCCTGGATCGGGTGGGCGGTGGCGACTCCTTCGCCTCCGGCCTGATCTACGGGTTGCTCTCAGGCGAGGAACTGCAGACCGCGGTGGAGTACGGCGCCGCTCACGGCGCGCTGGCGATGACCACCCCCGGGGACACCACGATGGCGACCAAGGCCGAGATCCTCAAGCTCGCCGGCGGCGGCTCTGCCCGCGTCGACCGCTGACCCGGCCGCCCGGTGGGAGACCCCGGAGGTCTCACCGGTGCCCACTAGGCTGACGCCATGTCGGAGCTGAGTGACTACCTGGCGGAGCTGCCCGAACCGCAGCGGACGGCGATCTCCGCGGTCTACGAGCGGGCTCGCGAGCTGGTACCGGACGCCGTCGACGGCGTGGGGTACGGCATGCCCGCCTTGCGGTACCGCGGCAAGCCGCTGCTGTCGGTGATGAACGCGAAAGGTCACATCGGGCTGTACCCGTTCAGCCCCGCCGCCCTGGACACCGTCCGTGAGGAACTGGCCGGGTTCTCGCTCGCCAAAGGCACTCTCCGGTTCACCGCCGAGCAACCCCTGCCGCCCTCGGTGCTGGATCGGCTGATCGCGGCCCGGGTGGCCGAGATCGAGCGGTGACCCCGGTGCCGGGAGCCGAGCTGGAATCGCTGGCCGGGCCGCGGGCCTGGCCAATGGTGAGCCCGCTGGCCGGCCGACGTCCGCCGGGTCACCGGAGCTGGCTGTGCGACGCCATCGCCGAGGCGTCACGGACTCTGGTCCTCGCGGGCGCGACGGCATGAGCCGCGAACGCTCCCACCGACGCCGTTGGTGGCAGATCGACCCGGGTGGGTCAGCGCTCGGTCTGGTGCTCGCCGGACTGTCGGTCACCCCGTCCCTGCTCCCCCGGCCCGCGCTGCTGCAGGGCGCGGCGGCCGCGCTCGCCTTTGGTCTGGGCTACCTGGTCGGTGCCGCGCTCTCGGCCCTGGTGCGGTCGCGGGCCGCCTGGCGCCCTTCCGCCAGCGCCAGGCGACGGTGGTGGATCGGGTACGGCGTGGCCTGGCTGGCTGCCCTCGCCGGGCTGTCCTCGCTAGCGGTGGTCTGGCAGAACGAGGTGCGCCGCGCGGTCGAGATGCCGCCACTTCCGGGCTCATCCCTGGCGAGCTTCCTCACCGGGTTCCTGCCGCTGGTCGTCCTGCTGCTGGCCGCGGGCAGAGGCGTCCGCCGGATCTTCAGCTCCCTTCGCCGGCGGCGTGGACGGCTGGTCGCGGCGCTGGGAGGTCTCGCCGCCGTCGTCCTCGCCCTGGGGTTGCTCGTGGGCGGCGCGCTGGCGGCGGTGGACTCGATCTACGCGGCCCGCAACGGTTCGCCGGAAGCCGAGGCGATCGAGCCGGCCGCGACCTATCGCTCCGCGGGTTCCGGCTCGGCCGTCGCCTGGGAGGGCGTGGGCCGCCATGGCGGCAACTTCCTGGCCGGCGGACCCACCGCCGCCGAGATCACCGAGGTCACCGGCGTCGCGGCCTTGGAGCCGATCCGGGTCTATGCGGGACTGGGGTCGGCCCCGACCCTCGCCGAGCGTGCCCGGCTGGTGGTGGCCGAGCTGCAACGCACCGGAGCCTTCGACCGTGACGTCCTGGTGGTGGCGACGACCACCGGCTCCGGCTGGCTGGAGGCACAGACCGTCGATGCCATCGAGTACCTGCACGCCGGCAACACGGCGATCGCCTCGATGCAGTACGCCTACACGCCGAGCTGGGTCTCCTTCCTCTTCGACCCGGACGCGCCCGTGGCCGCGGCCAAGGAGCTCTTCGACCAGGTGCACGCCGTCTGGGAGGGGTTGCCAGCCGACGCTCGTCCCCAGCTGGTCGGCTACGGCCTCAGCCTCGGCGCCCACGGCAGCCAGGCGGTCTTCGCCGATGTCGCCGAGATCCGTACCCGTACCGATGGTGCGATGTTCGTGGGCAGCCCCAACGGCTCGCCGCTGTGGCGTTCACTGCAGGCCGCGCGCGACCCGGGCAGCCCGGCCTGGCAACCGGTGCTGGACGGCGGGCGCGAGGTGCGCTGGCTGTCGCGTCCCGACGACCCTCAGCCCTCCGGCGAATGGGCTCAACCCCGCGTGCTCTACCTGCAGCACGCCACCGATCCGGTGACCTGGCTCGGACCCGAACTGCTCTGGCGCCCGCCGGAGTGGCTGGAACCCGCCCAGCGCGCCCCGGACGTCAGCGGCTCGATGATCTGGATCCCGGGCGTCACCGCCGCCCAGGTCACCGTCGACATGCTGATGGGCGAAGCCGTCCCGGCCCATCACGGCCACAACTACGGCAACGTCGTGACCGCCGGCTGGCGAGCGGTGACGGGTGACGCCGGCCTCGACGATGCCGCGGTTGCCCGCATCGAAGCCGTCATCGCCGAGTACGCCGACATCCGCCCCTACGGGGAATGAACTCCGGGAAGGTTCAGAAAACCTCACGACAAGGCTTGTATTCGTACTTGTGTTCTATTATAGTTGGTCGGGCATCTCGCCGACCGGTACCCCTGCGACGCCACGGCCGTCCCGGTCTGGGAGACCGACGGCAGACCCGTCGCGGTCGGACGGCAGCACGTCGATGGGTTGGTCTTCAATGATCACCATGGATACCCGCTGCGACCGCCCCGCTTGAAAGCACCACCCCCAGACCTGCCACCACCAGCTTGGCGCGGGCCAACGGGAGAATCCCTCCAAACCCGCTGGCTCCACTTCAACCCCAAGCCCACTGGGCCTCAGGCGGCACCTGTCGCCTGATCTGCATGCCCTGAGATACAGAACTCGTGGCTGGGTTTCAGGATCGATGGATCGGCAACTTTGGCTGTCCGACCGACTGTCGGAACGTACCGATAGCGTGACAGCGTGAGCGACAGGTATTACGTCTACGTCTACATAGACCCACGCAACCTCGAAGAGTTCTACTACGGCAAGGGCACCGGATCGCGCAGTCACGCGCACCTGAAGGACTTCAGCGACTCGGTGAAAGCCACACGGATCAAGGCGATTCAGGACGAGGGCTTGGAGCCGATCATTCGAGTGATTGCCCAGGGACTTACATCAGACGAGGCTCTGATGGTCGAGACGGCCCTCATCTGGAAACTCGGCCGGACCCTCACGAATGTCGCCTCAGGTCAATTCGTCTCCCGCTTTCGGCCGGTCAACACTCTCCACAAGAGACTTGCTCACTTCGACTTCAAGAACGGGATCTTCTACGTGAATGTAGGGGAAGGGGAATCCCGGAACTGGGACGATTGTCGTCGCTATGGATTCCTTGCGGCAGGAGCGCATCCCAGGTGGCGCGATCAGATCATCGCGCTGGAGGTGGGCGATGTCGTGGTGGCCTACCTCAAGCGCCACGGATACGTCGGCGTCGGGCGCGTGACGGCCAGAGCAATGCCGTATGCCCAGTTCAGGTACGAGGGCCGACTTCTTGAGCAACACGATCTCGTCCAACCGAACATCGCTCACGATTCCGAGAGCCTCGACTACTGCGAGTACCTCGCGGCGGTGGAATGGGAAAGGGCAGTCCCTAGAGGCGAGGCGAAGTGGAGTCCGAAGAGTGGTCTGTTCACCACACAGCTGGTCCGGGCATCTCTCGACTCTCAGCTGAAGACCATGGAGTTCATCGAGCAGTCCTTCGGCGTGGATCTGCGGAGCTTGGCCGACACCTGACGACCGGTGTTCAGGGTACCGACTACTCCTTGGCGGCCAACTGGCCGCAGGCGCCGTCGATCTCCCGGCCACGGGTGTCGCGGACGGTGACCTGGACACCGGCAGCCTCCAGCCGACGGACGAACTCCAGCTCGTCACGGCGGCGGGAGGCGGTCCACTTGGAGCCCGGGGTGGGGTTGAGCGGAATCAGGTTGACGTGCACCCAGCCGTGGCCGCCGCGGCGCAGCACCTCGGCAAGCGCGTCGGCCCGCCAGGGCTGGTCGTTCACGTCGCGGATCAGGGCGTACTCGATGGAGACCCGCCGGCCGGTGGCGGTGAAGTAGCCGTGCGCGGCATCCACCACCTCGGCGACGTTCCAGCGGGTGTTGATCGGGCAGAGTTCGTCGCGCAACTCGTCGTCCGGGGCGTGCAGGCTCACCGCGAGGGTGACCGGCAGACCCTCCTTGGCGAGCTGCCGCATCCGCGGCACCAGGCCGACTGTCGAGATCGTCACGCCGCGGGCCGAGATGCCCAGTCCGTTGGGCGTCGGCGAGGTCATCGTCCGGACGGCCGCCAGTACCGCCTTGTAGTTGGCCATCGGCTCGCCCATACCCATGAAGACGATGTTGTTCACCCGGCCGGAGCCGCCCGGAACGCCGCCGTCGCGCAGCGTGCGGGCGGCGTCGACCACCTGCAGCAGGATCTCGGCAGTGGTGAGGTTGCGCTGCAGGCCGCCCTGGCCGGTCGCGCAGAACGGGCAGGCCATGCCGCAGCCGGCCTGGGACGAGATGCAGACCGTGGCGCGCTCCCGTCCCCGGCCGGAGGCACGCAGCCCAGGCACCCCGTACCGCATCAGCACCGACTCGACCAGGGAGCCGTCGAACAGCCGCCACAGCGTCTTCACGGTCGTCCCGGAGTCGGCGGAGAGATCGCGCACGCGGGTGAGCAGGGAGGGCAGCCACGCCGCAGCGAGCCGGTCGGCGTCGGTGCGGGCGATGTCCGTCCATTCGGCCGGGTTGGTGCTCAGGTGGTCGAGCAGATGCCGATCCACCTGGCCCCGCCGGAATCCGGCCAGGCCGAGGTCGGCCACCGCGGCCGTGCGCGCCTCGTCGTCAAGATCGAGCCAGTGCGCCGGCGGTTTGCCACGGCGCGGCGGGGCCATCACCAGCGGAACCGCACGTCCCGACTCGGCGTGGGCGATCAGTTCGGCGTAGGCCGACTCCTCCTGCGGAGTGAGCGACGCCGTCATACCGCGAATACCGTGAACAGCAGCCAGCCGGCCGGGGCCGCCACCAGCATGGAATCGAGTCGGTCCATCACACCGCCGTGACCGGGGAGGGAGGACGACATGTCCTTGATGCCGACGTCCCGCTTGATCAGGGATTCGATCAGGTCGCCGGCGGTACCGAAGAGCACGCAGGTCAGGCCCATGATCAGCCCGAACCACCAGGGCAGGCCGAGCAGCAGCCAGCCGGAGAGCACCCCGACCACCGAGGCGGTCACGGCCGAGCCGGCCAGGCCCTCCCAGGTCTTCTTCGGGCTGATCTTCGGCGCCATCGGGCGCTTGCCGAGCGTCGCGCCGAAGGCGTACCCGCCGACATCGCTGCCGACCACGCAGAGCGCCAGCATGACCAGCTTCCAGGCGCCGTGCGGGGAGGCCAGCAGCAGGCCGATGAAGGAGGCCAGCAACGGGATGTAGGTGATGGTGAACAGGCTGGCCGCGGCGTCCATCACATAGCCGTCGGCGCCTCTGGGCATCCGCCACATCAGGGCGAGCAGCACCGTCAGCGCCAGCCCGCCCAGCAGCACCTCGTGCCACGGGATGCCGCTGATGGGTTCCAGCACGGCGGCGGCGTAGCTGCCGCCGATGATCGCCACCGTCCCCACCACGATCGGAAGGATCGCCGAGTTCATCCCGATCCGCTTCAGCGCGTGGTGCACCTCGACCGCACCCATGCAGGTCAGCACCACCAGCAGCAGGATGAAGCCCGGATGCCACCAGATCAGGGTCACGACCACGGCCGCGAGCAGGCCGAGACCCACCGCGATCGCGGCAGGAAGGTCGCGCCCGGCCCTGGAGGGGGCCGGGCTGGGCGGGGAATCGGCAGAGGTCATCAGACCTCCATCAACTCGGCTTCCTTGGCCTTGAGCAGCTCGTCCACCTGGTCGACGTGCTTCTTCGTCAACTGGTCCAGCTGCTTCTCGGCACCGCGGGCGTCATCCTCGCCGATCTCCTTGTCCTTCACCAGCTTGGTGGCGGCGTCGATCGCATGGCGACGGGTGTTGCGCACCGCGACTCGCGCCTCCTCGGCCTTGTGCCGGGCGAGCTTGATGTACTCCTTGCGGCGTTCCTCGGTCAGCTGCGGCAGCACCAGGCGAAGCACATTGCCGTCGTTGGCCGGGTTGACGCCCAGATCGGAGTCCCGGATCGCCTTCTCGATACCGGCCATCGCACCCCGGTCGAACGGGCTGATCAGCACGATCCGGGCTTCGGGCACCTGGAAGGTCGCCAGCTGCTGCAGCGGGGTCGGGCTGCCGTAGTAGTCGACCAGAATCTTGCTGAACATCGCCGGATGGGCGCGTCCAGTGCGGATCGCGCCGAACTCCTCCCGGGCGTGGTCGATCGCCCCAGCCATCCGATGCTCAGCGTCCTTGATGATGTCGGCGATCACGCCCACTCCCTTCTCGCAGCCCGCAGCTCACGCGTGCAGGGTTGTTCCGATCTTCTCACCCGAGACGACCCGGGCGATGTTGCCTTCAACTCCGAGGTCGAAGACGACCATCGGCAGGCTGTGTTCCCGCGCCAGGCTGATCGCGGTGGCATCGGCCACCTTGAGATCGCGCGACAGGAACTCGTCGTAGCTGAGGTGGTCGAACTTGACCGCGTCCGGGTTGGTGCGCGGGTCGCGGTCGTAGACCCCGTCGGTGCCCTGCTTCGCCATCAGCAGGACGTCCGCATCGATCTCCAGCGCTCGCTGCGCAGCCACGGTGTCGGTGGAGAAGAACGGCATCCCCGAGCCGGCGCCGAAGATCACCACCCGGCCCTTCTCAAGGTGCCGGATGGCGCGCAACGGGATGTACGGCTCGGCGACCTGGCCCATCGCGATCGCGGTCTGGACGCGGGTCTGCACCCCCGCCTTCTCGCAGAAGTCCTGCAGGGCCAGGCAGTTCATCACCGTGCCGAGCATGCCCATGTAGTCGGCCCTGGCCCGATCCATGCCACGGGTCTGCAGCTCGGCGCCCCGGAAGAAGTTGCCCCCGCCCACCACGATCGCCACCTCGACACCACCGGCCACCACGGCCGCGATCTGGGTGGCAAGGCTGGCGATCACATCGGGGTCGACCCCGATCGAGCCTCCCCCGAATGCCTCACCCGAGAGCTTGAGCAGGACGCGGCGGTAAGGACTGGGCACGAGGGCTCCTTCTTCTCGGAACGCGAGTTCGGTCAGGCTCCTGCGGCGAAGCGGGCGAACCGCTTCACGGTGACCCCATTCTTGTCCAACAGCTGGCCGACCGTGAGCTTGTCCTCGGAAACCGACGCCTGGTCGAGCAGCACGACCTCCTTGTAGAAGCCGCTGAGCCGGCCTTCGACGATCCGGGGGATGATCGCCTCCGGCTTGCCCTCCTCACGGGCGGTCAGCTCGGCGATGTGGCGCTCCTTCTCCAGCACATCGGCCGGCACCTCGTCGCGGGTGACCCACTGCGGGGACATCGCGGCGATCTGGTGGGCGATGCCGCGGATGAACGCGGCGGTGGGCTCACCGGCGTACTCGATCATCACGCCGACCTGCGGGGGAAGGTCCTGCGACCGCTTGTGCAGGTAGATGTCGACCGGGCCGGCGAAGGTCGCCGAGTTCGCCAGCTCCAGCTTCTCGCCGATCCTCGCGCTCAACTCGGCGACGGCCTCCGCGACGGTCTGGCCCGACGGCAGCGCAACCGCGTTGGCGGCCTCGACGCCATCGGCACCGGCGGCGTCCACCGCGGCGGCGATCTGTTCGGCCAGTTCGATGAACTCGGCGTTCTTGGCCACGAAGTCGGTCTCGGCCCCGAGCTGGATCACGGTGGATCCGACCGAAGCGACCAAGCCGTTGCTCGCCTCGCGGTCGGAGCGCTTGGCCATCTTGGCCTGACCGGTGACCCGCAGGATCTCGGTGGCGGCCTCGAAATCGCCGTCGGCCTCGGTGAGCGCCTTCTTGGCGTCCATCATTCCGGCACCGGTGAGATCCCGGAGCCGCTTCACATCAGCAGCAGTGATTGCCATCTTGGTTGTTGTCGTCCTGTCAGTGGGGAATGGTCAGTTGGTCTCGGTGTCGGCAGCAGTCTCGGCGACCGGTTCGGCGGCAACCTCGGCCACCGGCTCGGCGGCAGCCTCGGCCACCGGCTCGGCGGCAGCCTCGGCCACCGGCTCGGCAGCGGCCTCGACCACCGGCTCGGCGGCAACCTCGGCCACCGGCTCGGCGGCAACCTCGGCAGCGGCCTCGGCCAGGGCCTCGGTCTCAGCCTCCGCGCCCTCAACGGCGTCGGCGAGTTCGTTGGCCTGCAGGTCGCTGCCCTCCAAGGCCTCGGCCTCGGATGTGGTGGCGGCGACCTGGTTGGCGGCCAGCAGCTCGCGCTCCCAATCGGGCATCGGCTCGGCCTCTTCGCCGCTGGTCGCGGCGGCGGAGCGGGCCAGCAGCCCGTCGGCGACGGCGTCGGCGACCACGCGGGTCAGCAGCGCCACCGAGCGGATCGCGTCGTCGTTGCCCGGGATGGCGAAGTCGACCTCGTCGGGATCGCAGTTGGTGTCGAGGATGCCGATGATCGGGATCCGCAGCTTGCGGGCCTCGTCGATCGCCAGGTGCTCCTTCTTGGTGTCGACCACCCAGATCGCCTGCGGCAGCTTGCCCATGTCGCGGATGCCGCCCAGGGTCTTGGCCAGCTTCTCCTTCTTGCGCTTCTGCTGCAGCAGTTCCTTCTTGGTGAGGCCGGAGGCGGCCACATCGTCGAAGTTGAGGCCCTCCAGCTCCTTCATCTTGCCGATGCGCTTGGAGATGGTGCCGAAGTTGGTGAGCATGCCGCCCAGCCAGCGCTGGTTCACGTAGGGCATGCCGACCCGGGTCGCCTGCTCGGCGATCGCTTCCTGCGCCTGCTTCTTGGTGCCGACGAAGAGGACCTGGCCACCCTTGGCAACGGTGTTCTTGACGAAGGTGTAGGCCTGATCGATGTAGGTCAGCGACTGCTGCAGATCGATGATGTAGATGCCGTTGCGCTCGGCGAAGATGAACCTCTTCATCTTCGGGTTCCAGCGGCGGGTCTGATGCCCGAAGTGGACGCCGGCGTCGAGCAGCTGACGTGTGGTGATGACGGCCATGGCCGTTCCTCTCTTCGCGGGTGGAGCTGGCGCTCGTCCCGCTTTGGGTTGCCGGAACCGAGCCTTTCGGTTCCCCTGACGCAGTCGCCTACTGACCACCCTGGTGTGGGACCTCGGGGTTCGGCCCGCCTCGCGGCGAACAGACTGCATGCGAAGTCGGCCCGGATCTGCCGGGTCGCGTTGCGATTCTACGCGGTCGCCAAGGAGCAGCGCCAACCGAGCAGTTGTCCACAGCGGGCGAGTTGTCCACAGGCGGTGGAACTCGTTGGCACATTCAGTCCCGCCCTGACCACAGTGAGGGGCATGAGAGCTGACCGACGCCGGATCTGGCCGGCCATCGTGATCGTCGCGGCGCTGGCCTGGCTGGGGACCGGGCCCATCGCCTTCGGGCTCGGGGTCCGCCCGGTGGACGGCCCGGTGATCCGGGGGTTCGATCCGCCCGACCAACCCTGGCTGGCGGGCCACCGCGGCGTGGACCTGCGGGCCGCGGTGGGGACGGCGGTCCACGCCGCCGCGGACGGGCGGATCGGCTTCGCCGGTGAGGTCGGCGGCAAACCGGTGGTGACCGTCGTCCACGGCGGGTTGCGCACCACCTACGAGCCGGTCCACGCCAGCGTGTCCGCCGGCGACCGGGTCACCGCCGGCGCTGTGATCGGCCACCTCGTCGACGGTCACGACTGCGGTGGTGGCGACACCTGCCTGCACCTGGGCCTGCTCCGCGGAGACAGCTACCTCGACCCCCTCCTGCTGTTCGAGCGGCCCGAGATCCGCCTGCTCTCCGAGACCGACGCCGCGGCGATCGCCCGTCGTGGCTGACCCTTCGATCCCTCAGGCCCGGGGATGGGCCTGCTGGAAGGCGGCGCGAAGACGCTCGTTGGTGACGTGGGTGTAGAGCTGGGTGGTGGACAGCGAGGCGTGGCCGAGCATCTCCTGCACCGAGCGCAGATCGGCGCCGCCCTCCAGCAGGTGGGTGGCCATCGCGTGACGCAGGCCGTGCGGACCGAGATCGGCGGCCCCGGGGACGGCCTCCAGCGCACGATGGACCCCGCGACGCGCCACGCGGGGATCGATCCGGGCACCCCGGTCGCCGACGAACACCGCGTCCCCGGCGTCGCGGGCAAGGCGTCCCCGCCACGCCAGCCAGTCCTCCAGGGCGCGCCAGGCGGGCGCGCCGAGCGGCACCACCCGTTCCTTGCCGCCCTTGCCGAAGACCCGTACGACCCCGCGGGCGGGATCCAGGTCGGAGCGGTTCAGTCCGCACAGTTCGGAGACCCGGATGCCGCTGGCGTAGAGCACCTCGAGGATCGCCAGGTCGCGACGGGTCGCGGCCCGCCGGTCGTCGTCCTCGGCCTCGTCCACGGCGGTCGCCAGCCGGTCCAGGGCTTCCCGGACGTGATCGACCTCCAGGGTGGGCGGCAACCGCCGGTCGGTGCGCGGTGAGCGCAACCCGGTTGCGGGATCGCTGTCGAGCCGACCGGTGCGCTTGGCCCAGGCGAAGAAGGTGCGGACGGCGGCAGCCCGCCGCTGCAGGGTGGCACGTTCGGCCCCCCCGGCCTGCTGCCAGGCCAGCCAACGCCGCAGCGCGATCAGGTCGATGTCCCCCAGCGCACCTTCGCCCACCCGTTCCAGGTGGCCGAACAGATTGGCCAGATCCCCGCAGTACGCCCGGACGGTGTGGGCGGAGAGGTTCCGCTCCGCGCTCAGGTGCCGCCGGAAGGCGTTGACCAGCTCGGCCTGCTCGTCCGTCAGCTCAGCGCTAGGGGCCACCATCCCCCCAGCCTGCGCAGCCGGGCCTCGCCGGGCAAGCCGCCACGCACGGCCATCGCTAGAATGCCCGGTGGCGCAGACGGCTCCCGACAGCGGGCCGAGGATCGAGGAGTGGACGCAGGATGGATGTCAGGGACCTGATGACGGGCGGCTCGCTGCTGCCGATCACCCGCTGGGGAACTCCGGTGATGCACGCGCCGACCCGCCGGGTGGAGGCCTTCGATGACGACCTGCGCACCCTCGTCCGCGACATGTTCGCCACCATGGCGGCCGCCCGTGGCGTCGGGCTGGCGGCGACCCAGGTCGGGGTCGATCTCGCGGTCTTCGTCTACGACTGTCCGGACGCCGACGACGTCTTCCATCAGGGCGTGGTCTGCAATCCGGTCGTGGCCCTGCCCGAGGGCGACGCCCGTCGCCTGGTCTCCGAAGACGAGGGTTGCCTGTCGCTGCCCGGCGGCTACCAGCCGCTGGCCCGTCCCGACTTCGCGGTGTGCACGGGGGTGGATTCCGAGGGAAACCCGGTCCGGGTGGAGGGCACCGGGACGCTGGCCCGCTGCCTGCAGCACGAGACCGATCACCTCAACGGCATCGTCTTCGGCGACCGGCTCTCCGGGCGCGTCCGCCGCAAGCTCTACGCCCAGGCTGAGGAACTCGCGCACCTCTATCCCGAGGATTGGCCGGTCACCCCGAAGAAGCCTTCCGCCGACGCCTGACTCAGCCGACGCCACTTCCCGCCGAAGACCAGCCTTGCGTTTCCAGGGCCAGTCACTGGGGAAGCGCTGAACATCGACGGTCGAGCTTGTCGAGACCATCGATCACCTGCCGGTGACAACGGGTTCCGACTGTTCCGAGCTCGACCATCGTTGCAGCACGTCGATCAGTGCATCCCTGGTGGCTGGCCTTCGGTGGCTAAGCGTTGCCCTGAATGGTGGGAGCCAACGTGTACCCCGCGATCGCGCTGGCGGCCGCCACATTGAGCGAGTCGACGCCGGCGTGCATGGGGATCTGCACCACGGCGTCCGCGGCCGCGAGCCAGGACGCGCTCAAGCCGTGGCCCTCGGTGCCCAGCAGCAGGGCGAGCCGGTCGGCCGGCAGCGTCTGTGCGGCGTACTCCCCCAGGCTCACGGCATCAGGGGTCAGAGCGAGCGCGGCCACCTCGAAGTCAGCGTCGTGCAGGAGCCGGCCCAGGTTCGCCCGCTCGGGCAGCCGCGCCCAGGGCAGGGCGAAGACCGTGCCCATCGAGACCTTGATCGAGCGGCGGTAGAGCGGATCGGCACAGTGCGCGCTGATCAGCACGCCGTCCCAGCCGAGTCCGGCCGCATTGCGGATGATCGCGCCGACGTTGGTGTGGTCGACCAGATCCTCCAGCACCATCACCCGGCGCCCCGCCAGAACGTCGGTCACGCTCCACCGCTCGCTCCGGTGCAGCGAGGCCAGCGCACCCCGATGGACGTGGAAGCCGGTCACCTCCTCCGCCACCGCCTCGCTCACCACATAGACTCCGACGTCCAGCGGCTCAAGAAGGTCGGAGAGCTCAGCCAGCCAGCGCTCGGCGAGGAGGAAGGAGCGCGGCCGGTATCCGGCCTCGATCGCGCGCCGGATCACCTTGCTCCCCTCGGCGATGAAGATCCCGCGCTCGGTCTCCAGCCGTTTGCGCAGACTGGATTCCCGCAGCTGGACGTAGTCGGCGAGGCACTCGTCGTCCGCCCGCCCCACCTCGATCACCGTCGCCACACGTCTACCCAACCACGTGGAGACGATGCTCGCACGCCGACGGCCTGCAGGTTGTCAGCGTCGTTACTGGAGGTCTTGCCAGGCTCGACCACCGACAATCGACGTCCGCTCAGGCGGGCTCCGGATCCGCCTCCGCGACCGGTTGTGGCGCCAGGTCGGTGGGCAGTGCGGTCTCCAGCGCGGCTGGTCCAGGCGTCCCCACGGCGGCGGCGCGGCGTCCCTCGATCGCGGCGGCTTCGGCGATCGCCTGCTGCACCGACTGCTGGGCTGCGACCTCGTCAGCGGCCTTCTGCGCCGCGATCTCGGCTACCACGTCCACCTTCTCGGGCGGGTCGAACTCCCGGGCCAGCTCGTCCGGATCACCGAACTCGGCCTGGGAGCCGCCCTGCCCGCCGCCCATCATCGTTCCGAGCCCCTTCAGCGCGTCGTTCAGCTCGCTGGGGATGATCCACATCTTGTTGGCGTCGCCGCGGGCCAGCCTGGGCAGCATCTGCAGGTATTGGTAGGCCAGCAGGCCCTGGGTGGGCTTGGAGGCGTGGATCGCGGAGAAGGTGGTGTGGATCGCCTGGGCATCGCCCTCGGCTCGCAGCATCGCCGCCTGCCGGTCGGCCTGGGCGCGCAGCACGGTGGACTCCCGATCGCCCTGAGCGCGCAGGATGGCGGATTCCTTCTCGCCGCTGGCCGAGAGGATCTGCGACTGGCGCTGGCCCTCGGCGATCAGGATCGCGGCCCGCTTGTCGCGCTCGGCCCGGGCGCCCTTCTCCATCGCGTCGCGAATCGTCGCCGGCGGTTCGATGGAGCGCAGCTCCACCCGGTTGACCTTGATGCCCCACTTGCCGGTGGCCTCGTCGAGGACGGCACGCAGCTTCTGGTTGATCTCCTCACGGCTGGTGAGGGTCTGCTCCAGATCGAGGCCGCCGATGATATTGCGCAGCGTGGTCATGGTGAGCTGCTCGATGGCCTGGATGTAGTTCTGCGCCTCGTAGGCCGCCCTCACCGGATCGACCACCTGGTAGTAGATCACCGAGTCGATGCTCACCATCAGGTTGTCCTCGGTGATCACCCCCTGCGGCGGGAACGGGACGACCGCCTCGCGCAGGTCGATCATGTAGCGCACCCGGTCGATCCACGGCACCAGCAGGTGCGGCCCGGAGTCCAGGGTGCGACGGAACTTGCCCAGCCGCTCGACGACGGCGACCTGTTGCTGGCGGATCACCCGCACCGACCGCACCAGGACCGAGACCACGATCGCGGCCACCAGAATCCACACAATGATCATCAGGGCTTCAGGCATGAGACCTCCTCGTTCCCTTCCACCCTACCGGCCGCGGACCGACCCATGGCCCGGCGCCGGCCAAGGCCGTCAGGGAAGCGCCTGATGTCGCGGGTAGACCACCACGGTCGCGCCGTCCACCTGGTAGACCTCGATCTGCTCGCCGATCGGGATCGGGTTGCCGTCCACGCTGCGAGCCGTCCACACCTCCCCGGCGAGCTTCACCTCGCCGCCGGCAACGGTGATCTCGGCCACCACCACCCCGGTGCTGCCGACCAGCTTGTCCACCGAGGAGCGGTAGCCCGGCATCCGGCGGATCTTCTCCAGCAGGGTGGGACGCAGCAACGCCAGCATCAGGATCGCCACCACCACCGCGACCGCGATCTGCAGCCACAGCATGCCGGGGAAGATCAGGGCGGTCGCGCCGCCGGCCACGGCTCCGGCCGCGAGCATCAGCAGGGTGAAGTCCAGGGTCACCAGCTCGGTCAGCGCCAGCCCGGCGCCCAGCACGAGCCAGATCGACCAGACATTGTTCGACAGCCACTCCCACATCGGGTTCTCCTGGTGTTGGATGCCTCCATGATGCCAGCAGACACCGCGCGGGGATGACGGGATCGCGGATCAGCTCCGGGACCTTCTGGAATCGGCGCCCCTAGAAGGCCCTGGCCGGCCCGGAACCACCTGAGGACCGGACCGCGCGGGCGGTCCAGCGTCCATCCTCGTGGCCGACGGTGAGCTCCAGGTCGAAGGTGGCGCTCAGCAGCGAGCTGGTCAGGGTCGTCTCGATCGGGCCGGCGGCCACCAGCTTCGCCTGCTTCAGCAGCAGCGCGTGAGTGATGCCGCGCGGGATCTCCTCGACGTGGTGGGTCACCAGGACGGTGGCCGGCGCATAATCGTCCTCGCAGAGCTCGCTCAGCGTACTCACGAGCGCCTCGCGGCCGGCCAGATCCAGGCCCGCGGCGGGCTCGTCGAGCAACAGCAGCTCCGGGTCGGTCATCAGGGCGCGGGCGATCTGGACCCGCTTGCGCTCTCCCTCGCTCAGGGTCCCGAAGGTGCGATCGGCCAGGTGCCCCACGCGGAGCTGGGTCATCAGGCTCCCGGCACGGGCATGGTCGGCCTCGTCGTAGTCCTCCCGCCAGCGGCCCATGACGGCATAGGCGGCCGAGACCACCACGTCGGCGACCCGTTCCGACCTCGGGATCCGGTCGGCCAGCGCGGCCGAGGCGACCCCGATCCGGGGACGCAACTCGAAGACGTCCACCGCACCGAGGGTCTCGTCCAGGACGGTTGCGGTGCCGCGGGTGGGATGGGACTGGGCGCCGACGATCTGCAGCAGGGTGGTCTTGCCGGCGCCGTTCGGCCCGATGATCACCCAGCGTTCGTCCTCCTCGACCGTCCAGGTGATGCCGTCCAGCAGGGTCGCGCCCGACCGCACGATCGACACGTCACGAAGTTCCACCACCGCCATGGGTCAAACCTACCGGTCGGCCAGGACCGCGGTGGACGCTTCAGGCCCCGGTGGAGTGCAGACCGCCGTCGACATGCACCATCTCCCCGGTAGTCGCCGGGAACCAGTCCGACAACAACGCGACCACCGCGCGGGCCGTGGGGTCGAGGTCCTTCGGGTCCCAGCCGAGGGGGGCGCGCTCGGCCCAGATGTCGTCGAAGGTCTCGGCTCCCGGGATGGCCTTCTTCGCGATCGTCGACAGCGGACCGGCAGCAACCAGATTGCAGCGGATGCCGTCCGGGCCGAGGTAGCGGGCCAGGTACCGCGAGGTGCTCTCCAGCGCCGCTTTGGCCACGCCCATCCAGTCGTAGGTTGGCCAGGACTGCCGCGCGTCGAAGGTGAGCCCCACCACCGACCCGCCACGGCTCAGCAGCGGGCGGCAGGCCATCGTCAGGCTGGCGAGGGAGTACGCCGAGACGTGGATCGCGGTCTTGACGTCCTCCGCCGGAGTGGTCAGGAATTTGCCGCCCAGGGCGGTCTCCGGATTGGCGAAGGCGATCGAGTGGACGACGCCGTCCAGGTGGTCCACGTGCTCGCGGACCTGGTCGGCCAGTCCGGCGAGGTGCTCCTGATTGGTCACGTCCACTTCCAGCAGCACCGGCTCGGGATCGAGCCGCTTGATGATCCGGCGGGTAAGGCTGAGCGCCCGGCCGAAGTTCGACACCAGCACGGTGGCGCCCTCACGCTGGGCGATCTCGGCCACCCGGTAGCCGATCGAGGTGTTCATCGTCACCCCGGCGACCAGGATGTTCTTGCCTTCCAGGATTCCCATGACAGTCCTTTCGTCGTGCTCAGTGGCCCATGCCGAGGCCGCCATCGACCGGGATCACCGCGCCGGAGATGAAGCCCGCCTGCTCCGAAGCCAGGAACGCGATCGCTGCGGCGACCTCCTCCGGCCGGCCCAGCCGTCCGGCCGGCGTGGTCGCCTTGTACCTCGCGACCAGGTCGTCGGACAGCACGGCCGTCATGTCGGTCTCGATGAACCCCGGCGCGACCACATTGGCGGTCACCCCGCGACCACCGAGCTCGCGCGTCAGGGAGCGGGCCAGTCCCACCAGTGCGGCCTTGGACGAGGCGTAGTTGACCTGACCGGGCGAGCCGTAGAGGCCGACCACCGAGCCGGTGAAGACGATCCGGCCCCAGCGGCCGCGGATCATCGACCTCGCCGCCCGCTTGGCCACCCGGAATGAGCCGGTCAGGTTGACGTCCAGAACGCCTGCCCAGTCCTCCTCGCTCATCCGCAGGATCAGCGTGTCCTTGGTCACCCCGGCGTTGGAGACCAGCACCTCGACCGGGCCGTGTTCCGCCTCGGCGGCGGCGAAGCCGGAGTCCACCGCGGCCGGGTCGCCGACATCGCAGGCGATCCCGAGGGCACCGGGCGGCGCCTCCCCGGTCCGGCTGAAACTGGCCACCTTGTGCCCGTCGGCGACGAAGCGTTCGACGATGGCGCGCCCGATCCCCCGGTTGCCTCCGGTGACGATGACGCTACGGCTTGCTGTTTCGGTCACGGCGGCAACGCTAGCGGGTCCGTGCCGGTTCTGGTGGCGCGACCACCTGGCATGTCCGCGACTGCCACACCCGAGGCGCGGGAGCGCGCCTCGGCAGGTGGCCGGTCGAGGCTGCCGGCGGTGGTCCCGCGTAGGCTGGAAGGGTGCTGCGGCATCGGGAACGCGAGGGACGGACGGAGGTCATCACCACCGCCCGATTCAGCCGCACCCTCGACAACAACGCCCGCCGAACCCGCTATCTGTGGACGATGGCGACCCGCGTCGCCTGCTTCCTGGCCGGGACCGTCACACCGATGCCCTGGAACCTGCTGCTGTTCCTCGCCGCCGCCGTGCTTCCGGCGCTGGCGGTGATGCTGGCCAACGCCATCGACCTGCGCGCCCCGTCACCCGCCAACCCGGCCACGCCCGCCCCGGATCGCCCCGAGCTCACCAACCCCGAGACGGTGCCGGGCCAGGTGGTGGACGACCAGTCATGAAGCTGCTCAACTCACCGATGGGCACTCCTGCGCCCGGACGGCCGCTCTGGCCACGCTGGGTGGCCTTGGCCGTGTTCGTCGTCACCCTGGTGGTGGCCTTCGTCAATCTGGGCTACTGGCAGCTCGACCGGCTGGCGCAGCGTCGCGAACGCAACGAGGCGGTGGTGGTCCACGAGAACGCACCGGTGCGGGACTGGGCCGAGGTGTTCGGCCCTGAGATCACCGAGGCCGATCAGTGGCAACGGGTCCGGGTGACCGGCCGCTTCGACGGCGAGCACCAGTTCGTCGTCCGCTATCGCTCCAACAACGGCCAGTCCGGCTACGAGATCCTCACCCCCCTGCAGACCCAGGACGGTCGGCACCTGCTCGTCAATCGCGGCTTCGGATCGCGGGACGGCGAGGACTTTCCGACCACCGCTCCCCCGGCGCCGGCCGGCGAGGTGACGATCGTGGGCAACGTCCGTCGCAACGAGCAGGGTCCACAAAACGCCATGGTTCCGATCGACGGGCTGGTACGGGGGGTGAACTCCGACGCCATCTCCCAGGCGCTGCCCTACCCGCTGGTGAACGGCTACCTGGGATTGCTGGAGATGACACCGCCGCAGGAGGGACCGCTGGAACCGGTGCTGCCACCCGATCTGACCGAAGGCAATCACTTGTCCTATGCGGTTCAATGGTTCATGTTCAGCGCGATGGCCGCCGTCGGCCTGGTGGTGCTGATCCGATCGGATCTGAAGGCGCGGCGCGTCTCGAAGGGGGACACATGAAGGTCTGGACAGTTGCGGTGGCGACGGCAGCGGTGCTGCTGGCCGGCTGCACCGCGGTGGTCCCGGCAGGACCGGCAGCGTCGCTGCGGAACACCTCCTGGGTGGTGGCCGAGATCAACGGTGAGCCGACGATCCCGGACTTCCAGCCCACCATCGCCTTCGGGGCGGATGAGGTGAGCGGCAACGGCGGCTGTAACGGATTCGGCGGGACGTACACCCTGAACGGCACCGCGATCAGCTTCGGCGACCTCTTCCAGACGCAGATGCTCTGCACCGACAACGGCCGCGATCAGCAGGAACTCGGGTTCCACGCCGCGCTCGGGACGGTAGCGTCGGTGCGCTTCGCCGGCGAAACGGTCGAGTTGCTGGACGGCGACGGGGCGGTGGCGCTACTGCTGGCACCGGTGCCGCCGGTGAACCTGGCGGACTCCTCCTGGGTGCTGGGCGGGCTGATCGACGGCAACACCAGTTCGGCCCCGGTGGCCGGCGACCCGGTCACGCTGACCTTCACCGCCGATCAGCTCTCCGGCAGGGCCTGCAACAGCTTCCGCGGCGACTACACGCTGGATGGCGATCAGATCGACGTCGGCCCGCTGATGAGCACCAGGATGGCCTGTCTCAGCGACGAGTTGACCGCTCAGGAGACCCTGGTACTCGAGTTGCTGCAGACCGCCACCACGGTCACGGTCAACCACGGTGTGCTGCAACTGATCGCGCCGGACGGCCGGGGGCTCCAGTTCGACAAGGCGTGAGGTGGGGATCGAGGCCGGATCGGGGCTGCTCGCCTGCCCGCGCTGCGGTGGTGAGCTGAGGCTGCGGCAGCCGGCCCGATGCCCGCGGGGGCACAGCTTTGACGTGGCCCGCCAGGGCTACCTGAACCTGCTGGGGGCCGGTCAGCCCGCCAATGCCGACACGCCGGTCATGCTGGCCGCACGAGGACGAGTCCTCGCGTCCGGCGCCTTCGACCCGTTGCTCGACCTCATCGCGCAGCAGGCCCGGGAGGCGCACCGCGTCCTGGAGGTCGGTTCGGGGACGGCCCACTATCTGCGGCGCTGTCTGGGCGATGAACCGCACGCCCGCGGGATCGCCCTGGACGTCTCGGTGGCAGCCGCGAAGGTGGCCGCCCGGGCCGATCCCCGGATCGCCGCGGTGGTGGCCGACGTCTGGGCCGGGTTGCCGGTACTCGACCACGCCCTGGACGCCGTGCTGTGCGTCTTCGCGCCACGCAATCTCACCGAGTTCGCCCGCGTGCTGCGACCCGGCGGCCGGCTGCTCGTGCTGACACCGAACCCCGGTCATCTCGCCGCACTGCGGGAACGCCACGGTCTGCTCGACATCGAACCGGAAAAGCAGCAGCGACTGCTCGCTGCCGCCGCTGAGTTCTTCGACCTGCGCGGGACCTCGCGCAGGCGGGTTCCGGTCGAACTCAGCGCGGAACTGGCCGGCGACGTGATCGCGATGGGGCCCAACGCCTTCCACCGCTTCGAGCCGCCCACCGGGCCCGTGCTCGACCACCTCGATGCCACTGTGCGGATCTTCGAGCCGATCCCCCCATCGGCTGGGGGACAATGACCAGCGTGACCTGGCCGACTCCCGCAGCAGCAGGCCTGCTGCACGATCTCTCCGAGGAACTCCACCTGGTGCTCCCCGAGGCACTCCGACTGCGGCGCGAGCTGCACCGCAATCCCGACCTGGGTGGCTTCGAGGGCCCGACCACCGAACGGCTGAGCCTGGCGCTGGCCGGCCTGCCGATCACGCCTGCGGCCGACACCGGCTTCCTCACCCGGATCGGGCCGGCCGGGCCCGCGATCGGCATCCGGGCCGAGCTGGACGCCCTGCCGGTGGTGGAGCGGACGGACGCCCCCTGGGCGGCATCCGGCGGCGTGATGCACGCCTGCGGCCACGATGTGCACATGGCGGCGGCCTGGGCGCTGCTGCAGGCGGCGCGGCGCCTGCCGAGCCTCCCGGTGGGGCTGCTGGGAGTGTTCCAGCCACGGGAGGAGACCCAACCCTCCGGGGCTGCCGACATCGCCGCTTCCGGCCTGCTCCAGGAACACGACCTGCAGGCGATGATCGGTGTCCACGTCCAGCCGCGGTTGCCGATCGGGGTGACCAGCGCGAGCGGCGGCGGGGTGAACGCCGCCGCCGATGAGTTCGACATCGTCGTCCATGGAGAGCCCGGCCATGGAGCCTACCCCCACATCGCGATCGATCCGATCCCGATCCTGGCCACCATCGTGCTCGGGCTGCAGGAGCTGATCGGCCGCACCATCGACCCGATCCGTCCGGCCCTGATCACCGTGGGCGAGATCCGGGCGGGGGCCTCGCACAATGTGATCCCGGCCAGCGGGTCGCTGCACGGCATCATCCGCACCATGCACGACGAGGACCAGGTTCACCTGCACGCCGCGATCCGCCGGCTGGCCGAGCACACCGCCCGGGCCCGCGGCGCCCGGGCCGAGGTGCGCATCATCACCGGCGACCCGGTGCTGGCCAACGATGCCCGACTGGCACGGCTGACCGAACCGCTCCTGAACGGCTACGGCATGCTGCCCGCCTATGAGCCGTTCCGGTCGCTGGGGGCGGACGACTTCTCGCACTACTCCCGGCAGGCGCCCAGCCTGATGATCTTCGTCGGAACCGGCCGCGGCCCCAGCAGCGGCGGCCGCCACGAGATCGGCCTGCACCACCCCGAGTTCCTGCCTGGCGACGAGGTCGTCGGCCAGGTGGCGGCCGCCTTCGCCGCCGGCTACGTCGCGGGCGCGCGCCTGGCCGGAGCGCTCTGACCGGACGCCGGCAACACGGCTCAGGGAACGGTGAGCAAGTAGCAGGTGTCCACCGGCCGTGGCTCGGGTTCGTCGATGTCGCGGATCGGGAAACAGCTGAGCACCCCCTGCGGTCCACCTGCCACCGTGGTCGACACCCACTGGTACCCGCTGCCGGGGATCGCCGGAACCGGGAGCCACTGCTGAGTGCGGGGATCGAACAGGTTGCCCGAGATCACGATCCAGCGTCCCGCGACCGCCCCGATCTCAGAACCCAGCCCACCGTCGGTGAGCATGGGCTCCGGGTTGGTCCAGGTGCCGTCCACCAGCGTGACGACATTGAGTCCGTACTTGTGGTTGGGCATGAGCTCACCCTCACTGTCCGGCCGGTACACGAAGACCGCCGCTCCCTCGACGCCGAATGCCTCGTGGCTCCCGATCTCCCCGGGCTCGGACGGAGCCAGCCAGCTACGGGTGGCGGTGTCGAGCACGGCCAGCCGGTAGTCGGCGGTCAGATAGCCGAGTTGATGATCGCCCAGCCGGAACGCCCCACGGCCCATCGGCCGAGCTGGAAGCTCCACCCACTGGCCGTCGTCCGACAGCAGCTGTAGGCGGGGCAGGCTGTCATCGACCGACTGGACCTTCACCAGCCCGTCCTCGGTCCCGACGAAGTAGTCGCCCTCGTCGCTATCGCCGACCTTCCGCCAACTGTCCGTCCTGGTTTCGTAGGCCCAGAGCTCGCCCCTCTCCTCGAAGGTGAAGTGGACGTAGATGATCTCCCCCACCACGTCCGCACTCAGCCGGTACGGACGCGAGAGAGCGAGCTCGGGCAAAGCGGCGATCGCCGTCCACGCCGTCCGGCCGTCGCCGTAGTCCGGGTCGAACCGGTAGCCGACCGCGATCTGCTCCCCGTCCTCGTCCGGTGCGGGCGGACGATAGCCACCCATCAGGTAGAAGTCATCGTTCACCGCGACCAGCAGTGCCTCGGAGCGTGGATTGGAGTCCGGCGACGCAATCTCGCGCCAAGCCAGCCCTCCGGCCCCAGGGGTGGGTGGCTCGGTAGGACTCGTCGGTGCGGCGCTCGAATCCGTCGGTACCGCGGTCGGGCTGGAAGGCGCGGTGGCGCCCAGCGTGAGCAGTTGGCAGCCGTCCGCGAAGCGCCCTCCCTGGAAGGAGTCGTCGCCGTAGTGATAGCCGAAACAACTCAGCAGCGAGTCGGGTCCCACCGCCTCCACGGGATCCCAGCGGTCCGGGATCGGCGCCTCGGGTACCTTCAGCCAGGTGGCGGTGCGGACGTCCAGCAGGTTGCCGTTGGCCTCCACCAGGCCCAAGCCGTCCAGCACGACAGGATCCGACCGCAGCAATCCTCGGTAGGAAAGGCCACCCGGAGTGATGTCAGTCGGAACCTCGCGCCAGGCCTGACTCTCGATGTCGTAGATCCCCGGAGACAGCACCGACGAGAAGATCCACAGCCGGCCGGGCCAGGTCAGGCTTCCCGCGACGTAGACCGCGTCGCCACCCTCGTTGTAGGAGTTGCGCTCAACGGTCACTCCTGGAACGACCGCCGCCTGGCTCCACTCGCTCGACTCCGGATCGAAGAAGCTGGTCCTCAGTTCGGTCCCGCAACGGCCGACGACCAGCAGCCGCTCCCCCGCGGCCTGGCTGCTCCAGGCGTTGCAGGAGTCGATCGGGCCTTCCGGCAGCGGTATCCAGCTGTCGTCGCCGGGCCGGTAGGCGTAGTGCGCGGGGTCGCCGTCGTAGGTGTTGATGGCGAGCAGGGACGGGGTGGCGACCAACCGTCCGTAGGAAGGCGGCCGGGCGAGTTCCTGCCACGCGTCGACGTCGGGGTGGTAGAGCCAGAACGAGCCGTCGTCGATGCTGCTCTGCACGTAGATCGCTCCTTGGAACGCCACGACCTCGGCAAAGCCCCGCCCGATGGGGACCGGGGCCTCGGCGACCATCGTCCAACTGTCCGCAGCCGGGTCGTACGCGGCGCCGTCGCGCAGCGTCGGCGCCGGCATATCGCAGGCGGAGCCGGGTGGGCAGGGACCGCCGTCCCAGCCGCCCAGGAGGTAGAACCGGCCGTCCAGCCAGGCGGTGAGACTGCCCCAGCGTGGTGTGAGCGGGGGCGGGGCGGTGGTCGTCCAGGTCGGCTCGGTCGCGGAGTCCGCGGGGATTCCGGTGATCGGCGGGTTCGCCGGGCGCAGCGCCAGCGGGACGATCACCAGCGCCGCCACCAGCACGGCCGCGGCGGCCAGCAGACCGGTGAATCGCAGCCGCTGGCGCCGCCCGGCGGCGGCTCGCACCACAGCCGGGTCGATCGAACCGGGGGCATCACCGGAGGCTTCCTGCGCGAACCAGGCGCGAGCGGCCTGTTCAGCGCGATCATCGGGGTACTGGTCAGTCATCGTCCCTCCTGGGTAGTCGGGTGCGCAGGTCGGCCAGCGCGCGATGCACCAGCGACCGGGCGGTGGGCTCGGCACAGCCGAGCTGACGGGCGATGGCGGCGAACTCGAGGTCCTCGTAGAACCGCAGGATCAGCGCCGCCCGCTGGCGGGGCGGCAGGGTGGCGAACAGGCGTCCGAACACCTCGGCGTCGGTCCAGGCGTTCATCGGGTCGGCGGTCACCCCGTCCAGCTCGGACGGATCGCCCACCGGCTGCTCCCGCTGCCGCCGCCAGCGGGTGTTGCGGGAGTTGACGATGCTGCGCCTCACGTACGGTTCGGGATCGCCCGCTGCTACCACCCGCTCCCAGCGCGGATAGAGGTTGGTCAGCGCCTCCTGCACGATCTCGGCGGCATCATCGGAGTTGCCGGTCAGCAGGTGCGCGAACCGCAGCAACCGCGCCGAACGCTGACGCACGAACGCCTCGAAGCTCACCTGCGCCATCATCGCCCATTCGATGGCCTCGGTCGCCGGATTCGCACCCACACTTCTGAACACTCCAGAAGTGCCGGATACGTTGCATCAGGCCAGCGAGATCAACTCGGCGTACTCCGGGTTCCAGAGATCCTCGATGCCGTCGGGCAGCAGCAGGATCCGATCCGGGACGAGCGCCTCGACGGCACCCTCGTCGTGGGTGACCAGGATGACCGCACCCGCGTAGTCGTGGATCGCCTGCAGCACCTCGCGGCGCGACGCCGGATCGAGGTTGTTGGTGGGCTCGTCCAGCAGCAGCACGTTGGCGGCCGACACCACCAGCATGGCCAGCGCCAGCCGGGTCTTCTCGCCACCGGAGAGCACCCGCGCCGGCTTCTCCACGTCGTCGCCGGAGAACAGGAAGGAGCCCAGGATCTTGCGCACCTCGGTCTCGTTCAGATCGGGTGAGGCGGTCATCATGTTCTCCAGCACCGAGCGGGAGACGTCCAGGGTCTCGTGCTCCTGGGCGTAGTAGCCCAGCCGCAGGCCGTGCCCGGGAGTGACCTGACCGGTGTCGGGCGGCTCCAGGCCGGCGAGAATCCGCAGCAGGGTGGTCTTGCCGGCGCCGTTCAGCCCCAGCACCACCACCTTCGAACCACGGTCGATCGCCAGGTCGACGTCGGTGAACACCTCCAGCGAACCGTACGACTTCGACAGTTCGGAGGCGGTGAGCGGCGTCTTCCCGCTCGGCGCCGGCTTGGGCAGCCGGATCTTCGCCACCTTGTCGGCGGCGCGGGTCTCCTCCAGCCCGGCGAGCAGCTTCTCCGCCCGCTTGGCCATGTTCTGCGCGGCCACCGCCTTGGTCGCCTTGGCACGCATCTTGTCGGCCTGGGCCAGCAACGCCTCGGCTTTGCGCTCGGCGTTGGCACGTTCCCGCTTGCGGCGCTTCTCGTCGGTCTCCCGCTGCAGCAGGTAGCGCTTCCAGTCCATCGCGTACATGTCGAGTTCGGCGCGGTTGGCGTCCAGGTGGAACACCTTGGTGACCGTCGCCTCCAGCAGTCCGGTGTCGTGGGAGATCACGATCAGCCCGCCGGAGTAGCCGGCGAGAAAGGTGCGCAACCAGACGATCGAGTCGGCGTCGAGGTGGTTGGTGGGCTCGTCCAGCAGCATGGTGTCAGCACCGGAGAACAGAATGCGGGCGAGTTCGACGCGCCGCCGCTGCCCGCCGGAGAGCGTCCGCAGCGGCTGGCCGAGCACCCGGTCGGGCAGGCCGAGGTTGGCCGCGATCCGGGCGGCCTCCGCCTCAGCCGGGTACCCGCCGGCCGCCGCCAGTTCGGCTTCGGCGCGGGAGTAGGACCTCATCGCGGCTTCCTGCTCGTCCCCGACCTGCTCCGCCATCGCGTGGGTGTACCGGGTGAGCCGCTTCAGGATCTGATCCAGCCCGCGTGCGGAGAGGATGCGGTCCTTCGCGAGTTGTTCGAGATCGCCGGTGCGCGGATCCTGCGGCAGATAGCCCAGCTGCCCCGAGCGACTCACCTGACCGGCGGCGGGCAGCGCCTCCCCCGCCAGGATCCGGGTGAGCGTGGTCTTGCCGGCGCCATTGCGTCCGACCAGGCCGATCTTGTCGCCGGCAGCGATCTGGAAACTCACCGGGGACAGCAACAACCGGGCACCCGCCCGGACTTCGACCTCTCGCGCAACCAGCACGATCAGCCATTCTCCCAGCCCGGCCGCGACACCCCAAACCGAGGTTCAGCGAACCGACGGTCGGAGAACCGGCGACGATCGCCGCTGAGGAGAACACCCGGGCTCCCCCGGGAGGTTCTCCGCGTGGATGATGGCGGTCGCCAGCGGGTGGAGAGGGCGTCAGGCCAGAGTGCTGCCCGGTGGCGCCTCGGTCTTGGCGTCCTGGCGCGGGATGAACAGCTTCTGGACGATCATCAGCAGCGAGGCGGTCACCGGCACCGCGATCAACGCGCCCAGCAGGCCGAGCAACGTGCCACCGACCAGGGCGGAGATGATCACCAGCGAGCCGGGGATCTCCACCTGCTTCGACATGACCCGCGGGGTCATCACGTAGGCCTCGACCTGCATGTAGGCGAAGTACACCAGCCCGAAGATCAGGCCGACCCACCAGGAGTGGAACAGGCAGACCACCAGCGCGATGATCCAGAACGTGACCGAGCCGATCATCGGGATCATCGTGATGAAGAGCGCCAGCACGGCCAGCAATGCCGCGAACGGTACGCCGAGCACGCTGAGCAGGATGAAGGCGAAGACGGCGTTGCTGACCGCCAGGATGAACATGCCGGAGATGTAGGCACCGACCGAGGTGGTGACGTGATCGGTGATCTCGGCGACCTTCGCCCGGGCATAGGCGGGGGCAAGGCGATACATCGCGGTCTTCATGCCACGCAGCGAGGCGATGAAGTACAACGTCAGAATCAGGATGAACATACCGCCGGTGATCCCGGACATGATGCCGGAGCCGACGGCCAGCGCCCCGCCGCCGATCGCCAGCAGGTTGGACGGGTTCGACAAGTAGCTGCGGATCTGGTTCAGCGCGTCGCTCACCGCGGTCTCGCTGCCGGTGGCGGCCAGCAGGTTCTGGAACCACTCGGCCTGCTGGACGGACGTGATCCACCCCGGAACGGACTGCGCGAAGGAGACCACCTGGCCGACCGCCATCGGGATCACGATCGCCAGCAACCCGCCGAACACCACCGCGAAGCCGACGAAGACGACGGTGATGCTGAGCCCGCGCGACATCCCCCGGCGCTCCAGCCAGGCGACCAGTGGATCCAGCGCCATCGCCATGAACAGCGCGACGCCGATGTAGATCCAGATCGTCGACAGTGAGGCGACCATGCTGCCCAGCGCGAGCGCGGTCAGCACACCCAGGGTCGCCAGCAGTCCCCAGCTGAAGGGCTGCCCCAGGTGGGCGATCACCCGCTGGATGGGGTTCGCGACCGACGGGAGCTCAGGGACGATCAGCTCCGCCCCATCGGCGGCCAGCACCTCCTCCACCGGATTGTCGACGGGGTCCAGCGCCTGGGTGTCATCATCACGGGTCACGGCGTCATCCTAGGCCCCTCACCCGCCGAGCCCGCGGCGGGTCGAGATTCCAATCCTCGCCCACCAGCCCACTCCTCGATTCGCCCGGGCCACGGGGCTCCGCTCAGCGAGACTCGTTCGGCTAGTCTCGGCATCATGACGCAGCCGCCTTGGCCGCAGCAGGGTCCCCAGTGGGGGCCGCCCGCCACCTGGGACCCCGCGGGCCGATTCCAGGCGCCCCCCGGCTACGGCCCGCCCGGGCCACCGCCACAGTTCACCCCGCAACCACCTCCCGCCCGGCGCGGCGGAGCGCTCCGCGTGGTGCTTCTCGCCGGCGCGCTGGTGGTGGTGACGGCCATGGCCGGGCTGGTGGTCGGCGGCTTCCTCTCGCTGGGTTTCCAGGACTCCTCGCCTCCGATGCCTTCGCCTGCCGAACCGAGCGCCCCGGGACCGACACCGTCGGCTCCGGCGCCGGAGCCGTCCGCAACCGACCTGGCGCCGACTCCGCAGACCACGAGCGATCCCGGAACGCCGGAGCCGACCATCCTCTTCCCCACGCCGCTCCCGCCGAGCCTCACGCCCTCGCCACCGACCACCACCGCGAACCCGCCCACCTCCGCTCCGCCATCTCCATCGGCCACGCCGACCCCAAGCCCGCCCAAGCCGATCCCCACCCCCAGCGGGGTCGGGCAGCCCGACAAGAAGCCGAAGGATCTGCCGTTTCCGCGCACCGTCGCACAGGCGAAGAAGTGGACCGACAAGAGCCCGCTGTACTCCAAACAGGTGAAGGTCCCCACCCGCTGCGGGATGCCCCTGATCGATCCGGCCAGGATCTCCAAGGCCGCGCTGACGAAGCACCTGACGCGGGTCGCCGGCTGTCTGACGATGGTCTGGCGGCCGGCGGTGAAGGCGGCGGGCTACACCATGCCGTACCCGGTCACCACCGTGTACACCGGTGGCGTCACCACCCCCTGCGGCGACTTCGGCGGCTACAACGCCTACTACTGCTCAGGCAACCAGCGAATCTACTTCGATACCCAGCTGTACCAGATCCTGCCCGACCGCGACTACTCCCTCGATCTGATCATGGCTCACGAGTACGGCCATGCTGTGCAGGCCCGCACCGGCATCTTCTGGTCGGCGGTGGTGCGGGTCAACCAGACGTCCAGTACGGCCAAGGCCAAGGAGTACTGGCGTCGGCTCGAACTCCAGGCCGACTGCTTCGCCGGCATCGGCATGAACGCGCTCGCCGAGCACACCGGTATCGACGCGGCCGATCGCAAGGGCTTCGGGGACGTCATGAAGGCGATCGCCGATGACACCATCCTCGGCACCATCGAGGAGCACGGCTCCGCCAAGGCCCGCTCCCGTTGGCTGAACCGAGGGCTCGGCAGCGCCAAGATCTCGGTATGCCGCACCTTCACCGCGACGGCCGGCCAGGTTCGCTGAACCGGGCGCCGGCCGGCTGGATCGCGGGGCTCACCCAGGTGGGGCCGGGTTCGGATCGGCGTCCGGCCGTTGGGCTGGACGGCCACGCCTGGGCAGTGGGCCAGCCTGCCTGGGACTTCGTCCGGCGGTGGTCAGGGCCTGGCGGAGCAGTAGTTCGATGTGCGCGTTCAGCGAGCGCAGGTCGTCCGCCGCCCAGCGGGCGAGCGCCGCATGCACGGCCGGATCGAGCCGCAACAGCACCGGCTTACGTTCGACCCGGCCGCCCGTGGTCTCCTCGGGCATGGGCTCAGGTGTAGAGCGACCCGGTGTTGACAACCGGCGTGGCCTGGGAGGAGCCGCACAACACCACGAGCAGGTTGGACACCATGGCTGCCTTGCGCTCCTCGTCCAGCTGCACCACGTCGTCGGCCTCCAACTGCCGCAGCGCGCTCTCCACCATGCTCACCGCACCCTCGACGATCTTCTCCCGGGCAGCGATCACGGCGGCGGCCTGCTGCCGCTGCAGCATGGCATGGGCGATCTCGGGAGCGTAGGCCAGGGTCGAGATCCGGGCTTCGATGACCTCCAGGCCGGCGATCGCGATCCGAGCGGCGACCTCCTCGGCCAACTCCCGGGCCACCACATCGGTCGAACCGCGCAGCGACTCCTCCCCCGGACCGGCATTGTCATAGGGGTGGGTGGAGGCGATGTGCCGCAGCGCGGCCTCGGACTGGACCTCGACGAACTCGGTGAAGTTGTCCACCGCGAAGACCGCCTTGGCGGTGTCGGCCACCTGCCACACGATGATCGCGGCGATGTTGACCGGGTTGCCGTCGGCGTCATTGACCTTGAGTTCGCTGGTCTCGAAGTTGCGCACCCGCACCGAGACCTTCTTGCCGGTGGAGAACGGCACCACCATCTTCAGTCCCGGGCTGCGGATGGTGCCGGTGTAGCGTCCGAAGAACTGCAGCACCCGGGTCTGCCCGGGGGACACGATGGTGATGGACGCGGCCGGGACGACCCCCAGCACCATGGCCACAATCCCGATGATGGCGAACGGCATGCCGTTCCCGCCGGCGTCATCGTTGATCCCCGCCAGGACGAACCCCCATACCGCCACCCCGATCAGGACGACGGCGGCCAGCAGTGCCAGGAACCCGTTCACCGACCAGGCGCGGTGTTCATCGATCTCGACCCTGGCCCCGGCATGACCCACCGGCACCCCGGCGGGCTCACCACCCACGGTCTCCTGCACGTCCTCGACCGGACGGAAGTTCTGATCGGACATGACGACCACCCTCTCGTAATCTGATATCTAAGTGATATCAGATTACTGGTCGGAGGGTCAACAAGAACTCAGAGGTTGTAGCCGATCGCGCGGAGCTGCTCGCGGCCCTCTTCGGTGATGTTGTCCAAAGTCCACGGCGGCAGCCACACCCAGTTGATCGTGACGCCGCTGACCAGGCCCTCGAGGGCCAGTTGGGTGTCGTACTCCAGCCGGTCGGTCAGCGGACAGGTCGGCGAGGTCAGCGTCATGTCGATGGTGGCGTGGTTGTCATCGTCGATGTGGACGCCGTACACCAGGCCGAGGTCGACCACGTTCACCATCAGCTCCGGGTCGACCACGTCGAGCATCGCGTCCAGCACCTCGGTCTCGGTCGGACGAGAGCGTCCCACCTCATCAGGGAAGGTGTCCTGCACCAGATCGGAAGGACGGGGTTGCTCACTCATCGCTACTCTCCTTCAACTGCGCGCCCGCGGCGGACTGCGCCACCGCGTCCTTGAACGCCGACCAACCCAGCAACGCGCACTTGACGCGGGCGGGGAACTTCGCCACCCCGGCGAACGCCACCGCGTCCTCGAGGGTGTCCTCATCGGGCTCGATCTCACCGCGGCTGTGCATCAACCCGGTGAACTCCTCATGCAGGCCGAGCGCGTCGTCCACCGAACGACCGATCACCAGATCCGTCATCACCGAGGTGGAGGCCTGCGAGATGGAACAACCGACACCTTCGTAGGAGACGTCGGCGACCTGGTCGCCCTCCAGGCGCACCCGCAGGGTGACCTCGTCGCCACAGCTGGGGTTGACGTGGTGCACCTGCGCGCCGAACGGCTCCCGCAGGCCGCTGTGATGCTTCTCGCGGTAGTGCTCCAGGATGATCTCCTGGTACATCGCCTCAACGCTCATCGGTGCCCCTCGAAGAAGTTGCGGACATACAACAGCCCTTCGACGAGGGCGTCGATCTCGGCCGGCAGGGTGTACAGGTAGACCGAAGCCCGGGTGGAGGACTGGATGCCCAGTCTGTCATGCAGCGGACGGGCGCAGTGATGGCCGCCGCGCACCGCAACCCCCCGGCTGTCCAGCAACTGCATGATGTCGTGCGGGTGGATGTCCAGCCCGTCCCGGGTGGCCAGCGTGAACGCCACCGCGCCACCCCGATCGACCGCCTCGGTCGGGCCCAGGACGCGCACACCCTCGACGTCGGCCAGGCGACCCAACAGGTAGCCGGTCAGATCATGCTCATGGGCCGCGACCGCGTCCATCCCGAGCCCCCGCAGATACTCCACCGCGGCACCCAGCCCGACGGCCTGCGCGATCGGCGGGGTGCCGGCCTCGAACCGGTGCGGCGGCGGGGCGTAGGTGGAGCCACGCATGGTGACGACCTCGATCATCTCGCCGCCGCCGAGGAAGGGCGGCAGGGAGGCGAGCAGATCGTAGCGTCCCCACAGCACGCCGATGCCGGTCGGGCCGAGCATCTTGTGGCCGGTGAAAGCGATCAGGTCGGCGCCGAGGTCGGCCACCCGGGTCGGCAGCTGCGGGACGCCCTGGGAGGCATCCAGCACCATCGTCGCGCCGACGGCGTGGGCCTGCGCGGCGATCCGGGCCACCGGGTTGACCGTGCCCAGCACGTTGGAGACCCAGGTGAGCGCGACGATCGCCGTCCGATCGTTGATCAGGTTCTCGGCGTCCGCACGCTCGGTGTCCAGCCGGCCCTCGGTGGTGATGTCGAACCAGCGAAGGGTCGCGCCGGTGCGCTCGGCGAGGAGTTGCCAGGGCACCAGGTTGGAGTGGTGCTCCATCACCGACACCACGATCTCGTCCCGAGGGCCGATCCGGGCGCCCAGGGTGTGGGCGGCCAGGTTGAGCGCCTCGGAGGCGTTCTTGGTGAACACCACCTCTTCGGGACGGGCGGCGCCGATGAAGCGGGCAACGCCGGCCCGAGCGGCCTCGAAGCTCTCGGTCGCTTCCGCGCCCAGGAGGTGCATCGCCCGCGCGACGTTGGCGTTGTGGGCCAGATAGTGGTTTGCGATCGCGTCCACCACCTGGCGCGGCTTCTGTGAGGTGTTCGCCGAGTCAAGGTAGGCCAGCGGGTGGTCCCCCACGCGCCGTTCCAGGATCGGGAAGTCGGTCCGGACGGCCGCCACGTCCAGCCGGAGGTCCCCGGGCGTACCCCGGGCAACCTCCGGCTGTGGGTCAGGCATCGGCCTTGACGGCCTTCACGAACCGGTCGTAGCCCTCGACCTCAAGGCTGTCGGCGAGCTCCGCCCCGCCTTCCTCGGCGATCCGGCCGTCCACGAACACGTGGACGAAGTCGGGCTTGATGTAGTTCAGGATGCGCGTGTAGTGGGTGATCAGCAGCAGACCGCGGTCTCCCTGGGAGGTGTAGCGGTTCACACCCTCGGAGACGATCCGCAGCGCGTCGATGTCCAGGCCGGAGTCGGTTTCGTCCAGGATCGCGAACTTGGGGTTCAGCAGCTCCAGCTGCGCGATCTCGTTGCGCTTCTTCTCGCCGCCGGAGAAGCCCTCGTTCAGCGAACGTCCGGCGAAGGAGCCGTCCAGCCCCACCCGCTCCAGGGCGGCGTTGACGTCCTTCACCCAGGTGCGCACCTTCGGCGCCTCACCGGTCAGGGCGGTCTTCGCCGTGCGCAGGAAGTTGGAGACCGAGACGCCCGGAACCTCGATCGGGTATTGCATCGCGAGGAACAGGCCGGCCCGGGCCCGCTCGTCGACGGTCAACCCGGTCAGCTCCACGCCGTCGAGGGCGACCGAGCCGCCGGTGATCCGGTACTTGGGATGACCCGCGATCGAGTAGGCGAGAGTGGACTTGCCGGAACCGTTGGGCCCCATGATCGCATGCACCTCGCCGCTGCGAACGGTGAGGTCGACACCCTTGAGGATGGCCTTGGGGCCGGCCTCGGTGTCCACCTCGACGTGGAGGCCACTGATACGGAGTTCGGACATGTGGTTACTGCTCCTGGATTTCGATCGGATTGTCAGGGTCGATGTAGATCTCGTCACCATCCAGCTGGATGGGATAGACCGGGACTGCGGTGGTGGCCGGCAACTCCAGCGGGAGTCCGGTGCGCAGGTCGAAGCGCGAGCCGTGCATGTAGCACTCGAGGGTGGTGCCGTCGACCTCGCCCTCGCTGAGCGGCACCTCGCCGTGCGAGCACACGTCACGGATGGCGAAGAAGCCGTCGGCGGTGTTCACCACCGCGACGTCGGCGTCGCCGCCGAGATCGACGGGGATCACGCCGCCCACCGGGATATCCGCAGTCGAGCAGGCACGGACGAAGCTCACTGCGCGGCTCCGACGGCCCTGCTGGTCTCGATGCCGACCGGGTTGCCGACGATGACCTCCAGTTCCTTCTCCACCGCGGCGAGCAGTTGAGCCTCGATGCCGGGGACGCCGATCCGCCGGATGATGTCGGCGAAGAAGCCGTGCACGACCAGGCGGCGGGCCTCCTCCTCGGAGATCCCGCGGGAGCGGAGGTAGAACAGCTGCTCGTCGTCGAACCGGCCGGTGGTCGAGGAGTGCCCGGCACCCTTGATCTCGCCGGTCTCGATCTCGAGGTTGGGCACGGAGTCGGCGCGGCAGCCGTCGGTCAGCACGAGGTTCTTGTTCGACTCGTAGGTGGAGATGCCCTCGGCGACCTTGCGGATCAGGACGTCGCCGATCCACACCGAACGCGCCCCTTCGCCCTGCAGGGCGCCCCGGTAGTCGACGTTGCTGTGGGTGTGCGGCGCGTTGTGGTCGACGAACAGCCGGTGCTCGATGTGCTGCCCGGCGTCCACGAAGTAGAGGCCGAACTGCTCCAGCGACCCGCCCGGGCCGTCGAACTTCGCGGTCTCGGCGAGCCGGACGACCTTGCCTCCCATGCTCACCGTCACCGTGCGCACCTGGGCATCCCGGCCGACCAGGACGCTGTGGTGGCCACCGTGGACGGCAGCCGAGTCCCAGTCCTGGATCGAGACGAAGTTCACCTGGGCGCCCTCGCCGATGACCAGGTCGGTCTTGTCTGCCAGCGTCGCCGTGCCGGTGTAGCGCAGCACGATGGTCGCCTTGGCGTAGGCGCCGACGGTGATCACCAGGTGCTCGGCCACCGACTCTCCGGCCAGGCCGGCACCGTTGATCACGATCGGCTCGGTCAGTTCGAGGCCGGCCGGCACCTCCAGCCGGACGGCGTAGGTGGCGTTCTGGGCAGCCAGCGCCGACACCCGGTCGACCGGGGGCTCCACCGCCAGGTCGCGGGCCGCATCGGTGCTGATCGGGTCGAAGGAGACCCCCGCCGGCAGGTCCGTCGTCCACTCCAGGCTCTCGCCGTTCGGGCCACGATCGTCGAGCAGGCCGCGCATCGCCCGCACCGGGCTGAACCGCCACACCTCCTCGCGCCCGCTGGGCAGCGGGTGGTCGGCGAGCTCCCACGAGGGGGTGGGATGCAGGTGCGACTCGATGGCCTCCACGGCCTCCATCACGGGTGCGGCCATCAGCCGACGGCTCCTTCCATCTGCAGTTCGATCAGTCGGTTGAGTTCCAGGGCGTACTCCATCGGCAACTCGCGGGCGATCGGCTCCACGAAGCCGCGCACGATCATCGCCATCGCCTCGTCCTCACCCATGCCGCGCTGCATCAGGTAGAACAGCTGGTCGTCGCTCACCTTGGAGACGGTTGCCTCGTGGGCCAGCGACACATCGTCCTCGCGGACGTCCACGTAGGGGTAGGTGTCCGAGCGGCTGATCGTGTCGACCAGCAGTGCGTCGCACTTCACCGAGGACGCCGAGTGGTGCGCTCCGTCCTGCACCTGCAGCAGGCCGCGGTAGGAGGAGCGTCCGCCACTGCGGGCCACCGACTTGGAGATGATGGACGACGAGGTGTGCGGCGCGCAGTGCACCATCTTCGAGCCCGCGTCCTGATGCTGACCCTCGCCCGCGAAGGCGATCGACAGCGTCTCCCCGCGGGAGTGCTCGCCCATCAGGTAGACCGCCGGGTACTTCATGGTCACCTTGGAACCGATGTTGCCGTCGATCCACTCCATGGTGGCGCCCGCTTCGCAGGTGGCCCGCTTGGTGACCAGGTTGTACACATTGGTCGACCAATTCTGGATGGTGGTGTAGCGCACCCGGGCGTTCTTCTTCACGATGATCTCGACCACGGCGGAATGCAGGGAGTCGGAGGAGTAGATCGGCGCGGTGCAGCCCTCGACGTAGTGGACGTAGGAGCCCTCGTCGGCGATGATCAGCGTGCGCTCGAACTGACCCATGGCCTCGGTGTTGATCCGGAAGTAGGCCTGCAGCGGGATCGAGACGTGGACGCCCTTCGGCACGTAGATGAACGAACCGCCGGACCAGACCGCGGAGTTCAGCGCGGCGAACTTGTTGTCGCCGACCGGGATCACCGAGGCGAAGTACTCCTGAAAGAGCTCGGGATGCTCCTTAAGGCCGGTGTCGGTGTCGAGGAAGATGACCCCCTGGCGCTCGAGTTCCTCGTTGATCTTGTGGTAGACCACCTCGGACTCGTACTGGGCCGCGACGCCCGCCACCAGCCGCATCTTCTCCGCCTCGGGGATGCCGAGCCGGTCGTAGGTCTTCTTGATGTCGTCGGGCAGGTCCTCCCAGGTGTTGGCCTGCTTCTCGGTGGAGCGCACGAAGTACTTGATCGAGTCGAAGTCGATGCCGGAGAGGTCGGCACCCCAGCTCGGCATCGGCTTGCGGTCGTACAGCCGCAACGCCTTCAGTCGGGTCGCGAGCATCCACTCCGGCTCGTCCTTCAGCGCTGAGATGTTGCGCACGACGTCCTCGTTGAGGCCCCGCTTGGCGTTGGCGCCGGCGGTGTCGTCGTCCCGCCAGCCGTACTGGTAGTGGCCGAGCGCCTGCAGGTGTTCTTCCTGCGTGGCTCCGAGGCCGGGTGCGGCGGGAATCGTCGAGGTCATCGGGAGGGCCTTCCTTCGGTTGTCTCGTCGTCTCGCACGACCGGGTGCGGGACGTGGGTGGTGCACACACCGTCGCCATGGGCGATGGTGGCCAGCCGTTGCACGTGGGAGTCCAGCATCCGCGCGAAGGCTCGGGTCTCGGCCTCGCACAGTTCCGGGAACTCCGCCGCCACGTGGGCGACCGGGCAATGGTACTGACACAGTTGCACGCCACTGCGAACCGGCTGCAACGAAGCCACGAACCCCTTGGCGGTCAACGCTTCTACTAACGCCTCTGCGGGGGTCGGGTATTCCCCCTTGACGTGCTCGAACCGCTGTTCGATGGAATCCACGACCCCGGTGGCGAACTCGGTCACCGCATCCTCCCCGGCGACCTGGCGCAGGAACTGGAGAGCGTGGATCGCCAGTTCGTCGTAGGCCTGGTAGAACTCCGCGCGTCCGGCATCGGTCAGGGTGAACACTCGGGCCGGACGGCCTCGGCCGCGCGGGCCGTAGACCCGCTGCTGCCGCGAGGTGAGATGACCCAGGTTGATCAGCACCGTCAGGTGGCGGCGGACCGCCGCCGGCGTCAGGCTCAGCCGCTTGGCCAGGTCGTTGGCGGTGGAGGGCCCGTACTGCAGAATGCTGCGCGAGACCCTCGAGCGCGTCGAGGCATCGGTTTCCAACTGGGCAGGGTCCACCGACTCCTCGACCAGCGGCGACACCTCATGACTCGTTTTCACAACGCTATTGTTCTCCATTTCCGTTGCGGGCTCAACCACGACCCCGCCAGGATGGGACCGGAGGGCAACAACCTGGAATGAGTGTGACAACTACGACGCAGCGTCGTAGGGTGAGACCCGGTGGCCCTTGCATGACTAGGCCATCGACCCATCTGAGGCATATTCCAGAAGGACGTCACCGTGACACCCGAACCGACAGATCTCTTGCCTGCCCGCCCGGGCAGGCGAAACCTGGCACGAGCAGCCCGCTTCGGACTGCTCGGCTTGGCGGCAATGGCGCTGACCGCTTGTACGGCGGGTGGTGGCGAGCCGACCCATACTGAACACACCAGCGAGTTCGATCTAGCGCTACCCAAGCTGGCCGAGGCCAAGTTCCTGGGCGGCGCCATCGATGGCTGGACGCTGCTGCTGATCGGCATGCTGATCTGCATCGGCGGTTTCGCCTTCGGCCTGGTCAGCTACATGAAGCTGAAGAACCTGCCGGTCCACCGGGCGATGCGTGAGGTCTCCGAGCTGATCTACGAGACCTGCAAGGCCTACCTGCTGCAGCAGGGCAAGTTCCTGCTGCTGCTGTTCGCCTTCATCGGATCGGTCATCTTCATCTACTTCGGCTTCCTGAACACCACCGGCGGCTGGGGACGCGTCGGACTGGTACTGCTCTTCGCGATCATCGGCATGGCCGGCTCCTACGGCATCGCCTGGTACGGCATCCGGCTGAACACCTTCGCGAACTCACGCACGGCGCACGCCTCACTGAAGGGCAAGCCGTTCGACGTCTACAACATCCCGATGCGTTCCGGCATGAGCGTCGGCATGGTGCTGATCAGCACCGAGCTGATCCTGATGCTGGCGATCCTGATGTTCCTGCCACGCGAGATCGCCACCGCCTGCTTCCTGGGGTTCGCGATCGGCGAGTCGCTGGGTGCTTCGGCGCTGCGGATCGCCGGCGGCATCTTCACCAAGATCGCCGACATCGGCTCAGACCTGATGAAGATCGTCTTCAAGATTGGTGAGGACGACCCGCGCAATCCGGGCACCATCGCCGACTGCACCGGCGACAACGCCGGCGACTCGGTCGGCCCGTCGGCCGACGGCTTCGAGACCTACGGCGTCACCGGCGTCGCGTTGATCACCTTCATCCTGCTGGGCATCCCGAACGAGGAACTGCAGGCGCACTTCCTTGTCTGGATCTTCTTCATCCGCGCGATCATGCTGGTCGCCTCGGCGCTGTCCTACTTCGGCAACGCCGCCTGGGCCAAGGCCAAGTACGCCGACGCCGACGAGATGGAGTTCGAGACCCCGCTCACCTCGCTGGTGTGGATCACCTCGATCGTGTCGATCCTGCTGACCTTCGCCATGTCGGCGCTGCTGATCTCGGACATCCCGGGCTACCCGAGCCTGTGGTGGCAGCTCTCGCTGATCATCAGCTTCGGCACCCTGGCCGGCGCGGTCATCCCCGAACTGGTGAAGGTCTTCACCGGGGTGAAGGCCAAGCACACCGAAGAGGTCGTCAAGTCGGCGAAGGAGGGTGGCGCGTCGCTCGACATCCTCTCCGGCCTGGTGGCGGGCAACTTCTCCGCCTACTGGCTGGGTATGGCCATCGTCGCCCTGATGGCCGGCGCCTTCGGTGTCTCCACCATGATCGATGCCATCAACCCTGCGGATCCAGCCGCCGGCGGCGTCATGCTGGTTCCTGGCATCTTCGCCCTCGGCCTGGTCGCCTTCGGCTTCCTGGGCATGGGCCCGGTCACCATCGCGGTCGACTCCTACGGCCCGGTCACCGACAACGCCCAGTCCGTCTACGAGCTGTCGCAGATCGAGCAGATCCCCGGCATCGAAGAGGAGCTGCAGCAGGAGTACGGCATCACACCGAACTTCGAGCGGGCCAAGTACCTTCTCGAGGCCAACGACGGCGCCGGCAACACCTTCAAGGCGACCGCCAAGCCGGTGCTGATCGGTACCGCCGCGGTGGGCGCCACCACGATGATCTTCGCGATCCTGATGAACCTCACCGGCCGGCTGGTGCACGACATCGACAAGCTGTCGCTGCTGCACGTGCCCTTCCTGCTGGGCCTGCTGGTCGGCGGCGCGGTGATCTACTGGTTCACCGGTGCTTCGATGCAGGCCGTGACGACCGGTTCGTTCCGCGCGGTGGAGTTTATCAAGAACAACATCAACCTGGAATCGTCGGAGAAGGCGTCGGTCAAGGACTCCCGCAAGGTCGTCGAGATCTGCACCCAGTACGCCCAGAAGGGCATGTTCAACATCTTCCTGGGCATCTTCTTCGCCACCTTGGCGTTCGCCTTCGTGGAGCCGTTCTTCTTCATCGGCTACCTGATCTCGATCGCCATCTTCGGGCTCTACCAGGCCATCTTCATGGCCAACGCCGGTGGCGCCTGGGACAATGCGAAGAAGATCGTCGAAGTCGACCTGCAGGCCAAGGGCACCGACCTGCACGACGCCTCCATCGTCGGCGACACCGTGGGCGACCCGTTCAAGGACACCAGCTCGGTAGCGCTGAACCCGGTCATCAAGTTCACCACCCTGTTCGGCATGCTGGCCGTCGAGCTCCGGTTCGGGTTCTCCGACACGGTCAACGTGGTGCTCGCCGTGGTCTTCGGCCTGGCCAGCATGTACATGGTCTGGCGCTCCTTCTACGGCATGCGGATCGACCAGCCCATGCTCACCAAGGACGACTTCGTGGCACTGGACACCAAGACCGGCCCCGAGCTCGCCCCCACGGTCGAGGAAGCAATCTCCTCACCGCGCAAGTAGCGCGTTGACGCAGAACGGCCGGC
>CAYSZZ010000021.1:0-40889 GCA_964435735.1 uncultured Propionibacteriaceae bacterium
GTGTCGCTGGTGGCCCGCGCCGGGTGGTCCGGCCCGGTGTTCAGGGCGTCGAAGTTGAACCACTCCCCCTCCGCCTCCGGGCCTTCGGCGATCTCCCAGCCCATCGCGACGAAGACGTCGGAGAGCTGGTCCATCAGCGCGGTGATCGGGTGGGGGGCGCCTTGCGGACCGAGTTCGACCGGCAGCGTGACATCGATCCGTTCCTCGACCAGGACGCGGTCCAGCTCGGCCTGCTCCACCTCGGCCTGCCGGGCGGCGAACGCCTCGGCCACCCGAGCGCGCGCCGCGCCGAGCCGCTGCCCGGCCTCCTTGCGCTCCGGTCCGGGCAGGCTGCCGATCTCACGGTTGGCCATGCCCAGGCCGGACCGCTCGCCGATGTGGGCCAGCCGGGCCTGCTTCAGTTCGGTGGTCGAGGTGGCGGACGCGAAGGCGTCCAGCGCCTGCGTGACCAGCGCATCGATGGACGCTTGGTCCAGCGCCATGGGTTGTTGTCCTTTCAGTTCGACGCCCGCTGCGCGCTCGCGCTGGCGTACAGGCAGACCGCCGCGGCGGTTGCCAGGTTGAGGCTCTCGGCGTGCCCGTAGATCGGCACGGCGACCGTCCGGTCGGCCAGCGCCAGGTGCTCCACCGGCAGCCCCCAGGATTCGTTGCCCATCACCCAGGCGGTCGGCTGCGCGAGGTCGTCGCCCAGGTCGGTCAGATCGGTGCCTGCGGTTCCGTCGGTGGCGAAGATCTGCATCCCGGCCTCACGACAGGCGGCGATCGCATCGGCCAGATCCACCCCTACCACGATGGGCAGGTGGAAGAGGCTGCCGACCGAGGCCCGCACCGTCTTCGGGTTGTACACCTCGACCGAGTCCGAGCTCAGGATCACCGCGTCGGCGCCGAAGGCGTCCGCACACCGAATCACGGTGCCGGCGTTACCCGGATCGCGTACCTGGGCGCAGATCACCACCAGCGAGACGTCCATGCGGCGATGCTTCTTCTTCGGCTGCTTGTCCGGCTTGGGCAGCTTCCGGTAGAGCACCGAGGTGAGCGGGACGTCGATGGTGTGCGCGACCGCGACGACTCCCTGCGGCGTCACCGTGTCGGTGATGGTCGCCAGGTTCTGCTCGCTCACCGCGTAGTAGGCCACCCCGGCGGACTTCGCGGCGTCCAGCAGGTCGGTGTTGGCCAGCACCGCATCCCAGCGGAAGTAGACCTCCTCCACCACCCCGGGGACGGCGAGTGCCTCCCGGACGGCCTGGCGTCCCTCCACGAGGAACTTGCCGGTCTCCTTCCGTGCGGTCCGGCGCTGCAGCGCACGGGCCGCACGCAGGGTGGCCTGGCTCGGTTCGGGCAACTCGATGGGCGCGGCGGTCATCGACGCACACCTCCTGGGCAATTGGTTCCGGCGCGGCCCGGGTCCGGACCGCGCTGGGGAACTGATGAGCGACTCAGGCTGCCTGGGCCTGGTTGGCTTTGGCGATCTCGACCAGCGCGGTGAACGCCTTCGGATCCGAGACGGCCAACTCGGCCATGATCTTGCGATCCACCTCGACACCGGCGTTCTTCAGGCCGTTGATAAATCGGTTGTAGGTGATGCCGTTCTCGCGGGAAGCGGCGTTGATCCGCTGGATCCACAGCGAGCGGAAGTCGCCCTTGCGGGCGCGACGATCCCGGTAGCTGTAGGTGTAGCTGTGGAGCAACTGCTCCTTGGCCTTGCGGTAGAGCCGCGAGCGCTGCCCGCGGTAGCCGGCTGCCTGCTCCAGAACCTCACGACGCTTCTTCTGCGCATTGACTGCGCGCTTCACTCGTGCCATGACTTACTCCTTGAAGAATCGATCGGTGTTACTTGGTGTAGCCGGCGAGGAGACGCTTCGCCTTCTTGGCATCGCCGGGGGCCACGACCTTGTCGCCGTCGAGACGGCGGGTGCGGCTGGTCGGCTTGTGCTCGTTGAGGTGCATCTTGCCGGCCTGGCGGTGCATCACCTTGCCGGAGCCGGTCACGCGAAAGCGCTTCTTGGCACCGGAATGGGTCTTCATCTTGGGCATGGTGTCTCTCTCTCCTGATTACTACAGCTCGACGTCGGGGTCCAGGTTGTCGGCGGGACCCCGCTTCTTCTTCGGCGCGGCTGCGGCCGCGTGGGCCGCCCGCAACTCGGCCTGTTCGGCACGCTCGGCCTCGGCGCTGGCGGCGCGGGACGCAGCCCTGGCAGCCTTCGCGGCCTCGATCTCGACCTTGGCCTCGGTCTTCTTGCGGGTCGGCGACAGCACCATCAGCATGTTGCGCCCGTCCTGCTTGGGCGCGGACTCGATGAAACCGTCCTCGGCGACGTCATCGGCCAGCTTCTTCAGCAGGTTGAACCCGAGTTCGGGACGGCTCTGCTCCCGGCCTCGGAACATGATGGTGATCTTCACCTTGTCGCCGGCCTTGAGGAAGCGCACGACGTGACCCTTCTTGGTCTCGTAGTCGTGGCTGTCGATCTTGGGCCGCAGCTTCATCTCTTTGATGACGGTGTTGGTCTGGTTGCGGCGCGACTCGCGGGCCTTCTGGGCTGCCTCGTACTTGAACTTGCCGTAGTCCATGAGCTTGGCGACCGGGGGGCGCGCCATCGGCGCCACCTCGACCAGGTCGAGGTCGGCCTCGCGAGCCAGGCGCAGGGCGTCCTCGATCCGCACGATGCCGACCTGCTCGCCGGCGGGGCCGACCAGGCGCACCTCGGGTACTCCGATGCGTTCGTTGATACGCGGTTCAGTGCTGATGAGTCCTCCAAAGGAATCTGGTTTGGTGTGGGCGAAGCAGAAAGGGCCCCCGCGCATGCGGAGACCCTGAGCGGGGCAACTCGACCGAGTTGCCGTACCGACCCGGCACCCCGAGGCGCCTGGGTGGGAGTTCAGGACCCCACTTCGCTGGGCCGACCTGCGTCGACCGACCCGGTCATGATATCAGGAGCCCCGCGTCCAGGCACATTCGCCGCCTCGCCTCGTGCCTCACCGGGGAAGGTCTGCGGCCGGGGCCGCCGCCGATGCCGGGCCGCCCGGCTCCGGCAGGTCCGCCCGGTAGAGCCAGCCGAACCCTCCGTCCTCCAGTTCGACCAGGCGACGACCCTGCGCCAGCTCGGCGATCAGGTCGGCCTCGATGACCAGCCGGGCGGGGCCGGCCAGGTCGATCACGACGGCTCGGGCAGCGGTCTCCACCGCGGTCGCGGCGACCTCGTCCAGGGTGCACGGGACCGGGCGCGCCGCGGCGTTCCAGGCGACCAGTGAGTCCAGGCCGGTGAAGGCGAGCAGGCCGATACCACCGTCGGCCGCCGTCACCTGAACCGCCGAGAGATCGCCATCCGGGTCCGGAGCGATCGGCAGGAGCAGCCGGGCGCCGCACAGGGCCGCGACGGCGCGGGCATAGACCGCCGGGTCGGCGGCCGCCGCGCCCAGCGCGGCACGGACCAGCGGATCGGCTTCGCCGCGGTCGCCGGCGAAGGCCTGGTTCGGGCTGCCGAGTCGCCTCACCCGCGATGAGCTTCCCACTGTGCGGTGAGCTCGGCGACGAAGCCGCGAGCCCTCTCGCCGTCCACGCGCTGCACCGCGATGAGGGCACGGCTGCCCGGATCGTCCTCGAACAGGACGTAGGCCCAGGGGTCGTGCGGGGTGAAGCGGAAGCCCTCGATCTGCTCCCATTCGATCCGGTAGCGGCGCAGGCCGTTGCGCACCAGCAGGCCGGTCTCGTCCACCCGGACGTTGCTCAGGCCGATGCCGAGCATCATCGCCAGCATCACCAGGACGAACAGCACCAGCGTGCCCAGCTGGGCACCGGTGAAGAGTTCCCGGATGTCGGCAGGCAGCGCCCGCCAACCGAGCCAGACGGCGAACAGCAGGACGACCGACAGCCCGATCGCGGTCAGCGTCGTGGCACGGGGGTAGTAGACCCTCGTCATGGTGAGCTAGATCCGGCAGGCGTGAATCGAGGTGACCAGGATGCCGTCGGCGCCGGCCGTCCACAACTCGTCCATGATCTGCTGCGCCTGGTCGCGTGGGATCATGGCGCGCACCGCCACCCAGCCGGCCTTGGCCAGCGGTGAGACGGTGGGCGAGTCGATCCCCGGCGTGATCGCGCAGGCGGCAGCCAGGTTGGCCTCGGCCACGTTGTAGTCGACCATCAGGTAGTTGCGGGCCGCGATCACGCCGTCCAGTCTGCGGCGGAGCAGGTCCAGGCCGTTCGGGGCGGGGGTGCCGGCGCGCTGGATCAGGATCGCCTCGGAGTCCAGGATCGATTCGCCGAACAGGTCCAGGCCGGCCCGCCGCAGCGTCGTGCCGGTCTCGACGACATCGGCGATCACGTCGGCCACGCCCAGCCGGACGGAGCTCTCCACGGCTCATCGAGCTTGATCAGCCGGGCGGTCACCCCGGCCTGCTCAAGGTAGGCGGCCACCAGTCCGGGGTAGGAGGTGGCGATCCGCTTGCCGGCCAGGTCGGCCACCGCCATCGTCTGCCCGCCGGGTGCGGCGAACCGGAAGCGGGTGGCGCCGAAGCCCAGTGCCAGCACCTCGTCGGCCTCAGCGCCGGAATCGAGCAGCATGTCGCGCCCAGTGATGCCCAGGTCCAGGGTCCCCTCGCCGACGTACACCGCGATGTCGCGGGGGCGCAGGTAGTAGAACTCGACACCGTTGGCCTCGTCCACCAGGACGAGCTCCTTGGCGTCGGTGCGCTGCCGGTAGCCGGCCTCACGCAGCATTCCGGCGGCGGATTCGGCCAGCGAGCCCTTGTTGGGCACGGCGATCTTCAGCAATTCAGTTCCACTCATGCGTGATTTACAGGTGTTCGTAGATGTCTTCGAGATCAAGTCCGAGAGCCAGCATCAGCACCTGCAGGTGGTAGATCAGTTGGCTGATCTCCTCGGCCGCCTCGTCCTTGGACTGGTACTCGGCAGCCATCCATACCTCGGCGGCCTCCTCAACGATCTTCTTCCCGATCGCGTGAACGCCGGCATCGAGGGCACGGACCGTCCCCGAACCCTCCGGGCGGGTGACCGCGCGGTGTGTCAGCTCGGCGTAAAGCTCCTCGAAGGACTTGCTCACCGGGGCATCCTAACCCGGCTGGTCGGAGGAACGATCCCTGGGCCTGTCGAGGGGTCCGCCGACGCGGCCACCCGCATCCCGAGCAGAGCGTCGAGGAACTCGGCCACCTGCCGGGGCGCCCCGGGTTCCCCGGTGCCGGCGGCGCGGGCCCATTCGTCCACCAGCAGCAGAGCGCGCGGGGCGTCCAGGTCGTCGCGAAGCGCGTCGCGGACTCCGTTCAGCAGTGCCTCAGCACTCGGGCCGGCCGGCGCTCCCAGGGCGGTCCGCCAGGTGCCGAGCCGATGCTGGGCCGCGTCCAGCTCCGAATAGTCGAACTCCCAGTCGTCGCGGTAGTGATGGGCGAGCAGGGCAAGCCGGATCGCCATCGGGTCGAAGCCCTCCGTCAGCAGGCTGCCGATGAACACCAGGTTGCCCAGCGACTTGCTCATCTTCTCGCCCGCGAAGCCGACCATGCCGGCGTGCAGGTAGCTCCGCGCGAAGGGCTGGCCGGTGATGGCGGTCGCTTCCGCGGCGGACATCGGGTGGTGTGGGAACGCGAGATCGCTGCCGCCGGCCTGCACGTCGAAGGCCTCGCCGAGGGTGCTGAGTGCGATCGCGGTGCACTCGATGTGCCAGCCCGGTCGTCCGGCGCCCAGCGGGGATTGCCAGGCGGGCTCGCCCGGACGGGCCAGGCGCCACACCAGGCAATCCAGCGGGTTGCGTTTGCCGGGACGGTCGGGGTCACCGCCGCGCTCGGCGAAGGTTGACACGGCCTGCTGGGGGGAGAGCCCGGCCAGTTCGACCGCGGTCATATCGCAATACCAGTCGGGGTAGGCGGGATCGTCGACCTGGTAGAGCCTGCCCGCGGTCCGCAGCCGCTGCAGGAAGCCGACGATGACGTCCAGGCTCTCCACAACTCCCAGATAGGGGGCGGGCGGCAGTATCCGCAGCGCGGTCATGTCGGCGCGGAACAGGTCGGTCTGCTCCTCGGCCAGGTCACGCCAGTCGGCTCCGGTGGCGTCCGCGCGTTCCAGCAGCGGGTCGTCCACGTCGGTGACGTTCTGGACGTAGCGCAGCTCATGGCCGGTGTCCAGCAGCGCGCGGTTGAGCAGGTCGACGGCAAGGTAGGTGAAGGCGTGGCCGAGGTGGGTGGCATCGTAGGGGGTGATGCCGCAGGCGTAGACCCGCGCGCGTTGCTGCCCGGCCGCAACCGCGACTCGCATTCCGGACCGGCTGTCCAGGATGTGAAGGACGCCGCCGTCGGCAGGCAGCACGGGGATCTCAGGACGGGGCCAGGCGCGCACGATGGGCAGCCTACCGGCCATGCCATCGGCGCTGGTGTGAGTGTCGTAGGCTGAGGCCCGCAGAGACCGGAAGGGGTGCCGCATGGGGTGGCTGGAGGCGATCGTACTGGGCATCGTCCAGGGGCTCACCGAGTTCCTGCCCATCTCGTCCAGCGCTCATCAGTCGATCGTCGGACAGCTGTTCTTCGGCGGCCACGACCCCGGTGCGGCGTTCACCGCGATCACCCAGCTGGGCACGGAGACCGCGGTTGTGGTCTACTTCGCCCGCGACATCGGCCGGATCATCAAGAACTGGGTGCTGGCGCTGCTGGGACGGATCCCGCGCAACGACCCGGACGCCCGGATCGGGTGGCTGGTGATCATCGGTTCCATTCCGATCGTGGTCGGCGGCCTGCTCTTCGAGGACGCCATCGACACCTGGCTGCGCAATCTCTGGATCACCGTCGCGATGCTGGCCGGCGTGGGCGTCCTGCTGTGGCTGGCGGACCGCTTCGCCAAGCACACCTATGAACTCGACCAGCTCACCTGGCGCGACGGCATCGCGCTGGGGTTCGCCCAGGCGCTGGCCCTGATCCCCGGGGTGTCCCGCTCGGGTGCGACGATCTCCGCCGGCCTCTATCTGGGGTACACCCGTCCCGCGGCGACCCGCTACGCCTTCCTGCTGGCGATCCCAGCGGTTTTCGGCTCCGGGCTGTACAAGCTGAAGGACATCGGCGCCGAGCCGGGTCTGGAATGGGGACCGATCATCGTCGCCACCATCGTCGCCTTCGCGGTCGGGCTGGCGGTCATCGCCTGGCTGCTGCGGTACGTCAGCAAACACTCGTTCTCGATCTTCGTCTGGTACCGGCTGGCCCTGGCGGCCGTCCTCGCTGCCCTGCTCGCCACCGGCTATCTGCAACCGATCTGATGCAGCGTCGAGTGGTGGGCGGCAGCGGCCTGCAGGTCTCCCGGCTCGGTCTGGGGACGCTGACCTGGGGACGTGACACCCGCGCCGACGAGGCCCGTTCGCTGTTGCGCTCGTTCGTGGAGGCCGGCGGGTCGCTGGTCGATACCGCGGCCGCCTACGGCGCAGGCGAGGCCGAGCGGATGATCGGCCGGCTGATGCGCTCCGACATCCCGCGGACACAGCTGGTGATCGCCACCAAGGCCGGGTTCGGGATCCGCGAAGGAGAGCGGGTGATCGACACCTCGCGGCAGGCGCTGCTGGCCGACCTGAGGGGCTCGCTGCGCCGTCTCGGCACCGACCACATCGACATCTGGCAGCTGCATGCCTGGGGCACGGCGCCGCTGGAGGAGTCGCTCGCCGCAATCGACACCGCCGTGAGCGCCGGCGATGTCCGCTATGCCGGGGTGTCCAACTTCATCGGCTGGCAGACCGCCCAGGCCGCCACCTGGCAGAGCGCCTTCCCCGGGCGGGCCCCCATCACGTGCGCACAGGTGGAGTACTCCCTGCTGGCGCGGCGTGCGGAGGTCGAGGTGATCCCGGCGATCCGGGCCTTCGGGATGGGCCTGTTCCCGTGGTCGCCGATCGGACGCGGAGTGCTGACCGGCAAGTACCGCCGCCACATCCCCCGGGATTCCCGCGGTGCCGCCACCCACTTCTCCTGGTTCGTAGAGCCCTACTTGGAGGCCCGCTCCCGCGCGGTGGTGGACGCGGTGGTGGTCGCCGCCGACGGGCTGGATCTATCCCCCGCCCAGGTCGCCCTGCTCTGGGTGCGCGACGCCCCTGCGGTCACCGCTCCCCTGCTGGGAGCCCGCACCGCCGAGCAACTGGCTCCCTACCTGACCGTTGACGACATCGAACTGCCGTCCGAGATCGTTGCGGCCCTGGACGACGTCTCGGGCGGGCCCAACGCCGGTCGCGGGCCGATCGAGGAGGCCTGATGGCCCGGCTGGACGCTGTGGTGGTCGATCCCGGCGGCGCGGCGGCGTGGCGGGAATGGCTGGCAGCCCACCATGCCGAGTCCCCGGGTGCCTGGCTGGTGGTGGGCAGACGCTCCGGTGATCCCGGGCCGAGCTACGAGGAGTCGATCTGCGAGGCACTGTGCTTCGGCTGGGTGGACGGCCAGAGCCGGGTGCTGCCGGACGGACGCTCGACGATCTGGTACACCCGGCGCCGGCCCAGCAGCGGCTGGGCGGCGACCAACAAGGCGCGGATCGCGCGCCTGACCGAGCAGGGACGGATGGAGCCCGCGGGCCTCGCTGTGATCGAGCAGGCGAAGGCGAACGGCACCTGGACCATGCTCGACGACGCCGAGGCGCTGATCGAACACCCGCTGCTCGCGGTCGCCCTCGACGCCGAGCCGACCGCCCGGACGACCTGGGACGGCTACCCTCCCAGCCTCCGCAAGCAGCTCCTGAGCTGGATCGCCACCGCCCGCCGGGAGGAGACCCGGAGCAATCGGATCGCGACCATCGTCGCGGCCGCAGCCCGCGGCGAACGTCCGTCCTAGCCCTGCGGGCTGAGCGCCCGCAGGTGGGCGGCGATCTCGGGGTGGCCGAAGTGCTCTGCCCAGCCGGCCGGGTCGGCGCCGTAGCCGGTCTCGACGGCGGCCGGGTCGGCCCCGCGCTCGATCAGGTACCGCACCAGGTCGAGTTCACCCGCCGCGGCCGCGTAGTGCACAGCGCGGGTTCCCTGGTGCGAAGGTCCCCGAGCGCCATTCGCCAGGCGATGGTGGTCACCGGCGGCACCGGTGGCTCCGGAGCCACCGCCTCGATCCGCACCACGCCGTCCGCACCGGCGCGCAGCGTCCAGGCCCCCTCGGCCGGCTCCCACAGGTATTCCTCGTCGGTCAGTCCGCGCAGGCGTGGCCACAAGTGTGCCTGCCAGTAGAAGTCGAGCTGGTCGAGCACAAGATCACGCCACGGGGCTGTCATCGGTCCATTCTCCCCCTCCCGGGCTGCCAGCCCGCGTGTCCCGTCCCCAACCGCGGCCATCCTGGGGTGTGGTTGGTCGGCTTCTTCTCCCAGGAAGCCGACAAACCACACCGCCGGTTGGCCAGATCACGCCTGATCGAGGAAGCGATCCAGGACGCGGCAGCCGAACTGCAGCGATTCGACCGGCACCCGCTCGTCCACGCCGTGGAAGAGGGCGGCGAAGTCGAGCTCGGGAGGCAGCCGCAGCGGGGCGAAGCCGAAGCAGCGCACGCCCAGCTTCGACCAGGCTTTGGCGTCGGTGCCGCCGCTCATGATGAACGGCACCGGTACCGCGCCGGGATCCTCGGCCAGCAGCGAGGTCGTCATCGTGGTCACCAGGTCGCCGGTGAACTCCGTCTCCACGGCGATGTCCGCCGTCTCGACCTCGTAGCGCACCTTGTCGCCGAGCAGTTCGGTGATGGTGGCGTAGAACTCGGCCTCGTAGCCGGGCAGGAACCGGCCGTCGATGCCGGCCGTCGCCTGGCCGGGTATCACGTTCATCTTGTACCCGGCCTGCAGCATGGTCGGGTTGGCGGTGTTCGACATCGTCGCGCCGACCATACGGGCGATCGACCCGATCCGGGCCAGGGTCTCCTCGGCGGTCTCGGCGTTGATCTGGACGCCGAGCGCGTCCTCAATGGCGTCCAGGAAGCCCTGCTGAGCGGGATGGATGCGCGTCGGCCAGCGGTGGTTCCCGATCCTGGTGACCGCCTCGGCGAGCGAGGTGACCGCATTGTCGTCGTTGCGGAAGGAGCCGTGCCCGGCGCGTCCATCGGCGATCAGGTTGAGCCAGGCGATGCCCTTCTCAGCCACCTGGATGAGGTAGAGGCGGCGGTCGTTGACAGTGAGCGAGAAGCCGCCGACCTCGCCGATCGCCTCGCTGCAGTCGGCGATGGTCTCGGGGTGATGCTCGGCCAGCCAGCCCGATCCGAGCCGGCCGCCGGCTTCCTCGTCGGCGGTGATGATCAGCCGGATCGGACGCCGAGGGGCCCGTCCGGCGCGGGCACGCTCGCGGATCACCGCCAGCATGATCGCGTCGAAGTCCTTCATGTCGACCGCGCCACGTCCCCAGACGTAGCCGTCGCGCAGCTCGCCCGCGAACGGATCGACCTGCCAGTCCTCGGCAACCGCGGGGACCACGTCGGTATGGCCGTGCAGCAGCAAGGGCGGCAGCGAGGTGTCGCAACCCTCCGGCTCCCAGTGCGCGACCAGGGTGGTGCGGCGTGGCTCCGATTCGTAGAGCGTGGACGAGATGCCGACCTCATCGAGGGACGCCGCGATGTACTCAGCGGCTTCGCGCTCGCCGACCGACTCCCCCCGTCCATAGTTGGAGGTGTCGATCCGGATCAGGTCGCGGCACAGATCCGCCACTTCCTCGCTGGCCAGGGTCTCGCTCATGGCGTCCATCTTCGCCCAGCTCGCACCCGACCGGCCACCCGCCCGACCCGGAGCCCGGCAGGCACCGCTCGTTTCGCCAACCACACGGCAGCGTTGCTATAGTCTTCAAGCTGTCCGGGCGATCCTCGGACACACCCCTGTCCGGGTGGCGGAATAGGTAGACGCGCTAGCTTGAGGTGCTAGTGCCCTTTATCGGGCGTGGAGGTTCAAGTCCTCTCTCGGACACTTTGCGAAAGGCCTCTTGACTAGGGAGTATACCCCCGGCGGGAGGCCTTCGGTGCGCTTGAGGAACTCATCAGGCGTGAGCACTTCGAACGGCGACTCGTTCTCGTCCCAGATGAAGTCGGCCACGTTGGTGGTCAGGAGAATGTCAGCGCCACAAGCGACGGCCGAAGCGTGGACGTGCGCGTCGAGCCCGTCCTTGCCCCTGTAGTCACCGCCGATCACGAAGTCGTCAACGCGCCCGTTCTCGAAGGTGCCGGCGATCAGGTCACGAACGCCCGTAATGCGACTGCCGTCCCACTCGGGGTGGGTGCGCCGCAGGTGGTACAGGACCTCGGCGAGGACGTCCTCGGTCCGCCTGATCTCGATCGGGCTGCGTTCGGCGCGGTGTAGAGCATGCCGATCCAGTCCCGGAGCGTGCGGGAGAACCAGACGTTCGCGTCGACGAAGACGACCTGGTTCGCGGGCCCCTGCACACCGGCAGGCCAGCGAACCAGGCCGACAGTCCACGGCAATCAGTCCTCGTCACCCTCGAGTTCCATCAGCTCCTCGAACGCGGCGCGCTCGCGAGCCCGACGCGCCCGCAGGGCCGCGTAAACGTCGTCAGCCCTAAGCCGATGGTGCGTCCCGACCATGTGGGACGGGATCGAACCCTCGTTGATCATCTTCATCAGCGTGGGACGCGAGATCCCAAGGATGCCTGCGGCAGTGGACGTCGTCACAACCTCGGGCACTGTGCCGATCGTGACCGTGCCACCACGGGCCATGACATCCAGGACCTGCTGGAGTAGCTTGCCGATCTCCGAGGGGACCGCCGCAGCGCGGTGGCCGTCACGCTCGACTGCGAGCACGCGTTGAGGACCTTCCAGTTCTGCAAGAACATCGCGGGCAAGACGCGCCTCACGGGCGGTCGCCATCACACGACTCGTACCTGCCTCAGTTGTAGTCATCACGGCCTCCGTTCCATCTGGCACTCAAACCTCAAACACCTCCACATACAACTGTGGATCGCTTCACTTATATCTGCAACGAAGCGGAGCGCATCGGGTGAGTCCCCTAGCGTGGTGGAAATTCCTGGTGGCCTGAGGGGTGGTGCCCCCCGGTTGGCGTGGTGAGCTCAGGGTGATGCGTCACCGGGGTTGGCTTTCACCAAACCGACGGGCCAGCGCCGCTTCGTCCGGCCAGTGGGGCAGAGCGCCGCCACCTCGGCGTCCTGCGCCGGAGTGAGTCGCGAGTTCCAGCCACGGGCGACGATCTGCACCCCGTGGTGGACGAGGATCTTCCGCGCTGTCCGGCCCGGCGATCCCGAACTCGGGCTCGCGCCTGTGGATCGCTCCCCCAGTCTGTGGTTTGGCGGAGCGCTCCGCGCACACTATGCAAAACGTTACCTTAAAGGTAACATCATGCGTATTCAAGGAGGTCGAGATGGCCCGAGCCTGGGGAGCCCCTACCATCATCGCAGCGGCGCCATTGCGCACGGTGCGCCCGGTGATGCTCGAAGGTCGTTACGCCAACCCTCGCAAAGAACTTGCCAGGATGCGGGAAGCCGGTCTGGTGGTTCAGATCGCGCCCGGAACCTACACCGCCAAACCCGACGACATCCCACGCGAGACAGCCTGGCGGCCAACCTTCGAAGAAGCCGCCATGGCGTACGCGACCGCGCAGTACGCCGACCGGGTTCCCGTCCTGTTCGGGATCGGAGCCGCCCGCTTCCATCACGCCATTCCCCGGGCGATCGGTGTCACCGTGATCGCCGTCCCCGAGCAACACCGCCCGGTCACGATGACCGACGGGGGCCGGATCGTGTTCACCACCACCGACGTTGATCGGCTCGACGCCCGTTACGAGAGAGGGCGGATCGGCGGCTTCCTGGTCACCACACCGGAGCAGACCCTCCTCGACCTGCTCGACCGGCCAACCCTGGGCGGGATGCCGGCCGAAGCCACCGCCGCCGCGCACGCGCTCGCCGCGACGGTCGACCGCGAGCGCGTGCAGCGGCTTGCCGCAGACCGAACACGCGCACTGCGGTTCAAGGTTCAGCAACTGCTCGCCAAGGAGCCATGACCGGTATGGGCGATGACAGCAGACATCCCGAAGGCGGCCGGGGACGCTGGGCGCGCTACACCCGAGCGGAACGACAGACCGATCCAGGCTCACCGTTCACCTTGTCGGAAACGGACACCGTGGTCCAGCAAGAGCACTTCGGCGTCGCGCGCGATCAGATCGAGCACGACTTTGTCATTTCGCACGTTCTCGCGGCACTGGCAGCCCGTGCCAATCAGTTCGTGTTCTACGGCGGTACCGCGCTGAGCCGGACCTTCCTTGAAGGGCTGCGCCTCAGCGAGGACATCGACTGGCCACGCCAGCTGTCCGAGGTGTCGCAACGCTACGCGGGCCTGCCCAACATCACGCTGACCACCTACACCGCCGAGGGCTTCGCCGGCGCCAAGACCGCGGCATGGTGCGACACCACCAGAAACGCACCCCGAGACCTCTACGACCTGTGGGCCATGGCCGACGTCGGACTCATCACCGCGAACGCCGCCGTCGCCTACCGCAAGCACGGCCCCACCAGCGGCTTTCCACAGCGCGGGGCCTTCCCGACACGGCCGCCATCCGAGACCGAATGGCACGACGCTCTCGGCCACCAGTGCAACCCCCGGGTGGGCCCAGTTGAAGCGTACGAAACGGTCGTGGCCGCATGGGAAGCTGCCGTGAACGAAGCCGACCACGCGACCTGATGCGTGCTGCTCCCACTGAGTTGGGCTGGCCTCATGGTCGCCCATCCGAGGACGGCAAAGCGCCGGTCGTCGTGCACCCGCTTCGATGCCGGGCCGCACACCACTACCCACGGGTGCCCGACGGACTCGCCCGCGAAGCCGTGAAAACGAGCGACTTACCTAGTGAACACCGAGTTCCTGCGACACACAGGGCAGGTTCAAGTCCTTTCTCGGACACTCACCGAATGCCCACAGCGGGCGTCGTGCTCTCGATCTCGCGACGCAACGCCGACTGGTTGTCCGCGGCGTCATGCCGGCAGAACCGCTGGCACCAGCCGACCTCAAGCCATGACTCCCAATCCGGACAGGCGAGCAGGACCCTTGAACCGTGGCATCCAGGGCGCGGTCTGAAGCCAGCCGTCCTGCCCAGGCCTCCACGCCCACGTTGATCTGACGAGCCCGTCGTCGTCAGGAGCCGTGGACGTGGCCGCACAACAGCCGAAGAGCCGGCGTGGCGCCCAACCGCCGCGCGTGAACCACCACCTACAGATCCTCGTGACCAAACCCGGCTAAGGTCCTGCTGAGGAGCGGCTACGGAGGTCTGCAGATGGACTCGAACCTGGAACGTCACGGGATCCAGGAGGAACTGGCTCTCTCGCTGGCCGTCGAGGCCGGCGACTTCGTCTACTGCAGTTTCTGCGTCGGCAATGTCGGCCAGAGTGTGGAGGCGCAGGTCCACGGCGCCCTTGATGACCTGACACGTCGCCTCGGCGGCTTGGGCCTCGGGCTGCCTGACGTGGTGCAGGTGGACGCCCTGTTCCGTGACATCTGGGACATTCCCGTCATGGAGCAGGTGTTCCGGGAACGCTTCCGTGGCGCTTACCCGGCCCGGAAGTCGATCCAGACCGAGTTCGCCCACGTCGGTGGAGCCGACGGCCTGCATTTCCAGCTGGACGCCGTCGCCTACCGCGGACCACGGGACACCTGACCGCGGCAGATCTCGGATCGGGGCGGTGCCAGCATCCGCCTCACCCACCCGCCGGCCGGCCGGCCGATAGCAGGCTCCGCTACTTCGGGTGCCGCAGGCGCACCCGCTGACCCTTGGAGGACTTGTCGAGTTCCACCAGGCTCGCCCGAGACTTCAGGAAGTCGCTGAAGGAGCTGTAGCCGAGCGACTTCTCGTGGAAGGCGGGATCCATCCGCTTGATCTGCTGCTTCACCGCCGATGCATGCAGCCACTCGTCATGACCTGCCTTGTCATGTCCGAGTTCGAGCGCCCGCCGCAGCAGTGTCGTCGCCGCCCGGGGCGAGAGCTTCGCCGCCGGTTCCTCCACATCGACCGCCTCCTCCTCGGCTCCCGGCTCCGGGACCTTGGCTGACGCCTTCCGTCCGGAGTCCTTGCGCGTGGCCACAGGCTGATCCGCCACCGGTTCCGCGGGGCTCTCACCGTCCGCGGCTTCCTCGGCTTCGTCCGACCCGACGCCTGGCAGGTCGTCGTACAGCGAGAACTCGTTGCAGGCTGCCGGCAGCGAGCGGCTGGTCGCACCGGCCACCCCCACCGCGACGATGTGGCGTCCGAGCCGCTTCACCCGCTGCGCGAGCGCGACGTAGTCGGAATCGCCGGCGGCCAGTACGACATGAGTCACCTCGGGGAGCCGGAACAGGTCCTCGACCACGTCGATCGCCAGCCGGATGTCGGCTCCGTTCTTGGTCGCCGACAGCGGGAACATCTGGATCAGGCCGACCGCCCGGTCGATCAGCTGGCGACGATAGGCGGCGTTGACCGGCTGCGACCAGTCGGCGTAGGCGCTGCTGCTCACGATCTGCCCGAACGAGGACGCATAGTCGAGGATCGCACCGATGTCGACGGTGGCCTGCCGAACTCGTTCGGCCACCTGCGGGTCGGTTCCCGGCGCTGCGGGGTCGACGTCCCGCACCCGGTCGGACTGGAACGACCCCCGGCCGTGGAGTTGGTTGTACCTCGAGATCACGATGTTGTCGAAGTCGATGTACACTCCGACCCGGCCGTCGGTCTCGTCAGCCATCGCATTCCCCTATCCGGCAGCCCAGCCACCCAGTCCTGTCGACCACCTAGCCGGCAACAACCGACCATACCTCTCAGGCCAGCCCGAGGTACTCCTCCAGGGTCACCTTGGAGTTCGCCTTGAACTTCATCGAATGCTCCACTCCGATGTAGCGGAAGTGCCACGGCTCGTAGGCGTAGCCGGTGATCTTCTCCTTGTCCGGCGGATAGCGCAGGATGAACCCGTACTCGCGCGCGTGCTTCCACAACCACTTGCCGGTCTTGGTCCGGCGCACCGCCAGACCCCAGGTGACGCCGTCCCACAGATCCACTGCCAGGCCGGTCTGGTGCTCACTCTTGCCAGGCTCGGCGTTGTAGCGGCGGGCGAGCTTCTCATTGCCGTACTCGATGATCTTGGCCTTGAGGAGCCGGTCCTGCTCGGCGTAGGAGCGGTAGGCGCTGTACACCTTGACCTTGACGCCGTCGGCCTTTGCGGCGGCGGTGAGTTTCTTCAGCGCCACCGCGACGTCCTTTTCGAGCCCGTGCTCGGACGGGTTCTGCGGCTTGTAGCGCTTCGAGATCGGGTGTTTCCTCGACACCACGACGATGCCGTTCAGGGTATAGGGCTGGTCGAGTTCGGCGCCGGAGCGGGTGTCCTTGGCCGGTCCGGTCTCCTCGACCGGTTTGGTGGCCGACGGACTGGGCGTCGAGGTAGCGCTGGCCGTGGGCGCGGGGGCCGCCGTGGCCGGCGACGTTGACGGCGTGGGGCTCGCCGGGGTCGCCACCGGCTCGGATACGCCGCCGGATGCGGCGGGTGACGTGCTGCTGACCGCCGTCGGACGCGGCGGGCTTGCGGAGCATCCGGCGAGCAGGAGGGCACAGGTTCCGGCCAGGACCTCCCGACGCCCTACCACCAACTCCACGGCCGGGCACCCCCATGTCTTGCCAACAACTACCGGCGCACACCAACTGGCGCGATCGTCCAGCCACCGTCACGAACTCGACTCGATCCTACAACCGGTGAATCCGGGTACTGCCGATGCCGATGCCGAGATTGATCGGGCGGACCTCGGCTGAACACCGCCCGGGCCGGTGAGGCGGGCGTGCTAGCATCCCTGGCACGTGGTCAGCCCAGCCGACGAAATCCCGTCGGTGCTGCAGAGGAGGTTCGCTGTGACGAAGTCAACGGCATCTGCCGCTTTGTCCAGCTACTGCATGCTGCCGTTGCGTGGCTGTTGTCGCGCCTGACCTGATCGCCCTCGTCCCGCCTGCGGGAATCGCGTCGCACCCCATCCGGGGATCCGTTTGATCGCGGCCGGCGCTGCCGGGCATCACCACCCCCGAATCCCGGGACGGGCTCCGCCGTCCCGGACCAACCCCAAGGAGAAACATGCTCGTCCCAACCATCCGTAAACTCGCCCTGGCTGCCGCCGCGCTCGCGCTGGTCGCCGGCTGCGCCGGCACGCCGGGCACCACACCCACCAGCGGCGGTGAAGCGCCGGCCGGCAGCTTCGACAGCGGCAACGCCGACTACGACGCGATCATCAACGGCGGTTCCGTCGCTGACGCCGCGATCGTGGACGGCAACGAGTGGGCCAAGGCGGTGAAGGCTGCCGGCGTGCTCAAGGTCGGCGGTACCGAAACCTCCAACCTGTTCTCGCTGCTGGATCCCACCACCGGTCTGGCCGTCGGCTTCGACGCCGGGCTCTCCCAGCTGCTCTCCCGCTACATCCTGGGTGATGCCAAGACCGAGCTCACCCAGGTGACCGTCGACACCCGCGAGGACCTGCTGGTGAACAACCAGGTCGATGTGGTCTTCGCCACCTACTCGATCACGCCGAAGCGGCTGGAGCGGATCAACTTCGCCGGTCCGTACTACCAGTCGCAGGCCGCGATCCTGGTGAAGTCCGACAACACCACCATCAACTCGGTGGCCGACCTGGCCGGCAAGACGGTCGCCACCCAGGCATCGTCCACCGGTGTCACCGTGCTGGAGAGCGAGGCCCCGGAGGCCACCATCCTGGAACTGCCCGATCACACCCAGGCGCTCACCGCGGTCCAGCAGGGACGGGCGGACGCCTACGTGATCGACCAGGCGCTGCTGCTCAACGCGCTGGTGTCCAATGACGATGTCAAGATCGTCGGCGAGCCCTTCGGCCCGGTGGACGCCTACGGCATCGGTGTGAACAAGGAGAACGATGCCAAGGAGTTCATCGACGCCTGGCTGCAGACCGTGATCGACGATGGCACCTGGCTCAACCTGTGGAAGGCCACCATCGGCGCCAAGACCGGTACCGATATCGTTCCCACCCCGCCGGCGATCAACTCGGCCGGCAACGCCTGACATCTCAGGAGGTGGGCGACCATGGCAGTGCTGTGGAACGACTACGCCGGCTACTTCGCAGCCGGGCTGGGGGTCACGCTCTACCTGACCGCGGCCAGCTTCGTTCTGGCCATGGTGCTGGGAACCGTGGTCGCCACCTTCCGGATCAGCCCCATCGCGCCGTTGCGCACGGTGGGGCTGGTCTATGTCGAGATCTTCCGGAACATCCCGCTGATGAGCCTGATCATCGTCGTGGTCTACGCACTGCCGGAGATCGAGATCCTGCTGAGCTATCAGACGGCGGTGATCGCCTCGATGTCGCTGGTCGGCGGCGCCTTCATCTGTGAGGCGTTGCGGACCGGCATCAACAGCGTGGGCGCCGGCCAGATCGAAGCCGCCCGCTCGGTGGGATTCACCTTCACCGGGGTGCTGCGCCATGTGGTGTTCCCGCAGGCCTTCCGCTCGATGGTGCAGCCCTTCGTCTCGATCCTGATCGCCATCTTCCTCTCCTCGTCGCTGGCCGGGGTGGTCGGGGTGGTCGACCTGACCCAGACGGTCAGCTGGATCAACAACCGCGAGTCGCTCGGGCTGGTGACCTTCGGGGTGGCCGCGGTGATCTACTCGCTGATCTCGCTGGGCATCGCGACCGTCGGCGGGCGCCTGGAGCGACGGGTGCGGGTGCTGCGATGAGTACCGCCTCCGCCATCTTCGACGCGCCGGGTCCTCGCGGTCGGCGGCTGATCACCGTGCTCACCACGCTCAGCGTGCTGGCCATCATCGGGGCCATCGCGCTCGCGGTACGCCAGTTCGCGATCAACGGCCAGCTCGACCCCGCCAAGTGGGCCGAGTTCACCCAGTGGCGGACCCAGCTCTATCTGCTGCGGGCGCTCGGCAACACCACCCTGGCCGCTGCGGGCGCGGCCGCCATCGCCCTTCCGCTCGGCCTGGTGCTTGCGGTGGGACGCCTGAGCGACGCGAAGCCGCTGCGCTGGGCGGCGACCGCGGTGATCGAGTTCTTCCGCGCGATCCCGTTGCTCCTGCTGATCTACATCTTCTTCGTGGCGCTCCCCCAGTACGGGCTCAATCCCGAGCTGTTCTGGAAGCTGGTGATCCCCATCGGCCTGTGCTCGGGCGCCACCGTGGCAGAGGTCTTCCGGGCCGGCATCCTGGCACTGCCCGGCGGCCAAGCCGAAGCGGGTGCCGCGATCGGACTCACCCCGAGTCAGGTGTTCCGGCTGATCGAGTTCCCGCAAGCGCTGCGGATGGTCGTGCCCTCCCTGGTAGCCCAGGTCGTCATCCTGCTGAAGGACACCACCCTGGGCTACGTGGTCAGCTATTCGGAACTGCAGCACTCGGCCCGGGTGCTGGTGGCCAGCACCGGCCATCTGATCCAGACCTATCTGATCGTGGCGACGATCTTCGTCGCGATCAACATCGGGATCTCGGCCTTCGCCCGCCAGCTCGACCGGCGCACCCGCGGAACGCGGCGCCGGGGCCGCGCCGACGCGCTCGCCGCCGGACCGGCCGGTTCGATCGCCTGAGGACGCCGAGAACCTCGGCAGCCACCGAACGTTCCCTGAACCCGGTCTACCCGGAGCGTGGCTCCCCGGGGGCCTGTCGCAGCGCGGAAGCGTCGTCGGCCGGCGATCGGTGGCCAAGTTCCACCGGAAGTGGTTCGGCATGCAGGACGGTGAGGCTCGTCACGGCCCGCGTGAGGCAGACGTAGAGCCGCCGCAACCCGATCACATGCTCGGCCTCGGCCCCGACCAGCTGCGCCGGTTCGAGCAGCAGGACGTGATCGAACTCCAGACCCTTGGCCAGCTGGGCGTCCACGATCTCGACCCGCGCCACGGCATCCGGATCCCGCGGGGTCAGCCCGAGGACGCCGTGTGCGAGACCGGTCAGAGCCTGGTCCGCGCGTTCCACCCAGGCGGAGGGGACGATCACCCCGAGTGTGCCCTCCCGCGCGGCCAGCGTCGTGACCGTCTGGGCCAGTTCGGCGAGTGGCTCGGCCCGCCTGATCGCCAGCTCACCGCGGGAGTGCCGGATCGAGCGCGGCGGCGTGAGCCCTGGCGCGATGTGCGGCAGCAGCCGGGCGGCGAAATCGATCACCGCGCCCGGCACCCGGAAGCCCTCGACGAGTTCGGTGACCGTGGCCTCGGCATGACCGACATGGGTCAGCGCTGTGGTCCAGTCCCGGACTCCCCAGGCGGTGGTGGCCTGAGCGAGATCGCCGAGCAGGGTGACTGAACCGGTGCTGGCGCGCCGACCGGCCGCTCTCAGCATCATCGCCGACAGATCCTGGGCCTCGTCGACGATCACGTGCCCCAGGCTGGGCTGCCGGTTCAGCAGGTCGCCGGCCTCGTCCACCAGCACGGCGTCGGCGAGTGTCCAGCGCCGGGACCGGAGCGAGCGAGGTGGCCGGGATCCGACGAGCCGGGCCTGCTCGTCAGGGCTGAGGATGTCCTCGGCGGCTCGGCCGAGCGCCACTGGGTCACTGAGCAGAGCGTGGACGACGGCAGTTGCGGTGAGCGGTGGCCAGAGCTGTTTGCAGGCTTCGCGCACCGGACGTGAGCGGGCGACGCCGGCCTGCACCCGGTCGTCGGTCGTCTCACCGGCCGCCTCCAGCCGCAGCAGCACGTGGTGAGCCAACCGTTGCGGCAGCATCGCCCGTCCCGCCTCGTACCGGGTACCCCGGCCGGCCAGATCATCCAGCACCTCAGCGATCGTGGACGCCGGGATGCGCACCAGTCGGTGCCCCACGGTCACCTCGATCCCCTGCTCGGGCGGGCGGAGGTGATTCCACACCGCCCGGTGCAGCACCTCGGCCATCCGCGCGTCGCCCTTGAGCACGGCCACCGCCGGCTCGTCAGCGGCCGTCACCGCCACCCGGCCTGCTGCACAGACCAGCGACTCGATGGTCTCCTGGGTGGCGTCGATCTCCCCCAGCGCCGGCAGCACATCGCCGATGTAGCCCAGGAAGGACTCGTTCGGCCCCAGCACCAGCACCCCCGAGCGGGAGAGCCGGTTGCGGAAGGCATACAGCAAGTAGGCCGCGCGGTGCAGCCCGACCGCGGTCTTCCCGGTGCCGGGAGCACCCTGAATCGCCAGCGAGTCGTCCAGATCGGCACGGACCAGCACGTCCTGGTCGGGCTGAATCGTCGCGACGATGTCGCGCATCGGCCCCGAGCGGGGACGTTCGATCTCCGCCTCCAGCAAGGCGCTCGGGCCGCCGCCGCCCGCCTCGGCCAGCCGCTCGTCCTCATAGGCGGTGATCTCGCCGTGCTGGAAGCCGAACCGCCGGCGCAGCTCGACCCCCATCGGTTCGCCGGCCCGGGCCCGGTAGAAGGGCAGCGCCATCGGTGCCCGCCAATCCATCACCAAGGGGTCGCCGCCCGCGGACTCCTCGATGTGGCGTCGCCCGATGTGGCAGGTCTCGTCCTGTTCGGCTCCGAGCGTGACGGCGTAGTCGATCCGTCCGAAGAACAGCGGGACGGCCGGATCGTCAGCCAGCGACTCCCGCCGGCGGTACAGCTGCTGGCGCAGATGCTGGGTGGAGACGTGATCGCCTCCGAGCGCCTGCGTCCAGTCCGCCGAGCGAGCACGCATGGCGGCCAGTGCCGCGCGAGCGGACGCCAGGTGCGCTCGTTCAGCCGCCAGCACCGGATCGAACATGACAACCTCCAGAAGCACGCTGGATCACCGGCACCCCTGTGGTGCCGGCCGGTGGGTTGGGTGAACCCGGCCCGGCGGGAGCACCCGACGGGCGGCCTGCAGCAGGTGGCAGGCTCTGGAGACCAAGTGATTCTACGCGGCCGGACGGGATCGGCAAGTCGGCCTCGTCCCCGTTGGCGCGCCCTAGGATGGCGGCCATGAACGACGTCACTTCCGCTGCCCTCCGCGCCGCGGTCGAGGCCGGACTGCCAGCCGCGGTCGCCGACCTCACCGATCTGGTCGCGATCCCCTCGATCGCCTTCCCCGGATTCCCGCGGGAAGAGGTGGCGCGCAGCGCGGACGCGGTTGCCGCACTGTTCGAGGGGATCGGTCTGTTCGACCAGGTCTCGGTCCGGACGGCCACGATCCCGGAGACCGGCGAGCCGGGCATGCCGGCTGTGCTCGCGACCAGAGCCGCCCAGCCCGGGCGGCCGACCGTGCTGCTGTATGCCCACCACGACGTTCAGCCGGTCGGGGACGAGCGGCTCTGGGAGACCCCGCCCTGGGAGCTGACCGAAAGGGGCGGGCGCCTCTACGGCCGCGGTTCGTCGGACGACAAGGGCGGCCTGGTCGCCCACCTGGCGGCGCTGCGGGCCCTGAAGCAGGTACTGGCCGACGAGTTCGGTGTGGGCGTTGCGGTGTTCGTCGAGGGCGAGGAGGAATCGGGGTCCCGCTCCTTCGCACAGTTCCTGGCCGACAACCGCGAACAGATGGCCGCCGACGTCATCGTGGTTGCCGACTCCACCAACTGGGACGCCGGCACCCCCGGCTTGACGGTTTCGCTGCGGGGGAATGTCCGGTTCAGCCTCACGGTACGGACACTGGCTCACGCCTCGCATTCGGGCATCTACGGCGGGCCTGTGCCCGACGCGATGCTGACCACGATCAGGCTGCTGAACAGCCTGTGGGACCAGGACGGAGCGGTGGCGGTCGCGGGCCTGGCCAGCCACCACGGATCGACGCCTGACTACGACGAGGAGGCGCTGCGCCGCGAGGCCGGACTGCTGCCCGGCGTCCATCCGATCGGGACGGGCAGCATCGCGAGCCGGATCTGGCACCAGCCGGCGATCACCGTCACCGGTATCGACGCCCCCAGCGTGCTCAACGCCTCCAACACCATCCTGCCGGAGATCTCGGTGGTGATCAGCGCCCGGATCGCCCCCGGGCAGGGCGCCCGCGAGGCCTACCAGGCGCTGGAGGAGCATCTGCGCGCCCACGCGCCGTTCGGCGCGGAGCTCCACTTCAGCGATGTCGACTTCGGCGATGGCTTCCTGGCCGACACTTCGGGGTGGGCGATCCAGCTCGGCAGACAGGCGCTGGCCGAGGGTTTCGGTGTCGCACCCGTCGAGCTGGGCGTCGGTGGCTCCATCCCGTTCGTCGCGGATCTCGCCCGGGAGTTCCCCCACGCGCAGATCCTGGTCACCGGGGTGGGCGATCCACTCACCCGTCCCCACACCCCGAACGAATCCCAGGATCTCGGGACCCTGGAGGCCGCGATCCTCGCCGAGGCCTGGTTGCTCGCTCAGCTCAACGCTGCTGCCCCAGAGCAGCTCATTGCGCGCTGAATTCCATCGGAAGGCTCGTCCTGCTCACGGCGGAGGGCTACCGTGGAGTCATGCGACCGGTCACCATCGGCCACGCCGCGGTCCTGGTCCTGGCGGCACTCCTGGCGGGCTGCGCCGGGGTGGGACCGACCCCCGGGGGCACTCCGGCACCGACAACCCCGTCCACCACGCCGGCACCAACCCAGGCCCCGGCATCCGGGCCACCGCTGGCGGCGGATCTCACCGGTGGCACCCCGCTCCAACTCGGCTCGGCCGGCCACTGGGCGATCGCTGACGGCCGGGCGTTCGTCGCCGCGGACGAGGGCGACATCGTCGCACTCGATCTGGCAACCGGAAGCACCACCTGGCAGACCGGCTTCAGCCTGGGTGACCCCTGGGACGTCCAGCCAACGCTCGGATTGAGCGCGGACCGGACCACCGTGATCGCCGCCCGGACGGTGGACGCCGGCGACGCTCCCGCCCTGAATCTGCTGCTGCTGGACGCGGCCTCCGGAGCCAAGCTCGGCGAGCATCTGGCCCATGATCCGGATGGGCGGTGGGTGATCGACCTACCACCACGCATCCTGGCCGCCGACGGCGACACCGTCGTGCTGGCCGACAACCCCGAGTCGGGTCGCCAGACCACGGTGCTGAGGCTCCTCGACGGCACCCTCGCCTGGCGGGTCGACGACCAGGCCGTCGCCGCGACGGCCGAGGCCGTAGTGACGCGCGGAGCCGGCTGGTCACGGGCGGACGGCACCCGGCTCTGGAAGGCCGACTCCGCCCTCGGTCCGCTGCTGGCGCAAGCACCGGACAGGCTGGTGGTTCGCAGCGAGACGGTCGGCGTATGGCTCGATCCGGTCTCCGGCGCCCGAGCCGCGACCACCGGGACCCTGGACGAGGCCGAGCCGGCCTGCCTCCCCGCGGCGGCCACCCTGGTCTGCCTGACCGGCGGGGTGACCGGCTACGAGCTCGGTTCGGCCGATCCCCTCTGGACCAACGCCGAGCCGGCTCAAGCTGTCGCCGCCTGGGCCGACTGGGTCTACCTGTGGCGGAACCAGGAACGCGGCGATGTCCTCGACGCCGGCACCGGGGAGGTTCTGGCGACGGACGCCGAACTCCCCGCCATCCGCTTCGCCGATGACCGAGGAGTCCTGCTCTCCGCCGAGAACGGCTACCGCTGGGTGGCACTGCCACGCTAGCGGGGATCAGAAGAGCGGCTTCTGCGCCCGGCGACGGCGCGGCAGGCGCCACTGCCAACTCTCGTCCTGTTCCACGACCCCCTGTTCGGCCAGTTCGTCCAGGACGCCCAGACACTGGGCCAGGGGGACGCCCGAGCGCAGCGACAGCTCTCCGGCCGGGAGTCCGTCGCGTGCCGGCACCGCCTCGAACACGGCAAGCTGCTCGGGGCTGAAGTCGTCGGTGGCCCTGTGTTCGGACCTTGCTCGCGGCGCCCCCGGTCCCAGCGGAGCGAGCAACTCCAGCACCTCGGCGGCGTTGGTCGCCAGAACCGCCTCCGCCTCGCGCACCAGCCGGTGCGGAGTGTAGGACAGGGCGCTGTAGACCGAACCCGGGACGGCGGCCACCACCCGGTTGAGACAGTTGGCCCAGGTGACGGTGTTGCGGGCGCCGGAGCGGACGGCCGCCTCCACGATCACGGTGACCTGGGTCAGGGCCGCGATCAGGCGATTCCTCCCGAGAAACCGGACCCGGGTCGGATGCGCACCCGGTGGGAACTCAGAGACCAGGACGCCCTCCTCCGCAATCCGCTCGAACAGCTGACTGTGCGCGGGTGGGTAGCCGCGGTCGAGCCCGCAGGCCAGCACCGCCACCGTCGGGGAGCGGGTGGCCAGGCAACCTCGGTGAGCGGCGGCGTCGATGCCGTAGGCGCCGCCGGACACGGTCGTCACCCCCAACCGGCCCAACTCTGCCGCCAGTTCGCTGGCGATGGTCTCACCGTAGGAGGTGCAGGCGCGGGCACCGACGATGGCGGCCGACCGGCGGGCCAGCGTTGCCAGGTCGCCCCCGCCTCGCACCCAGAGTCCCAGCGGCGTGCCGGAGAGATCATTGACCGGCTCGCAGCCCTCCAGGTCGGCCAGCCCGAGCGGCCATTCCGGGTCGCCGGGAATGACGAATCTCATGCCGGCCGCCTCGGCCCGGGCGATCACCGGTTCGATCTGGAACTCCTGTGCCCGACGGGCCAGCGGCTCCCGTCCGGAGCCCCGGCGGAGCTCCTCCCATACCTGCTCGGCCCCCCACTGGACGACCTGCTCGGTCACCCTGGGCGTGGCCGGTTCCACGACGCAGCTCAGGGCCAGCCTGGCGGCCCGTTCACTCATGACGGCCGTCCTTCCCCCCGGCGCATCGCCAGGGCGGTGCGCAGATGTCCGGTGGTCGGCCGCTGCGCCCCGGCGAGGTCGGCGACCGTCCAGGAAAGCCGCAGCACCTTGTCGACGCCACGCGCCGACAGCAGGCCGCGACTGACCGCGTCGTCCAGCAGCTCCACCCCGTCCGGGAGCGGCAGCTGCCGTCGCAGCACGGGACCGGGCACTTCCCCGTTGGTGTGCCAGCCGAGTGGCTCCAGGCGCCGGAGCTGCCGCTCCCGCGCCTGCCGCACCCGGTCGGCGATCACCCGGCTCGGCTCCGCCGCCTGGAGCGCGGCCGCGAGAAAGGACCGGCGCAGGGGGGTCAGGTGCTGGTTGATGTCGACTCGATCGAGCACCGGCCCGGACACCCTGCGTCCGTATCTGCGGACCTCGTTCGGCGGGCAGCGGCACTCCGCGCCCGGCGTACCGAACTGGCCGCAGGGACAGGGGTTCGCCGCCAGCACCAGCTGGAAGCTCGCCGGGTAGACCGCTGTCGCCAGCGCTCTCCCCAGCACGATCCGGCCGGACTCCAGCGGTACCCGCAACGCCTCCATCACCTGCTGCCTGAACTCCGGAGCCTCATCGAGGAAGAGCACGCCTCGGTGAGCGCGGGAGACCGCACCGGGCACCGCGATCCGTGCGCCACCGCCGACCAGACTGGCCATTGAGGCCGAGTGGTGGGGATCGGCATAGGGCGGGCGACGGACCAGGCCGTCCAGCGGCACGCCCGCCAGCGAGTGGATCGCCGAGACCTCCAGCGACTCGCTGATGTCGAGGTCGGGCAGGATGCTGGGCAGTCGCTCCGCCAGCAGCGTCTTGCCGACCCCTGGCGGTCCGTGCAGGTAGAGATGGTGGCGGCCGGCGGCCGCCACCTCCAGCGCCCACTTCGCCTCGAGCTGCCCGGCGACGTCGCGCAGGTCCTTCGGCGGTGGCAGCTCCTCCGGCGTGGGCACCTCCGTCGACGGCACGTGTCCCGGACCGCCCCGCAGGACTTCGAACAGCTCGGCCAGATCGGCGACGCCGGTGACCTGCGCCCCCTCGACCAGCGCGGCCTCGCGCAACTGCGCGGCCGGCACGATCACCCTGGTGAACTCGTGTCCCACCGCCGCCAGCACGGCCGGCAGCAATCCCCTGACCGCCCTCACCCGTCCGTCCAGGCCCACCTCACCGAACAGGGCGCGTCCCTCCAGCGCGGACGCCGGGCAGGCCCCACCGGCAGCGCCGACCGCCGCGACGATACTGAGGTCGTAGTGGGAACCGGCCTTCGGCAGCGTGGCCGGCGAGAGGTTGATCGTCACCGGGTCGGCCGGCCAGCCGATACCCGCCGAAACCGTCGCCGCCTTGCACCGGTCCCTGGCCTCGTAGAGAGAGGTATCCGGCAACCCCACCAGGATGATCTTCGGCAGGCCGCTGCCGATCGCGGCCTCCACCTCCACCATGGCGCCCTCCATACCGATCAGCGCCACCGACCACGCGCGCGCCGCCTTCACGAACCGATCCCTCGGACGTGGCTGATTCGGTGAGGCCCGTCCTGAGGCAGCAGGACCCCCAGCCCATCGATCCGGAACCGCGGGACGGCGAACGGCTGCGCCCGCAGCCACAGGACGGCCAGTTCACGCAGCTTGCGCTGCTTGGCGGCGGTGATCGCCTCCAGCGGTTGCCCGAAGCCCAGCCCGCGGCGACACTTCACCTCGCAGAACACCACTGCCAACGGTGGGCCGGGATCCACCGCCACGATGTCCAGTTCCCCCGCCGGGCAGCGCCAGTTCCGCTCCAGCACCCGCCAACCCAGCCCGGTCAGATAGCGTGCGGCCAGTTCCTCGCCGGCCCGCCAGGTCTCCTGATTGCCCACCTCGCACCTCCGGCGGAGTATGGGCGGCAACAAGCCCGGATGTGCCAACGAGTTCGGCTGGCTGTGGAAAAGCCGGTGGCGGCGTGGCCCGCTGTCCACAGGCCGGCTGCGTCATCCCGCAGCGAGCGCCCGCGGCCGGCGACTCAGAGGTTCTCGGGAACCTTCAGGTCCGAGTGCGCGATCTCCTCGATGGACACGTCGCGGAAGGTGAGCACCTTGGCGCTCTTCACGAACCGGGCGGGACGGTACATGTCCCACACCCAGGCATCACCCATCGACACCTCGTAGTAGACATCGCCGCCCTCGGTGCGCACCTTCAGGTCCACAGCGTTGCAGAGGTAGAACCGGCGTTCGGTCTCCACCGCGTAGGTGAAGATGCCGACTACGTCCTTGTACTCCCGGTAGAGCTGAAGCTCCAGCTCGGATTCGTACTGTTCAAGATCCTCGGCACTCATGGCAGCTTCACTGTACCAGCGGCCCGCCGGACGTTGTCGAAGCACCAGCGGTGGATCGGGCTCGGCCCGTGACTCTCCAGCCGCTGCTGATGCAGTCCGGTGCAATATCCCTTGTGAACATCGAATGCATAGTCGGGATAGCTCTGGTGGTAATCGGTCATGATCCGGTCGCGGGTCACCTTCGCCACCACCGACGCGGCCGCCACGCACGCGACCACCCGGTCGCCCTTCCAGACCCCGAGGTTGGGCACCCCCAGGCCGTCCACGGCGAACCCGTCGGTCAGCACGAACTCCGGCGGCACCTCCAGCCGCAGCACTGCTCGGCGCAGCGCCGCCAGGTTCGCCACATGCATGCCCAGGCTGTCGCACTCGCCCGGCCCGATGCCCACAACCGCCCAGGCCAGCGCGCGGGAGACCACCTGATCGTAGATGCGGTCGCGCTGCCTGGCGGTCAGCAGCTTGGAGTCGCCCAGTCCTTCGATCCGGGTGGAGGGACGGAGGATCACCGCCGCGGCCACCAGCGGACCGGCGCAGGCACCCCGTCCGGCCTCGTCGGCACCGGCGATCAGCTCGAAGCCACCACGGCGCAGCGAGCGCTCGTATCCGTAGAGTCCGGCATCCCGGCGCACCACAGCCACGGGGTCAGCAGTCGATCGGCGGGCCGTTGATCACCGGTTCGTCCGGTGGCGTGCCACCAGCGGGCACTCCGCCGAAGGTGTCCGGCCGGCTCAGCGCCCGCATCCGGTCGAAGGGGAAGACGATCGCGAACGCCGAGCCCACGACGTTCTCGGTCGGGATGAATGCCGCCGAACCCGCGGGGCCGTCGGACTCCTGGAAGAGATAGCAGCGCGAGTCCCTGGAGGCGTTGCGATGATCCCCCATCACGAAGATGGTTCCAGCCGGTACCACGATGTCGAACTGCAGGGTGGACGGGTCCACCTGCCTGCCCGTGCTCGCGTCGGTGTAGAGGTAGGAGACCTCGTTCAGCGCCACCTGGTTGACCGTCAGCCGCCCCTGCGCGTCGCAGCACGTGACATGGTCGCCGGCCACTCCGATCACCCGCTTGATCAGGTGCTTGGTGCTCTCGTCCGGGGCGAGGCCGACGAAGATGAGAGATCGGCGCAGCCAGCCCGGATCCTGGTCGTCCGGTTCGAGCCAGTCGAGGGTGTCGCGGAACACCACGACATCGCCGCGCTGATAGCCGGACACCTTCTGCACAGCGACCCGGTCGCGCACCTCGAGGGTGTGCTCCATCGAGCCGCTGGGGATCACGAACATCTGTGCGATGAACAGCCGGAGCAGCGTGGACGCGATCAGCGCGCCCACCACGACGATCGCCAGCTCGCGCAGCCACGCTCTGAGCGTGGCCCAGAAGCCCTGCGGCGCCCGCCGTTCAGCTTCGCTGCTCACCAGGCCACCTCCTCGGCTGTACCGCAGGCGTGGTCAGCGGTCCCGCTTTTCCTTGATCTTGGCCGCCTTGCCGCGCAGCCCGCGCAGGTAGTACAGCTTGGCGCGGCGGACGTCGCCGCGGCGCTCGACCTCGATCTTCTCGATGATCGGGCTGTGCAGCGGGAAGGTCCGCTCGACACCGGTGCCGAAGGAGACCTTGCGGACGGTGAAGGACTCGCCCACGCCCGAGCCGGTGCGGGAGATCACAGCGCCGGCGAAGACCTGGATCCGGGAGCGGGTACCTTCGATGACTCGCACGTGCACGCGAACCGAGTCGCCGGGGCGGAAGTCGGGAAGGTCGTCGCGCAGTGAGGATTGCGCGATCTCGGCAACCAAGGGATTCATCAGGTGTCCTCGCCAGTGCCACAGGTCACTTCGTTTTCGATGCTTGTTCGAGGGCGGTTCGCCTTCCCCCTGTGGCAGGAGCAAACCGCGACTACCAAGTCTGCCACAGCATCCCCACCCCGCCGAAATCGGATGCCCCGGCTGAGTGCCCCCTGCCTGCCCCACCCCTCATCGAGAGCTTCCCTTCGCGTCGAGAGCTTGTGCCTGGGGCGTGGCGCTCGACGCTGAGGCAAGCGCTCGGCGCCAAAGGCCGGCGCTCGATGAGACGCGGCAGGAGGCGGACGCAGGTGAGGCCCCGGCCGGAGCCGGGGCCTCACGGTGAGCGACTACGTGCCGTCCTCGAGCGACTACTTGCCGTCCTTCTTGAACAGCGAGGCGATCAGGTCGCGGTTGAGCTGGCTGATCGTGTCGAGCGGGATCTCCTTGGGGCAGACCGCCGCGCACTCACCGATGTTGGTGCAGTTGCCGAAGCCCTCGGCATCATGCTGAGCGACCATCGACTTCACCCGGGTGTAGCGCTCGGGCTGGCCTTGGGGAAGCATCGCCAGATGGGTGATCTTCGCCGCGGTGAACAGCATCGCCGAGGAGTTCGGGCAGGCGGCCACACAGGCGCCGCAACCGATGCAGGTCGCCGCGTCGAAGCCGCGGTCGGCCTTCAGCTTGGACACCGGCGCCGCGTGCGCGTCCGGCGCCGAGCCCGTGTTGACCGAGATGAACCCGCCGGCCTGGATGATCCGGTCGAAGGCCGAACGGTCGACCACCAGATCCTTCAGGACGGGGAACGGCCCGGCCCGCCACGGCTCGACGTCGATGGTTGCGCCGTCCGCGAAGGAACGCATGTGCAACTGGCAGGTCGTGGTCGGCACCGGCGAGTCGCCGCGGCCGTGGGCAGTGCCGTTGATCACGACACCACACATCCCGCAGATGCCCTCACGGCAGTCGTGGTCGAAGGCCACCGGCTCCTCGCCGGCCACGGTCAGATCCTCGTTGAGCAGATCGAGCATCTCCAGGAAGGACATGTCCGGGGAGACGTCCTTGACCTGGTAGGTGACCATGCGCCCTTCAGCCTGGGCGTTTGCTTGGCGCCATACGCGCAGGGTGATGTTCACTTGTAACTCCGTTGCTTCAGCTCGATGTACTCATACTCCAAAGGCTCCTTGTGCAGCACCGGCTTGTCGCCGGCGTACTCCCAGGCCGCGACGTAGAGGAAGTTCTCGTCGTCGCGCAGCGCCTCGCCCTCGGGGGTCTGGCTCTCGGCACGGAAGTGGCCGCCGCAGGACTCGCGCCGGTGCAGCGCGTCGATGCACATGAGTTCGCCCAGATCGAAGAAGTCGGCGACCCGGCCGGCCCGCTCCAGCGTCTGGTTCAGATCCTCGTTCACGCCGGTGACCTTGACGTCGCGCCAGAACTCCTCGCGCAACTCCCGGATCAGGCCGATCGCCTTCATCAGGCCCGCCTCGTTGCGCTCCATCCCGCAGTACTCCCACATGATGTGGCCGAGTTCCTTGTGGAAGGAGTCCACCGTCCGGTTGCCCTTGACGCTCAGCAGCCTGTCGATCCGTCCCTTGACCGACTCCAGCGCCTCGACCGCGGCCGGATGGGTCTGGTCGATCTTGTCGAAGGGAGCCGCTGCCAGGTAGTCGTTGATGGTGTTCGGCAGCACGAAGTAGCCGTCGGCCAGCCCCTGCATCAGAGCCGAGGCCCCGAGCCGGTTCGCGCCGTGATCGGAGAAGTTCGCCTCGCCGGTGACGTAGAGACCGGGGACGTTGCTCGACAGGTCGTAGTCGACCCACAGACCGCCCATGGTGTAGTGCACCGCCGGGTAGATCCGCATCGGGGTCTCGTACGGGTTCTCGCCGGTGATCTGGGCGTACATGTCGAACAGGTTGCCGTAGCGTGCGGCGACCCCGTCCTTGCCCAGCCGGCCGATCGCATCGGAGAAGTCGAGATAGACGCCGCGGCGCACCTTGACCTCGTTGCCCTCGGAGTCGAACTCGGTGACCGCCGGGCCGACACCGCGGCCCTCGTCACACCGGTTCTTCGCCTGGCGCGAGGCGATGTCGCGGGGCACCAGGTTGCCGAAGGCCGGGTAGATCCGCTCCAGGTAGTAGTCGCGATCCTCCTCGGCGATGTCGCGTGGATCCTTGTCGCAATCCTCGGCCCGCTTGGGCACCCAGATCCGGCCGTCGTTGCGCAACGATTCCGACATCAGGGTCAGCTTGGACTGGTTCGAGCCGTGCACCGGAATGCAGGTCGGATGGATCTGGGTGTAGCAGGGGTTCCCGAAGTAGGCGCCCTTGCGATGCGCCCGCCAGTTGGCGGTCACGTTGCAGCCCATCGCGTTGGTCGACAGGAAGAACACGTTGCCGTAACCGCCGGTGGCAAGGACCACCGCGTCGGCGAACCAGCTCTCGATCTCGCCGGTCACCATGTCGCGGGTGATGATGCCGCGGGCCTTGCCGTCCACGACGATCAGTTCCAGCATCTCGTGGCGGTTGTACATCTTCACGGTGCCGGCCGCGATCTGGCGCTCCAGCGCCTGATAGGCGCCGATCAGCAGCTGCTGGCCGGTCTGGCCGCGGGCGTAGAAGGTCCGCTGCACCTGAACGCCTCCGAAGGAGCGGGTGTCCAGCAGCCCGCCGTACTCGCGGGCGAACGGGACACCCTGGGCGACGCACTGGTCGATGATGTTCGCGCTGACCTCGGCCAGCCGGTAGACGTTGGTCTCCCGGGCGCGGTAGTCGCCGCCCTTGACGGTGTCGTAGAACAGCCGGAAGGTCGAGTCGTTGTCGTTGCGGTAGTTCTTGGCGGCGTTGATGCCGCCCTGAGCTGCGATCGAGTGTGCGCGGCGCGGGCTGTCCTGGTAACAGAAGTTGAGGACGTTGTAGCCCGCCTCGCCCAGGGATGCCGCGGCAGCGCCGCCGGCCAGTCCGGTGCCCACGATGATGACGGTCAGCTTGCGGCGGTTGGCCGGGTTCACCAGCTTGGCCTCGAACTTCCGCGTTGACCACTTGGCGTCGATGGGGCCGCCCGGAGCCTTGGTGTCGCGCACCTCGGCCCCGACGGCGTAGAAATCGTCCGGCTTAGGGCTCGTGGCCGCCTTGGTCTTGGCGGGAGCCGGGATGTCGGTCGTGGTCATCAGTTCAGCACTCCAGTCAGGACGGCCACCGGCATGATCATGAAGCCGATGTAGAGCAGGATGGCGATCACCCAGGCACAGCCGTTCAGAACGCGCTGGGCCTTGAGGGAGGTATTGGCCCCGAGGGTGGTGAAGGCACTCCAGAAGCCGTGTCGGATGTGCATGCAGACCGCGACCATCCAGATCGCATAGCCCACCACCAGCCACCAGTTGCCGAACTCGGCGATCACCATGTCGTAGGGAGTCGCCGTCGCCGACGACGTCACCAGGGTGGCTCGCACCGTGAACTGCAGCAGGTGGTAGATCAGGCCGGTCGCCACGATGATGCCGCCCCAGCGCATGGTGCGCGCGGAGTAGGTCTGCGCGAGCTTGCGCTTGGCCTCATAGGTGTCCGGATTGGCTATCTTGGCCCGGCGCCACAGCGTCACGGCGCTGTAGATGTGCAGCACGATGGCCGCCACCATCACCAGCCGGAAGAGCCAGATGAACCAGCCCTTCGGCATGATCGGGTAGAGGATGTCGCCCTTGAGCCATTCGGCGTAATGGTTGAATGCCTCCGGCCCGAGGAACATCTTGAGGTTTCCGTACATGTGCATCAGGAGGAACCCGACCATGATCAACCCGGTGATGGCCATCAAGACCTTCATCGCGACGGTTGACCGGAGGGCCTTCTGATGTGGAGTAAGAGTCGTTGTCGCCACGGGTCCCACCATAACGATCCGGGCGGTTCCCGGGTGGCCGTTTGGCCTATTCAGGTGCCATCCATCCCAGATTACGGACACGGACTGGACGAAGCGGCTGTTTTCTGGATTTCAACAACGACGCGTTGCCGTAAATGACTCGATCGCGGTCGCGCGTGACCGCCGCGAGGACGGTTCGAAACGGATCTGGCGGCAGATCTCTTCAGTCAGTCGGCCGCAGCAGATCCGGACGGCGCTGACGGGTGCGCGCCAGGGACTGCTCGGCCCGCCAGGTGGCGACCTGCCCATGATGGCCAGACAGCAGGACGGCCGGTACCTCCAGCCCGCGCCAGGAAGCCGGTTTGGTGTACACGGGATACTCCAGCAGGCCGTCGAGATCGTCACCGTGGGATTCCTCGGTCAACGACTCCGGATTCCCCAGCACGCCGGGCAGCAGCCGCACCACCGCTTCGACGATGGCCAGGGCGGCCACCTCGCCGCCGTTGAGGACGTAGTCGCCCAGCGAGACCTCGGCCACCTCCATCCGGGTGGCGGCATGTTCGATCACCCGGGCATCGATGCCCTCGTAGCGTCCACAGGCGAAGAGCAGTCTGTCCCGTCCGGCGAACTCGGTGGCCAGCGACTGGCGGAACGGGACGCCCGCCGGGGTGGGGACGACCAGCAGCGGGCGTTCGCCCTCCGCCACCAACTCGTCCAGCGCCTCACCCCAGGGTTCGGGCTTCATGACCATGCCGGCACCACCGCCGTAGGGTGTGTCGTCAACGGTGCGGTGGCGGTCGTGCGTCCAGTCGCGCAGATCATGGACGCCCAGGTCGACAAGCCCGGCAGCGATCGCCTTGCCCACCAGGGAGAGCTGCAGCGGTGCGAAGTAGTCGGGGAAGATCGTGATCAGGTCAATCCGCATCAGGTACCTCGTCCAGCAGGCCGGGGATCGGGTCGATCACCACCCGGCCGCCGGCCAGGTCGACCTCGGGCACGAGTTCGGTGACGAAGGGCACCAACCGCTCCCCGAGCGGGGTAGCCAGCACCAGCACATCCTGGGCGGGCAGATGCAGCACCCGGACCACGCTTCCCAGCTGGGAGCCGGACGGATCCACTGCGGCGAGCCCGACCAGGATGGTGTCGTGGTACTCCTCGGCGTCGGCATCGCTGACGTCGACCTCGGCCCACAGCTCCGCGCCACGCAGCTTCTCGGCCGCCGAGCGATCGGTCGCCTGTTCGAAGGCGATCACCAAGTGGCCCGCCTGCCGCCGAAAGGCTCTGATCGTCAGCACCCCCGCCGTGGGCGAGGACAACTGACTCCCCGGAGCGAATCGCTGCTCCGGGGAGTCGGTGGTCGGTGCGATGGTGACCTCACCGCGCAGCCCGTGGGCCTTGCCGATGCGGCCGACCAGGACTTCAGTGGCTGCGGCCATGGACGCCTACGCTCAGCGCCTCCGCTGCGGACGGCGGTCGACATCGATGAAGTCGATGCGGACCTGTTCCCGTCCGGCGAGCGCACCGATCACGGTGCGCAAGGCACTGGCGGTGCGTCCCTGCCGGCCGATCACCTTGCCGATGTCCTCAGGGTTGACCCGTACTTCGAAGGTACGGATCCGACCCCGATCGGACTCGCGGACCCGAACGTCGTCCGGGTTCGGCACGAGCCCGCGGACCAGGTGCTCCAGCGCGTCGGCCAGCATGTCAGGCCTCGTCGGCCTCGGCGGCCGCCGGCTCCTCGGCCTCGGCCTCCGCGGCGGCCTTCTTGCGCGACACCGAGATGGCGGCCGTTGCCGGCTCGTCGTCGGCCTCGGCCAGGGCGGCGTTGAAGAGCGCGACCTTGTCCTTCTTCGCCGGCTGCGGAGTGACGCCCGAGGGGCCTTCCTCGCCGGTGAACTTCTGCCAGTCGCCGGTGCGCTTGAAGAGCGCCACGACGGCCTCTGTCGGCTGGGCGCCGACGCCGAGCCAGTACTGGGCCCGCTCGGACTTGACCTGGATCACCGAGGGGTCGTTCTTCGGATGGTAGAGCCCGATCTCCTCGATCGCGCGGCCGTCGCGCTTTGCGCGGGCGTCCATCACGACGATGCGGTAGTGCGGCGACCGGATCTTGCCGAGTCGCTTCAGACGAATCTTGACAGCCACGTGGGTGGTTTCTCCTGTGGGACTTGACCCGGTGACGTCACCGGGCCGGACGGGTGGGCCCGCCATCCGTTGTGGGGCAACGTCCGGCTGGTCCGGGTGGATCCGCGTCGCCGGAGTGAGAGGGCACCAGCGAGCACAGATGCAGCGTTCATTGTGCCAGAGAAGCCGGGTTGCAGGCGAACCGGCACTGTGGGAGTGCTTCACTAGGCTCGTGCTACCACCCGTCCGCGCAGGATCACCAGGCGGGGGTACCCGGTGACGGCGATGTCCAGCCGAGGGTCGGCGTCGTAGACCACCAGGTCGGCCCAGGCGCCGTCGGTGAGGGTGTCGGGAGCCCGCAGCCAGTCACGGGAGCGCCATGAGCCGGACCCCAGCGCGTACTCGGGCGTGGAGACACCGGCCAGCAGCCCGATCTCGGTCGCGAGCCGGCCATGGGGGACGGTGCCGCCGGCGTCGGTCCCCGCGAAGACCGGGACGCCGGCGTCGATCGCCTTCCCGATGGTCTCCAGGCGCCGGGCGTACAGGGCCCGCATGTGGGCGGCGTACCGCGGGAACTTCGCCTGCCCCGCGTCCGCGTACCCCGGGAAGTTCTCCAGGTTGATCAGGGTGGGCACCAGCGCCACCTGGCGCTGCGCCATCAGTTCGATGGTGGAGTCGTCGAGCCCGGTGCCGTGTTCGATGCCGTCGATCCCGGCCCGTACCAGTTCGTGCACCGACTCCTCGCCGAAGCAGTGTGCGGTGACCCGGGCACCCAGCCGGTGTGCCCGCTCGATCGCGATGGCGGCCAGGTCAGCCGGCCACAGCGGCGTCAGGTCGCCCGCTTCGCGATCGATCCAGTCGCCCACCAGCTTCACCCAGCCGTCGCCGGCCCTCGCCTGCCGCGCCACCTCGGCCAGCAGCGTCTCCGGCTCGATCTCGACCGCGTAGTCGCGGATGTACCGCGCGGTGCGGGCGATGTGCCGCCCGGCCCGGATGATCCGGGGCAGGTCGGGCTCGGCATCGATCCAGTGGGTGTCGATCGGCGAGCCGGCGTCCCGGATCAGCAGGGTGCCGGCGTCGCGGTCGGTGCGGGCCTGCGCTTCGGCAGTCGGACGATCGACGCCGCCTTGGGCGTCCAGACCGATGTGGCAGTGGGCGTCCACCAGCCCGGGCATGATCCAGGCTCCGGTGGCGACGGTGACGGAATCGGCAACGGGTTCGGTGCGCACCACCCCGTCCACCAGCCACAGGTCGCGGATGTCGCCGTCCGGCAGCACCGTGCCGCGGAGATGCAGTCGCTGCGCCTCTGGAGCGCCGGACGCGGTGGCACCACCGTGGCCGTGGGCGAAGAACGCCGGCTCCCCCAACCCTGGCGGCGCATGCTCGTGGTGCTGGTGACCCATGGCCAGACGCTACCGCGAACCGAGTGGCAACCCGGTCATTCCGCAGCGGGTGGGTCCACTGCGACTGGCGCCCGCCCCGACCGCGTCCCAGGACTCCGATCCGGGATCTCCCGCCGCTACTTGCCCTGGTTGAGCAGCTTCTGCAGGTCGGGCGGGAGCTGGAACTCCCCCATCGCCTTGGCGATCTCGGCCTCGCTGGGCTGGGTCGGCATCCCGAACGGCGACGCAGCCGGCGTCGTGGGTTCGGTGGAGGCGGCAGTGACCGCCGGCTGGTTGCGTTTGGCGGGATTGCCGGAGACGCCCTTGCCGGCCTTGCGCTTCTTGGCCGGCTGCCGGGCGGCCGGGCGCTTGCCGCCACCCATCCCGGGCATCCCGCCGGCCATTGCCCCGCCGAGGCTCTGCATCATCTTGCGGGCCTCGAAGAACCGATTGACCAGGGAGTTCACGTCGGAGACCTGGGTTCCGGAGCCCTTCGCGATCCGGGACCGGCGGGAGCCGTCCAGCAGCTTGGGGTTGGCCCGCTCGGCGGGGGTCATCGAGTAGATGATCGCCTCGATCCGGTCGATCTCCTTCTCGTCGATGTTGTTGATCTGGTCCTTGACCTGGCCCATCCCCGGCATCATGCCGAGGATCTTCGACAGCGGGCCCATCCGGCGGACGGCCTGCATCTGTTGCAGGAAGTCGTCCAGCCCGAACTCACCCTTGCCCTTGAGCAGCTTCTCGGCGGCCTTGGCGGTCTGCTCGGCATCGAAGGTTTTCTCGGCCTGCTCGATCAGGGTGAGCACGTCGCCCATGCCGAGGATCCGGCTGGCCATCCGGTCGGGGTGGAAGGCGTCGAAGTCGTCGAGGCCCTCGCCGTTGGAGGCGAACATGATCGGACGGCCGGTGACTCGCGCGATCGACAGCGCGGCGCCACCGCGGGCGTCGCCGTCCAGCTTGGAGAGCACCACCCCGTCGAAGCCGACGCCGTCGGCGAAGGCCCGAGCGGTGTTGACCGCGTCCTGGCCGATCATGGCGTCGACCACGAACAGGATCTCGGTGGGGTTCACCGCGTCCCGGATGTCGGCAGCCTGCCGCATCAGCTCGGCGTCCACACCGAGCCGGCCGGCGGTGTCGACGATCACCACGTCGTAGAGCTTGGTCTGGGCGTGCGCGATCGAGTCGCGGGCCACCCCGACGGGATCGCCCACACCGTTGCCGGGTTCGGGGGCGAAGACATGGACGCCGGCCCGCTCCCCCACCACCTGCAGCTGGTTGACCGCGTTCGGACGCTGGAGGTCGGCGGCGACCAGCAGCGGCGCATGCCCCTGGCTCCGCAGCCAGCGGCCGAGCTTGCCGGCCAGGGTGGTCTTGCCGGAACCCTGGAGGCCGGCCAGCATGATCACCGTCGGCGGGTTCTTGGCGAACCGCAGCGGCCGCGCCTGGCCCCCGAGGATGGTGACCAGTTCCTCGTTGACGATCTTGACGATCTGTTGCCCGGCGTTGAGCGCCTGGTGGATCTCGACCCCGGCGGCTCGCTCCCGGACGGCGGCGATGAACTCCTTGACCACCCCGAGGTTGACGTCGGCCTCCAGCAGGGCCAGCCGGATCTCACGGGTGGTGGCCTCGATGTCGGCCGGGGTCAGCCGCGTCTTGCCTCGCAGGTTGCGGAAGGCAGCCGAGAGGCGGTCTTGCAGGGTGTCGAACAAGGCGGGAGGTCCTCACGCTCGGGGATACCCGGACAATCCTACCGGCAGCCCCAGAGATCCCCGCGTCCGAGGGGCAGACGAGCAAGGCGCAGGAATGAGGGCCGGGGAGCGGATCGCCCCACCATCGGGTGCCGGTTTTCGCTACTCGCTCAGCAATGCGTCGACGAACGCCTCGGGTTCGAAGGGGGCCAGGTCGTCGGCGCCCTCGCCCAGGCCGATCAGCTTGACCGGGACGCCGAGCTCGCGCTGCACCTGGACGACGATGCCGCCCTTCGCGGAGCCGTCGAGCTTGGAGAGCACGATGCCGGTGACGTCGACCACCTCACCGAACACCCGGGCCTGGGTGAGGCCGTTCTGGCCGGTAGTGGCGTCGATCACCAGCAGCACCTCGGTCACCGGCAGCCGGCGCTCGACCACCCGCTTGATCTTGCCCAGCTCGTCCATCAGGCCGGTCTTGGTGTGCAGCCGGCCGGCTGTGTCGATCACCACCACGTCGGTCCCATCCTCCATGCCCCGGGCCACGGCATCGAATGCGACGGACGCCGGGTCGCCGCCCTCGGGACCCCGGACGGTCGGCACGCCGACCCGGGAGCCCCAGGTCTGGAGCTGGTCGGCGGCAGCCGCGCGGAAGGTGTCGGCCGCCCCCAGCACCACGCTGTGGCCCTCGGCGACCAGGACGCGGGCCAGCTTGCCGATGGTGGTGGTCTTGCCGGTGCCGTTCACCCCGACCACCAGGACCACGCCGGGCTGCCCGTCCGCGCCGGTGGTCCGCAGCGTCCGGTCGAGGCTGGGATCGACGAGCTTGACCAGTTCGGTGCGCAGCACCTGCCTGGCCCGGTCCGGATCCGAGACGCCGTCGATGGCCAGTTCCTTGCGCAGGGCGTCGATGAGCTCGGTGGTGGGGCCGACGCCGAGGTCGGCGGTGATCAGCGTGGCTTCCAGGTCCTCCCAGGCCTCGGCGTCCAGCTTGTCGGCCGCCAACAGGCCGAGCAGTCCGCGAGCGAAGGGGTTGGTGCTCGCCGAGAGCCGGCGGCGGAGCCGGGCCATCCGCGACCCTGGGGCCTCCGGCACGTCGAGCGCGGGCACGGCGGGTTCGCCTGGCTCCTCAGCCGCGGCCACGCCTTCGGCTGGGGCCGGCTCGGCGGCCTCGAGTTCGGGGGCGGCGGGCGGTTCGGCCAGGGCAGCCTGCCGGTTGCTCCGCACGATGACGACGCCGGCCACGACGATTGCCGCGGCCACGCCCGCCATGATCAGCCAGAAGATGATGTCCACGGCCGACATGGTAGCGACCCTTGGAGGGGCCTCATGAACCCAAGGGGGCCGATCACGGCGGTCGACGTCGGCCCAATGCGGCGCCGGCAAGGTGTTTGCCGTCCACGCCGCACCGGGGCTGTGGTCAGGTCAGGGCGAGCGCCGCCACCTGGTCGAAGCCGTCGAGATGGTAGACGTCGACCCCGGCCGAAGAGGCGAGGTAGAGATCGCCGTTCAGGGTGAGCCCCCGGAAGCCGTAGCCGTAGCCGTCCTTCGGCAGGGCCGGGCGCAGCTTCTCCTCCAGGGCGAAGGCGCCGTCGGTGTAGCGGTAGACGAGGTATCGCTGGCTCAGCTTGTCAGATCGCCACGAGGTGGCCAGGAAGCCGATCAAGCCGGCGTCGACATCGACCAGCACCGCCTTGTGGTTGTAGAGCGCCTCGGAGTCGTCGAAGGGCACCTTCACGGTCACCTGTTCGGTGACGTCGAACGGGTCGGAGGTGTCGAACATGCTCAGCTTCATGCCGAGCGTCATGCCGTTGGCGTCGGCATCGATGCCCAGCCCCAGCAGGCGCCCGGCCGACCAGGGGTGCAGATAGGTGCTGAAGCCGGGGATCTTCAGCGCGCTCATCACCTCGGGCCGCTTCGGCTGGCTCAGGTCGAGGGCGAACAACGGGTCGATCCGCTCGTAGCTCACCACGTACCCGATCGGGCCCTCGAACCGCACCGACTGCACCGACTCGTTCTTGGCCAGCTTGGGCAGCGAGCCGACGATCCTCAGCTCCGAGTCCAGGACGTACAGCGCCGGCTGGCTGAGCCAGCCACCCTTGCCGGCGTTACCGGACACGGTGACCGCCACCCGCAGGTGCCCCTCGTACTCGTCGAGTGCGAACTGGTTCAGCACGGTGCCGGGGACGGTGCCCTGGCCGGCGACCGTCAGCTC
>CAYSZZ010000021.1:40899-64585 GCA_964435735.1 uncultured Propionibacteriaceae bacterium
CAGCGGCGTTGCGGCGTCTGCACCGGGCGATCGATCAGCCGTGTCACACCGCGTGCGTTCTTGCGCAGGTCGAAGGCATCGTAGAGCTGGCCGGCGACCGTCAGCTCACCGTCGGCCAGCGCGATCCGGGTGAGCCGGGTGCCCCACACCTCGCGCAGCTGGGAGAGGCCGGCGGCCTCGCGGGCCTTCTTGGAGAGTGCCTTGTCGTAGTCGGAGGCTCCGAGGTAGAGGCTGTCGGCGTTGAGGTAGACGGTCTCGGAGCCACCCAGCACCGACTCGGAGTCGATCCGGGTGCGCTTGGCCAGATCGATGCTGCTGGCCACGGCGAACCGCGGGCCCTGCGGGTTGGGCAGGATGACGCAGTCGGCGGCTTCCAGCGCCGCGCTCTGGCGGCCCTGGCTGACCAGCGGCACGAAGGTCTCCGGATCGTCGGCCTCGATGTTCTGCGAGTCGGGGATCACGTGCTCGGTGACCAGATAGAGCACATCCTCCACCAACCGGGAGGTGAGGTAGGCGCCGCTCTGGCCGAGGCTGGTGAGGAAGGCCGGACGTGCGGGGTCGGAGACGTCGTACAGCAGCGCCTTGGTCTGCCGGGCGTCGTAGGGGATGTACGCCGTGGTCGCGCTGTTCGGCAGCTGGTCGAGCCGGGGGGCGTACTCGGTGACCAGCACCACCAGCGTCGAACCGTGCAGCATCAGGTCCACCACCGAACCCTGGACGAGGTACCGGTCGCCGGAGCGGTCCGGTCCGGCCTCGCCGGCGGTGGTGTCGATCCGGGCCAGTTCCCGGCTGCCGGCACCGGCGGCGGAGACCAGGACGACCTCGCCGCCGGTCGCGATAAACAGCGTCCTGCCGTCGCTCTTGACCAGATCGCCCTCGTCGATGCCCGCCACCTGGGTGTTGGTCTGGTAGGAACCAGTGGCCATCGCGGAGTCCGCTGCAGCCATCGGCACCGGAACCGGAGCTCTGCCGGCAGCCGCGGAGTCAGCCTGGGCGAACAGGACGTCCCGGCCGCCGCCGTACCACTGGCCGCCTCCGTACCACCGGTCGGCAGCCTTCCTGACGGCGGCGTAGAGGGTGGCGTAGTCGGTGGCGGCTGCCGCAGTCGGCTCGGACTCGTCGGATTCGTCGGATCCGTCGGTATCGTCGGCGGCGATCTCGGTGCCGCCGGCAGGCCGAACCGGACCTGACTGCGGCGGGTCGACGAACTCCATCGTGGTCGGAGTACTGAACAGCCGGGGCACCAGCGCGAACCCGGCGACCAGTCCGACCGCCGCGGCGGCCGCCGTCCAGCCCAGCCCACGCCACCTGCCGGTCCTGGCAGCGGGCGCGACCCGGGTGTCGGCGTCCGGTCCGGGCCAGCCGGCGTCCTCGGCGGCTATGGTCCGCAGTAGTTCGTCGCGAACCTCGTCCTCCGGACGCAGCTGGCCGGCCATTCCCGCGAAGATGTCGTCACTCATCGAAGTACCCCTCCTGGAGTCGATCGCGCATCAGGGCCCGGCCGCGCGAGAGCCGCATCTTGATCGCCGCCTGCCCGACGTCGAGCAGTCCGGCGATCCGGGCGACCGGGAGGTCGGCGAAGTAGAACAGGTACAGCACTGTCCGGTAGCTCTCAGGCAGCGCGCGCAGCGCGCTGAACAGGGCGTCCTGCTCCTCGGTGGCGAACCGGAACTGCTCGGTGGGCTCGGCGGTCTCGGGGTTCAGCGGCACCACGCGGGTGCGCCAGGAACTGCGGGTTACCGCCCTGGCGCAGTTCAGCGTGGTGGTGATCAGCCAGGCCTTGCGGTGCTCCTCGCTGCGGCAGGCGGGCTGACGTCGGTGGTAGGCGAGGAAGACGTCCTGGTAGACATCGTCGGCATCGCCGCGGCAACGGGTGTGGGCCACCGCGATCCCGTAGACCAGGGACTCGTAGCGGGCCACCACCTCACTGGTGCTGAGCGGCAGCGGCGGCGGCTCGTCCGCGACAACCTCGTCCCGCATCACCGACTCCACACCTGCCTCCTGGGTTCCGCTCTACCCCATACTGCTCACAGGGAGGGGAAAGGTAACAGCGAGGTTCTCGGTCAGCCGATCTTCGGCTGCTCGCCGGTGTTCTCCACGCCCGAGTTGGCGCTCTTGAGGCGCAGGTCTTCGAAGAAGCTCACCAGCCCGGGCGGGGGCGGCGCCTCACCGTTGAGATGCTTGCCGGTCCTGGCCATCGCCGAGCGCATCCTGGGCGGGCTCGCGCTGGGACGGGGGGCGCCCTGCATCCCGATGGCGACGATCGCGATGACCGCCAGCGCGATGCCCAGAATCACCAGCATCATGATGGTTGCGATCGCCATGTCAGCCCTCCGTGGTCGGTGACGCCATTCTACGTCGGCGGGCCGGCTACTCCTCGCGAAGGCGCTGGCTGATCACCGTCGAGATGCCGTCGGAGCGCATCGTGATGCCGTAGAGGGCGTCGGCGATCTCCATCGTCCGCTTCTGGTGGGTGATCACCAGCAACTGGCTGTTGTCGCGCAGTTCGGAGTAGATCTCCAGCAGCCGGCCGAGATTCACGTCGTCCAGCGCCGCCTCGACCTCGTCCAGGATGTAGAAGGGGCTGGGCCGGGCCTTGAACAGCGCCACCAGGAAGGCCACGGCCACCAGCGAGCGCTCACCGCCAGACAGCAGCGAGAGCCGCTTGACCTTCTTGCCGGCCGGACGGGCTTCCACCTCCACGCCGGTGGTCAGCCACTGCCCCGGTTCGGTCAGCACCAGGCGGCCCTCGCCGCCAGGGAACAGCCGGTTGAACGACTCGGCGAAGGCCACCTCGACATCGGCGTAGGCCTCGGCGAAGACCTGCTGGACGCGGGCGTCCACCTCGTCGATGATGCCGGCCAGGTCGGCCCGGGTCTTGCGCAGGTCCTCCAGTTGCTCGGCGAGGAAGGCGTGACGCTGCTGCAGCGCGTCGAACTCCTCCAGGGCCAGCGGGTTCACCTTGCCGAGCACGTTCAGGTCGCGTTCGGCACGGCGCAGCCGCTTCTCCTGCTCGGCGCGGACGTAGGGCACGGGATCGGGGCGGGGGTCGTCGGGGCCGAGCGGATTGCCGTCGGAGTCGGTCAGCACCTCCACCGGCTGGTCGGGACCGTAGTCGGCCAGCAGCGCTTCCGCCTCCAGGCCGAGTTCGGCCAGCGCCTTCTCGGCCAGCGCGTCCACCTTCATCTGCTGCTGGGCGCGAGCCAGCTCGTCGCGGTGAGCGGTGTCGACCAGTTGCTCGAACTGGCGGGCGAGCTCGCGGCCGCGGGTGCGGGCCGCCGAGAGCTCGGCCTCGGCTTCGGTGCGGCGTGCCTGGGCTGCTTCCCGCAACTCGCCGGCCCTGGCCAGGGACGCCGCGATCTGCTGTTCCAGCCAGCCGGCGGCCTGCTGGACGGCTGCCGCGGCGGCGGCCTCCCGGCGGAGCTGCTCTCGCCGAGCGGCGGCGCGCTCCCGGGCCTCGCGTTCGGCCTGGGCGGAGCGGGTGAGGCTGTCGGCCCGTCCGGCCAGCGCGCGGGCGCGCTCCTCGACCGTGCGCAGCGCCAGCCGGGCCTCCATCTCGGCTGCCGCGCTGGCGCGGGTGGCGTCGCTGGCCCGATCCCGCTCGGTCGGGTCCGCCTCGCTGGTGGTCGACTCCTCGCTGGCCAGCGCGAGTCGCTCCTCCAGCCCGGCGAGCGCGTTGGTCGCCGAGTCGCGAACCTCCTGGGCGCGCACGATAGCGGCCTCCAGCCGGCCGGTCTCGGCGGTCGCGGCGCGGATCGCCTGGTTCAGATCGGCAGCCTCCTCCGCCAGGCCGGCGTGGGCAGCGTCCGATTCGTGCAACCGGGCCAGTGCGGACTCGGTCCGCTCGATCGCGACATCGAGCTCGGCCTGCTTGGCGGCCAAGGCGAAGCGGAGCCGCTCGGAATCCGCCTGAGCCGCCGCAAGCCGGGCGCTGGTCTCGTCGACGGCTGCCTGCACCTCGATCAGGGAGGGCTGCGACTGCGAGCCACCGGCGGCGAACCAGGCACTGAGCAGATCGCCGTCGGAGGTCACCGCGGTGACGTCGGAGAGCTCGGACACCAGCGCGGCCGCGGCGTCCATATCGGGCACCACGGCGACCTTGAACAGCAGCCGGTCGATCGCCGGACGCAGGTCGGCGCTGCAGTCGAGCAGGTCCCGGGCGTACCGGAGATCACCTGGCAGGGCGGGCCAGCCTGCCGGGTCGACGGCGGCGTTCGGGCCGCCGAGCAGCATTCCGGCCCGGCCCAGGTCACCGGATTTCAGGTGCTCGAAGGCGTCCAGGGCGGCGCCCACCCCGGTCACCGCCACGGCATCGGCCGCCGCGCCCAGGGCGGTCGCCACCGCCACCTCCGCGCCAGGGTGCACCGAGACCAGCGCGGCGACACTGCCGAGCAGCCCGGTCAGCCGTTCGCCCGCCGCGAGCAGTGCGGCGGAGCCGTCGCGGTGCTCGAGGCCCAGTTTGAGCGCCTCCACGCGGGCCGCCAGGGCTGCTCTGTTGGCCGTCGCCGCCGTCTCGTCGGTCCGCAGTTCCTCGACTTCGGCACGCAGCCTCTCGGCCTCGGCCTCGGCCGCGGAGTAGGCGGCGTCCAGGCCGGCCTCGCCCGCACTCAACGACGCCAGCCTGGTCTCCAGTGCGGCGAACTCGTGCCGGGCAGCCGCCGCCCGTTGCCCGGCCTCGTCGCGGGCCTCGCTCAATCGGCCGATCTCCGCCACGGCGGACTCGGCCCTGCCGCGCAGCGTGTTCACCTCGCCGGCCAGCCGAGCCAGACCCTCACGCCGGTCGGCGATCGCCCGCTGGTGGGCCTGATACTGCCGTTCGGCGGCGGTGTAGGCGGCCTCGGCGGCTTCCCGGGCGGCGGTGGCGGCGGCCAGCGCCGAAGCCTTCACCTCGATGTCCGCCCGCAACGCGGTCTCTGCCTCGCGCACCGAGGCGGCTTCGCGCTCGATCGCCTCGGGATCCCGCCCGGGGCGTTCGGCATCGCCCATCGACTCGGCAGCCCGCAGCCGCTCGGCGGCGATGGCCGCGGTCGAACCGGCCTTCTCGGCCAGCGCGGCCAGCGCGTACCAGGTCTCCTGGGCCTGGGTCAGCTCGGGCACCGATTCCCGGGAAGCACGTTCTGCGAGCTGCTCGGCTTCGCGTGCCTGCCTCAACTGAGTCTCGATCTGTTGCCGCCGCGCCTTCAGGGTCTGCTCGGCCTCGGTGTCGCTGGCCAGCGCGGTGACGGCCGCCAGGTAGTCCTCGGCGATCAGACGCGCCTTGGCGTCACGCAGCTCGGCCTGGATGATGGCCGCCTTCCGTGCGACCTCGGCCTGCCGGCCCAGCGGCTTGAGCTGGCGGCGGATCTCGTTCAGCAGATCGGTGAGCCGGTTCAGGTTGGCGCCGGTGGCCTCGAGCTTCCGCTCGGCTTTCTCCTTGCGTTTGCGATGTTTGAGGACGCCGGCGGCCTCCTCGATGAAACCGCGCCGGGTCTCCGGGGTGGCATTCAGGATGCTGTCGAGCTGACCCTGGCCGACCACGACATGCATCTCGCGGCCAATGCCGGAGTCGGCCAGCAGCTCCTGCACATCCAGCAGGCGGGCCGTCTGGCCGTTGATGGCGTACTCCGAGCCGCCGGAGCGGAACATCGTCCGCGAGATCGTGACCTCGGTGTAGTCGATCGGCAGAGCGCCGTCGGAGTTGTCGATGGTGAGCAGCACCTCGGCCCGGCCCAGCGGCGCCCGCCCGGAGGTGCCGGCGAAGATGACGTCCTCCATCTTGCCGCCGCGCAAGGTCTTGGCACCCTGCTCCCCCATCACCCAGCTGAGCGCATCCACCACATTCGACTTGCCCGACCCGTTCGGTCCGACCACGCAGGTGATCCCGGGCTCGAACCTCAAGGTGGTGGTGGAGGCGAAGGACTTGAAGCCGCGCAGCGTCAGGCTCTTCAGGTACATCAGTTCACCTCCTGCCGGTTGCGTCGCACGGCCCGGAACGTCCACAGCTTGTTCAGCACGAAGTTGATGGGCGTGACGCAGGCGATCGTAATCAGATTCGCCCAGTAGAGCTTGGTGCGAAACCCGGTGGAGTTGTCGAAGACGTCGCTGGGCAGCCCGATCGGCGAGTGGGGATGCATCAGCGCCGTGATCAGCGCAAGACCGACGACCTGTCCCGCCAACCCGACCGCCAGGAACGGCCAGTACTCCTTCCACACCCCCGCGTGGCCGGCGCTGCGGAAGGTCCAGTGCCGGTTCAGCAGGAAGTTGGAGAGGTTGGCCACGAGGAAGGCGATCATCACGTACACGTGGTAGTTGCGGACGTTGAAGTCGGTCAGCGGCACCGGGAGCACCACGTCGTTGTTGTGCATCCCGAACCAGTCCCGCGCGATCACGTTGGTGAGTACCAGCACCACCTGGTTGACCAGCACGCCCAGACCGCCGACCAACCCGAACCGCACGAACTGCAACAGGCTGTGCCGGTGACGCTGGTACAGGTCGCTTGGGCTCACAGTGCGCTCACTCTACCGGTCGCGCCGCCGTTGGAGAGCGCGAGGTTCCGGCGCCGGCCGGTCCCGCGGCGGGTCTGTCGGCGGGCGTGGTCGCCGGCCAGGAGGAGCCCGCCACCACGGCGCTTCAGCTCAGCGGCCGGTCGATGTGCACCGGTCTAGCGTCGCTGGCACCGCGGGCAGAAGTGCGAGGAGCGGTTGGCGAACGCCTCCCGGCGGATCGGGGTGGCGCAGCGGGGGCACGGCCGGCCTTCGCGGCCGTAGACGTTGAGGGAGCGAGCGAAGTAGCCCGACGAACCGTTGACGTTGACGTAGAGCTGGTCGAAGGAGGTGCCCCCCTGGGCGAGTGCCTCGGCCATCACCTGCCGGGCGGCCTCCAGAATGCGGCGGAGGCGTACGGGGCTCAGCCGGTCGGCCGGGGTCTCGCCGTGGACACGGGCCAGCCACAGGGCTTCGTCGGCGTAGATGTTGCCGATGCCGGAGACCACGGATTGGTCGAGCAGGACGCGCTTGACGGCGCTGCGGCGACGACGGATCGACCGGGTCAGCGCAGCGAGATCGAGCCCGGGATCGAACAGGTCGGGGGCGATGTGCGCCAGATCGGACGGCAGTCCGGCACCTGCTGCGGCCAGCCACAGTACGCCGAAGGTTCGCTGGTCGATGAAGCGCAGCTGTGGACCGTCGTCGGCGAAGTCGAGCACCACGTGGGTGTGCGGGAGCAGCGCGGCCGCCGGCTCGTCCAGGCGGAACTGGCCGCTCATGCCGAGGTGCGCGAGCAGGGCGTCGCCGTCGTCGAAGGGCAGCCACAGGAACTTGCCGCGCCGGCGCGGAACACCGAGGCTCCGCCCCTGGAGGCGGGCTTCGAAGTCGGCCGGCCCGGCCAGATGGCGACGCACCGAGCGAGGGTGCAGCACACGGGCCGCGGTCACGGTCCGTCCGGGAAGCGAGGCCTCCAGTCCGCGGCGGACCACCTCGACCTCGGGCAGTTCGGGCACTGTCAGGCGTCGGCCGCGGTGAGGGCGACGAACGCCGCCTCCGCAGCCCGCTGTTCGGCCTGCTTCTTGGAGCGGCCGTTACCGGGGGCGAAGGACAGGTCGCCGACCAGAGCGACGGCGGTGAAGCGCTTGTCGTGGTCCGGGCCGGTCTCGGTGATCCGGTAGTTGGGCAGGCCGAGATCACGCTCGGCGCAGATCTCCTGCAGGCTGGTCTTCCAGTCCAGCCCCGCGCCGACGGTCACCGCCTGGTTGACCAGTGGATCGAACAGATGGCGCAGCAGCCGGTCGGCGGCATCGCGACCGCAGGAGATCAGGACGGCACCGAACAGGGCCTCCAGCGAGTCGGCGAGGATCGAGGCCTTGTCGGCACCACCGGTGCTGATCTCACCACGGCCGAGCAGCAGCTCATCGCCGAGGCGGAGTCTGCGGGCGAGCGCGGCGAGGGACTGGGCGTTGACCACCGCTGCGCGCAGCTTGGCCAACCGCCCCTCGGGAAGATCGGGGTAGGTGCGGTAGAGGTACTCGGTGACCACCACGCCCAGAACGGCATCGCCGAGGAACTCGAGCCGTTCGTTGTGGGGCAGTCCACCGTGCTCGTACGCGTAGGAACGGTGGGTGAGGGCAAGCGAATAGAGCTGGGGGTCGATCTCGATCCCCAGCTCGTCGAGCAACTGCTGCACGCGGCTCACGACCGCGGCTGCCGAATCAGGCCTCGGTCACCTGACGGCGGGCGCCGCGGGGACCGTACTGGCCGCATTCGGGGCAGGCGGTGTGCGGCAGGTGCTTGGCGGCACACGCCGGGTTGGCGCAGGTCACCAGCGACGGCGCGGAGGTCTTCCACTGCGAACGGCGGGCCCGCGTGTTGCTGCGGGACATCTTCCGCTTCGGAACGGCCACGGCGTACTCCTCGGTCAGGCGGCCCGGATGGGCCATCGGTTTGGCGTCAGGCTTGCGTCCAGCCGGCCAGACCGGCCCATCGGGAATCGATGGCCTCGGCATGGCTGTGCTCAGGATCGCGGTTGAGGTTCGCCCCGCAGATGGGGCACAACCCGGCGCAATCCGGTCGGCACAGTGGCGTGAACGGCAGGTCGAGCACCACGGCGTCCCGCAGCAGGGGCTCGAGGTCGATCAACTCGTCCTCGATCCGGCTGGCCTCGTCGTCGTCGAGTTCCTTGCCGGGGTACAGGTAGAGCTCCTGCAGATCGACCACGGTTGATCCCGTGATCGCTTCCAGGCAGCGCGCACACTGTCCCCCGAGGTTGACCTCGGCGGTTCCGGTGACCAGCACCCCCTCCACCACGGCCTCAAGTGTGACGTCGAGGTCGATGGCCGAGCCGGGTGGCACTCCGATCATGGCGATGCCGATTCCGTCCGGTGCACCGGCGACCTGCGTGACCCGTTTGACCGTTCCGGCCCGACGTCCCAGTTCGTGGGTCTCGAGGACGAGACCGGAACGGTGGTCGGGGAGACGGCGAGACACGGCGGATCCCTTCATGGACGGTACGACAGCGTCATAACCAAGGGTCAACTCTACCGTGACCGGGGTGGGGGAACAAAACGTCACAGGTCCAGCCGGGGCAGCGCCGTGGTCTCGCTGTCGTCCAGCTGGGAGCGCCGGGCCAACCGCTCGCGCATGGTTCGCACCTGCCCCATGGTCTTCTGCAGGGCCGCCTCGAAGGAGGCGATCCGGCCGTCCACATAGGCGTCGGCTTCGCGGCGAAGAGCCTCGGCTTCGAGGATCGAGCGTCGTTCCAGCTCGGCGGCCTTGGCCTTGGCCGTCTCCATCACCGGCGTGGAGCCCGCCAGGTAGCTCGCCTTCTCCTCGGCGGCCTTGATGATCTGGACGGCCTCCGCCTGGGCCCGTTCAAGCGTCTCCAACGAGGTCGCGGTGACCCGCTCGGCCTCCCTGGTGTCGTCGGCCAGGGCCGCGATCGCCTGGTCGATCAGGGCCAGGGTCTCGGCGCGGTTGACCATGCACGAGGCGGACATCGGCACCGCCTTGGCACCCTGCACCAGCTCGCGGAGGGTGGCGAGCACCGCCTGGGTCCGGTCAGCCATCGCTGCGCTCCTTGTCATGGGGGGTTCGTCGAGCTCGGATCCGGTCAGCGACCACCGCCGGAACGAAGGCCGAGACATCGCCGCCGAAGGAGGCGATCTCCCGGATCATCGTGGAGGATAGCGTGGACCACCGCGACGAGGCCGGCAGCATCACTGTCTCGACGCCACCGACCGCGGAGTTGAGATGCGCCATCTGCAGTTCGAAGTCGAAGTCGGAGGCGAAGCGCAGTCCCTTGACGATCACCATCGCGGCGTTGGCCTTCGCGAAGTCGACCAGCAGTCCGCTCAGCGGCAGCACCCGAACCCCGGGCAGGTCTGCGGTGGCGGCGGCAACCAGTTCGACCCGTTCGCCGAGGTCGAACAGGTAGTTCTTGGCCGAGTTGCGCCCCACCGCGACGATGACGTCGCCGAAGATCGCGGACGCCCGCCGGATGACGTCGAGGTGCCCGAAAGTGATGGGGTCGAAGGATCCCGGGCAGATGGCGGTCATTGCTCACCTCTCATCGCGAAGTGCAGAGCGGTCTCACCGTAGTCCCGTTTCCAGGAATCCACTATCGACGCCGGCCACAGGGGCACGCTGCTTCGCTTGGCCCGCTCGACCACGACCAGCCCCCGCGGAGAGAGCCAGTCGCCCACCGAGGCCAGCGCCGCGTCCAGCTCGGCATCCGGCAGATCGTAGGGGGGATCGGCCCACACGATGTCGAAGCCCTGCGCGGGACCCGCCAGAAAGCCGGTCACCGATCGGGCGACCACTTTCACGGCCAGTCCGCTCCGGCCGGCATTGCGTTCTGCCACCTGGGCGGTGCCCCGGTCTCGTTCCACCGCCCAGACCGGAGCGGCACCACGGCTGGCGGCCTCCACGGCAACGGCTCCCGACCCGGCATACAGATCGAGAAAGGACAGCCCTGCAAGTTCGGCTTCGGCCGGTTCTCCGGCGGTGCCCGCCCAGTCGGCCAGCAGCGCGAACACCGCCTCGCGCACCCGGTCCGTGGTCGGACGGGTCTCGCGATGGGACGGCATGGTCAGGCGGCGCCCCTTGGCAGCCCCGGCAATGACCCGACTCATGAGTCACAAGCGTATCGGCAGTCGCTCCCGTCACAGCAGCTCCCGGCGCCCAGACCGCCCCGGTTCACCGCAATCCACCGATCCGGCGAACGATCTGGAGGTCAGCTGCGATCCGTCCAGTCGCCCTCGGTGAGCATGCCGATCTCCCGGACCGCATCGGCGAAGCCGGGAGTCTGGCACTGCGGATCGCGGCGGACCGATTCCTCGGCGAGTTCCCGGGCCTCGGCGATCAGGTCGGCGTGCTCCAGTACCCGCAGCAGCCGCAGGCTGGAGCGGGTTCCCGACTGGCTGGCACCCAGCACATCACCCTCGCGGCGCTGTTCCAGGTCGAGTTCGGCCAGCTCGAAACCGTCGGTGGTGGCGGCGACCGCGTCCAGCCGTTCCCGCGCCGGCTCTCCGGGCAGCACCCGGGTGATCAGCAGGCAGACGCCGGGGTGCTCGCCGCGTCCGATCCGGCCGCGCAGCTGGTGCAACTGGGAGATGCCGAACCGATCGGCGTCCCAGACCACCATCATGGTCGCGTTGGGGACATCGACCCCGACCTCGATCACGGTGGTCGCCACCAGCACGTCGAGCTCACCGGCGGCGAAGTCACCCATCGCCTGGTCCTTGGCGTCGGTGGGCAGCTGGCCGTGCAGCACCCCGAGCCGGACGCCCGCCAGCGGACCCTGCCGCAACTGCTCGGCCAGTTCGACGACCCCCAGGCCGTCCGCGCTCGCCTGCCCGCCGATCCTGGGGCAGACGATGAACACCTGCCGCCCCGCGGACACCTCTTCGAGCACCCGCTGCCAGGCACGCTCCACCCAGGCCGGGCGCAGCGAGGCATCCACCACAACGGTGCCGATCGGCTGCCGGCCGGCCGGGATCTCGGCCAGGGTCGAGACGCTGAGATCGCCGAAGATGGTCATCGCCACCGACCGTGGGATCGGCGTGGCGGTCAGCACCAGCACGTGTGGACGGGCCTCCGCCTTGCCGACCAGCGCGGCGCGCTGCTCCACCCCGAAGCGGTGCTGCTCGTCGATCACGATCAGCCCCAGGTCGGCGAACTGCACCCGGTCCGACAACAACGCGTGGGTGCCGATCACGATGCCGGCCTCGCCACTGGCGGCCCGCAGCAACGTCTGCCGGCGGGCGGCGGCCGGCGTCGAGCCGGTGAGCAGCACCACGTCGGTGGCCACGTCCGGGGCGCCGAGCAGGCGTCCGCCGCCGAGTTCGCCCAGCAGCCGCCGGATGGTCTGGTAGTGCTGCGCGGCCAGCACCTCGGTGGGGGCCAGCAGGGCGGCCTGGCCGCCGGCGTCCACCACGGCCAGCATGGCGCGCAGCGCCACCACGGTCTTGCCGGAACCCACCTCGCCCTGCAGCAGACGCTGCATCGGCCGGTGCCGGGCGAGCTCCTCGAAGATCGTCGAGCCGACCTCGACCTGACCGTCGGTGAGCCGGAACGGCAGCTGGGCGTCGAAGGCGTCGAGAATGCCGCCGGCCAGCCGCACCCGGGGCACGGCGGCGTGGGCACTGGCGTCGTTGCGCCGGTAGGCCATGGTCAGCTGGGTCGCGAAGGCCTCGTCGAACCGCAACCGGTGCGCGCCGCGCTCGGCCTGTACGAGATCGAGGGGGGCATGGACGGCGGTGAAGGCGTCCGCCAGGCCGAGTACTCCCGCGCGTTCGCGCAGCCACTCGGGCCACGGGTCCTCGGTCGCCGGAAGCGAGGCCAGCGCCAGCCGCGCGCATTCGGCGACCGTCCAGGTGGGCAGCTTCGCGGTGGCCGGATACATGCCGACCAGGCCGGACTGGGCCAGGGTGGCCATCCGGGCCTTCTCCTCCGACTTGCCGACGATCCGGCCGGTGGCGTCCAGCATGACGAACTCGGGGTGGGTCATCTGCAACTGATCGCGGAAGCTGCCGACCTTGCCCACGAACAGCCCGCCGACGCCGTTGCTGAGTTGATCCTCCCACCAGCGCAGCAGGTGGGAGCGACCGAAGAAGGTCACTGCCAGGTGGCCGGAGCCGTCGGTGAGCACCACCTCCAGCCGTCCCGGACGCGGCCGCCGGCCACCACCCCCGTCGCTGCCCTCGACCCGGTTGATCCGGGCCACCCGGGCGAACACCGCGACATGCTCGCCCTCGGTGAGGGTCGCCAGGTCGGTCAGCTCGGTACCGCTGAGGTAGCGGCGTGGGATGTGTCGCAGCAGGTCGCCCACGGTGTGGATGCGCAGCGAGGTGAACTCCTTGGCGGTCTTCGCGCCCAGCACATCGGCCAGCGGGGCGTGCAGCGCCGCGGCCAGCTCCGTCCGCCACCCGCTGAGTTCGAGATCCACGATCGTCCAGCCTAATGGTCCCCTCCGACATGGCTAAGCTGCGGCTCGTGAGGGACGACGCCAGGGTCGGCGGCCGGTTGTGGCTGTGGGTGGTGCTGCTGGGGCTCACAGGCCAGCTCGCCTGGACGATCGAGAACATGTACCTCAACGTGTTCGTCTACGCCACCATCACCGACGATCCGAACGCGATCGCGGCGATGGTGGCGATCTCGGCGGCCGCGGCGACCCTTGCCACGCTGCTGGTGGGGGCCTGGTCGGACCGGACCGGCCGGCGCCGGGAGTTCATCGCGTTCGGCTACCTGCTGTGGGGACTGACCACGGCCGGCTTCGGTCTGGTGGGGGTCGATCCGTCGTTGCCCAACGGGGTGGCGACGGCGGTGGTCTCGATCATCGCCCTGGACGCCGTGATGAGCTTTCTGGGCTCAGGTGCCAACGATGCCGCCTACCAGGCCTGGGTGACCGACTCGACCACCCCGGGCAACCGGGCGAAGGTCGACGGGGTGATCCAGACCCTGCCGCTGCTGGGCATGCTGATCGTCTTCGGCGCGCTGGACCCGCTGACGCAGGCCGGTGAGTGGACGACGTTCTTCGGCCTGGTCGGCGGGCTCACCGCGGTGGCCGGAGTCGCCGCCTGGTTCGGGATCCGCACCGCGTCCAACCCTCAGCCCAGCGGCACCTACGTCGAGACGGTGCTGCACGGCCTGCGTCCGGCGACGATCCGCCGGCAGCCCCAGCTGTACCTGGCCTTCGCCACCTGGGCGGTGCTGGGGATCAGCTTCCAGGTGTTCATGCCGTACCTGATCATCTACGTGAACACCACGCTGGCGATCGAGAACTACGCGCTGGTGCTGGCCAGCGTGCTGATCGGAGCCTCGCTGGTCAGCGTGCTGGGGGCTCGGCTGCTCGGACGCCGCGATCTGGTCAGCGCCGTCATCCCGGCCACCGGCGCCTATGCGGCGGGCCTGCTGGCGATGTTCTTCGCCCGCGGGACGGTGGCGGTGATCCTGGCCGGAGTGCTGATGATGGGAGCGTTCCTGCTCACCGGTGCCGCGCTGTCGGCCACCGTCCGCAACCTGACGCCGGCCGACCGAGCCGGCCAGGTGCAGGGTCTCCGGATGATCGCGGTGGTGCTGGTGCCGATGGTGATCGGCCCGTTCATCGGGGCCGCGGTCATCTCCGGCGCCGACGAGACCTATGTCGATCTCGGTGTGGTGAGGCAGGTGCCGACAGCCTGGATCTTCGTCGCGGCGGCGGCCGTCGCGCTGCTGTCGGCCCTGCCCGCGCGGCTGATCCGCCGGGCCAGCGCGCCCTTGCCGGTGTGGGAGGAGTCGTCGTGAGCACCCTGCTGACGCCCTGGGGCGAGACCCTGGACCCGGAGCGGGTCCTGCCGGAGTACCCGCGACCCCAGTTGGTGCGCGACTCCTATCTCAACCTCAACGGTTACTGGGAGTACGCCGTCACCCCGGCGACCCAGACCGCCCGCCCGCGGTTCGGGGACCGGATCCTGGTGCCCTTCTCGCCCGAGGCCGCCCTGTCGGGCGTAGGACGGACGCTGCAGCCGGACGAGGCGCTGTGGTACCGCCGGACGGTGACCCTGCCTGCCGGCTTCCGGCAGGACCGCGTGCTGCTGCACTTCGGTGCGGTGGACCAGGACGCCGAGGTCTGGGTGAACGGTGTTCCGGTGGGCGGCCACGCCGGAGGTTTCCTGCCGTTCACCGTGGACATCACCGAAGCGGTGGCCGGGGAGGCGGCCGAACTCCTGGTGCGGGTGCGCGATGTCACCGACACCTCCTATCGCAGCCGCGGCAAGCAGCGGCTCAGGCCCGGCGGCATCTGGTACCCCGCCCAATCGGGCATCTGGCAGACGGTCTGGCTGGAGTCGGTGCCGTCGGCGTGGGTGCGGGAGCTGGAGCTCGTCCCGGATCTCGCCGGCGGCCGGCTGGGCATCCGGGTCCGGACCGGGGGTGCGGACGCCGGACGCGTCCACCTCACGATCTCCGCGGCCGGCCGGGTCGTGGCCGCCACCGCCGCGCCGCCGGGTCAGCTGACCTGGCTGGTGGTGCCAGAGGCTCGTCCCTGGTCGCCGGAGGATCCGTTCTGCTACGACCTCGACATGCGTTACGGCGAGGACCGGGTCACCTCCTACGCCGCGCTGCGCTCGGTCGCGGCCGGTCCGGACGCGGCCGGACGCACCCGGCTGCTGCTCAACGGCGAGCCCTACCTGCACGCCGGCCTGCTCGACCAGGGCTACTGGCCCGACGGACTGCTCACCGCCCCCAGCGACGAGGCGCTCGTCCACGACATCGTCACCGCCAAGGAGCTGGGCTTCACCATGCTGCGCAAGCACATCAAGGTGGAGCCGCTGCGCTGGTACCACCACTGCGACCGGCTGGGCATGCTGGTCTGGCAGGATCTGGTGAACGGCGGACGCAGCTACCACCCGCTGGTGGTCAGCGCCCCCGCGGTCAGCCGGCTGCGACTCGACGACCGCAACCATCGCCGGTTCGGACGCCAGGACGCCACCGGACGGGCCGAGTTCCTCGCGGAGGCCGATCAGACGATCGCACTGCTGCGCAACTCCCCCAGCGTGGTCACCTGGGTGCCGTTCAACGAGGGCTGGGGCCAGTTCGAGGCCGCCGCGGTCGCCGAACGTGTCCGCCGGCTGGATCCGACCCGGCTGATCGACCACGCCAGCGGCTGGCACGACCAGGGCGCCGGCGACATGGCCAGCCGCCATGTCTACTTCCGGCCCTACCGGCTCTCGGCCGCGGACGAGCGCGACCCGCGCGCCGCGGTGCTGAGCGAGTACGGCGGCTACTCCCACCGCGTGCCGGACCATGTCGCCAGCGAGACCGAGTTCGGCTACCGCCGCATCCCTGATCGGGCCGCCTTCGAGCAGGCCTACCTCGACCTGCAGGACGATCAGGTGCGTCCGGCGATCGCCCGGGGCCTGGCCGGCTTCGTCTACACCCAGCTGGCCGACGTCGAGCAGGAGACCAACGGCCTGCTCAGCTACGACCGCCGCGTCACCAAGCTGGATGCCACCACCGTGCGCGCCTCCAATGCCAGGCTTCGGGAGGCCTTCGCCGCCGCGGTCGGACGACCGGCCTCCCCGACACCGGTTGAGGAGCGCGAGATCACCGCACCGGTGTCGCTGACCACCCCGACCGGCCACCTGAACCGCGACGCGATCGGCTGGACGCGGACGCCGCTGATCGCCACCGACGGGGTCGGCCGCGGCCGGGTCGGCAGGCTGCGCAACAAGCGCTGGGAGTACTGGGCGGTCACCACCCCCAGCCACGTGCTGGCGCTGGTGGTCTCCGACATCGACTACGCCGGCGTGAACGCGCTGTGGCTGCTCGACCGGAAGACGCAGCGGCCCCTCGCGGTCGACGTCATCACCCCGCTCGGCACCGGAGTCGATCTCCCCGGCTCTCTGGGTGCCGGTGCCGTCCGGCTCGATACCAGGCAGCTGCGCATCACCATCACCGAGGTCGACGGCGGCACCCGCATCCAGGCGGCCGCCGACCGGGTGCGGGTCGACGTGGTCGCGCACCGGCCACCGGGTCACGAGTGTCTGGGGGTCGTGGTGCCCTGGAGCGACCGGCTCTTCCAGTACACCGTCAAGGACGTCGCCCGCCCGGCCACCGGAACCCTCTGGCTGGACGGCGTCGCCCACGAGCTGCCGGAGGACGGCTCCTGGGCCACCCTCGACCACGGCCGCGGCCGCTGGCCGCACCGCGTCCACTGGAACTGGGGCGCGGGATCCGGGCGTACCGACGGCCAGGTACTGGGCCTTCAGGTCGGCGGCAAGTGGACTGACGGCACTGGCAGCACCGAGAACTCCCTGCTGATCGACGGCCGCCTCCACAAGATCAGCCAGGAGCTGGTCTGGAGCTATGACGACGCCGACTGGCTGGCCCCCTGGCGGGTCGCCGGTGACGGCATCGACCTGGTGTTCACGCCGGAGTACGACAAAGTCTCGGCCACCGACCTCAAGCTGATCTCGTCACGCACCCACCAGTGCTTCGGCACCTGGTCCGGCCACGTCACCGTGGGCGGCACCCCGATCCGGATCGCCGACCTCTACGGCTGGGCCGAGGAGGTCCACCAACGCTGGTGAATGCAAAAAGACCCGCCGCGGCGGGTCTCTTCGGGTTGGCTGTCAGCGGGTGACCCGGCCGGCCTTCAGGCAGGAGGTGCACACGTTGAGGCGCTTGGGAGCACCGTCGACGATGGCCCGGACCCGCTGGATGTTCGGGTTCCAGCGACGGTTGGTCTTCTTCTTCGACCAAGGCACGTTGTGGCCGAAGCCCGGGCCCTTGGCGCAGACGTCACACACGGCAGCCACTGGATTCTCCTCGTTATCTCTCACCGAGCGCAGGCTCGGCAGGTTCATGCTCAAAGCTGGGGACCGCATAACGATACCTGAGATCGCGGGCAGCCACCTAATCGACCGCTCCGACGGGCTCAGGACCCGCAGGGCTCAGGTGGCCACCACGATCGGCAGGATCATCGGACGCCGGCGGTAGTTGTTGTTCACCCAGCGTCCGATCGTGCGACGCACCACCTGCTGCAGCTGGAACGGATCCTCCACCCCGTCGCCCATCGCTTTCAGGATCACCTGCACCAACTCGGCGCGGATGCCGTCGAACACCGAATCGTCCTCGGCGAAGCCGCGGGCGTGGATGTCCGGACCGCTGACGATGGTGTCGTCGTGGAAGTTCACCACCACCACGATCGAGATGAACCCCTCTTCGCCCAGGATCCTCCGGTCGGTCAACTCGGAGTCGCCGATGTCGCCGACCGTCGATCCGTCGACGAAGATGTAGCCGCATTCCAGCTTGCCGACCACCCGGGCCTTACCGCGGGCCAGGTCGACCACGGCACCGTCCTCGACCACCAGCGTCCGTTCGGCCGGGACGCCGGTGCGCCGGGCGAGGTGGGCGTTGGCGATCAGGTGCCGGATCTCGCCGTGGACGGGCAGCACGTTGCGGGGTTTGAGCAGGTTGTAGCAGTAGAGCAACTCCCCCGCACTGGCGTGACCGGAGACATGCACCATCGCGTTGGCCTTGTGCACGACGTTGACACCGTTGCGGGCCAGCCCGTTGATCACCCGGTACACCGAGTTCTCGTTGCCGGGAATCAGCGAACTCGCCAGCAGCACCACATCGCCGGGGCCGGCGGTGATCACCGGGTGCTCGTGGTTGGAGATCCGCGAGAGCGCGCTCAGCGGCTCGCCCTGAGAGCCGGTGGAGACGATCACCACTTCATCGTCGCGGTAGTTCTCGATCTGCTTGAGGTCGATCAGGGTGTCCTCCGGCACCTTGAGATAGCCCAGTTCGCGCGCGACCGTCATGTTGCGCACCATCGAACGGCCGACATAGACCACCTTGCGGCGGTGCCGCACGGCCGCGTTCAGCACCTGCTGCACCCGGTGAACATGGGAGGCGAAGCAGGCCACGATCAGCTTCTGCGTGGCACCGGCGAACACCCGTTCCATCGCCGGTTCGATGTCGATCTCATGCGGGGTGAAGCCGGGGGTCTCGGCGTTGGTCGAGTCGGGCATGAAGAGGTCGAGCCCCTCCTCGCCGAGCCGCGCGAAGCCGGGCAGGTCGGTCAGCCTGCCGTCCAGCGGCAGCTGGTCCATCTTGAAATCGCCGGTATGCAGCACCGTGCCTGCCACCGACCGGATCACGACCGCCAGGGCGTCCGGGATCGAGTGGTTGACGGCCAGGAACTCGAGGCTGAAGCCGCCGGCGCTGACCTTCTCGCCCTCGGCGACCACTCGCAGGTCCACGTCCCGCAACCGGTGCTCGCGGAGCTTCTCGCGCACCAGCGCCAGGGTCAGCCGCGAGCCGTAGATCGGGATGTCGGGACGCTGCCGCAGCAGATAGGGCACGGCGCCGATGTGGTCCTCGTGACCATGGGTCAGTACCAGCGCGCGGACATCCTTCAACCGGTCCGCCAGCAGGTGCAGGCCCGGCAGGATCAGGTCGACGCCGGGATGCTCCTCACTGGGGAACAACACGCCGCAGTCGACCAGGAGCAGTTCGCCGTTGAGTTCGAACGAGGCCATATTGCGGCCGACATCGCCCAAGCCGCCGAGCGGGATGATCCGCAGGGTGTCCGGACGCAACGCAGGGGGGGTCTTCAACGTCTCTCGCACGCCGCCACCCTAGCCCAAGGCGCCGCGATCGCCGCGCCAGCTAGGCTGTCGCAGGTGACCGCCCAACCGCATTCCGTCCGGCTCGCGCTCCCTTCGGAGGCAGCCGCGATCGCTGCGGTGCAACGACGCTCGTGGACGCAGCTGTACGCCGAGCCGATCGCGGCCAGACTGCTGGAGACCACCGATCTGGCTGCCATGACCAAGGCCTGGGAGGCGGCGATCCGGCGTCCGCCGCTGGCGACGCTGCGGGTGCTCGTCGCGGTCGATTCCAGCCAGGGAAGTCACCGGGTGGTCGGATTCGCCGCGGTGGGGCCCAGCGACGACCCTGACGCCAACCCGGCGCAGGACGGACTGGTGGCCGAGTTCGCCATCGATCCACTGGCCCAGCGGATCGGCCACGGGTCGCGGTTGCTGCAGGCCTGTGCCGATACGCTGCGCGCCGACGGCTTCACCCGCGCCACCTGGTGGCTGCGGGCGTCCGACGATCCGCTGCGAGCCTTCCTCACCGGCGCCGGCTGGGCGCCGGACGGCGCTCACACCGAACTCGGCGACGAACAGGACGCCAAGGGCGTGAAGTTCGTCCGCCTGCACACCGACATCTCCACCTGAGCGATCACTGAGCCGGCGGGAGCAGGAAGTCCTCGGCAGTCACCGCCACCCGGACGCCGGACTCGTCCGCGGAGAGCGCAGCCGGGATCAGCCCGTACGGCAACTCGAGGTCGATCGGCGCCACCAGTTCGTCGATGATCCACTGCGCGATGGACTCGCTGAGCTCGAAGCCGGCCACCTGGATCTGCGGTTGGCCGAGCAACAGCCGGTCCCGCTCCTCATTCAGGGTCGGGACGGCCGACACCAGCGCCACCAGCTCGCGTCCGAACAACTGGGCGGTGTAGCTGACCTGAACTCGCCCTGCTTCGCTGCCGGCCTCGACCGGCACGCCGGCCAGTCGAGTGAGCGCCGGGTAGCCGACCACCCCCTCCGCCCGTCCCAGGCGGATCGTGATCTGATCGCCGTCGACCGTCAGGTCCTGGGCCTGGATCTCCACCGCATCGACGATGATCTGCTGACCCGAGATCTCCAGCGGCACGGCGGCGGCGCTCAGGTTGGCCGTAGGGATGCGGTGAGTGATGAAGACGGTGCTGAACGGGAGGCCGCCGAGTTCGACGGTAGGTGGCTCGGCCAGGTTCATTCCGGTCTGGACCTGCTGGGCGACCTGGTCCTCGACATAGGAGCGGGCGAGCCCGTCACCCACGACCGCGCCGCCGCCGATCACCACCAGCGAGACGCCGGTGATGGCCAGCCCTCTCAGCACGCCCACTACAGACCCAGCAGCCCGTCGATGCCCAGGGTGAGGCCGGGCCGATCGCCCACAGCGCGAACAGCGGCGAGCACACCCGGCATGAAGGACACGCGGTCGAAGGAATCGTGCCGAATCGTCAGGGTCTCCCCCACCGCGCCGAACAGCACCTCCTGATGAGCCACCAGTCCCCGCAACCGGACGCCGTGGACGTGGATGCCGTCGACGACAGCGCCGCGGGCACCACCGTCGTCGGTGGTCGCGTCCGGCACCGCACCCAGGCCGGCCGCCGTGCGCGCCGCGGCGATCTGCTCCGCCGTGGTGCGGGCCGTACCCGAAGGGGCATCCACCTTGTTCGGGTGATGCAGTTCGATGACCTCGGCGGACTCGAAGAAGGGAGCGGCAAGCTGCGCGAACCTCATCATCAGCACCGCCCCGATCGAGAAGTTGGAGGCGATCAGGACCCCGATCGGGTTCGCCAGCGCCACCAGCTCGCGCACCCGGTCGAGTCGCTCCGGGGTGAAGCCACTGGTGCCGATCACCATGTGGATCCCGCGCTCCAGGCACCAGGCGAGGTTGCCCATCACGGCCTCGGGGCTGGTGAAGTCGACGACCACCTGCGCGTGCGCCTCCACCTCGTCGCGCGGGTCGTCCGCGTCCACCGCGGCTACCAACTCCAAGCCGTCCGCGGCCTGGACCGCCCGGCACACCTCGGCTCCCATCCGTCCGTTCGCGCCGAACACCGCTACTCGCACCATGTGGCCCTCCTCGTCGCTCCAATCCTAGTGAACGGGCGAGACTCCCCTGGCCCCTGGCCACCGCCATCGGCACGGTGGCCAACCTTCACCGCGGCGCTGCCGGAGATCCTCGCCAACGAGGTCAGCGTGCTGGTCACCCACCCCGGCTACGTCGACGCGGAGCTGCTCGGGATCAGCAGCTTCCACCTCATCCGGGCTCGCGACCACGAACTCGTCACATCGCCGCGGGCAATGAAGCTGCTCAGCGACCCCGGCGTCGAGGTGCTCTCCCACACCGCCGCCGGGATCGGCCTCACGGAGGGCGCCCGGTCCGACGGTCAGGCCGCGAGGGACACCTGTGGTCGGGGATGGACGAAGTCCACCGGGCCGACCTGGACAGGTTGGGTCAAGACGACCGGGGGCGGCAGGCTCGCGCACCACGGCCCGCGTGGACTCTCGGTGACCACCGTGCCATCCGGGCTCGATCTCGCTCGCCAGCCAGGATGTTCCTTCACCTGATTGCACTGCTCGCCCCGGTCGACTCCCAGCATGTCGGAGCGCCGGCCCGCTCCGGACGCGATGGCGGCCTTCAGGCACTTCCCGAGAGGATCTGGGAGGACTCACCAACCAGGCTCGCGGCGACACCCTGCAACGAATCCGGCAGAATCGCGTGTGGAAGGTCATGGGCAGAACAGGAGCCGTGGTGGCTGATCGGCCGAAGACCTCGTCCTTCGAGGAGTTCGTCGCTGTTCGTCAACGCGCCCTGCAGCGGTTCGCCTATCTGATCACCTTCGATCGCGAGGATGCGCACGACGCCGTGCAGGAGGCTCTCACCGGCCTGTACCGCCATTGGGACCGGGTCTCGGCTCAGGGCGATCCTGAGGCCTACGTCCGCCGCAGCATCGTCAATGCGCACGTCTCACAGTGGCGGCGTCGCGGCAGCGAGCGCGTCGTGGGTGATCCGCGGGTGTTCGAGGCTGCAGCCCCGGGCGATCTCTCCCAGTCGGTGGTCGACGCCGACACGGTGGCCCGGCTGTTCCACCGCCTGGATCGCCGCTCCCGAGCCGTGGTGATCATGCGGTTCTGGGAGGGACGCTCGTTCGCCGAGATCGCCGACGCCTGCGGCTGCGCCGAGGCCACCGCCCGCTCACTGCTCCACCGTGCCGTAACCCTGTTGCGCACCGAACTCCTGGAGGAACGATGACCGATCCGACCATCCGCGTCCCCGACCCCGGCCCGGACGACGATCCGCGCATCCAGGCTGCCGTAGCGGCATTCGCCGAGCGGGAGCTGACCGGCGTCCGATTCCAGCCCGCCGCTCCCACCCCCCAGACCCGGCGATCACCGGCACGGATGGTGGTCGCGATCGCCGGCGTCGCCGCCGCCGTCGCCCTGATCACGCCGGTGGCCGCGAGCCAGCTCTCGCCGGCACCGATCCCGGCCGCGCCCATCGTCAGCCTGCAACAGTGCCTGGCCACGCTGACGGCCGACGACATCCTGCCCGAGAACAGGCAGGCGGAGACCCACGGGCTTCGCATCGTGGCATCGGTGGCGACCAGGTACGTCGACGGTCAGGCCCGGTCCACCACCATGCAGTTCGGCAACGTCGACGTGCAGGTCACCGACTCCGGCACCGGCGAGACCGTGGAAGTGGGTGCGGCTATCTCACGGCTGCTCTGGCAGGCGGTCCTTCCCGGCGACGATGCCGGTGACTTCCTTCACCATTCTGAGCTCGAGAACTGGGTCCGCGCCGGCACCGCCACGCCGGAGGGAAAGCCCACGCTGGTCGGCGCGACCGTCTTCCAGCAGGCTGAGCTGACCCTCACCTTGTGGGTGCGCTGCGGTGATTCCTTCCGCCCCATCACCGCGACCGGCGTCGGCAACCCTTCCCTGCCCGGGACGACCACGGCCATGGTGACCTGGCTGGAATGCGGCACTGACGCCCGCAACAGCGACCTCAGCGACGAACTCGCCGGCTTCGCCAAGAGCTGCGACACCACCTTGGTCTGGCCACCGGTGAAGAAGTAGCTTCGGCCGGTCGGCGGATGCGCGAAGCGCCGCCCCGAAGGACGGCGCTTCGCAGCAGATCGGGCGATCAGGCTTCGGCGGGGGCCTCTTCCTTGTCCTCCACGACCGGGACGAGGCTGAGCTTGCCCTTGTCGTCGATGTCGGAGATCTCCACGGTCAGCTTCTGGCCGACGCTCACCACGTCCTCCACGTTCTCGACGCGGCCGCCGCCGGCGAGGGCGCGGAGCTTCGAGATGTGCAGCAGGCCGTCCTTGCCGGGCAGCAGCGAGACGAAGGCGCCGAACGGCATGATCTTCACGATCGTGCCCAGGTAGCGCTCACCCCGCTCCGGCATGGTCGGATTGGCGATCGCATTGATCAGCGCACGAGCGGCCTCGGCCGACTCGCCGTTGTCGGCACCGATGTAGATGGTGCCGTCGTCCTCGATCGAGATGTTGGCACCGGTGTCGTCCTGGATCTGGTTGATCATCTTGCCCTTGGGGCCGATGACCTCGCCGATCTTGTCCACGGGGATCTTCACGGCGATGACGCGAGGAGCGT
>CAYSZZ010000022.1:0-7422 GCA_964435735.1 uncultured Propionibacteriaceae bacterium
AACCCCTGACCTTCTCATTGCGAACGAGACGCGCTACCAACTGCGCCATAGCCCCAGGTGCCGTGCGGCGGCGTCCAGAGTAGCACCGGACGTGGGAGCGAGGCTAACCGGCGTCGCGCTCTCCCTCGACCTCGCGAGTGAGCTCGTCGGCGGGGGTTTCGGCGACCACGGGAGACACCGCCGGGGCCTTCAGTACCGGTGCGGAGAGGTCGATCGTCCGAACCGTGCGGGGCGCCAGCGGGGTCGACACGTAGGTGGGGCGGGTGATCGGGACGGGCTCCCACAACGAGCCCAGACCGGTCAGCGGAACGCTCAACTCGACGGAGTGCTCGTGGGCCGTGACGTCCTGCTCGGTGATGGCCAGTGCGACCGTCTCTTCGTCGAAGCTCTGCTTGATCTGCTCGGCACGCCGGTCGAGATCGGCGCGCATCGCGCGGACGCTGAACCGCGCCACGATCAGGAACACCGCGAGCAGCCCGGCCGGGATCGCGGCACCCCACCAGGCGCCGATGCCGAAGTACGCCAGCGCGGCGACCCCCAGTTGCACCAGCAGCAGGAAGATCAGCACCCGGCGCCGGCGCTGGGCGGCCTGCTCGTCGATCAGCCGCAGCTCGCGCAGCCGGGCACGACGCGTAAGCGGGGTCGAGATGTCGACAGTGCCTTCGTCCGCTTGCGCGAGCGATTCGCCACTGCGGACGATCGTGACCGCGGAAGGGGTGAACGGGATGTCGACCTCAGCGTCATCCGTGTCACCGCGGTGCTGCAGGTAGTAGGGGATCAGGTAGACCAGCCAGAACGCCGCGATCATCGCGAAGATCACACCGGTCACACCCACACCCGAACCGTACGGGCAGCCGGAGTCCCGCCGGGCGACCCGGCGCGGAGTGTCGGGGATTCACCTGCGCAGGTACCGGTTCAGCACACCTTCGGGGACTTCCTCGCGGTGCAGGGCGAACATGTCGTGGTCGCGCCAGTCGCCGTCCACGTGCATGTAGCGGGGACGACGGCCCTCATAGCGGAAGCCGAGCTTGCGCACGACGGCCAGGCTGTTGGTGTTCTCCGGACGGATCGCGATCTCGATGCGGTGCAGCCGAAGGCTGGCGAAGCAGTAGTCGCAGGCCATCGCCACCGCGGTGGGGATGATCCCGCGGCCCGCCCAGGCCGGGTCGATCCAGTAGCCGATCTGCGCCCAGGAGGCCGAGCCGTAGGTGATGCCGCCTACGGTCACCTGGCCGACGAAGCGCGGCTTGCCGCCTTCGGGGGTGTAGTCGACCGCCCACGGCAGCATCGTTCCCCGCCTGGCCCGGGCCTGGAAGCGCCGGACGAGGGTGAAGAAGGTCGCGGACGGCTCCAGCGATTCCGGCGGTCGGCTGGAATCCCACGGCCGGAACCACGCCTCGCCGCGCTGCCGGATCTCCGCCCACACCGGTTCGTCGCGGACGCGAATCGGACGCAGCCGCACCGGTCCGTGCTCCAACGTGACCGGCCAACGGCCGATGGCCATTCGCTACCCCCGCAACGACCAGGTGGTGACGTCGCTGTGCGCGACGATGTCGGACACGCCGGGACCGACCACGATCAGGGCATCGGCGGCGACCAATCCGGCAGCCCCCAGGACGTCGGCGTCCAGCGGTTCGGCGCCGCGCTCGCTGGTCCGGGCCAGGACGAAGCTGGTCACCTCCGGGTCGACGGACAGCGGCCGGGTGACCGGCGCGGTGACCACCTCGCGATCGGTGGCGACCACCCCCGCCAGCTTGCGGATCACCGGGCGGGCGAACACCTGATAGGCGATGAAGGTGGCGACGAAGCCGCGCGGCAGCACCAGCAGCGGGATCCGGTCGGGGCCGACGGTGGCGGTCAGGCCCGGTCCGGCCGGATGCACCGCGACGCCGGCCGCGTCGACCGTCCCCAGCTCACCGAGCACCCCGGCGAGTTCGGCGGTCGGCTCGGCCAGCAGCAGGATCAGGTCGGCGCGCAGCAGTTGATCGGCGAGGGTCCGGCGCAGTTCCCGAGCCCCACCGGGCAGGATCCCGATCGGGAACACCTGGGCGCCGTCCGCGCGTGCGGCGGCCGCGATCAGGGGCGTGCCGGAGTCATAGCTCTGGTTCAGGCGCTCCAGCGGCAGCCCGGGGTCGACCAGATCAGGCCCGACGCTGGCGACCACCACGCGCGGCTTCGGACGAGCCAGCACCTTGTCGAGGCCCACCTCGGCGAGCAGGCCGATCGCACGGGCGTCGAGCATGGTGCCGCTGGTCAGCAGCAGGTCGCCGTCGGCGATACGGGCACCCGCCGGCTCGAGCTCGGATTGGAAGGCGACCTCGGCGGTGAACTGGGCCTCCTCGACCAGCTCGGTGGCCGACTCCAGCGGCACCACGGCGTCGCAGCCCTCGGGCAGCGGGGCTCCCGCGGCCACCCTGACCACCGTGCCCGGCATCAACGGTGCGCCCCGGAAACCCCCGGCGTCGATCTCACCGACGATCGGCAGACGGACCGGATGGTTCGGCGAGGCGCCAACCAGGTTCGAGCCGCGAACCGCCCAGCCGGCCACTTTCGCGGTGGCGCACACCGGCAGGTCGATGTCGGAGTGGATCGATTCGCACAGGGTCAGCCCGACCGCGTCCAGCAGACCGATGCCGAAGGGCCGCAGGCTGGTCACGGAGTCGAGCAGGCGGTCGCGGTATTCGTCGACGCTGCGCGGCTTCACATCAGCCTCAACCACGGAGATCGGCTCAGCGGTGGAAGCGGGGTGCGCGCGGGATGCGACGGGATCCGACTTGGAGCGTCCGAACAAGGCCATGCACTTACGATAGGTCAATGACCGCCGAGCCCCGCGGAGCCCGCGCCGTCGCACGCGCGAACCCCGCCAAGGACGCGCTGCGAGCGCAACTGCGAGCCCGCCGCTCGTCACGGCCGCTGCCGGACGGCGATCGTACCCGCCGCGCGCTCGACCTCTGCGCCGGCTGCACGGTCGTGGCGGCCTACGCCTCAGTCGCCGGTGAGCCCGACAGCTGGGAGGTCATCGACGCACTGGCCGCCGGCGGCACTCGCATCCTGCTGCCGGTGATCGGCCGCGAGCCGAACTGGGCCTGGTATGCCGGACGCGATCAGCTGGCGCCGGCCTGGCGCGGGATCCTGCAGCCCACCGGAGACCCGCTGGGTGCCGCCGCGCTCGCCGAAGCCGAGTGGATCTGGGTGCCCGGCCTGGCCGCGACGACCACAGGCGATCGCCTCGGCACCGGTGGCGGCTGGTACGACCGCGCCCTCAGACATGCCGACCCAGCGACGCCGGTGGGATTGCTGCTCTTCGACGGCGAGGTGCTGGAGGCGTTGCCGACCCAGCCCTGGGACCACCGGGTCGACTGGATCCTGACCGCCTCGGCCACCCTTCGCTCGGAATAGGGCGGGACGATGGCGGGTTGTCCGTGGTGATCCCGTAAGATTCCCGGTGGTCAACCCCTTGTCGTAGGAAGAACGCCATGCCCACCTATCAGTACCGCTGCACCGAGTGCGCCACCGAACTGGAAGCTGTGCAGAAGTTCACCGATCCCCCGCTTACCGCCTGCCCCGAGTGCGCGGGTGACCTGCGCAAGGTGTTCAGCGCGGTGGGCGTGGTGTTCAAGGGCTCGGGCTTCTATGCCACCGACAGCCGCTCGAAGGGCAAGGCGAATGCGGCCAAGCCCGGCGAGAGCAAGGCCGAACCCAGCAGCAAGGCCGGGTCGAAGCCGACCAAGCCCGAGAAGCCGGCATCCACAACCACGACCAACGCCGCCTGAGGCTGTGGACAACTGAACCACTCCCCCCGCGTCGGCCAAGACTGCGGGCGTGACCTGGACGAACCTGCTCGACTCCCTGCGCCGCGCACTGCGCTGGCATCGGCGTCTGCTGGCCGCGGTTCTCGGCGGCCTGGCGGTCTACTTCGTGCTGGCAGCACTCACCGAACGGGACGACACCACCGAGGTCGTGGTGGCCGTCCACACCATCGCGGGTGGGCGAACGGTGAGCGCCGGCGATCTGACCACCCTCGAACTGCCCCGGTTCGCCGTCCCCGAAGGGGCGTTCACCGCCGTCGATGAGGCGGTCGGGCAGACGGTGGTCTCCCACCTCCCGGCGCGGGCAGTCCTGACCGCGTCGGCGCTGGCCGGCAGCGGCGACCTGGTGGCGCCGGGACGGGTGGCGCTGCCGGTGAGCCTGTCGGCCTCGGCGCCGCTGGCCCTGGTTCAGGTGGGCGGACGGGTCGACCTGCTCGGCCCCGGAAGCTCGGGTTCGATAGAGGTGCTGGTGAGCGGCGCGCGGGTGATCGCCATCCCGCAGGCCGACGCCGGGCTGCTCGGTGGCGAGCCGTCGGTGATCCTGGTCGACGTGAGCCGCGCGGAGGCCACCCGACTAGTGGCGTCGGGCTCACCTCTCAGCTTCGCATTGAGTTGAGCAAGGGCTTGCTCTGCGACGAATGCCGTAGCCATCGGCTTGTCGCCTGGTGGCCACTGATTCGGTGAGCCGGTCGCCACCCCTATGCTGGCGGCCTTGATCAGCCAAGGAGAGGATCTGCCATGAAGGGCTTCAAGGACTTCCTGATGCGGGGCAACCTGATCGATCTGGCGGTCGCCGTGATCATCGGCGGCGCCTTCGGTGCGGTGGTGGCCACGTTCACCGATGTGGTGCTCAGCGTCATCGGCCTGATCGGCGGCAATCCTGACTTCAGCACGGTTCGGCTCGGGCCGATCCTGGTGGGCCCCTTCGTCAACGCCGTGGTCTCCTTCGTGATCATCGCCGCGATTGTCTACTTCGCCATCCTGAAGCCGCTGGAGGCCATGCAGAAGCTCCGCAAGAAGGAAGCGTCCGAGGAAGAGGCCGCCGGGCCGTCCAGCGAAGAACTGCTCACCGAGATCCGCGACCTGCTGAAGGCGCAGTCCAGGGACTGAGCGGTTCGAGGCGGGCCGCGATCAGAGCCCCCGCGGCTTCAGTAGTGCGGGGGAACGTCGCGGAGCAGGCGCTGCTCGTCGGCGTCGAGCGTGGTACGGGCGGACGGTCCGCGGGTTTCGAGGGCGACCAGTTCCAACAGCGCGCGGGCCTGCCCCAGCGCGGCATGCAACTGTGCGGCGCCGCACCCCCGGCGCAATCCCGCCGGGATCTGATGCGGCCAGGGCTGCTCGGCTTCGGTGCAGGCACTCGCGTGGGCATGGATCCGTCCCACGTCCCACCCGGCGTCCGCCAGGTCGCCCACCAGCCGGGCAGGGTCGGGCCGGCCGGGCTCCGCCAGGGACAACTCCTCCCCCACCAGGGCGTAGCCGATGGCAGCGTGCCAGCGTCGGTCGTTCATCGGTAGTGGCGGCGTTCGCCTTCGTCGGCCAGCGCCACCTCGCCCACCACCTCGGCCGGGACGTCGAACACCCAGTCACCGCGCACCTCCAGCGACTCGGCCCGCCGCAACGACGGCACCACCCGCATCCGTTCCTCGAAGTCGTCCACCAACTTGTAGTACCGGTCGTCCAGGTCGATCCGCGGGATGTCGGCGACCGCCGACAGGGTCCCGTCGGAGCGCAGTTCGAAGACGTCCGATCGCAGCAGCATCAGTTCGTTGGTGGTCTTGACCGGGAGGAACCGATCGCGTCCGACGGCGATCGCCCGGGCGCCGCGGAAGACCTCGATCGCCGAACCCATCGCGGTCTCGAACTGGATCACCTTCGGTGAGGTCTTGTCAGTCGGGTCGACCGTCTTCTCATTGCGAATGAGAGGCAGCTCCAGGACGCCGTTGCGCTCGACCATCGCCTGCCGAACCTGCGCGATGTCGAGCCACAGGTTGTTGGCGTGGAAGAACGGGTGGCGGTGCTCGTCGGTGAAGTAGTGCATCTCCTCGGCGGAGGTCTGCGCGGTGTCGCGCAGGATCAGCTGGCCGTCACGCCTACGGATCGCCAGGTGCCCGCCCTTGCGGTCGTTGACCGTCCGCGGGCATACCTCGGCGGCGTAGGGGGCCCCGGTCGAGGCGAACCAGCCGGCCAGCCGGGCATTGGGGGCCGCACCGAGGTTGTCGCCGTTGGCGACGCTGACGTACTGGAAGCCGGCGTCCAGAAGGGCGTCGAGCACACCCGACCCCCACAGGGCCGGATACAGGTCGCCGTGCCCTGGCGGGCACCACTCCAGGCTCGGATCGGCCGGCCACTCCACCGGGGTGAAGTCGTCGGCCCGGATCTTGGGTTCGGCGTTCTGCAGGAAGTCGAGCGGAAGCCCGTCCACCGCCAGGTCGGGGTAGCGGGCGAGGTGCTCCAGAGTGTCCTCACGGGTGCGGAAGGAGTCCATGAAGAGCAGCGGCAGCCGCGCACCGTAGGCCTGCCTGGCGTACCGAACCTGGCTGACGATCAGATCCAGGAAGTTCCTGCCGTCGCGTACCGGGAGCAGCGACTTCGCCCGGTCCAGCCCCATCGAGGTGCCCAGTCCCCCGTTCAGCTTGACGATCGCGGTCCTGGCCAGCGCCGCCCGCGCGTCCGCCTCGCCGACGTCGACCTGCTCCAGCCGGTCCGGCTCGAGCAACGGTTCGATGGTGTCCTCACCGATCAGTCCGGTACTGCCGGACTCGGCCAGCCGGTAGTAATGGGTGAAGACATCGATCGCCACCGGATCAACGCCGGCATCGGCCATCTTGCGGGTGGCCAGGGACAGCCCGGTTTCGCTCATGCCTCGATCGTAGGAGAAAGCAGCCTCCGCCCGCCAAGACGGCCGGAATGGCGGTCGGCACGAGGGGAACGGCGATGACGGCGGACCCGTCGGCACGCAAAGAGAGAGTGACGCAGATCGAAGGGCTTGAAGCCGTCTACCCACCCCCAGGAGACAACATCGATCACGCGTCACTCTCTGGCCAAGACCATACAGCAGGCTTCTTAACGATTCCAGGCAACCGAAGAAAGACGGGAGCGAATTGATCGGCTTCATGGCAGCCGTAAAGGTCACGTCCGAGGATGGGCATCCGGGCCGGGTCGAGACGTCTCCCGAGCCGCCTCGCACCACGGTCGCAACCGGCAGCGAGCCCGGGCTGGCTCGGGATCGGCGCGCCCCCGGAGAGCCTCCCGTCAGCGATCCAGCCGGGTGAACCCGGTGACATGCAGGACCAGCTCGCCGGCCTGGTCACAGGCGTCCAGATCGACGGTCGCCGTGATCGACCAGTCGTGGTTGCCGGCCGGGTCGTCGATGATCTGGCGGACCTCCCAGCGGCGGCCGTGGTCGGTCACGATGTGCAGCGCAGGGCCGCGGGCGTCCGCCCCCAGCCCGATCTCGTCGTGCTCGTCGTAGTACTCCTCGAGCGCGGCATCCCAGTCGCCGTAGCTCATGCTGCGGAACGGGTCGTCGGCATCCAGCGCCAGCAACCCGTCGATGTCGTCGCGGGCGGCCAGCTCCACCCGGCGGAACATCGCGTTGCGCACCAGCACCCGG
>CAYSZZ010000022.1:7432-62481 GCA_964435735.1 uncultured Propionibacteriaceae bacterium
CACGCGGATTTCCGGTGACGGGACGGGACGGGGGCGGGGCATCGTCGGCCACCTGGCCGCCGGAGAGCCCGGTGAGGCGCGCCCACTCGTCCAGCAACGAGGAGTCGGTGAGCCGGGTGACCTCACCGAGCCACTCGATGAGGTCGGCCAGCTCTTCGGTGCGGGCCGACTCCGGGACGGTCTGGCGCAGCGCACGGTAGGCGTCCGACAGGTAGCGCAGCACCAGGCCCTCGCTGCGCTGCACCTGGTAGAAGGCGACGAACTCGCCGAAGCCCATGGCCCGTTCGTACATGTCGCGCACCACCGACTTGGGCGAGACCGGAGTCTCGGCCAGCCAGGGGTGACCGGTCAGCATGACCCGGTAGGCGTGCTCCAGCAGATCGGCGAGCGGCCGCGGCCAGGTCACCTGGTCGAGCAGTTCCACCCTCTCCTCGTACTCCACGCCGTCGGCCTTGAGCTCGGCGATCAGCTCACCCTTGGCCTTGAACTGCTGCTGCAGCAGGATCTGCTTGGGATCCTCCAGGGTGGCCTCGATGATGCTGACCACGTCCGGGGCATAGGTCGGCGAGGTCTGGTCGAGCAGGTCGAGGGCCGAGAGGGCGAAGGCCGACAGCGGCTGGTTGAGCGCGAAGTCGTGCTGCAGGTCGACGTTGAGTGCGTAACGGCGTCCGTTGGGGGTGGGCTCGGGAAGCCGGGTCACCACCCCGGCTGCGAGCAGCGACCGTCCCAGCTGCAACGCCCTGCGGTAGAGCCGGCGGCGAGTGGACGGGTCCTCGGTGCAGGAGTCGATCAGGGCGAGCACCGCGGCCACCGTGTCGGTGTCTCGTTGCAGCAGGTTCAGCAGCAGAGCGTGGGTGATCCGCATCCGGGCGACCAGCGGCTCGGGTTCGGCGGTGGTGAGCCGGGCGAAGGTCTCCTCGGTGAAGTTGACGAAGCCCTCCGGCGCCTTCTTGCGCTGAACCTGGCGGCGCTTCTTCGGATCGTCGCCGGCCTTGGCCAGCGCCTTCTCGTTCTCCGCCACATGTTCGGGAGCCTGGCCGACGACGTAGCCGACGGTGTCGAAACCGGCCCGGCCGGCCCGCCCGGCGATCTGGTGGAACTCCCGGGCGCGCAGGATGCGCTGGCGGCGTCCGTCGAACTTCGACAGCGATGAGAACAGCACCGTCCGGATCGGGACGTTGATGCCGACGCCGAGGGTGTCGGTGCCGCAGATGATGCTCAGCAGCCCGCGTTGGGCCAGCGTCTCCACCAGCCGCCGGTAGCGCGGCAGCATCCCGGCGTGGTGGACGGCGATGCCCGAGTTGAGCAGCTTGGCCAGGGTCTTGCCGAACCCGCCGGCGAACCGGAAGCCGGCCATCGCCTCGACAAGCTCCCGGCGGCGGGACCGGTCGGCCAGGCCGGAGCTCAGCATCGCCTGCGCCCGCTCGACGGCAGCCGCCTGGGTCGGGTGGACGATGTAGATCGGCGCCTTCTCCGCGCGCAGCAGCAGTTCGATGGTTTCGTGGATCGGCCGCACCGACCAGTCGTACTCCAGCGGGACCGGACGCACCGCGCCCCCGATCACCGACGTGGGACGCCCGGTGCGGTCCGTCAGCGAGCGGGCCAGACCGGCGACGTCGCCCAGCGTGGCGGACATGATGACGAACTGGGCCTGCGGCAGTTCGACCAACCCGACCTGCCACGCCCACCCCCGGTCGGGGTCGGCGATGAAGTGGAACTCGTCCACCACGACCTGGTCGACCGCCGCCTCACGTCCCTCGCGGAGCGCGATGTTGGCCAGGATCTCGGCGGTGCAGCAGACGATCGGGGCATCGGGGTTGACCGCCGCGTCGCCGGTGACCATGCCTACCCGATCGGCGCCGAAGATCTCGCACAGCGCGAAGAACTTCTCGCTGACCAGAGCCTTGATCGGGGCGGTGTAGTAGCTGCGGCCGCCGGCCGCCAGAGTGGCGAAGTGGGCGGCCGTGGCGATCAGGGTCTTGCCCGAGCCGGTCGGCGTGGTGACGATCGTGTGCGCGCCGGTGAGGATGTCGATGATCGCCTCGTCCTGGTGCGGGTACAGCGTCAGGCCGTCGCCGGCGACCCATTCGACGAACGCCTCGTAGAGCGCATCGGGGTCGGCGGCGCCGGTATCGGGGAGCAACTCTGTCAGGCGCATCGCCCGTCCATCGTCCCACCTCGCCGCAGCCCCGCCCAATCCGGTCCCGCCGGCCGCCGAGGGTCGACCTCCGCGGCCGGCGATCGCCCTGGCCCTCTACCGCTTGGCGACCTTGATCGCCTTGGAGGTCGCGGTCGCGGCGGTGAAGCCGCTCCGGGACGCCTTCACGGTCACGGTCAGCTTCTTGCCCTTGGCCGAGGCGGGAAGTCGCAGGTACTTGCCGCCGTAGCTCAGCTTCTTGCCATTCAGCTTCCAGGTGTAGGAGAACTTCAGCTTCTTCTCCGACCACTTGCCCGGATTGGCGGTGACCACCTTGCCGGGTGCCACCTTGCCGGTGATCTTCGGTTTGGAGGTGTTCTTGATCAGCTTCGCCTTGACCTTCACGGCCTTCGAGGTCGCCGACGCCGACACGAAGCCGCTGCGGCTGGCAGTGACCGTCACGGTCAGCTTCTTGCCCTTGGCAGACGCGGGCACCTTGTAGGTCGACCCGGTCGCGCCCTTGATCGCCTTGCCGTTCAGCTTCCACTGATAGGCGAACTTCAGCCCGGTCGCCGACCACTTCCCGGGATCGGCCTTCACCTTCTGGGCAACCGCCACCGTTCCGGTGATCTTCGGCGCCTTCTGGTTCACGATCCGCTGCGGTTCGGACGGGCCCGGCTCCACAACCGACGAACGTCCGAGGGCCGGCGGGGAGACCGAGGGATGGGCGGCGAAGTACTCCACCGCCGCCTGCAGGTCGACCTGCCCGGAATCGGACTTGTCGGCACCCTGGCCGAGCGTGGTGAAGTTGTCGCCACCGGAGGCCAGGAAGGAGGTGGCCACGACGCGGTAGCTGGCTGACTCGTTCAGCCGCGCGCCGTTGAAGGTGATGTCGACCACGTGGCTACCGCGGGGCGCGTCCGCGAGATAGGTGTAGGACAGGCCCTTCGAGATGCCCAGCGCGAGCCGCGGCCGGGCGGCGCCCTCGGGCTGCCACTGCTCCTCGAGCACCTGGCGGATCTGCGCGCCGGTGAGGGACAGTGTCACCAGGGTGTTGGCGAACGGCTGGACGACAGCCGCCTCCTTGTAGGTGACCACACCGTCGGGCGCGTAGATCAGATCGGCCCGCAATCCACCCGGGTTCATGAATGCCATCACAGCCGGGGTGCCGGCATAGTTCGGGTTCTCGCTGGTCGCCCACAACTGCATGTCGGCGGCCAGGGAGCCGAGGCTGGATTCCGAACCACGGTCCTCCGCGCCGGTGTCGGTGAAGGCGCGCGTGATGTCCGCGGTGATCGCTCCGACGGGAAGCGCGCCGACCGTGTCAGCGGCGGCCACCGCGGCGTCCACGATGGTGACGATGGCGGGATCGGGGTCGGCCGGGTTCGGGGGGTTGGTGCCGTTGACCAGGATCACGTTCGAGGTTGCCGAACTCACGGCCTTGGTGTCCGGGTCGACCGTCAGCACGACCTGGGCCAGATCGGTGGCGTAGGAGGCCGCCTGCACCACCGGGCGCCCGCCGATGTCACAGTTGTACTTCATGTGGGTGTGGGCGGAAAAGATCACGTCCACGTCGTCGTTCGCGCCACGCACCAGATCGCCGAAGTGGGTCGGCTCTGCCGCGATGGCGGCACAGTCGGTGCTGTTCGAGCCGTCGTGGACGAGCGCGATCACCACGTCCGCCTCACCGTTTGCCGGGTTGCCGTCGGAGAGTTGCGCAGCCACCCGGTTGATCGCCACCAGCGGATCGCCGAAGTCGAGCGTGAACGCGGACGATTCACTTCATCTGATTTTGGTAAGGCTCCCTTACTCGTTTTATACAAAGCTAGTCTCCCGTATTTAGCGGGTCAATCCGGCCACGGCCCAGGAGCCACTGGCCCCTGCCGGCCGGGGTCGGGGCGGCAACAGGTATCGCAGACCGTCGGCGATACCGCCCCGCCAGCAGGCGTAGTCGTGGCCGCCGTTGTACGCCACGAACCGCACCTCGGCACCGGCACCTGAGAGGTGGTCGGCGAAGCGGCGATTCGGCTCGGCGAGCACCCACTCCTGGGTGCCCACCTCAAGATAGGCCCGCAGTCCGCGCACGTCGGACGTCGCCAACGGCCCTGACAGGTCGTCGCTCCACAGCGAAGCCGACTGACTGAGCACCGCACCGACCTGACGTGGGTGTTCCAGTGCGGTGCGCAGCGCAACGAGCCCACCCAGGCTGAGCCCGGCCAGCACCACATCCTCGCGACGATCACTGATCGGGTACTCCTGTCGCGCCCACGGCAGCAGACGCCGAATGAGGTAGCGACCGATCTCGCCCGGGCTGCCCAGCTCTCCCCAGCGGGCCCGCAAACCGCCGGAGTCGAGCATCACCAGGTGGGCAGGGCAGACCAGCCGGTCGTGGATCAGGTTGTCCATCGTCGTGGCCAGACTCTGACTGGAGGTCCACACCTCGCCGTCCAGCACCAGCACCACCGGCAGGGGTTCGTCCGACGCCGTCGGCGGCGAGTACACCCAGAGCCGGCGATCGCCGGGGCCGGTTCGTTCAGCCACCGACCCCCGCCGCACCGACTCCCGCCGGGCGACCCAGTGCTGCGCCGGTGCGTCCGGCAGCGAGACCACCGACATCACGGTGCCCGGGCGGTTGCGCGTGGTCTCGGGGTTGCGAGGGTCGGCGAGGCCGCGATCCAGGGCCGCTCGGATCGCGGCCTGGTCGTCGCCGTCCAGCCAGACCGGACGGTCGCGCTGCGGCAGGAACGCGTAGGAGGCCCGCCAATCCGAAGCCATCCGGTAGCTGAGGTGCCAGATGTCGGTGCCGGCCACCCGCCGCAGGTAGCTGGAGGCCAGGTTGCGCTCGTCGGTGATCCGGTTGACGAAGAGCAGCACCCGCTCTGCTTCGGAGTCCTGCCACCAGAAGGTGACGATCCGGTCGCCGGGATGCTCCGGGACCGGCTCCACCAGTGGGGACTCGGCACCCGGCCCCGACCAGAACTCGTCGACCAGCGCCGCGCCCTGCCGAGTGCCGGCACCACCCGTCTCGGCCAGGCTCTGTTCCAGCTGCGTCACGACGGGGCTGGCTGCGAGCGGAGCCGGACGCGGTCGGGGCGGCTTGGGCGGGATTCGCCACGCCTGCGTCACGTCGCCGCCTCCGTTCCGGATGGTCCGCCGGACCCCCGATGGACGGGGATCCGGCGGCGCTCGTGTGGCCAGCCGCCTCTGAGGGGTGTGCTGACGCGCGCTTACATCTGATCTTCATTAGGCATACCTAATGCAATAACGAAAGGATATGGGTACGTATTTTCAGGCGCAAGTCACCAGCGCCATTCGTCGCAGCATGTGGACGCCGCGGATCCCCGTCGGTGTCGACGCCGGCCGCCCGGCACCGCTGTGACGGCCCCGCGGTCGGTCCGGGTCAGCCCAAGCGCTTGGCGAGGAAGGACCAGGCGAGAGCGGCCATGTGGGCGGCCTGGGCGTTGGTGGCGGCACCCCCGTGGCCGCCTTCGATGTTCTCGTAGTAGGTGACGTCCTTGCCGGCATCCAGCATCAGGGCGGCCAGCTTGCGGGCGTGAGCAGGGTGCACCCGGTCGTCCTTGGTCGAGGTGGTGAACAGCACCGGCGGGTACTCCCGGTCGCGGTCGAACAGGTGGTACGGCGAGAAGGTGCGCAGATACGCCCACTGCGCCGGATCGTCCGGATCGCCGTACTCCGCCATCCAGGAGGCACCGGCCAGCAGGTGGCTGTACCGCTTCATGTCCAGCAGCGGCACCTGTACCACGATCGCACCGAACTTCCCGGGGTACTGGGTGAGCATGTTGCCCATCAACAGGCCGCCGTTGGAGCCGCCTTGGGCTCCCAGCCGCGCCGGCACAGTGATCCCGCTGGCCACCAGTTCGTCGGCGACCGCGGCGAAGTCCTCGAAGGCGCGGTGCCGGTGTTCCTTCAGCGCGGCCTGGTGCCAGCCTGGGCCGTACTCGCCGCCACCGCGGGTGTTCGCCACGACGTAGACCCCGCCACGAGCCAGCCAGGCCCGTCCGACCGCGCCGGAGTAGCCCGGGGTGAGCGAGACCTGGAAGCCGCCGTAGCCGTAGAGCAGGGTGGGCGCGGGCTCGGCTCCGGGTTCGGGGTGGAGCTGTGCGGCGGTGCCCACCACGAAGTAGGGGACGCGGGTGCCGTCCGGCGAGGTGGCGAAGCGCTGTTCGGTGACCAGCCCGGTGGTGTCGAAGAAGGCCGGTGCCGTCTTGAGCTGCTCGACCTCGCCAACGGAAGGGCCGACGATCCCCACCAGCGAGAGCGTGGAGGGGGTGAGGTAGCCGGTGGTGACCACCCACACCTCGTCGGAGTCCACCGGGTCGACCGCCCCGGCGCCGATGGCCAGGACGCCGCCCTCGACCGCGAAGGCCGTGCGCAGCCACTCCCCTGCGCCGTCGGCGGGCGGGGTCAGCACCTGCAGCCGGTTCTTCACATCGTCGAGCACGTTCAGCACCGCGTGGTGACGGGTCCAGGAGAGCCCCGCCAGGGAGGTGGTCGGCGTGGGCGAGAACAAGGTGGTGAAGACGCGGAAGCCCGCCAGGAAGTCGTCCGCTCCGATCGCCAGCAGCGAGCCGGCGGGATGGTCGGTGCCGGCCACCGTCCAGTCGTCACGCAGGCTGACCAGCAACCATTCCCGGTGGAATCCCACATCGGCCGACTCCGGCACGTCCAGCAGCACCAGTTGCTGGTCATCCGTCCCAAGCCCGGTGACCAGGTAGCTGTGCTGGGTGTAGAAGGTGATCGCCCGCTGCAGGATCGTCCGCTCGAAACCGGGGACGCGGCTGTGCCGGGCGAAGACGCCCACATCGCCGGGCTCGCCTTCGAACACCAGCTCGGCGTCGGTCAGCGGGGTGCCGCGGCGCCACAGCCGAACCGTCCGCGGGTAGCCCGAGGTGGTCATCGTCCCCTCGCCGAAGTCGGTGGTGACCAGCACGGTGTCGGCATTCACCCAGCCCAGGTCGCCCTTGGCCGGCGGCCGGACGAAGCCACCCTCCTCGGCGGAGACGAACCGCTTCTCGACCAGGTCGAACTCACGGGTGACGTCGGTGTCCGAGCCGCCCGGCGAAAGCGAGACCAGCGCCCGCCGCCAGGGCTGCCCAGGCTCCGGACGCAACGCGGCGGCGCCGTGCCAGACCCAGCTGGCTCCCTCTTCGGCGTTCAGTGCGTCGAGGTCGAGGACGACCTCCCAGTCGGGCGAGTCGGTGCGGTAGGAGTCCAGGGTGGTGCGGCGCCAGATCCCCCGCTCGTGGGCGGCGTCGCGCCAGAAGTTGTAGTAGCGATCGCCGAGCCGGCTCACCTCGGGGATCCGGTCGTCGGAGTCGAGCACCTCCAGGATCGACCGCTCCAGGTCGTCGAACGCCGGGTCTCCGCCGAGCCCGGCCGCGGCCTCGTCGTTGCGCGCCCGCACCCAGGTCAGGGCTTCTTCGCCCTCGACCTCCTCGAGCCAGCCGAACGGGTCGGCGGCGGCAGGATCGAGCGGAGTGGACGCGACCGGGGGATGGGCATTCATACCTCCGGACCCTACCCGACCACTCTCCCTCTCCAATCCACCACTGAGCGCCTCCCTTAGCGTCGAGCGCTTCACCCAGGGGACTGGCTCTCGACACGAAGGGTGGCGGTCGATGACGCGCGCCAACCGGCGGGACCGAGTACCGTCAGCGCATGCAGATTGCAGTCAGCCACCGGTGGGTGGCCGGATGGCAGTGGGTGTTCGCGATCGTGCTGCCGGCCTTCGTGATCGTCGGACGAGCCCTGCTGGGCGCCGAGGTGGGCTGGATGGCCGTGGTCGGGATCGTGGTCTACGCGGCGCCGACGATCGTGGCCTTGCTGCTGCCGCCGGTGCTGACCCGGTTCGACCGGCAGGCACGGGAAGCCGGCACGGTGCGGCGTATCTACGCCATCGCCTGCTACGTGCTCTGGGGCGGGCTGGTGCTCGCCGGGCTCACCATCCCCGACTCGGGCGACAACGGGCACCTGCGCTCGGTGCTGTCGCGCTGGTTCGGCCTCAGCTATGAGGCCTCGGAGGTCGTCTTCTACATCGCCTTGATGACCGCGGTGATCGCGTGGGCGATCAGCCTGGCCGTGGCCGCCTCCGGCATCGCCGTCTCCCGCAGGTCGGCCCGGTGACCGCGAGCCTGTCCGCGGGGGGTGGCTGGCGGGCGGCCGCTCGCGGCAGTGGGTTGCTCAGCGTCGGCCCGGACGGCACTGAGCGGCTGGCACCGACGATCTTCGCCGAGATGTCCGCGCTCGCCGTGCGCACCGGCGCGATCAACCTGGGCCAGGGGTTTCCGGACGTCGACGGCCCGGCCTGGATCGCCGAGGCGGCGGTGACTGCGATCCACACCGGCCACAACCAGTACCCGCCCGGGGCGGGAACCGCCGAACTGCGGCAGGCCGTGGCCGACCACCAGCGCCGTCGCTATGACCTGGCGGTCGACCCCGAGACCGAGGTGCTGGTCACCACCGGGGCCACTGAAGCGATCGCAGCGGCGCTGCTGGCCCTGGTCGGGCCTGGCGACGAGGTCATCACCCTGGAGCCCTTCTACGACTCCTACGGCGGCGTGATCGGACTCGCCGGCGCCACCCACGTCCCGGTCGCGCTCGTCCACTCCCCCGACGGTTTCCGTCTCGATACGGCGGCGCTGAACGCCGCGGTGTCGCCACGCACCCGGCTGATCCTGATCAACACCCCGCACAACCCGACCGGCACCGTGCTGAACGCCGCCGAGCTGGCCGCGATCGCCCAAGTCGCCACCGACAACGACGCGATCGTGCTGACCGACGAGGTCTACGAGCACCTCACCTACGATGACGCGGTCCACGTCCCCCTCGCCGCACTTCCCGGGATGGCGTCGCGCACCCTCACGGTGTCGTCGTCGGGCAAGACCTTCTCGTTCACCGGCTGGAAGATCGGCTGGATCCACGGTCCGGCCGAGTTGGTCGCCGCCGTCCGCACGGTCAAGCAGTTCCTCACCTATGTCTCCGGCGCCCCGTTCCAGCCCGCGATCGCTCGCGCGCTGGCCGACGACGAGTCCCCACGCCAACTCGCGGCTTCGCTGGCCGGGCGTCGCGATCTGCTCTGCGATGGTCTGGCCACGGCCGGTCTCGGGGTCACCCTCCCCCGCGGCACCTACTTCGTGGTGGCGGACGGGGCTCCGCTCGGCTTCCCCGACGGCACCGATCTGGCTCGCCGGCTGCCGGAACTGGCGGGCGTGGTCGCCATCCCGATGAGCGCCTTCTGCCGGGAAGGCTCCTCCGCCCACGCCGCGCTGCGCTCGTCGATCCGCTTCACCTTCGTCAAACGTGCCGAGGTACTCCAGCGGGCCATCACTCGGCTGGCCGGACTGCACCCCTCACCCTCGGCCGAACCAGCGGACTCCTGACCGCCGGGACTCCGGCCTTCCCGCAGCAGTGGCGCCCCACCCTCAGTGGCGCGGATCCCGGATCGCGGCCAGGAACAGGGGCCAGCCGGTTTCGGTGTGGGTGATCGTGAACAGGTAGGGCCGGTCGATGTGAAGCTCGTGGTCGGGCATGGGTGCGGAGGCCTCTCCGACCCCGATCTCGGTGACCGCGGCGGCCACCGTCCCCTCCTCGTCCACCTGCAGGACGGCCTGCTGCGCGGCTTGCAGCACGCACAGGTCACCGGGCCCGATCCCGGACAGATCGGGGCCGTCCTCGCAGCGCACGGGTGCTCCGACAGCGGGCAGGATGTCCATCAGGTCCAGCTTCTCGGGGCCCACGTCGAGGGTTGGCAGACTCAGCACCACCAGGCCGGGAGTCGCCGCGTCGAGAGCCGCTGAGACCCGCGCGAGCAGGTCGGCGGAGACCTCGGCCGGGTCGACGCCTTCCGGCGGCAGCAAGATGTCGGCGTGCAGCGCCTCGACGTAGGGCAGCCGGATCGCCTGCCAGCCGTCGACCTCGGCGTAGGCCCACGACTCCATGCCCGCCATGGTGTCGGTGTCGACGCTGCTGCCGTCCGGAAGGGTGTACGGCCGCGGCCCGGTCGCGCCTGGATTGAACGGGATCTGCCAGCGGGCGGCCAGCAGGATGACGTCCTGCAGCACCAGTCGTAGGTCGGGGCTGGGCTCCATGGCGGTCTTGTCGATCAGACCTCCGGTGTGCTGCTTGATCCAGTCGCTCAGGACGTCCATGCCGGCCTCGGAACTGAGGTCGGCGGTCTGCACTCCGGCGTCGAAGACGTCCACCAGCGCATCCAGGTACGCCAGCGAAGGCTCGTACTGGTCGTCCACCACGACCTGATTGGCCAGATGGATGATGGGGCGCTCCGGAAGCTCCTTGCCGACGGCGACCGCCGGGTCTCCGTCGTAGGCGAGCAGGGCGCCGCGCAACGCAGCGATGGCGTCCCGGCGTTGTTCGCCGGTGGCGCCGAGCATCGTCTCCAGTGCCTCAAGGGTCTCACCGCGGGCACCCTCGGTGAGCATGGCCAGCGCCAGCGCAAGGCTGGAGGGCGAGATCACCGTGTTGCCGTCCCGCGGCGCGGTCGCCAGCGTGGTGACCCCGAGTAGCCGGGTGGCCGTGACCACGTCCGGCAAGGCGTCCGCCGCCGTGACCGGAACGACGCGCGCCTCCCCGTCGCCACGCAGTACCGTCGCCGGCGTGGATCCGCCGCAACCGGCGATCGCGAGCAGTCCAACAGCGACCAGACCAGCCAGTCCGGCACGTCCTCGCTTCACGTCGTCCCCCGTTCCACGGTGTCCTGCGGTCAGCCTACTCAGCCGGCCATCAGAGCCAGCAGTACACCACCGGCGACCACCGAGGCCACCTGACCGGCGGCATTGGCGCCCATCGCGTGCATCAGAACGAAGTTGGAGTAGTCCTCACGGGCAGCCTCCTTCTGCACCACCCTGGCCGCCATCGGGAAGGCCGAGATGCCGGCCGCACCGATCAGCGGGTTGAACTTGCCGCCGCTGAGAAGATTCATCAGCTTGCCGAACAGAACCCCGGCGGCGGTGTCGAGCACGAAGGCCAGCAGGCCGAGCGCCAGGATCGCCAGGGTGGTCGGACGCAGGAACGCCTCACCGCCCATCGTCGAGCCGATCGCCAGACCGAGGAAGAGGGTGACGATGTTGGCCAGTTCGTTGGACGCAGCGTGGGTGAGCCGCTCGACGACCTTGGACTCACGCATCAGGTTGCCCAGCATCAGGCAGCCGATGAGCGGCGTCGCGAAGGGCACCAGGATGCCGACTCCGATGGTCACAACGACCGGGAAGAGGATGCGGGTACGACGGCTGATCTGCCGCTGGCTGTACGGCATCCGGATCGACCGTTCGGCCTTGGTGGTGAGCAGGCGCATCACCGGCGGCATGATGATCGGCACCAGCGCCATGTAGCTGTAGGCCGCCACCGTGATCGGGCCGAGCAGGTGTGGGGCGAGGATGCCTGAGACGTAGATGGAGGTCGGCCCGTCGATCGCCCCGATGATGCCGATCGAGGCGGCCTCCTCCCGGCTGAACCCGAGCAACAGCGCCAGGATCAGGGTGAGAAAGATGCCGAACTGGCCGGCGGCGCCCAGCAGCACCATCTTGGTGTTCTCCAGCAGCGGCCCGAAGTCGGTCATCGCGCCGATGCCGATGAAGATCAGCAGGGGGAACAACTCGTTGCCGACGCCGATGTCGTACAGGATGCTCAGCAGCCCGTCCTCGCCGACCAGCGGCGAGAGCGGGAGGTTGGTCAGGATGGCACCCGCTCCGATCGGCAGCAGCAGCAGCGGCTCATACTCCCGCGCCACCGCCAGAAAGATCAGCAGGCAGCCGACTGCCAGCATCACCAGCGACTGCCAGGTCACATTGGTCAGACCCGCCAGCAGCTGACCCCAGCTCTCCTCAGTCACGGCGCCTCACCACCTTCTTCCCGCCCTACCACCGTCGCCCTCGCCACCGTCGCTCCGCGCCTGTCACCGTCGTCCCGGGCTTGACCCGGGATCTCCACGCCGAACCGGCACCGCCCGGCGACCCAACCACCGGCATCCCCGCGCAGGCGAGGAATCCCGGGGTCGAGCCCACCCGATCCGCTCACCGCTCAGCCCTCGTAGCCGATCATCGGGTCGCCGTGCTTCACCTGGTCGCCGGGGGCGACCGACACCGAGGCGATCACGCCGTCCCGCTCGGCGCGGATGTCGTTCTTCATCTTCATCGCCTCCAGCACCAGCAGCAGCTGGCCGCGGGTGACCACCGTGCCGGGCGCGACCTCCACCGACAGCACCACTCCCGGCATCGGGGCGGTGACCACGTTGCGTCCGACGCCGCTGCCTCGCGGACGGACCGTGGCCGAGGCGGCCGGGGAGGTCTCCGGAGCGGCGGGCCGGGGAGCGTGCGGGGACGGGATGGTGTCCGGCAGCGCCCGCGGCGTCCCGAACTCGACCGCCGGCGCGATCTGGGCCTGGGCGAGATCCTCGTGGTCGACCAGCGTCACGTCCACCAACCGGTCGCCGAGGTGGACGACGAACTGGTCGCGCGCGGTCTCCTCGACGTCGAGGGTGTGCTCGGTGCCGTTGATCCTGACGGTGTAGCGACGCATCTCAGCCTCTGCTCCATGGTTGTTGCTGGAAGCCGCGGCCGATCCCGACCCAGCGGCTGGCGAACAGGTGACTGCCCGGTTCGTGGGCTCGCATCTCGGGGGCCGCCTGGGCCCGGCGGATCCGGGCGTGGGCGATCACCGCCACGGTGATCGCGGCGATCTCATCGTCGGTCAGGCCATCGGGTGTCACCTCCGAGCCGGCCGTCGGCGAAGTCGTCTCGCCGGCCTCGCGTCGCTGTTCGGGCGGTTGACGATCGAGTCGTCCCATCAGCTGCAGTACCAGCATCAGCACGATCAGCAGCCCGAAGACCGTCCCCATCCCCATTGCGGTCATCCACAGGCCGAAGTCGAGGTTGTCCATGATCACACCGGGAACAGGCCGTGCTTCTTGGCAACCTGCGTCTGCACTTTGGTGCGCAACACTTCCAGCGCACGGATCAGCCGCAGCCGGGTCTCACGCGGCTCGATCACTTCATCGATCTGGCCGACGTCGGCGGCGTAGTAGGGGTTGAAGAACTTCTCCTTGTACCCGGCGATGAACTCCCGCTCGGCCGCGGCCGGATCCGCCGCCTCGGCCAGCGCACGCCGGTTCAGCAGCCGGGAGGCACCTTCGGCACCCATCACCGCGATCTGCGCGGTCGGCCAGGCGAAGGCGATGTCGTTGCCCATCTGCTTGGAACTCATCGCGACGTAACTGCCGCCGATGGCCTTGCGGGTGACCACCGAGAGCTTCGGGACGGTGGCTTGGGCGTAGGCGTAGATCACCTTGGCGCCGTGCCGGATCACCCCGGAGTACTCCTGGTCGACGCCGGGCAGGTAGCCGGGGCAGTCGACGAAGGTGACCACCGGGATGTTGTAGGCATCGCAGGTCCGCACGAAACGGGCGATCTTGTCACTGGAGTCGATGTCGAGCGCGCCGGAGAGATGAGCGGGCTGATTGGCGACCACGCCGACCGAGTAGCCGTCCAGGCGGGCGAAGGTCGTGATCGCGTTCGGGGCGAACTGCTCCGATGCCTCCAGCAGACTGTCGCGGTCGAAGACCAGTTCCAGCAGCCGCCGCATGTCGTAGGGCAGGTTGTCGTCCTCGGGGACGATCGTGTTGAGCTCGTCCTCCAGCCGGGCGGGATCGTCGTAGGGCGCCAGTTGTGGGGCGTCCTCGGTGTTGTTCTGCGGCAGGTAGCTGAGCAGCAGCTTCGCCAGCGCCAGCGCGGCGGCGTCGGACTCCACCTCGAAGTGGGCTACCCCGCTGCGGGCGTTGTGGACCCAGGCGCCGCCGAGATCCTCGGTGGTGACCTCCTCCCCGGTGACCGCCTTGATGATCTCCGGCCCGGTCAGGAACATGTTGGAGGTTTGGCTGACCATGATCACGAAGTCGGTCAGGGCCGGGGAATACACCGCTCCGCCGGCGCACGGGCCCATGATCAGCGAGAGCTGCGGGACGACCCCCGACGCGCGGACGTTGCGGTAGAACACCTCGCCGTAGGCGGCCAGCGACTTGATGCCCTCCTGGACGCGGGCGCCGCCGGAGTCGTTCAGCCCGATGATCGGGATGCCGGCCTCCAGCGACATCTCCTGGATCCGGCTGATCTTGTGCGACTGCACCTCGGAGAAGGAGCCGCCGAGCACGGTGAAGTCCTGGGCGTAGACCGCGACCCGGCGTCCGTTCACCTTGCCGAAGCCGGTGATCACGCCGTCGCCGGGGAACCGCTTGTCCGCCATCCCGAAGTCGGTCTGCTGGTGGGTGGCCAGCGCGCCGAGTTCCTGGAAGGAGCCCTCGTCCAGCAGGATCGAGAGCCGCTCCCGCGCGGTCAGCTGACCACGCGCGTGCTGGGCGTCCACCCGGGCCCTGCCGCCGCCGGCCAGCGCCTGTTCGCGTCGGCGCCGCAGATCGGCCAGCCGGCTAGGCATGGTTCTTTCCTCGGGCTGGATCCGGATGCTGCTCCATCGTTCCCTCCCTCGCTCACTCACCGCGCGCTTACTTCACCTTCACACATCCTGGGGCCGCGCTGGCGGTTTCTTGCTGATTAGTCGAGCCGAAGCGACCGACAGTTCGTCCTCAACGAGCAGGTGGGGCGCACGGGTCGCCGTGGGTAGCAGGAGAGACGCCCGATGTCGCGGGAGCGGCGTGGCTGGTTCCTGGCCGTCTTCGCGCGGGACCGGAACCTGCCTGCACTTCCCGGGCTCCCGCTCAGTCGCCGTTCCCGGACGACGCCTGCCCGGTCGCGTGCTGCGGTGGGTAGGTGGGAGTCCTGACCCGGGCCAGCCCTGGATCGGCACCTTCGGCGGGGTGCTCGCCAGCCGGATGCGGCCGATGGTTGTCGAAGTCGCGGATCTCGTCGCGGAGCCGTCCCATCCGCTGGTCGAGTTCGGCGGCGACCCGCGCGGCGTCGTCCAACTCGGCCTTCAGATCGGGTGGCAGCTCGCGGTCGTACTTGTAGAACAGCTTGTGCTCGACGCTGGCCCAGAAGTCCATCGCGATGGTGCGGATCTGGATCTCGACAAAGACGTCCTCGGTGCGGTCGGAGAGGAAGACCGGCACCTGGACGATCAGATGCAGCGAGCGGTAGCCGTTGGGCTTGGGATTGGCGATGTAGTCCTTGGTCTGCACCAGGGTCACGTCCGGCTGCTTGGTGAGCATGGAGGCGATCCAGTACACGTCGGAGACGAAGCTGCAGGTGATCCGGATCCCGGCGATGTCACGCACCCTGGCCCGGACGGCGGGCACGGTGAGCTCGCAGCCGTAGCGCAGCACCTTGTCCATCAGGCTCTCCGGAGACTTCAGCCGGGAGCGGACGTGCTCGATCGGGCTGTAGGAGTGGACGTTCTCGAACTCCCGCCGCAGGATGTTGACCTTGGTCGAGATCTCTTCCATGGCGAACTCGTAGTACATCCGGAATCGGAGGAACTCCTCGCGGACATCCCGCATCCGCTCCGCCTGTCGCAGGGCGAGCGAGATGGCAGTCTGGGACGCAACCGGCTCAACCGGCGGTTCTGGATCAGCCCGCAGATCACGGGCGTGCTCGGACGCCACCCCGCGATCGGCGGACGAACCCAGGTCATCCTGACCGGGCAACGCCAACTCCATCGGTAGTCCCTTCCTCAGGTGGGCACTTTCGATGGTAGCCGGACGCGGCGGACGGACCACCGACCTGGAGCCTCACCCCCTCGGGCGTCCCGCTGAGACGCGCCTCGGCTCCGGCCGTCGGCTCATGGCCGGCCGGCGCGGACAGGGTCGAAGCGGCGCAGGCGCATCGAGTTGGTCACCACGAAGATGCTCGACAGCGACATCGCGAAGCCGGCGATCAGCGGGTTGAGATGGCCGAAGGCGGCCAGCGGGATCGCCGCGACGTTGTAGCCGAAGGCCCACACCAGGTTGCCGCGGATCGTGCCCAGGGTGCGGCGGGCGAGCACGATGGCGTCCGGGATGGCGGCCAGACTGCGGCGGACCAGGATGATGTCGGCCGACTTCAGCGCCACGTCGGTGCCGCTCACCACGGCCATGCCGAGGTTGGCGGTGGCCAGCGCGGCCGCGTCGTTGATGCCGTCCCCCACCATGGCGACCCGTTTGCCCTCGGCCTGCAGTCGCTCGATCACCTGGGCCTTCTCCGTGGGCAGCACCTGGGCGATCACCTCGTCGGCACCCACCGCGTTCGCCACCTCGCGTGCGGCAGCCTCACGGTCGCCGGTCAGCAGGACGGTCCGCAGGCCGAGGTTCCGCAGCCGGGCGACAGCGGGCGCCGCGGTGTCCTTCAGTGCGTCGGCCACCGCGAAGCCGCCGCGAAGAACGCCATCGACAGCGACCAGAACGGGAGTGCGCCCGGCGTCGGCGGCAGTGTCGAGGAACTCCTCGGCGGCGTCGACCAAGACACCGCGATCGCGCATCAGTTCAGGCGTGCCGAGCAGCACCTCGGCGCCGGGACTCACCTGTCCCGTCACGCCGTGGCCGGGCAGCGCGGTCACCCCGCTCGCTTCGGGGAGAAGCAGTCCCCGGGCCTCGGCCGCGTCCACCAGGGCCCGGGCGATCGGGTGCTCGGAGTAGCGCTCGACGGCAGCGGCCAGGGCCAGCGCCTCGTCCGAATCGCCGCTCGCCCAGGCCGACTCCAGGGTCATCCGGCCGGTGGTGAGGGTGCCGGTCTTGTCCAGGACGACGGTGTCGATCGCGCCGGAGGCCTCCAGCGCGTCCGGGCCCTTGATCAGGATGCCGAGTTGGCCGCCGCGCCCGACACCCACCATCAGGGCGGTCGGGGTGGCCAAGCCGAGCGCGCAGGGGCAGGCGATGATCAGCACCGACATCGCCGCGCTGAGCGCGCTGCGCACCTCGCCGCCGGCGAGGAGCCAGCCCACTCCGGTGAGCAGCGAGATCGCCAGCACAGCGGGGACGAAGACCGCCACCACCTTGTCCACCAGGGTCTGGACGGCGGCCTTGCGGGCCTGCGCCTGCTCGGCCATCACCGCGAGCTGGGCCAGCTGGGTGTGAGCCCCGACCTGTTCCGCCTCGATGATCAGGGCACCGGTGGTGTTGGTGGTGCCGGCCAGGACGCGATCGCCCTCCGTCACCTCCTGCGGCACCGGCTCGCCGGTCATCGCGGAGGTGTCGATCGCGGAGGAGCCGACCACCAGGCGTCCGTCGGTGGCGATCCGCTCACCGGGACGGACGACGAACCGCTCCCCCACCTTCAGGGTGCCGATCGGCACCACCTGCTCGACACCGTCCCGGATCACCCGGACGTTCGCCGGCGCGAGACGTCCGATCGCCGTCAGCACCCCGCGGGCCGAGCGCTTGGAGCGGGCCTCGACGTAGCGTCCGGCGAGTAGGAAGGTGGTGATGACCGCAGCGGCTTCGAGATAGAGGCTGTCGGCGCCTTCGGGCACCTCGCCCCAGCCGATCCAGTAACTGTCCCCCGGAATCTGAAGGATGGTCGCGACCACCGACCAGGTGAAGGCGGCCAGGATGCCCAGCGAGACCAGGGTGTCCATGCTGGTGCCGCCGTGGCGCAGGTTGCGCCAGGCCGCCTTGTGGAAGGGCCAGGCGCACCAGAACACCACCGGGATCGCGCCGAGGATCAGCACCCACTGCCAGCCGACGAAGCGCAGCGATGGCGCCAGCGCGAGGGCAATCGCGGCGTCGCCGAGCGGGACGGAGATCAGCGCGGCGACGATCAGCCGATTGCGCAGCATCTTCACCCGGTCGGTGTAGCCGTCGCCTTCGTCGTCCTCGCTGACCGGCTTGGCGCCGTAACCGGCCGCCTCGACCGCCTTCACCAGTTCGGGGGCGCGCTCGGGCGATACTCCCAGGACGACGGCGCGCTCGGTGGCGTAGTTCACGGTGGCGTTCACGCCGTCCAGCTTGTTGAGCTTGCGTTCGATCCGGCTGGCGCAGGCCGCGCAGGTCATGCCGGAGATGTCGAGCTCGACGCGATCGGCGAGCACTCCGCCGTCCTGGGTCGGGGCGGTCGTCGATGCGGTCATCAGGCGCCACCGCCCAGGTTCCGGCGGGCCTCGAGACGATCCCGCTCGGCGAGTTCGGCGAGCAGCTCGTTGTAGGCGGCCATGTCGTCCTCCCCCAGGTCGGCTCTGCGGTCGGCGCGCGCCGCCTCCCGGCTGTCGCTGCGGAACCACTGGAAGGCCAGCACGGCCACCGCGATGAAGGCGGGGATCTCCCCGGTGAACCAGGTGATCTGGCCGGCGATCTGCTGATCGGCCAGCAGGTCTCCCACCCATTCCACCGCCAGCGACGCGTAGAACTGCTCGCCGATCACCGACCGGGCCATCATGATGCCCACCGCGAAGATCGCATGGAACGGCATCACGGAGATCAGCATCGCGAACCGGACGATCGGCGGCAACTGCCAGGAGTTCCGGTCCGGGCTGACCAGCAGGTTGAAGAAGAGGAAGCCGGCCAGCATGAAATGCAGCAGCATCAGCTGATGCGCCCAGTGGTACTTCATCAGCCAGGCGAACAGCGGGCTGAAGTACACCAGGAAGAGTGAGGCGATGTAGTTGATCCACAGCACCGGCGGGCTGAGGATGAAGCGGACGAAACGGTTGGCGCCCAGCCCGTCGAACAGGTCCGCGGGGCCGGGCAGCTCTCCCGCCCCGGCGTGGCCGGTCGCGGCGGTGAGCAGGCCCACCGGGCCGCCCAGGACGCACAGCAACGGCACCATCATGTTCACCGTCATGTGGACGAGCATGTGCCAGCTGAACACCGCCGTGGAGTACATCCACAGGCCGCTGACGGCCAGGTAGAGGGTCAGGCCCCAGCCCGCCACCCAGGCGATCAGGCGAGGCACCGGCCAATGCCCGCCCCCGCGGTACACGCGCACCGTGCCCCACGCGTACAGACCGATGGCGGTCAAGCAGAGCATGACCCACAGCAGATTCGGGCGTCCCAGCCCAGCGAGCCGTTCGAGGGTCGCAGGGAGGTCCACCTCGTAGCCCAGGTAGTTGATCTGGAGGGACTGCTCGATCTCGAAGCGCGGCGGCGGGATGTGAGTGATGGCGGTGACCACCGCTACCGCGATCACCAGCACGGCCGCCTCGCGCACCACGCTGCCCAGCAGCGAGGCATCATCGGGAGCACCCCGCAGCCGGACAGCCCGCCAGCCCCAGTTCAGCAGCAGCGCCACCAGGCAGGCCGCACCGACCAGGTAGGGCAGCCCGACGGGTACAGCGAAGGGTGAGCGGCCGGCCAGCTGCTGCCAGGCCACCACGGTGTAGCCGGCGGCCAGCAGGACGACCAGCGGGAGCGCGGTCCGGTGATAGCGACGGACGGCGGCCTCCGGCAGCTCGCTGCCGGCCAGCGCGGCCAGCACCACCGCGACCGCACCGCTGCCGAGCACCACCCCCGCCAGCGTGGCGATGGCCTGCGCATCGGTCGCCCAGTCGTGATCGAGTCCGACGGTGACATTCCCGGTGACGGCGACGAAGAGGGTAGCCAGTGCGCCGGCGAGCCAGCAGACCGCGAAGCCGGGAGCGCGGGTGGCGGTGTAGGCGACGACGGTGGTGACCAGCGCGGCCAGGGCGGTGACCAGCCAGGCCAGAGCACTCGGCGACGAGGTCAGGTAGATCCACCAGCCGGTCGGCAGCAGCGCGGTCCCCAGGGGCGCCCCGTTGATGAAGGCCGGGTTGGCGGCGGTCATCAGCAACGAGGAGACCAGCCAGAGCTGCCCGGCACGTCCCGTCCACCCGGCGATCCGGCGTGAGGTCTCGGTGAGCGTGTGCTCTGCTCCAGCCCGGGTGAAGGCCACGATCGCTGCCAGCCCGCCCAGCACGAACAAGCCCGAGAGCCGTGCCACCAGGTCCCCCAGAACCGAGACCAGGCCGGTGAGGCTGTCCGCCTGCGCGCGTCCCGGCAGCGGAGGCAACCCGGCGATCACATTCGCCACCACCAGCGCCGATATCAGCGCGAGCCCGACGGCCATCCAGCCCAACCCCAGCCCGGGGATGCGGACGCGCCCGGCCGCCCCGTCCCGCTGCTGTGTCATCGTGGATCGTTCCTCCGTGTCCGCCCACCGAACGCCTCGTCTCGGCAGTCTACGCGTGCCATGCCGGGCCGCTGTCGCCGGGTCGCCGGAGGCGGGAGCCTCGTGGTCGGGCGAGAATGGCGGGCGCTCTCACTCCTCAGCGGCGCCGTCGGATTGGGGGCTCTCGTCTTCGTGCGTCGGAACGCTCTCGTCGCCTTCACCTGGCTGCGGCGCGTCCGCATCGCGCCATCGGATCGCGCGTGGGTAGGAGTGCGCACTGAGCGTCCCAACCCGCGGCTGCTAACTTCCCGGTAGGGGCCGCCGGCGCCGAGCACCGGCCTACCGTGCGCCCGCCGTGGGGGCTGCCATGTTGTCGGAACCACTCACCATCAATCAGGTCACCCTGCCCAACCGCCTGATGCGCTCGTCCATCGGCGGCCGGATGGCCTACTACGACGGCACCGTGAACGGCGCCTGGCCGAACTTCGAGAGGCGCTTCGCCGAGGGCGGCGTCGGCTCGATCATCTCCGCGACACTCACGATCGACGAACGTCGGTGGTCACCGCTGGAGTACCCGAAGATCAGCCATGACCGCTACATCGCGCCCCTGCGTGAGGGCGTGCGCAAGGTGCAGGCGCTCGGGACGAAGTACCTCATCCAGCTGGGTGATCCCGGCTATCACACCCAGACCAGCCTGTTCAGCCAGCGCACTGACTCGGCCTCGGCCTCGCCCGGTTTCGATCTGCTGTTCGGCTACCGGAACTCCCGCTTCCAGCTCACCACCGGTGAAGTCGAGCAGATCGTGCAGAACTTCGCCGACGCCGCCCGCCGGGTGCGCGAGATCGGCTGCGACGGGGTGGAGGTCACCGCCTCGAAGGGCTACCTGATCCACCAGTTCCTCAACCCCGCGATCAACCGCCGCACCGATCGCTACGGCGGCTCCGCCAAGGCCCGGTTCCAGTTCCTGGCCGAGATCGTCACCGCCATCCGGGAGGCGGTCGGGCGGGACTTCCTGTTCGGCATCCGGTTGTCGGCACGGGACTTCAACCAGCTGCCGCTGAACCTGCGGTTCCCACCGTCGCTGCCGCTGCGGGACTGGTGGCACGGCAACGGGATCGAGCAGACCCTCGACTACGGACGCCGACTGCGTGACCTGGGCATCGACTACCTGCACATCTCGAACGGCTTCGGGTTCATCAATCCCCGCGAGAACCCGGGCGACTTCCCCTTCGAGGAGGCCCGGATGTTCATGGACTCCACCCGCCACCTCAGCCCGAAGGCCGCCGTCCGCGCCGCCGTCCTGCACCTGCCCAAGGCGCTGCTGCGACCGCTGGCCAACATCGGCTGGGGCGACAAGGGAATGCTCAACCTCGACGACGCCCGCCGCTTCCGGGCCGAAGTGGGCATCCCGGTGATCGCCAATGGCGGCTTCCAGCGCCGTTCCGACATCGAGGACGCGCTCGGCTCGGGCGCCTGCGACCTCGTCTCGATGGCCCGCCCGCTGCTCGCCAACCCCGACCTGCCCAAGCTGCTGGCAGCCGGCGGCGAGTCGCCGGAGCGTCCCTGCACCCTCTGCAACCGATGCACCATCCGCACCACTCTGTTCCCACTGGGCTGCTACGACCGCAGCCGGTTCGACTCCGACGACGAGATGGAGGCCCAGATCATCCGGTGGTCGGCGACACTCACCGACAGCGCCGACGCACCCGCGTGAGGGTGGTCGCGCATGGGTGAGCCGGAGTTCGACGTCGTCATCGTCGGCTCGGGCTTCGGCGGCAGCGTGATGGCGCTGCGGCTGGTGGAGAAGGGTTACCGGGTCGCCGTGCTCGAGGCAGGACGCCGGTTCGAGGACGACGACTTCGCCAAGACCAGCTGGAACCTGCGGAAGTTCCTGTGGGCGCCCGCGCTGGGCTGCTACGGGGTGCTGCGCATCCACCTGCTGAAGGACGTCATGGTGCTCGCCGGTGCCGGGGTGGGCGGCGGCTCCCTCAACTACGCCAACGTGATGTACGAGCCGCCCGCGCCGTTCTACGCCGACGAGCAGTGGGCGCACATCACCGACTGGCAGACCGAACTGGCCCCCTACTATGCCCAGGCACGCCGGATGCTCGGGGTCGTCCCCAACCCGCACCTCACCGCACCCGACCGGCTGTTCCAGCAGGTGGCCGAGGAGATGGGCGCCGGTCACACCTTCTCGCTGGTGCCGGTGGCGGTGCACTTCGGGGAGCCGGGAAAGACCGTCCCCGACCCGTTCTTCGGGGGCGCCGGGCCGAGCCGGACCGGATGCACCGAGTGCGGCAACTGCATGGCCGGCTGCCGGGTGGGGGCGAAGAACACCCTGCTGAAGAACTACCTGGGCCTGGCCGAGAAGGCCGGCGCGCAGATCTTCCCGCTCACCACGGTCACCGGGCTCACCGAGCGGCCGGACGGCTCCTGGCGGATCGACGCCCGCCGAACCGGCCCCCTGCCCGCCCGCGGCCGCCGGTCCTTCGCCGCCGCCAAGGTGGTGCTCGCCGCCGGCACCTGGGGCACGCAGCGTCTGCTGTTCGCGATGCGGGACGCCGGCCGCCTCCCCGATCTTTCGCCGCTGCTCGGCACCCAGTCGCGCACGAACTCCGAGGCGATCCTGGGCGCCTCGGCCGCCACGGTCGAGCCCGCACTGGATCTCTCCACCGGGGTGGCGATCACCTCATCCATCCACCCCCGGCCGGACACCCACATCCAGCCGGTCCGCTCTGGCAGGGGTTCCAACGCGATGGGTCTCCTGATGGCCCTGCTGGTGGACGGCGACCGTCCGGCACTCCCCCAGGTGCTGAAGCAATTCGCGGCCCACCCCCGGAAGGTGCTGCGGACCACGGTCCCCCGGCGCTGGAGCGAGCGGACGGTGACCCTGCTGGTGATGCAGACCCTGGACAACTCGATCACCACGCTCACCAAACCAGGTCTGTTCGGCCGGCGGAAGTTCACCAGCGAACAGGAGCCCGGAGAGCCCAATCCGACCTGGATCCCGCTCGGCAACGAGGTGGCCCGCCGGGTCGCCGAGAAGATCGACGGGATCGCCGCCGGAACGGTCGCCGGGCTGGTGGGCATCCCCACCACGGCGCACTTCCTGGGCGGCGCCGTCATCGGCGCCGCAGCCTCCGAAGGCGTGATCGACCCCTACCACCGGGTCTGGAACTACCCCGGCCTCGCAGTCGTGGACGGCTCGGCGGTGTCGGCGAACCTGGGCGTCAACCCGTCCCTGACCATCGCCGCCCAGGCCGAGCGGACCGCCGCGCTCTGGCCCAACAAGGGAGACCCCGACCCCCGTCCAGCCCAGGGCGAGCCGTACCGCCACGTTGCCCCGGTTCGTCCGCACCATCCGTTCGTCCCCGCCGGAGCACCGGCCGCTCTGAAGCTGGCGGCCGGCTGAGGAGGCCGATCGGCATCGCGTCCTGGCTGACCGGTCGAGAGTGCTGAGTCGGGGTCTGGAAGTCAGGTCAGGCGGTGAAGACCTCGCGGAGCCTGTTCCAATGGTCCCGGCGCACGAAGGCGGGGACCTGGCTCCGGGTGGTGCGACTGTGGACGAGCTGGTCGCCGGAGTGAGGCTCCGCGGTCCAGACGTCGAGCCACTCCCCGGCAGGGAGGTGGACCGGCCAGGTCTCGACTCCCGGCTCCACCACCGGCGCGACCAGGATGGCGTCGCCCAGGAACCACTGCAAGGGGTGCTCCCATACGGCCGGGTCGTCCGGATGGTCGAAGTACAGCGGACGCATCAGCGGGCGGCTGGTCCGCAGGGTCTGCCGGCACTGTGCGGCGAGATAGGGGAGCAGCCGTTCCCGCAGCTTCACCAGCGCGCGGGTCTCGTCGATCACCCGTTCGTCACCGGTGAGCTCGGCGATGTTCCAGGGCGTGCGATCGCGGGAGGGCCGGCGGTGGTGGTTGAACTCGGAGTGGTACTGCATGATCGGGACGAAGACGCTGGCGGCCATCGCACGCAGATAGAGCTCGGCATCCGGCGTCGGCCCGGAGAACCCGGCGATGTCCCAGCCCCAGTAGACGATCCCGGACGCGGCCGCGGACAGCCCGGCGAACATCGACCACCGGAAGGCCTCCCAGGTGGAGTTCTCGTCCCCCGCCCAGTAGGCGCCGTGGGCCTGGGAGCCGGTGAAGCCGGCCCGGCTGAAGGTGACCGGCGGCTTCCCGGCGGATTCCAGCAGCCGGCCGTAGGCGGCCGCGTAGGCGACCGGGAACCGGTTGTTGCCCGCGTCGCCGCGGGTACCGTCGGAGTAGACCAGCTCGGCCCCCCAGGCGTGCTCGCCGCCGTCGGTCTTGAACCCGTCGATTCCCACCTCTTCGACCAGGTAGCGGCGCTTCTCGGTCCACCAGGCAGCGGCCCGTTCGTCGGTGAGATCGGGCATCAGCCCCAGCGGGAACCACCAGCCGCGGTTGCGATAGGGACGCAGCCTGCCGTCCGGCGCCTCCTCGCGGACCAGGACGCCTTCGCGCAGCGCGGCTCTGGCGTCGGCGGCAGCCTGTGCCTGGGGGTGGGGACGCATCTTGAGCAGCGGGATCTGCCACAGGTGGACCCGGACGCCCCGCGCGTGGAGCCGGTCGACCATGCCCTTGGGATCGGGCCAGGCGCCGTCGGCCGGGAAGCTGAAGTCGGCCAGACCCAGTGGTCCACCGTCCTCGCGGACGCGGTACTCCGCATCGCGGAAGATCGTGAAGCTGCTCTCGTCGCTCCAGGCCTCGATCACGACATTGCCCACCGGAATGTCGTGCTGCCGATGGAGTGCGAGCTGCCGCTCGACCTCGGCCTGGGTGTTCCATTCGTTGCCGCTGGCCCACAGCCGGAAAACCCAGTCCGGCAGCTCCCTGGGACGGCCCACCTCGGCGAGGAAGGCGTCCAGGACGGTCACCGGGTCGCCGGAGTACAGCGCCAGCGAGAGGACGTCCGGTGCCCCGGAGGGAGCGTCCAGCTCGGCTTCGACGACCAGGCGGTCCGGGTTCGTGGCACCCAGGTCGAACCAGACCCGCCGGGAGGTGCGGACATGGAACCCCCACCCCGCTCCCCCGACGACGTGGACGAAGGGCATCGGCAGGTAGGTCCGCCGGTGGGCGCCCTGACTCTTGTACTGCTCGAAGACCACCGAATCCAACTCGGCGCCCCGGTGGTCCAGGGCGTCGTAGCGCTCGCCGAAGCCGGTCAGGTGCTCGCCGGGTGCGAGCGGCAGGGCAAAGCGGATCCGATGCACGCGCTCGCCGTCGTCAAGAACGGCGATGCTGCCCGGCTCTATCGCCACGGCGTTGCCGTCGACGGTCAGCAGCTCCGCCTCGCCGGGCCGCCAGGTCGCGGTACGGACGGCGAACCAGCGGGTGTGCTCGATGGGTCCGCCTGGCCTCGTGGCGGTGAAGCGGTAGCGCAGCAGACCGGCCGGCGCGGCCGGGAGTTCGACCTGCCAGCCGCCCGCCTGCCTGGCCTGCCGGGCCTGCGCGGAGGCGAGGTGTCCGCCGTCGGCGGCCTGGCCGCGGGAGGAGCGCGGGACGCCGGAGAGCGGCAGCACCGCGGTCTCCGTCCGGGGAACGATCAGCGGCGTGCGGGAGGTCTGCGCGGCCGGATTCGTCTGCAACTCCAGGACCACCTGCTCCACCTCGCCCGAGGTGCGGACGCCGAGGCGCAACGGCTCGCCCACGACCGGCTGCACCGGCCAGCGCTGCTCGGTGTCGGGGACATAGGGATGACCGGAGCCTCCCGGACGATGGCGGATCACGGCCGGTCGTCCTCCCGCAGCGCGGCGGCCAGCCGCAGCACCATGGCGTGGCTCCACAGCAGCGGGGTCGCGACCGGACCCCACCGCTCGACCCAGTACGGGTGGAACCCAGGGTCGAGCAGGTGCCCTTCGACCTGTTCAGGGAGATCGCCCTGCGGTGTCGCGGTCTCCGCCGCCCACGTCAACAGCGCGCGCGCCCCGTCCCGGTCGCCGGCGGCCACCTTGGCCAGACCGAGGAAGCAGCTCAGGATCGGCCAGCGTCCGCCGCCGAAGTAGGTGTCGCCGAGGAACCGGTAGACCCCTCCATCCACGCAGAGCTGCCGCTCCACGGCGGCGATCGTCCGCTGCGCCAAGGGGGATCCCGGTGGGATCACCCCGAGCGGACCGATGAGAGCGCTCAGGCTGCCATCCACCGCGTCGCTGCCCAGCCATTTGGTGAGGTGCCCGTCGACCGTGCCCGCGGCCGCGAGAAGCGCGGTGATCTCGGCAGCCGCCGCGAGCGCCTGGTGTGCCCGCCGCTCATCGACCAATCCATCGGTCGCGGCCCGGCGCAGCCCGGCCTCGATGCAGCCCAGCGTGGAGACGTGCACCTGTTCGTCGTGCTCCTCCCACCAGTCGAAGCACGGACGCCGCCAGGAGCTCACCAGATAGTCCACCACCAACTCGGACGCACGCCGCCACCGCGACGCATCCAGACCGTGCCGCGCGGCATGCTCGGCGACCGCCCACAGCCAGGTGCCGTAGCCGTCGAGCTGGAAGTCCGTCCACTCGTCGGTGCCGAGCTCGCCGTCGAAGGTGAACCGGGCCGGCAGCATCTCGGCGTCCGGCAGGGGCGTCCCCGCCGCGGCACCGGCCACGGCGGCTCGGATGGTCGGTTCATGGCGTTCGACGACCCGCGCGCACCAGTCGAAGAAGGCGGTCGCGGAACCGGCCTCGCCCACGGCGGAGACACCGTCGGCGATGAACGATCCGTCCCGGAACCAGCAGTAGCCGCGGTACGCGGAGAAGTCGGGGCTCGCCGGGTAGGCGCCGCCCGGCTCCTGCAGGGCGAGGATGAGGTCGCGGGATCGCTGCTCGAGCCAGGCCAGGTCCGCACGGTCGGTGGTGGTCATTGACGATGTCGCTCCAGTGTGAGGTGGGGGCGGCGTGCGCCGCCCCCACCGGTCGGGTGGGTCAGCCGAGCAGCGGATTGATGCGCTGTTCGGCGGAGGCCAGCGCCTCTTCGACGGTCTTTCGACCGGCAGCGGCCTCGGTGAGTTCCTCGGAGACGATATCCTGCAGCTGGGCCTGGTTCTCGCCGATCACCGGCGGTAGAGCGACCCCCTTCAGCGAATCGAAGACGGCCTGGCGGTTGGCTGGGGCGCCCTTCTCCAGGTATGGCGTGAGCAGGCTCTGGTCGGCCACCGGCGGGAGCTCCCAGCCGGCGTCGAGACGCACGTCCACCATCGTGGTGGAGCTGGTCAGGTACTGCGCCCACTTCTGAGCGGCTTCGGCGTTCTTGCTGCCGGCCGAGACGGCCACGGCGTTGGAGAACATCGCCGAGGCCTGCTGCGCGTCACCCGGCTCGACCGCGATGTCCCAGCCGAAGTCGGCATCGGCGAGCGCACCGAACATCCAGATGCCGGTCGTCCACATGCCCAGCTTGCCTTCGGAGAACAGCTTCGTGTCGAAGTCCGGGGTGCCGGCCCCCTGCTCGGGCGTCGGCATGGTCGTCCCCGACTTGCCCACCAGCCAGTTCGCCGCGCGGATCCCCTCGGGCGAGTTGAAGGCGACACTCGTGCCGTCATCGCTGAGGAACTTCCCGCCCGCCTGGGCCAGCGCCTTGTAGTACTCGTAGAAGCTGATCGGCTGGTAGGCGCCGAAGATGCCCTTGTCGACGTCGGTGATCTTCTTGGCCGCCGCCTCGGCATCGGCCCAGGTCCAGCCGTTGGTCGGGTAGGCGACGCCGGCGGCATCGAACAGGTCCTTGTTGTAGAACAGCACCACGGTGGAGAACGAACTCGGCAGCGCGTACTGGGTGCCGTCGGTGGCGTAGGCCTCCGCGAGGCTGGCCTGATAGACGCTGGTGTCCACCCCGGGCAGCGGCGCGAGGACGCCATTGGCCTGATAGGCGGCGTAGTTGGCGAACTCGATGTCGAAGACGTCGGACGCGGTGCCGCCGGCCAGATCGGTCTGCAACGCGGTGAAGTAGTCGGCGTACGGCAGGGTGGTGACCGCGACCGTGATCCCCGGGTTGTCGGCCTCGAAGGCGTCCACGATCTTGGCGAGGTTCTCCTCGTTGCCGCCGTTGGAGATGAAGTTGCTGTAGGTGATGGTGACGGGCTCCGGTGCCGTGGTGGTGGCCGGGCTCTCCGAGGCCGGGGGTGCGGGCTCCGTCGGGGTACCCCCGCAGGCCGCGAGAGCCAGGCCGAGGGTGAGGGCCAGGCCGGCGCCGGCCAGCCTAGTTGCGCGAGACATCGTGGTTTCCTTTCGTGGTCGGGCTACTTGATGCCCGTGTTGGCTACGCCTTGGATGACGTACTTCTGGGCGAAGAGATAGATGGCGAGCATCGGGAGGATCGAGATGACCGAGCCGGCCATCATCACGTCCCAATCGGTCGTGTACTGGCCCTGCAGTCCGGCGAGCGCCAGCGGCAGGGTCTTCATCTCGGCGGACCGCAGGATCACCAACGGCCAGAGGAACGCGTTCCAGCTACTCATGAACGCGAACACGGTGAGGGTGGCCAGCGCCGGGCCGACCAGGGGCAGCACGATCCCGGCGAAGATCCGGAAGTGACCGGCGCCGTCGATCCGGGCGGCTTCGTCCAGCTCCCGCGGCACCGAGTTCATCGCCTGACGCAGCAGGAAGACGCCGAAGGCGCTGGCCATGCCAGGCAGCAGAACGCCGAGGTAGCTGTCGACCAGGCCGAGATCGCGCATCTGGACGAACAGCGGCACCAGCAGCACCTGCATCGGGATCATCATGGTCGCCAGGTAGGCGGCGAACACCACCCCACGGCCGGGAAACGGCATCCGGGAGAAGACGTAGGCTGCCATGGCGCTGGTGAGCAACTGGAGCAGGGTCGTCGCCACCGCCAGTAGCAGCGAGTTGCCGATCACGCGGGCGAACGGCGTCCGCTGGAACAACTCGACGTAGGCCGACCAGGACGGGTTGTCCGGGATCAGCTGTGGAGTCGCGGTCAGTCCGGCGCCGCTGGAGATCGAGGTCGTGAACGTCCACAGGAAGGGGAAGAACATCACCAGCGCGCCGAGCGCGACGACCAGCAGCAGGGCGATCCGGGCTGGCCTACGCATAGTTCACCCACCTGCGCTGGCCGATCATCTGGACGAGGGTCACCGCGAGTACCAGCAGGAACAGCAGCCAGGAGAGAGCCGAGGCCAGTCCGGCCTGGCTGTACCGGAAGGTGAGGTTGTAGACCTGCTGCACGACGACCGTGGACGCGCCCGCCGGGCCGCCGCCGGTCATCGCGTACACCTGGTCGAAGACCTGGAAGCCGTTGATCAGCGAGATCACGATCACGAAGAAGGTCGTCGGCGACAGCATCGGCACGGTGATGTGGCGCAGCCGGGCCCACCAGCCGGCGCCGTCCACCCGTGCGGCCTCGTACAGATCCTGCGGGATGGCCTGCAGCCCGGCGAGCAGGATGATCATCACGAAGCCGAGGTCCTTCCAGGCCGACGCCAGGATGATCGACGGCATCGCCCAGGCCGGATCGGCCCACCAGCCGGGTCCGTCGATGCCCACCAGGCCGAGCAGGTGGTTGACCACGCCGACCTCAGGGTTCAGCAGCCAGCGCCAGATCAGCGCCACCACGATCCAACTGGTGACCACCGGCAGGAAGTAGATGCCGCGCAGGAAGCTGCGCAGCGGGATCGCCGCGTTCAGCGCGAGCGCCAGCGCCAGGCCGCCGACATAGACCAGCGGCAGGTAGCCGACGATGTAGTAGAAGGTGTTGAGGAAGGCCCGGTGCGTCTCGGCGTCCTGCAGCAGGTGCGCGTAGTTGTCCAGCCCCACCCAGGTCATCGCCGAGAGCAGGTTCCATTGATGCAGGGACGTCCAGAAGGCACGGACCATGGGGACGAAGGTGAACAGCACCAGGGGAATCGCACTGGGAGCCAGGAACAGCACGACCGTGAGCCCATAGCGAAGCCTGCGCTGCGGGATCCGACGGGGTACTCGATGCTGCCCGGCCACCGAGCCGGCGGCGATCGGGGTCGTGGTCACCGAGGCTCCTTGCCACGCCGCACTTCCGAAAGCCGCGCCCGCACCCGCTCTCCCTGATCTCCGGAGACCCCTTGGGAATCGAACGGGGTGGCCAGGATCAGGCTCGCCGCGCCTTGCGCCCAGCGATCGTCGTGCCAGGCCTCGACCGCCACCGGGATGCCCCGCTTGCGGGGCACGACACCCGAGCGCAACGCCGGCTCGAAGCCGAACGACCAGTGCCGCCACGCGTCCACGCCCTCACCGCTGATGATGATCACCTCCGGGTCGAGCGCGTTCACCAGGCCGGCGAGCGCCCGTCCGAGCAGGTGGCCGGCGGAGCTGAACACCTCCTGTGCCCGCGGGTCGCCGCGGTCGGCCTGCGACCGGAGACCGTCGATGCCCGCGTCGCGACCGAGCACACCGCGTCGCTGACCCTCTGCCACCAGCGCCTGCTGGCCGATCAGGGCCTCGAGACAGCCACGCGCACCGCACTGGCACAGCGGCCCGTCCTCGACGGCCGGGATATGCCCGATCTCACCGGCTCCACCGGAACTGCCGCGGTAGACGACGCCGTCGGCGATGATGCCGCCGCCGACGCCGGTGCCGATCGTCACCACCAGGGCGTGATCCTGACCCCTGGCCTGGCCGTAGAGGTGCTCAGCGACCGCCATCGCGTTCACATTGTTGTCCACCAGCACCGGCAGTTCGAGCGCGGTCCGCAGCGCCTGGCCGAGTTCCACCCGGTGCCAGCCGAGCTGCGTGGAGTCGACCGTGCCGACGCCCTGCTCGCCCACGTCACCGGGCACTCCGACGCCGATCCCGAGCAGCCGCTGACTGGTGGCTGCGTCCACGAACTGACCCACCACTTTGACCAGGGCCGGAATCGCGGTCGGCGCGGCGGCGTCGAAGGGCTCGGTCCGGGAACGCAGGATCGCGCCCCCGATGCCGACCTCGACCAGGGTGACGTGGTCGGCGACGAGCTTGACGCCTATCGCCCCTCCGGCGTCCGCTGCCAGCCCGAGCAGCTGGGCCGGCCGCCCGCCCACCGAGGGGGCGTGCTCCAACTCGACCAGCAGGCCGTCGGCCAGCAGTTGCTTCGTCTTCTGGGTGATCAGCGCCGGCGAGACCCCGAGCTGGCGCGCCAGGTCGGCACGCGAGGTGGGGCCAAGCGACCCGATGCAGGCCAGGATCGCGGATCGCGTGAAGTCGGTGCCGGCACCTGACAGACCCATTTACCCACCCCTTTGTTCAGGACTAAATGAACTGTAGAACCGTTCCGTCCGCGTCGTCAACAGTTTTGAGACAGAACTCGGTGGATTCGCGCGCCGACTCGCCAGAGCCGCGCTAGCATTACTGCATTGATGAAGGAAGTGGCCGCGAGCGGTCGCCGTCAGTGACTGGTGGAACCGGTTCCCTGAGCACACCCGGCGGCTGCTGAGGGTCAGGTTCGGCGGGGGGCAGGGATCCTGTTTCAGCGTCCGGCGGCGTAGCCCTGGGCACCCCGGGAGTTCGCGGCGGCACCGAGCCTGCCGGTGACCGGGTCGCGGGTGACGGCCGAGATCCGGCCGAGCGCCCAGTCCCCGGCCCGCTCGATGACGTGCCCGCGCGCGGCCAGACCGGCGATCACCCCCTTGCCCAGCCGGTCCTCGACCGCGGCGCCGCCCGGCGTCCAGGTCCTCGGCCAGAACGAACCGACCACGCTCGTGGTCTGGAGCGCGGGTGCGTCGATCGCCTGCTGCGGCGTGTAGCCGCCGACAAGCACCCGCAGTAAGAAGCTCAGTTGCCACTGGTCCTGCTGGTCGCCGCCGGGGGTGCCGCAGGCCATCGCAGCCCGCCCGCCGCGCAGCACCAGGGTCGGCGTCAGCGTGGTGCGGGGCCGCCGGCCGGGTTCGAGCCGGCCGGGCGAGGACTCGTCCAGCCACATCATCTGCAGCCGGGTGCCCAGGCAGAAGCCGAGTCCGGGCACGGTCGGCGAGGACTGCAACCAGCCGCCCGAGGGGGTGACGGCCACCATGTTGCCCCAGCGGTCGACCACATCCAGGTGGCAGGTGTCGCCGCGGGTGACGCCGTCGGCGCCGGTCGGCAGGTCGGAACGCGCCAGGGTGGGCTCCCCCACTCCCGCCGCTGGCCCGGCAACCGGAGTGCCCGGCAGCGAGGCGGTGGGCACCGTCCCGATGTCGTAGCGGGTGCGCAGCGGCGGCAGCGGCGGCATCGGCCGACCGGGAACCGAACCGGGGCGGAACCGACGCGATGCCCGTTCGCCGATCAGCGCCCGGCGCTCGGCCGCGTACCCCGGCGACAGCAGGTGCGGCAGCACCGCAGGGTCGTCCAGCGAGTCGCCGTACCAGGTGTCGCGGTCGGCGAGCGCAAGTTTCAGCGTTTCGAGGACGGTGTGCGCGCCCAGTTCGGTGGACGGATCGAGGCGAGCATCGTCGAAGCCGTCCAGGATCCCCAGCGCCTGCAGCAGCGTGGGGCCTTGCCCCCAGGCCCCTGACTTGGCGATGGTGTGGCCGCGGAAGTCGAGGGTGACCGGATCGTCGTAGCCGGCCCGGAAGCCGGCCAGGTCGGCCGCTGTCATCACCCCGGCGTGGTCGCGTCCATCGCTGTGGCGGTGCGGGACGGCCACGAAGCCCTCGACCGCCGTCCCGACCAGTACCCGCCAGGCCTGGCGGGCGGCGTCGATCGCCTCGGCTCGATCCGCGCCGGCTTCCGAGGCCGCGCGAGCGGCCGCGGCCAGCGCATCCAGCACGCTCGCGTACTCGGGGTTGGTCACCAGGTCACCGGGAGCCGGCGGGCTCCCGCCGGTCAACCAGCGATCGGCGGAGGTGGGCCAGTGCTGCGTGAAGAGATCGGCGACTCCGGCGATGGTGCGGACCACCGCTGTCAGCACCGGGTGTCCGTCGCGCGCGTACTCGCTCGCGTACTGGAGTACATCGGCGAGCGGCCAACTGCCGTGATCGCGCAGCAGCAGCAGCCAGGCGTCCACCGCGCCGGGGACGGCGGCCGCCAGTGCTCCCGAACCAGGCACCAGGTCGAGGCCCTCGGCCCGGAAGTGGGCGATCGTGGCACCAGCGGGGGCCGGTCCCTGCCCGACGAGCACCCGCGCCCGGCCGGGATCGTCCGCGGTCGCGAAGATGCCCACCAGGTCACCGCCCGGCCCGTTGAGATGCGGTTCGACGACGTGCAGCACGAACCCTGCCGCGACCGCCGCGTCGAAGGCGTTCCCGCCCCTCTCCAGGACGGCTTGAGCGGTGGCGGTCGCCAGCCAATGGGTGGATGCCGTCATCCCGAAGGTTCCCACGAGATCGGGCCGGGTGGTCGGAGCCGGAGGTGGCACGAAGGCAGGATTCGTCACACCGGTGAACCTAGCAAGCATCCGATGAGCGCGGCCGGGAACCTCCCCGATCTATCAAACTGTACTGTACAGTGTGATTCATGGGCACTGCTGCGAAGCGCCGGACGGCCGCGAAGCGGGAGCAGATCACCGTGGCCGCGCGTCGGCTCTTTCTCACGCATGGGTACGCGGGCACCTCGATGGATGCGGTGGTGAGTGAGGCCGGGGTCAGCAAGCAGACGCTCTATCGCTACTTCTCCAGCAAGGCCGACCTGCTGGCCGCGATTCTCACCGACGAGATGCAGGTCTCCGAGCTGTTCCCTTCGGAACAGCAGGGCCCCTCGAGCCCCGACGACCTGCGCACCGTGCTGCTGACCGTCGCCCACGGGGTGACCCAGTACCTGCTGCATCCCGAGAACGTGGGACTCACCCGCCTGATCTTCGGTGAGGCATTCCGGATCCCCGAACTGCGCGACGGGCTGCGCAATGCCCTGCCGGGCCAGCTGCTGGAGCGCATCACCGGGTTGCTGGCCAGGGCTCACGCCCGTGGCCTGATCCACGCCCCACGGCCCGACCTGACCGCCCGGCTCTTCCTCGGTCCGGTCTTCAGCTTCGTCGCACTGGACGGGTATCTGCGATCCGAGCCGCTCCCCCCGCCCCCGTTCGCCGATCTGGAGTACCTGGTCGACATCTTCCTCACGGCGGTCGAGGCACCCCGATGAGACGCGCGCTCCGCTTCGTCCTGACCCTGAGCCTGTTCGTCACCGGCTGCTCGACCCCCGCTGGGAACGCCTCCGAACTGCGGGTGCAGGGCACGGTCGACGACGCCCTCGTGGTGGTGACGGTTCCCTACCTGGCCAGCCCCGCTGTGGATCTGAGTGCAGGATTCGCCAGCACGGCCGAGGCGCCGGCCGGCGCCCCCGCAGCGGGGATTGCTTCCTTCGCACGGGTTGCAGCGGTCAGCGCGCGGGAGGGAGACGTGGTGGACGCCGGCCAGCCGCTGCTCCAGTTGGACGACCGGCTGTTGCGGGCCCAGGTGAGGGTCGCCGAGGCGGACGCAAAGACGGCCACTCTCCGGCTCGACGTGCTGGAGGACCGGATCGAGGACACCCGTGAGGCCGAACGCGAGATCGCCGACAAGCGCGCCGAGGTCACCGATGCCATCGCCGAACTCACCAGCAACCGCAAGAAGGTGAAGGACGCGATCGCCGCGCTCACCAGCACTCGCGCCGAACTGAAGCAGCGGCAGGCGAAGGCCGAGAAGGCCCGCAGCGACCTGAAGGCGCAACGGACCGAAGCCGGGCAGGCCCGTACCGGCCTTATCGAGAAGCGTCGCCAGGCCCAGGCCGCACTGGACGCGCTGCCCCCTGAGGGCACCCCGCTGCCGCCCGGCACCCCCACCCGCGAGGAGCTCGAGGCCACCATCGCCCACCTCACCGCCGGAATCGCCCAGCTCGACACCGCCCTGGCCAAGCTGGCGGTCGGGCTCAGACAGGTGGAGGCCGGGCTGGCCAAGCTGGCGGACGGGCTGAAGCAGATCGACACCGGCCTGACCGAGGCCCGCAAGGGCCTGAAGAAGATCGAGGACGGCCTGGCGAAGGCCCGTGACGGCCTGCACGAACTCGACGACGCCAAGCAGGAGGTGCTGGACGCCCGCGCCGAGCTCATCCGATTGCGTCGGCTGGCCGAGCGGGCGGCCGACGCCGCGTCCGTCCCGCTCGCCCTGGCCCGGACCCAACTGGACCAGGCGAGCCTCAGTTCTCCCGTCGCGGGCACCGTCGTCAGCGTGGCCGCTGTCGGCGACCTGCGCGCCCCCGGTGCCGGACTCGCGACCGTCCGGCGCGGGAGCGGGGCGACGGCCACGACCTGGCTCTCCCCCACCCAGGCGTCCACGGTGTGCGCGGGCGACCGGGCCACCGTCAGCGGTGACTGGATGGCCGATGGCGGTTCCGCAGCGGCCACCGTCGACTGGGTCGCCACCTCGGCGGAATTCCCGCCCACCTCCTTCGCCACCGACGAGGTGCACCTGATCCGGGCCTTCCGGGTCCAACTGAGCTCCCCGGCCGCACTGCCCGCGGGCATGCCGGTCACCATCTCCATCCAGCCCTGCAACCCGGCCCCTGCCGGAACCGGAAGGTGAGTCCCATGGCCGCGCGCAAACATCCACCCGTCCCGGTGATCGTCCTCGTCGTGCTGCTGCTCGCCGGCGGCGGGTTCTGGTGGTGGTGGTCCTCCACCCACCCCGCCGAGTCGGACACCGGCCTGCGCGCGAGCGGAACCGCCGAGTCGCGCGAGTACCAGGTGGCGCCGGCGCTGACCGGCCGAGTGAGCGAGGTGCGGGTCGCCGAAGGCCAGACGGTCGCCGCCGGTGACGTGGTCGTGGTCCTGGATGACGCGGCTCTCCGGCTGCAGGTGTCGCAGGCCCAGCAGGGGGTCAAAGCCGCCGAGGCCGCCGTCACCAATGCCACCGACGACAAGGACGCGACCAAGGCCGACGTCGCGGCTGCCAAGGCCCGGCTCGCCCAGGCTGAGGCCGCGGTGGAGCTGGCCGAGTTGCAGCTGGAGAACGCCTCGGTGACCGCACCCCGGGACGGGGTGGTGGTGAGCCTGGCCACCAACGTCGGCCAGAACGCCGCCCCGGGACGAACCCTGCTGACGCTGGTCGATCCGGGTGATGTCTTCGTCCGGGTGTTCGTACCCGAGGCCCGCGTCGGCGAGGTGGCGGTCGGCCAGCAGGTGACGCTCGGCACCGACGGCGGAGCCGGCTCCCCGGGCAGGGTGACGTTCATCGCCTCCAGCGCCGAGTTCACCCCGAACACCGTGCAGACCGAAGACCAGCGCACCACCTTGGTGTTCGAGGTGCGGGTGCAGGTGGACGACAGCTCCGCCATCCGCGCCGGAATGCCGGTCGATGTGGTGTTCGCCTAGCCATGACCGAGACCCCGCCCGCCTTGCGCCTCTCCGGCCTGTCGAAGTCCTTCGGAGAGATCCACGCCGTCGCCGGGATCGACCTTGAGATCCCGGAGGGTGCGATCTTCGGGCTGCTCGGACCGGACGGCGCGGGCAAGTCGACCCTGATCCGGCTGCTGGCGACCGTGCTCGCCCCCGACGGCGGGACGGCCGAGGTGTTGGGCCATCCGGTGAGCCATCCGGCGGCCATCACCGGCCGGATCGGCTACATGCCTCAGAAGTTCTCGATGTACCCCGATCTGTCGGTGGCGGAGAACCTGGAGTTCTTCGCCCGGGTGCGCGGAGTGCCCGGGGCCCGCCGCCGGGAGCGCGCGGCGGAACTGCTGGAGAGCATGGGGATCGCGCCGTTCACCAAACGCCAGGCCAACCATCTGTCCGGGGGCATGAAGCAGAAACTCATGCTGGCCGGCACCCTGATGCACGACCCCGAGCTGTTGCTGCTGGACGAGCCCACCACCGGGGTCGACCCGGTCTCGCGGCGGGAGTTCTGGACCCTCCTGGCCGGCATCCACGCCGAGGGACGGACGGTGCTGGTCGCCACCCCCTACATGGACGAGGCCGAGCGCTGCACCCACATCGCGTTCATGGATTCCGGACGGATCACCCATTTCGGCACCCCTGACCAGCTGAAGGATGCCGTACCCGGCACGCTGCTGGAGGTGCACGCCGCCGATCCGCGGGCCGTGATCAGGGTGTTGGCCGGTGCCGCCGGGATCGCGTCCACCCATCTGCTGGGTGACGTCGTCCGGGTATTGACCACCGCGGCGGCCGAGACCGAGGCGCTCGACTCGAGCATCGGGGCGTCGCTGGCCGAAGCCGGCATCCAGGCGTCCATCCGCGGGGTCGAGATGGACATGGAGTCGGTCTTCACCTACCTCGCCTCCGAGAGGGAGGCGGCATGAGGGCCTCGCTCGACCGGATCGGCGCCGTCACCCGCAAGGAGTTCAAGCACCTGCGGCGGGACCCACGGGTGGTCGGCATCGTACTGCTGCTGCCGATCCTGATGCAGCTGTTGTTCGCCTACGCGATCGGCTTCGACGTCTCCCACCTGCCGACGGTCGTGGTCGACAACGATCGCACCCCGGCCAGCCGGGCATACCTGGGAGCGTACGTCGGCTCGCCACTCTTCGAGATCGTCGGCCAGGCGGACGACCGCAGTGAGGTGGAACAGGCCTTCCGAACCAGCCAGGCAACAGTCGGGGTGATCATCCCCGCCGGGTTCGGGCGCGAGCTGGCATCCGGCTCCCAGGCCCAGGTCGCCGTGCTGATCGATGGCAGCGAACCGAACTCGGCGCGGGTGGCGCAGGCCTACACCAACGCGCTCAACCTTCGCTACAGCCAGCAGATCGTCGTCTCCTGGGCGGACTCCCAGGGCTATGACCTGACCGGGGCGGGCCAACTGGAGCCACGGGTCCGCACCTGGTACAACCCGGAGCGCCGCTCGGCGATCTTCCTGATCCCGGGCTTGATGGCGGTGATCATCGCGATCGTGACCGTCCAGCAGACAGCGAACACCCTGGTCCGGGAGCGCGACCTGGGCACCGACGAGCAGTTGGCGGTCAGCCCGCTGCGCCGCGTCGAGCTGATGATCGGCAAGCTGCTGCCGTGGACGATGCTGGCCTTCGCCGAGGTCGCCGTCATCGCCGCCCTGGCGATCGGCGTGTTCGGGGTTCCGCTGCGTGGCGACCCGATGCTGCTGGTTCTCGGAGCGGCGTTGTTCGTGTTCTGTTCGCTCGGCCAGGGCCTGGTGATCTCAGCGATCGCGCCCAGCGTGGACGTGGCGAACATCGCGGCGATGCTCGTCGCCTTCCTGCCTGCCTTCCTGCTGTCGGGGTTCGTGTTCGCGCTCGACCAGATCCCGACCCTGCTGCAGTGGCTGAGCACCCTGTTCCCGGCCCGCTACATGATCTCGATCTCGCGCGGGGTGTTCCTCAAGGACGCCGGATGGGCGGAGTTGTGGCCCGAGTTCGCCGCGCTCGGGGTGTACGCGGTGGTGGCGCTGGCGGCGGCGTCCGTCCTGTACTCAAGGCGGGCACGATGAACGCCCGGCGGATCCGCACCCTCATCCGGAAGGAGTTCACCCAGCTGCGGCGGGACCCGATGCTGCTCAGGCTGGCTCTGCTGATGCCGCTCCTCCAGCTGATCCTGTTCGGCTACGTGGTGGCGGTGGACGTCCGCGACATCGCGACCGCCGTGGTCGACCTCGACCGGTCGGCGACCTCGCGAGCGCTCACCGACGCCTTCTCCGGCTCCGGCTACTTCACGATCACCACCCGGCCCGCCAGCGAGTCCGAGCTGCAGGCCCTGCTCGACACCGGACAGGTCCGCGCCGCGGTAGTGATCCCCGAGGGGACCCAGGCGGCCCTGGACGCCGGCCGGGTTGCCGGCATCGGCATCATCGTGGACGGCTCCGACTCCCAGATCTCCTCGGTGGCCAGCGGATACGCCTCCCAGATCGTGGCCCGCGCGAACTATCAGCGGCTGCGGGCGGCGGGCGTCGCGTCCGGTGCGCCCGGGCTCGACGCCCGGATCCGGGTGATGTTCAACCCGACCCTCGACCCGATCAACACCATGATCCCGGGCCTGATCGCCGCCATCCTGACCATCTCGCTGATGGCGATCATGTCCCAGGCCGTGGTGCGCGAGCGTGAGTCCGGCACGTTGGAGCAGCTGTTCGTGACCCCGGTCCGTCCGGCCGAGTACCTGATCGGCAAGGTCACTCCCTACGCGGTGCTGGCACTGGTGCAGGCGGGCATCGTCGCGGGAGCCGGCATGGGATGGTTCGGAGTACCGTTCTATGGGAGTCCGTGGGTTGTCGCCGCCGGGCTGGGGCTCTTCCTCCTGGTCAACATCGGGCTGGGCCTACTGGTCTCGCTGATGTCGCGCACCCGCACCCAGGCGATCCAGTCGACCATGTTCATCCTGCTGCCGACGATCGTGCTGTCCGGCTTCATCTTCCCGATCGAGTCCATGCCCGAGGCGATCCAGCCGTTCACCTACCTGATCCCGTTGCGGCATGCCCTGGTCGTGCTGCGCGGGTCGTTCGTCAAGGGCAGCACCTTCAGCGACCTGGCCGAGCCGCTGGTGGCGCTGGCGGTCTTCACCGTCGTCATCTTCGGGTGGGCCGTGCTGGCCACCCGCCGCAGGCTCACCGAGTAGGAGACCCATGAAGCAGGACGAGCCCCACCCCTGTCCGGACGCCGCGGTCAGCGTCCGCGGGCTGGTGAAGACCTTCAGCGGATTCACCGCGGTCGGCGGGATCGATTTCGACGTTGCTCGTGGCCAGGTCTTCGGATTCCTGGGGCCGAATGGCTCGGGCAAGACCACGACCATCCGGATGCTGACCGGGTCGACGTCCCCCACCGCGGGGCGGGCCTGGGTGCTCGGCGTCGACGTCGCCCGCCACCCCGACCGAGTCCGTCCCCGGATCGGGTACATGTCGCAGAAGTTCTCGTTCTTCGAGGACCTCACCGTGAGCGAGAACCTCAGGTTCTATGCTTCGATCTACGGCTTGGGGAACGACGAGTTCGCCGAGCGGCGGGCCTGGATCCTGCAGATGGCCGGCCTGGAAGGGCGCGAGGACGAGCTCACCCGCAACCTCTCGGTCGGCTGGCGGCAGCGACTCGCACTGGGCACCGCGACCATCCACTCCCCGGAACTGCTGTTCCTCGACGAGCCCACCTCCGGGGTGGACCCGGTGGCTCGCCGGCGATTCTGGGATCTGCTCTACGAACTGGCCGAGTCCGGCATCACCCTCTTCGTCACCACCCACTACATGGACGAAGCCACCCACTGCAATCGCCTCGCCTTCATCCACCGCGGGCACCTGATCGCCCAGGGAAGCCCCGCCGAGCTACGCGCCTCCTTCGGTGAAGGCGCCACCCTGGAAGACGTCTTCGTCGGGCTCGAAGAGCAATCCCGCAACGGCGACTGACCGGGGCCGCCAGCGCTTCAGGGGGCCGGGTCGTTGGGCGATGAGTCCGAAGCGGACACCCACGTGGGGAGGTAGGCGTGACATCCTCCCGGGACGATCGTTCGAACAGGAGTCCGATCTGTGCCTCGCGGCGCCGATTTGGGAGGCCGAGAACGGCCTCCTACTAGGTGCTTTACAGCGACCCCAGCAAGATTCGAACTTGCGACACAAGGTTTAGGAAACCTCTGCTCTATCCCCTGAGCTATGGGGCCATGGCCCGGCGCGGGCCGCCAACAGACTACCGGGCGAGCGGCCGGGGAATCACTTCTTGAGCTTCTTGGTGCGGGAACTCCACAGCTGACTGTGGTTCGCCTCGTAGGCCTCCACCACCTTGGGACTCACCGAGGTCAGCCCGATCTCGTCGTTGCGCTCGAAGGCCGTCCCGGTCAGGTTGGGCGAGCCGGCGAACACGACTCGCAACCGCTGGCCTTCCGCGTCGTGACCGTCGACGACGAGGTACTTGCTGTGAGGCCACTTGGAACCGTTCGGGACCTTGGTCGCGACGCCGCCCTTCAGCAGGATATTCCGGATGCTCTTCCGGGTCTCCAGTGGAGACACGATCATGCGGACGTCGCAGCCCTCCTGCGCCAACTCGGCCAGCCGCTTCGCCACCGGCTGCCCTGCTGCCGTCCAGATCCACATGATTCCCCAAACTCGGGTGCGCCGGCCCCCCACTTCGCAGCTGATGTCGTTCAGCAGCCCGAGGATCGCCTGCCCTGCATGGCTCGACGCCGGATAGAACCGTAGCGTCGTGGTTCCGGAGGTGACCCGCGTCCCCAATGCTGCCCGCGAGGTCTCGCCGCGACTCATCAGCTCGAACTGGCGCACGACCGCATCGTGAAGGGTGGCGTCGCCGCGGGTGATGACGGCATCGTTCTGCTGCTGCCAGATGCCGCTCTTCGTCCCGTTCTGCGACGAGATCACCACGACCTGGCCGCTCTCGACCGCCACGAACTTGCTGTGCGTCCAGTTCTTGGGGCGCTTCGCGACCCAGGCGCGCTTGGAACGATTCGTGCCCAACGCCTTGCGCAGCCGTTTCACCTGTTTGGTGTTCCACGCGTGGCTGTTGACGATCACCTGGATCCGGACGCCGCGCTTCTTTGCCGCGATCATCGCGTCGGTCAGCTTCACGTCCGAGAGTGAGAAGAACCCGATCCTGACGTGGGTGCCGCTAGCGGCGGTACGGATCAACCGGATGTACTCGTCGGCGATCCGACGCTGGGCCGATGTCTTGCCCCAGGGATTGTTGAAGATGACCTTCTGTGTTATCGCCGGCGCCTTGGGAGCCGACAGTTCTGGCGCCGGTTCGACAGACTCTGCGTAAGCCGGGGTAGCCGGCAGCAACACGCCGAGGGCGGCCACCACCGCCAGGATCCGGGTGGCCCAGCGCCCGGGGCCATCTGCCACTGTTGCCTCCTCCCCGGGGAGAAGCACTCGCCGTGGGCACATGAACCGGTCACCACACAGATTTCACGACAGCCATATCGGGTCGCCCGCGGGGTGGGATGTTGAGAGGTTCCTGCCCGGGGGGATAGAGCAGGAACCTCGGGCATGAGTATTGCATGAAACGCTTCACCATGTCAGCGCAAAACATCATTTCTCAACCCTTCGCAGAGACTTTGCTCCACGAGGTCGACAGATGCTCACTCACCTGCTGCGACTTGCGCCTTCAACTGCTCCACATCAAGCCCCTGCACCTGCTCGATCACGCTCTTGAGCTGGCTCTTGTTGAGCACGCCGGCCTCACGGAAAACCAGGTAGCCGGCGCGGAACGCCATGATGGTCGGGATCGACATGATCTCCAGGCCGCCTGCCAGTTCCCGCTGGTCATCGGTGTCCACCTTGCCGAAGACAACGTCGGGGAACTCCTGTGAGGCAGCCTCGAACGTGGGTGCGAACATCCGGCACGGACCGCACCAGTCGGCCCAGAAGTCGACCAGCACCACATCGTTGTTCTCGATCGTGGTCGCGAACGACTCGCGATCCAGCGCGACGGTTGCCATGGGGTTCCTCTCCTCGGGTACGCCTGTGGCAACACCGTCCACCCGCGCGAGTATTCCGGGGCGCCGCCGCGGCCGCTCGGCCGGGAGCGTTCAGTCGACCGTGACGAAGATGAGGTCCGCAGCAGCTGCCGGCAGCACACACCGCCGGTCAGCCTCCAGGATCAGATCCGGGCCGACCAACGATGCCATGATGGGCTTGCCGGGTCGGACGCCGGCTTCACCGATCAGCCGCAATGCGTCCAGGTCGGCCTGAATGGCCTCGCTCATCCGGCTGATCACGACGGTCTGCGACCCGCCGATCAGCAACCTGGCGCTCAGGAGCTCCGCGCCGTCCAGGAAATCCTCCCTGGCCGGAGTCGCGCCCAGCTCGTCCAGCGCGGGGATGGGGTTGCCATAGGGCGATTCCACCGGCTGCCCGAGAATGTCGACCAGGCGACGCTCGACGTCGGTGGAGATCACGTGCTCCCACCGGCAGGCCTCGTCATGGACCAACTCCCACTCCAGGCCGATCACATCGGTGAGCAGCCGCTCGGCGAGCCGGTGTCGGCGCATCACGCGAGTGGCCAGATCCCTGCCCAGGGGCGTCAGCACCAGATGCCGGTCCTCGTGGAGGGTCACCAGGCCGTCGCGTTCCATCCGTGCCACGGTCTGCGACACCGTCGGTCCACTCTGCTTGAGCCGCTCGGCGATCCGCGCCCGCAGCGGCGTCACGCCCTCTTCGCCGAGCTCGTAGATCGTCCGCAGGTACATCTCCGTGGTGTCGATGAGTTCGCTCATTCACCCTCCTTGCCCAAGTAGGGCCAGACTAGCGCCATGGCAGCGATCCCCTCACCCGAACGAGCGATCCGGATCGATCCCTCCCGGCTTCAGGGCTGGATCGCGCGCTTTTCCGACCGTCACGGCGCCCTCGATCTCGAACCGGACGATGAGCGCCTGCGGCTGGTCGCCGCCGACGGCGCGATCGCCGACATCCTGCTTCGGTGGGGTTCGCTACCACCCTCCGACGACCTGCTGGCGGCCGTGGTCGCCGCCGTCGAGCGGGACCGGACCGTGGGCGCACTGCTGGTCCGGCGCAAGGCGCACGGGGTCGGGGTCTTCGACGGTCCGCGCTTGCGGGTCGGCCGCCACGACTCCCACTACGTCCAAGGACGGACGAAGGCAGGCGGCTGGTCCCAGCAGCGCTACGCCCGCCGACGCTCCAACCAGGCCGATCGCGCCTTCGCCGAGGCTGCGGAGGATGCGGCGAACCTCCTGCAGCCGCACCTGGCCGAGCTCGAAGCCCTGGTGCTGGGTGGCGACGGGACGGCGGTCCGAGCCGTGCTGGAGACTCCCGGTCTTGAGGAGCTGCGTGCCCTGGCCGCGGCCGGCCGGCATCCGGTCTACTCCGTCCCGGATCCGAATCGCGGGGTCCTGAAGGAGTTCGGGACGACCTACCGCGCGGTCCCGATCCGGCTCAACGAGTTGGCCTGACCCCGCCCGGTTCACCTTCGAAGGAACACGACCGCTGCGGCGACCAGCGCCAGGATGCCTGCACCGGTGAGGGCCAGTATCGTCCGGGTGTCGTCCAGGGGCACGTCCGGAAGATCCGCTTCCTGATCATCGGGCTGGGCGGTCGAGGTCGCGGTGGGCGAGGGCGTTGCCGGTGCCGAAGAGGTGGGTGGGCTCGGCGTGACGGTATCGGCCAGCGCCGCCGTTGACGGAAAGACGACCAACGCCGCGAGCAGCGCGCCCAGCGCCAGCCACCGGCGCACCCACGATCCCATGGCGGGGAGTCTATTCCCCAGCGGCGATCCGCTGCCCCGGAAACTCCGGAACGGTCAGCGCCCGCTGAGGTTGGCCAGTGCCCCCCACACCACCAAGGCGATCATCACCAACAGGGCGCCGGTGACGATCAGGCGACGGGTCCGGGGATTCACTCCTTCAATCTACCCTCGCACCCGACTACCGTTGAGTCGTGGGGACACTGTGGTTGCACGCGGTCGCCCTCGACGAGGTGCGCGGGATGGTCGGCGCCACCGACGCCGAGGCCGCCCGGTTGCGCGCCATCGCTGCCGAACGGTTCGGCCACCGTTCGAAGAGCTCCCCCGGTCTGCTGAGCAAGCTTGGCCCGATGCTGAGACGCCCCGTGGACGCCCCGGTGCTTCGTCCGGACACCCCGGGCGCCGAGGACTGCGAGCGGCTGCTCGCCGGGCAGCACGTTCCGCCGCAGCGTCTGGCGGCGAGTTGGCGATTGCTGCAGGCGTGGGTCGAGGCGACCGCCTGGGGAACCCATCGCAGCAGCCTGGATCGCTCCACCCTGACCACCATGGACTTCGACCTCGCCCGGGCGGGGGTGGCGGCGCGGTACGGGGTTTCCGCCCTGGTCGAGCGCAGTCCCGAGATCGGCGTGCTGCCCGCCCCGGGCTTCGCCGTGGGCTACCGCGGCGCAGCCCACGCCCGGAGGACGGCCGCAGCCTGGCGGACGGCCCTGCCCGAACTCGAACCCCCCGCGTCCGACTGGGTGGCGGAGGTCGCCGACTGGCTGGACCGGTTCGACGAATGGACAGCAGCCGCCGCGACCGCCGGCCGCCCGGCACCAGACCTCATCACCGTCCTGACCGCCTGATCGCCGCGGAGGCACGCCCACGTGGCTCAAGCCGCCCGGCCTCGGCAAGGCACATCGCAGAAACCGGGCGATCCGGGCCACCCGCGTGCACTACTCACGCGGACGGCCAGAATCACCCGGATTCTGTGAGGCAGCCTGGAAGGCTAGCCGAGCGCGCCGAAGAGAGCGCCCTGGATGAAGTAGATCAGGAAGGCAACCGCCACCACATAAAGCAGTGGGTGGATCTGCTTCGCCTTACCGTGCAGCACCTTGATCAGCACGAAGAAGACGAAGCCCGCACCGATGCCCGCGGTGATCGAGTAGGCGAACGGCATCAGGATGACCGTGAAGAAGGCCGGGATGCCCTCCACCGGATCGGTCCAGTCGATCTGCACCACCTGCGACATCATCAGGAAGCCGACGAAGACCAGCGCCGGCGCAGCAGCCTCGGAGGGCACCATGTTGACCAGCGGAGCCAGTACCAGGCTGAGCAGGAAGGCGGCACCGGTCACCAGCGAGGCGATGCCGGTACGCGCGCCGTCGCCGACGCCCGCTGCCGATTCGATGTAGGAGGTGTTGGACGACACCGAGCCCAGGCCCCCGACCATGGCGCCGACCGAGTCGACGATCAGGATCTCCTGGGTGTGCGGCGGGTTGCCGTCGGCCTCGAGCAGCTTGCCCTCGGCGCCGACGGCGACGATCGTGCCCATGGTGTCGAAGAAGTCGGCCAGCAGCAGGGAGAAGATCAGCAGCAGGACGCCCAGCACGGCGCCCAGTCCGCCGGCGGCGGTGAAGGCACCGAAGAAGAACTCGCCCGGATCGCGGAAGGCGATGGTCAGCAGGCTCAGGTCAGGCAGCGACCAGCCGCTGAAGGCGGGGACGTTGAGCATCCAGCCGGCTGCGTTCTCGTCGGACTTGCTGCCGATCTGCAGTACCGACTGCACGATCGCGGCCAGCACGGTCGCGCTCAGGATCGCGATCAGCATCGCGCCCTTGACCTTGCGCACGTACAGCGCCACCAGCAGCACCAGGCCGATCACGAAGATGGCGATCGGCCACCCGATCAGGCTGCCGTTGATGCCCAGCTGCAACAGCGGGTTGCCAGGCCGGACGATGCCGGCGTCGGCCAAGCCGATCAGCGCGATGAACAGGCCGATGCCGACCGAGATCGCTGCCCGCAGGACCCGCGGCACGGCGTCGAACACCGCCTTGCGGAAACCGGTGAACACCAGGATGGTGATCGCCAGGCCCTCCCAGAAGACCAGACCCATGGCCTGGACCCAGGTCATCTGCGGGGCGATCACATAGGCGACCATGGCGTTGAGGCCAAGGCCGGTCGCCAGCGCGATCGGGAAGCGTCCGTAGGCGCCCATGAAGACGGTCAGGATGCCGGCGATCAGCGCGGTGGCCGCAGCCACCGTTGCGATGGATGCCGGTACCGCACCGTCGGCGGTGATCGGCATGCCGTTGATCAGGTTTCCGTTGACGTCGGGAGCAGTGCCGATGATCAACGGGTTGAGGACGATGATGTAGGCCATGGTGAAGAAGGTCACCAGGCCGCCACGGATCTCACGGGCGAGGGTGGAGCCGCGTTTGGTCAGTTCGAACCAGGAGTCGAAGGAGGAGGTCGGAGCAGGAGTGGTTTCAGGCGGGGCCGAGGCTTGTGACATGGGGCATATGGTAGGGCCATTGGCCCCTCACATAAGGTGGTGTCCGTGCAGGAGCCCGTTCATCATTCGTCGTTGCTGGTTCAGGCCCCGGTCCGGGCCCTGGATCCCGATGGCGTCGGCATTATCACGCTCGGCAGCATCGGCTTCGGGATCGCCAGCATCATCTGCTGGCTCAACCTGGCGGCGCTCAATGCGATCGGTCAGGGCTGGTGGCTGGGGGTCTGCCTGGTCGGCGTGGCGCTGGGCGGAATCGGCATGACGATCGCCTGGACGAGACACCGCCGCCGCAAAGCGCGGCTCGCCGCCGAAGCCGACACCGACGAGGGTTAGTCGAAGAGGGCTTCGTCCATGCTGATGGTGTCCCAGATCGGCTGACCGAGGTCGACGCCGCGGCGAGGTTCCGGAGCGTCGGAGTGCCCGCCGCAACCATGGTCACGACTCACCACCGAGCCGTCCGACGGCGAGAACTCGTTGGCACAGACGCCGAACACCTCGCCGAGCCGTCCGGTCAGCGCCACGAAGAAGCCGCAACTCTCACAGAGCGCCGGAGCCTGCTGGGTCATCGCGTTGTCGGGGCCGTTCTCGCTGCCGTACCAGCGCTCGGCGGCCAGGTCGCGGCCTGCCGGCGAGAGCACCCGCTCGCGGCCCAGACCCAACTCGGCGATCACCGCACGGAGCTGCGACGACTCAGCCGGGTCCGCGTCCTTGGCCGCTTCGCCTCCGGTGAACCCCGGCTCCAGCCGGACGTCGTCCGGCGAGGTCGGCAGCAACACCCCTGGGGTGATGTCACCGGCGCCGATCCGCTCCGACCACGGCACCCAGGCAGTGGCCAGCAGCGAACCGTCGCCGGGCACCATCGTCACCTCGTTGACGGTGACCACGCGGGCCCGCGAAGCCCGCACCACGGTTACCGCCCACTGCCAGCCGGGGTAGGCCGGATGATCGCAGGCGAAGTAGTGGGTCGCGACGCGGGTGTCATCGGCGTTCGCACCCCGGTACTCTCCGACCTCGAATACCCCCGCACGACGCACCGCCGCAGCCCTGGCCAGGTCGATCGCCTCAGCGCAGGCGCGGTCGAGCTCGATCGTGGCGGCCAAGGTCACAGCTCCAGTTCGTCGGCAACGCCGCGCAGCACCGAGGCCACCTTGCCGGCGATCTTGCTGTCGGGATGGCGTCCCCGGCGGTAGCCGGCGCCGATCCCGTCGAGCATCTTGATCAGGTCCTCCACGATCACCGCCATCTGTTCGGGCGATTTGCGGCCGGCCTTCGACAGCGACACCGGCGCGTCAAGCAGCCGCACCGAGAGCGCCTGCTCACCCTTGCGTCCCTCGATCACGCCGAACTCGACCTTCTGTCCGCGCTTCAACGCGGTGACCCCGGCGGGGAGCGCGGAGGCGCGGACGTAGACGTCCTCACCCCCGTCGTCCTTGGACAGGAAACCGAAGCCCTTCTCGGTGTCGTAGTAGCGCACCTTGCCGACCGGCATGATCCTCACTCCTGGGTCACTCTCGCGCAGCAAAGGGAATCCCCCACCGCTCCGTGCAAGCCTACCGGTCCTTCCCAGCTTCTGCCGAGGCCCAGGCCTTCCTCCGCCCGTTAGCATGGTCGCCATGGCAACTTGGCGGGACGGCCCCGAGTACGCACCCGTGGTGCGACCGGACGCCTTCGTGGAGCCGGTCGCCGAGCCGCTGGAGATCCCACCACCGGTACCGGACCTCAGCGCGGGGGCGCCGGGCGAGCAGCCCGTGTTCGCCGCCCCCGAGCAGCCGACGCCCGACCTGACCATGCTCACTCCGGCGTCGGTCCCCAGCCGCGACCCGCAACTGGCCTTCGAGGTGGTGACCGCGGCGGTGACGAGTCCCACCGCGTGGGGCGCTGCGCACACGGCCCCGGCCGGGGTCCCTGCCCCGGAGTGGACGCCGCAGCAGCCCTTCGCCGGCTCGACCCCGGTCACTGGCTCGATCCCGGCCCCCGTGCCCACCCAGCCCCGGGTCTCGGCCAACCCCGCGCCGTTCCCGGAGCCCGGGACGCCCGCCTGGTTCGCCCCGCCGGACGCCAGCCAGCGCTACCAGGCGCCCCCGCAGGTCGGCCTGGCCCAGGTGATTCGTGCGATCACCCCCGCGGTGTTGATCACGCTGGTGATCGGGGCACTGCTGAACAGCCTGTCGGTGGTGATGCTCGGGCTCTCCTTCGCGCTGTCCACCCGGATCCCCTACCGGCGCAGCCAGGTGCGCAATCTCTATCTGATCGGCGCCGGGATCGTGAGCCTGGCGGGGGCGTTCATCCTGGTGACGGAGGGGTTCTACCTCGACTGGGCCTGGGAGATCGCCTCCGGCGCGGCGCAGGCCGTCTGCTGGCTGCTGCCGTTCGCTCTCGGTCTGGTCGTCGCGATGGCACTGGGCAGAGGCGAGAGGCCCGAGGCCAGGCCGTGACCACCCCGCCTTCCAGCTGGCCGCCGCCGGAGTATCCACCTCCCGAGGCGCCGCCGCGCCCGCAGCCTTCGTCCGAGCCCTACCCCCCACCTCAGGGCGTCCCGGTCTACCCGCCACCCCAGGGCGACCCCACCCAGTGGCCGCCCCCGCAAGGCTGGATGCCCGCCCCCCTGGGCGGCCGGCCGGCGACCTGGGCACCACCGGACTGGCCGCCTGCCGCCTCCCTGCCTCCGACGGCGAACCCGCTGCCGATGCCCGGTCCGGCCGCGTTCCCCCCGGCGGGGTACCCGCCCAGCTACCCGCCGGCCCCGGCCCCGGCCCGACGCCGTTCGACCTGGCTTGCGGTGGCGATCGTGATCGGTGTGCTGGCCGCGCTCGGCGTGATCGCGGTGCTCGTGGCGCAGCAGTGGAACCCCAGTTCGTCCGAGGTCGACCAGCCGACTGTCGAGGTGACCGGCGGTGACATCGGCAGCCCCGTGGAGCTCGCCGGGCCCGACGGCTCCGGCACGGTGACCGTCACCAGGGCGCGGTGGACCTCGGAGGGGGAGGTCGCGCCGGTGCCGGGCACCAGTTATCTGATCGTCGACGTCCGCCTCGAGGGCGTTACCGGCGAGCTCACCACCGGCGGGGTGTTCACCGCCGTGGTCGCGGCCGACGGCACGCGGTCCGGGATCAGCTACGGCCCCGTCCTGGACCCGCTGCTGACCAGCGATGTCCTGCGACCCGGCGAAACCAACACCGGCCACCTCGGCTACCAACTGGCTCCCGGACCCGTGCAGTTGGAGTTCCAGAGCCCGGACGGCGTCCTGCTGGGATCCGTCCAGATCCCCGGCCCATGAGCGAACCCTTCCGGACCCGCCGGTATGTGCCGGTGCCCGCCGCCGAGCGTCCGCACCGGTCGCGCAGCGGCGCCCGCATCGTGGTGACCGACGGCAGCCACGTCCTGCTGATCGCCGATACCGATCCGGGACTCCCCGGCAGCCGGTGGTGGGTCACTCCGGGCGGCGGCATCGACGCCGGCGAGACGCCGCGGCAGGCAGCGGTCCGCGAACTGGCCGAGGAGACCGGGCTCCGGGTGGATGGCGAGCAGCTGCTGGGCCCGGTGGCCGTCCGCGATGTGGTCCATGGCTACTCCGACCAGGTGCTGCACCAGCACGAGTCCTTCTTCGTGCTGTTCACGCTCCGCTTCGAGGTCGACACCGCCGGCCGGACCGAAGGCGAGCAGCTGACCATCGCCGGGCATGCCTGGCATCCGATCGATGAGCTCGATCACCTGCCTGAGCCGGTCTGGCCCTTCGGCATCGCGGAGTTGATCGGTGCCGCCGCCACGCCCGACGGGTGGCCGATAGAGCTGGGCGAGGTCGAGGAGTCGACCGTGCCGGTGACCGCCGGAGTCTCGCCAGGAACGGCGCCGGCCGCTCCTGGAATAGGCTGATCGGGTGCCAAATATCCCGCCCGGGGGACCCCCTCCGGAACCTACCAACTCCCGGCTCGAACGGTTCCTGTGGCTGTCCCTGGGTGCGGCCGTGGTCATTCTCGGCATCAAGCTGGCCGCTGCGGCACTCACCAGTTCGATCGGCATGTGGTCCGACGCCCTGGAATCCACGGTCAACGTCGCGGCCGCCGGGGTGGCGCTGTGGGCGCTGCGGCTCTCGGCGAAGCCGGCCGACCACAACCACGACTTCGGCCACGGCAAGGCGGAGTACTTCTCGGCGGCGGTCGAGGGCTCCATGATCCTGGTCGCGGCCGCGGTGATCATCATCGGCGCCGTGATGCGGCTGCTGTCGCCACAACCGCTGGAGAACCTCGGAATCGGCCTGGCGCTGCTCGCGGTCGCCACGGCCGCCAACCTGGTGATCGGCCTGGTGCTGATCCGGACCGGACGCCGATACCGCTCGATCACCCTGGAGGCGGACGGCCAGCACCTGCTCACGGACGTGTGGACGTCGGTCGGGGTGCTGGTGGCGATCGGCGCGGTCGCTGTGACCGACCTGCACTGGCTCGACCCGGTGATCGCACTGTTGGTCGGGGCGAACATCCTGTTCACCGGCTACAAGCTGGTCCGGCGTTCGGTGGTGGGCCTGCTGGACGGCACGCTGCCGCCGGAGGAGGTGGAGAAGGTGTCCCAGGTGCTGGACGAGGTGGCCCACGATCCCCGCGTCCATGTCGCCCAGCTGCGCACTCGCGAATCCGGACGTCAGCGCTTCGTCTACGCCACCGTCACCGTCCCGGGCGAATGGACGGTCACCCGCAGCCACGACCTGGCCGACGCCGTCGAGGACGCGGTCGACGCCGCGCTGCCCGGCGCCACCACCTTCGTCCACATCGAACCCCACGACGAGCGACGGAACCCTCCCGCCACCTGACCGGAATGGCTACACCGGCGATCAGCGGGCGTGCCGGACCTCGGCGTCGATCAGGCTGCGCCAGGAGCGCACCAGGCCTTCATCGACATAGGCCTTGTAGGAGCCGCCCGGCCGGGCCGGGGAGCCGATGTGGAAGGCCTGCACCCCGGCTCGGGCCAGCCAGGGGACATCCTCCGGGCGGAGGCCACCGCCGGCCATCATCACACTGGCCGCCCAGGGGTTGCGGCGCGCACGGGAGACCAGTTCGTCCAGCCCCTGGGACAGGCCGCGGGGCGAGCCGGCGGTCAGCACCTGGTCGAGTCGTGGCAGGGTAGCCAGCGCGTCCCAGCCCTCGTCGAGGTAGAGACAGGAGTCGATCGCACGATGGAAGGTCCACGGCCATGAGCCGTCCTGGATGAGCTCCGTGACGACGCCGGCGTCCACCTCGCCCAGGCCGTTGAGGAAACCGAGCACCATCCCGTCCGCCCCGGCGCTGGCGTAGCTCGCGATCAGGCCGCGCAGCCGGATCGCCTCGCCGCCGTCGGTGGAGAAACCGGCACGCAGCCGCACCATCACCCGCACTCGGATGGAGGTGGCAGCCCGCACCTTCTCAACCAACTGCGGAGTCGGGGAGAGCCCTCCCTCGTCGAGCGTGCCGCACAGCTCCACCCGGTCGGCTCCGCCCGCCTCGGCACGCTCGGCATCAGCCGGATGGAGGGCGATCACCTCGAGCAGGCCGCTCATGGGTACATCATGGCGACACACCCACGGATCAGCTCGCCGACACGCCTGCGGCGATCGAACGCCGCCGCCGCGGATCGACACCGGTCCGGGCGTTCTCGCCTTCACCGGGACGCCGATGCCGCTGCGCCGCCATGCAGGTGAGGGCAGGGATCTCGGCTCAGGTCGTCGAGGCGGCGTAGATCGAGGCGATCGAGTCCGCCAGCGACTGGTCGAACTCCTCCGGGGTCTGGTCGACCCGCAGGCCCTCGGTGAGCGCCCGGGAGAAGCTCGCGATCAGGGCCGGATTGCGGGCCAGCCGCTCGTTGGCTTCGGCGCGGCTGTAGCCACCGGACAGGGCGACCACCCGCAGCACCGCGGGGTGCTCGATCAGCACGGTGTAGAAGCCATCGGTCTCCGGGATGGTCAGCTTGAACATCAGCTGGGTCTCGAAGGGCTCGCCCGCCAGCTGTCGTCCGATCTCGTCGAGCAGCAGCTGCTCGCATTCGGCCTTGTCAGGAGCCTTGATGTCGATCTCCGGCTCCAGGATGGGCACCAACCCGGCGGCAGCGATCCGGCGTCCGATGTCGAACTGCTGGGCCACGTTGGCGGCAATCCCCTCGCGATTGGCCGAGGAGATCACCGAGCGCATCTTGGTACCGAAGATGTGCTTCTCGTTCGCCCGTTCCAGCAGGGCGTCCAGGTCGGGAATCGGCTTCATCAGCCGGACTCCGTCGGCCTCCGCCTCCAGTCCCTTGTCCACCTTGAGGAAGGGGATGACGTGCTTCTCCTCCCACAGGTAGTCGGCCGCGTCCCGGCCGGCGAAGCTGCGATCCATGGTCTTCTCGAAGAGGATCGCTCCCAGGATGTGCTGACCGGTGAAGGACGGACTGGTGACGATGCGCTCGCGCATGGCGTGCACCAGATCGAACATCTCGTCCTCGGTGGTGTAGGAATCCTCGGCGATCCCGTAGCGCTGCAGTGCCTTCGGGGTGCTTCCGCCGCTCTGATCGAGCGCGGCGATGAAGCCCTTGCCGTTGCACATGTGCTCGACCTGCTGGCCCTTCATGACGCCCTCCTTGGCTGCTCACCGACGGCGTCCGACGACCCCGTCGTCACTTTCACCATACGCCGAGTTCATCGAACTGGCGGGCCATGAGCCGCACAAACCGGGCGGTTTCGCCCTTCTGCGTGGCATATCGACGAAGCCCGCCGGATTCGCCCGGTTTCTGCCGATTACGGGCGAGTGGGCCGGGGCAGGTGGGGGCGAGACAGCCCGATCGAGGTCGCCCGCCCCGCTCCGGAACCGGGCGAAGCGGTCCGGAATGCCCGGTTTGCGCGGGCAAGCGCCCCGGGCCGCGAAGGTATGGGGGACCTGCGGATCCGGACGCGACGAGGGCGGCCCCTGACGGGACCGCCCTCGTTGATAGACCGGGTCCGGACAAGCTCGACCGGCGGTCCGGTGAGGATCAGAAATCCATGCCGCCCATGCCGCCGTCGCCGCCGGCCGGCATCGCCGGAGCCTTCTCCGGCTTGTCGGCGATGACCGCCTCGGTGGTGAGGAAGAGCGCGGCGATCGAAGCCGCGTTCTGCAGCGCGGAACGGGTGACCTTGGCCGGATCGATGATCCCGGCCTCGACCATGTTCACGTACTCGCCGGTGGCCGCGTTCAGGCCCTCGCCGGCAGCCAGGTGCGACACCTTCTCAGCCACGACCCCGCCTTCGAGGCCGGCATTGACCGCGATCTGCTTCAGCGGGGCCGCGCAGGCGGTGAACACGATGTTCGCGCCGGTCTGCTCGTCACCGACCAGACCCTCGACCTTCGCCTTGGCGGCAGCCTGCAGCAGGGCCACGCCGCCGCCGGCGACGATGCCCTCCTCGACCGCGGCCTTCGCGTTGCGGACAGCGTCCTCGACGCGGTGCTTGCGCTCCTTCAGCTCCACCTCGGTGGCCGCGCCGACCTTGATCACGGCAACGCCACCGGCCAGCTTGGCCAGCCGCTCCTGCAGCTTCTCCCGGTCGTAGTCGGAATCGGAGTTCTCGATCTCGCGACGGATCTGGGTGATCCGGCCGGCGATCTGGTCGGCATCGCCGGCACCGTCGATGATGGTGGTCTCGTCCTTGGTGACGATCACCTGACGGGCCTTGCCCAGCAGGTCGAGGGTCACCGCGTCCAGCTTCAGGCCGACCTCTTCGGAGATCACCTGGCCGCCGGTCAGGATGGCGATGTCGCCCAGCATGGCCTTGCGGCGATCGCCGAAGCCCGGAGCCTTGACGGCCACCGACTTGAAGGTGCCCTTCAGCTTGTTGACGATCAGGCCGGCCAGCGCCTCGCCGTCGGTGTCCTCGGCGATCACCAGCAGCGGCTTGCCCGCCTGGATGACGCGCTCGAGCACCGGCAGCAGGTCCTTCAGCGAGGAGACCTTCGAGTTGACGATCAGGATGTACGGATCGTCCAGCACGGTCTCCATGCGCTCGGGATCGGTGACGAAGTAGGCCGAGATGAAGCCCTTGTCGAACCGCATGCCCTCGGTGAGCTCCAGCTCCAGGCCGAAGGTGTTGGACTCGTCGACGGTGATGACGCCTTCCTTGCCGACCTTGTCCATCGCCTCGGCGATGATCTCGCCCACGGTGGTGTCGGCGGCGGAGATGGACGCGGTGGCCGCGATCTGCTCCTTGGTCTCGACGTCGATCGCCTGGGCGGCCAGCTCGTCGACGATCGCCGCGACGGCCTTCTCGATGCCCTTCTTCAGGCTCATCGGGTTGGCGCCGGCGGTCACGTTGCGCAGACCCTCGCGCACCATCGCCTGGGCGATCACGGTGGCGGTGGTGGTGCCGTCGCCGGCGACGTCATCGGTCTTCTTGGCGACCTCCTTGACCAGCTCGGCGCCGATCTTCTCGTAGGGGT
>CAYSZZ010000023.1:0-58334 GCA_964435735.1 uncultured Propionibacteriaceae bacterium
GTCGTTCATCCCGTGCATCACCGAGCCGGCACCGAGGAACATGTTGGCCTTGAAGAAGCCGTGGGTGAGCAGGTGGAAGATCGCGAAGGCGTACCCGGCCGGGCCGAGGCCCGCGGCCAGGATCATGTAGCCGATCTGGCTCATCGTGGAGCCGGCCAGCACCTTCTTGATGTCGTCCTTGCTGGTGCCGATCCAGGCGCCGGCCAACAGGGTCACGGTTCCCACCACGACCACGGCCGTGCTGGCCGCGCTCGACAGTTCGAAGATCGCGTGCGAGCGGACGACCAGGTAGACGCCCGCGGTCACCATCGTGGCGGCGTGGATCAGCGCCGACACCGGGGTGGGGCCCTCCATGGCGTCCAGCAGCCAGGCCTGCAGCGGCACCTGGGCCGACTTGCCGCAGGCGCCGACCAGCAGCAGCAGGCCGATCAGGGTGGGCCAGAACGGACCCGCCTGGCCGATCCCGTGGTTGACCGCCTCGAAGGCGGAGGACCCGAAGAGCGCCAGCATCGTCATGATCGCCATCGTCATACCCAGGTCGCCGACCCGGTTCATCACGAAGGCCTTCTTCGCGGCAGCAGCGGCGGACGGCTTGTGCTGCCAGAAGCCGATCAACAGGTAGGACGCCAAGCCGACGCCCTCCCAGCCGACGAACAGCACCAGGTAGCTGTCTGCCAATACCAGCAGCAGCATCGCGGCGATGAACAGATTGAGGTAGGCGAAGAAGCGGCGCTTGCGCTCGTCATGGGCCATGTAGCCCAGTGAGTAGATGTGGATCAGCGCGCCGACGCCGGTGATCAGCAGGGCGAACAGGATCGACAGGGTGTCGACCAGCAGCCCGGCGGTCACCGACCAGGTGGGCGTCGCGATCCATTCGTACAGCGGCACCGAGACCGCGCGGGCGTCGACCGGGGCCACGAGCAGCTGGATGAACAGCCAGGCCGCCACCGCGAAGGAGGCCAGCACGGCGCCGACCGCGAGCGGCGGACCGATCTTGTCCAGCGCCTTGCCGCCGAGCAGCAGCAGCGCGGCGCCGAGCGCCGGGATGGCGATCATCAGCCAGGCCCAGTTGAGCATCCCCGTCGCGGCGACCGGGACGATCGTCTCCAGGACAGTCACGTCGTTCCCCTCAGAGTTTCAGCAGGCTGGCCGCGTCGACCGAGGTCGACCGTCGGGTACGGAAGATGAGCACGATGATCGACAAGCCGATCACCACTTCGGCGGCAGCCACCACCATCACGAAGAAGCTGGCGACCTGTCCTTCGAGCCCGCCCCAGGCCAGCGCGAAGGCGACCATCACCAGGTTGGCGGCATTGAGCATCATCTCCACGCTCATGAACACGACCAGCGCGTTGCGGCGCACCATCACTCCCACCGCGCCGAGGGTGAAGATGATCGACGCCAGGATGAGCAGATTCTCGGTGGTCACTCTTCCTCCTCGTCCTGCACCCGGTCGATGGCCTCGAAGGCCGCCTGGGTGGCTTGCGACAGCGCCGGTGCGTCCACGATCGCGCCGCGGCTGGCCAGCACCTTCGAGACCGAGTCCGGGGAGATGCTGCCGTCCGGCAGCAGGGCGGGGGTCGCGATCGAGTTGTGCCGGGCCAGCACACCTGAGTTGGGCAGCGTGCCCGGGTGGGCGCCGGTCTCGGCGTAGGCCTTCATCCGGGCCTGGGCCAGTTCGGCCTGCCCCGGCTTGGGACGGACGCGGCGGCGGTGCGCCAGCACCATGGCCGCGACCGCTGCGGTGATCAGCAGCGCCGAGGTCAGTTCAAAGGCGAACAGGTAGCGTCCGAAGATCAGTGCTGCCAGGCCCTGGATGTTGCCGCCGTAGGTGGCGTTGGCGTCCGCCAGACCGATCGGAGCGGCCGTGACAGCGCCCCCGATCCCGAAGACGATCAGCGCGAGCAGACCGATCGCCGCCAGGCCGGCCGCCACCCGCTGACCCCGCAGGGTCTCGACGATCGAGTCGGGGGTGTCGACCCCCACCAGCATCAGCACGAACAGGAACAGCATCATGATCGCGCCGGTGTAGACGATGATCTGCACCGCTCCGAGGAAGGGCGCGTCCAGGGCGAGGTAGAGCGCGGCCAGGTTGAGCATCGCGAACACCGTGCTGAGCGCGGAGTAGACCGCCTTGCGGAACAGCACCAGACCGAGTGTGCCCAGCACCATCAGCGGCCCACAGATCCAGAAGGCCACATCTGCCCCGGTCATCGGCTGCCTCCCGTCGTGTCACGGGCCACGGGCGTCCGATTGTCCGGCTCCCCGGCGTTCGGCAGACCCAGGAAATAGGCCTTCTCGTCGTCGCCGAGCCGGCGCGGGTGCGGCGGCTCCTCCATGCCCGGCAGCAGCGGGGCGAGCAGCCGATCCTTGGTGTAGATCATCTTCTCCCGGGTGGTGTCGGCCAACTTGAAGTCGTTGGTCATGGTCAGCGCCCGGGTCGGGCAGGCCTCGATGCACAGCCCGCACAGGATGCACCGCAGGTAATTGATCTGGTACACGCGGCCGTACCGCTCACCGGGGCTGAAGCGCTCTTCCTCGGTGTTGTCGGCGCCCTCGACGTAGATCGCGTCCGCCGGGCAGGCCCACGCGCAGAGCTCGCAGCCCACGCACTTCTCCAGGCCGTCGGGCCAGCGGTTCAGCTGGTGCCGACCGTGGAAGCGGGGCGCGGTCACCTTCTCCTTGCCGGGTTCGGGGTAACCCTGCGTGAAGGTCTTGCGGAAGATCGTGCGGAAGGTGACGCCGAAGCCGGCCCACGGGTCGAAGATCCCCATCTCAAAGCTCCTTCTGGGTCGACTCGACGTTGTGGGTGGCCTCGTCGTCGGCCTGTGTGGTCGACGACACCACGCCGGCCAACTCGGGCAGCACCTGACCGGGCATCGGCGGGACGGGGTAGCCTCCGGCGAAGGCGTCGAACTCCGCTTCCACCTCGGCCTCGGGTTCGGGCTCCCGGTCGCCGACGAACAGCAGTCCGACCGTCACCAGCAGCAGCAGTACCGCAACCCCGACCGTGCCGTACCACAGCGCGTCGCTCATGCCCTCCTGCTGCACCTTGCGGATGACCGCGATCATCACGATCCAGCCCAGCGAGATCGGGATCAGACCCTTCCAGCCCAGCTTCATGAACTGGTCGTAGCGGAATCGGGGCAGGGTGCCGCGCAGCCAGACGAACAGCGAGATCAGCAACTGCACCTTGATCGCGAACCAGATCGGACCCAGCCATGGGTTGTTCAGGAACTCGATGTTGTTCAGCGGCCACGGCGGCAGGTAGCCGCCCAGGAACAGGGTCACGGCGATCGCGGAGACGGTGGCCATGTTGATGTACTCGGCCAGGAAGTAGATCGCGTACCGGAAGCCGGAGTACTCGGTGATGTAGCCCGACACGAGTTCGGATTCGGCCTCGGGCAGGTCGAAGGGTGCCCGGTTGGTCTCGCCGACCATCGAGATGACGTAGATGACGAAGCTCGGGATCAGGGTGATGAACAGCCAGTTGGGCATCCCCCAGGCATCGAAGCCGAAGGGCTGCAGCGGGAGTCGCTGCGTCTCCACGATCTCCGAGGTGGACATCGACCCTGCGTACAGGAAGACGGCGACCAGCGACAGGCCCATCGCGATCTCGTAGCTGATCATCTGCGCCGACGACCGCAGCGCGCCGAGCAGCGAGTAGGGCGAGTTCGACGACCAGCCGGCCAGCACGAAGCCGTAGATCGCCACCGAGGAGACCGCCAGGAAGACCAGCACGCCGATGTCGAGCTCGGCCAGCTGCAGCCGGGTGGTCACCCCGAAGATCTCCACCTCGCCGCCGAACGGCATCACGGCCCAGGCGGTGAAGGCCGCGGTGCCCGCGATCAGGGGTGCGATGGTGAACAGCACCCGATCCACCATGCCCGGCATGAAGTCCTCTTTGATCAGGAGTTTCATACCGTCGGCCAGCGCCTGCGCGAGGCCGAAGGGGCCGTTCAGGATCGGGCCGAGCCGGTGCTGCATCTTGGCGACCAGACGCCGCTCGTACCAGACGTTGAAGATCGTCCAGACCAGCAGGACGACGAACAGCACGACCACCTTGATCAGGATCAGCCACCACGGATCGTTCATCAGACGACACCTCCCAGGTCCAGCTGCACCGGGTCACCGGCCAGCACCCCGTACTCGCCCAGCGAGATCCCCGGTGAGTTCGTCGGCACCCACACCGTGCCCTCCACCATGTCCTCCGCAACCACGACCGGCAGGCTGAACACCCCGCCCGCGGTCGCGATCAGCGCTGTGCCGCCGTCGGCGAGGCCGGCGGTTTCGGCGGTCGCCGGGCTGACCCGGGCCACAGCGGGCTTGGCGGTGGCGGCCAGGGCCTCCTCGTAGTCCATGCCGCGGCCGCCGTCCAGCAGCTCCCGCCAGGTGGCCAACCGGTAGCTGCCTGCCTTGACCTTGGCAGGCTTGATCGCGGGTGCCGCTGGAAGTGGCGGACGGTCGCCGTCCCAGATCCCGAGCTCCGCGATCTCCGCGGCCGCCTGGGCGACGGTGCGCACCCCGAGCGGCTTGCCGAGCGCATCGGCCAGAGCGGCCAGGACACGCAGATCGGTCATCGGGGTGTTGGCCAGCTTGATGACGGTGTTCACCGCCCCGGCCCTGTGCTCCCAGTTGAGGAAGGTACCGGCGTGCTCCTCGATCAGGGCTACCGGGAACACCACGTCCGCCCGCTCGGTCACCTCGGAGAGCCGGTTCTCCAGGCTGATCACGAAGCCGGCCGCCTCCAACGCTTCGCGGGTGGCCACGGCATCGGCGAAGTCCTTGGGCTCCAGGCCGGCGACCACCAGGGCCCGCAACTCCCCCGACGCGGCGGCGGCAAGGATGCCGGTGGCGTCCAGTCCGGGCGAAGCGGGAAGCGACTCGACGCCCCAGGCGGCCGCCACGTCCACCCGTGCCGCCGAATCGGAGATCGGGCGTCCGCCCGGAAGCAGCGTCGGCAGGCATCCGGTCTCGATCGCGCCGCGATCGCCGGCCCGCCGGGGCACCCAGGCGTAGCGGGCGCCGGCCTTCGTGGCCGCCTCCACCACGGTGGTGAGCAGGCCCGGCACGGTCGCCGCGCGCTCCCCCACCAGGACGATGCTGCCGCCGTCGAGTTCGACCTCGTTCAGCGCCGCCACTTCATTACCGGGGGCGGTCGCCACCAGGGTGGCGTTCAGCTTCGCCGACCCGTTCGACGCGTACGGCGCGATCGTGGTGACCTGCACGCCCTTCTTCCGGACCGCCTTGCGCAGCCGCAGGAAGATGGCAGCGGCCTCCTCCTCCGGCTCCAGGCAGACCAGCACCACCTTCGTGGCGACCTCCAGGTCGGCGTAGGTGACGCCCTCCCCGAGGGTCCGGCCGGCAACCTCGCTGGTGAGGAAGGAGGTCTCCTCCGCGCTCAGCGGGCGGGAGCGGAAGTCGATGTGGTTGGTGCCGAGCACGGTCCGGGCGAACTTCGCATAGCCGTAGGCGTTCTCGGCGGTCAGCCGGCCGCCGGTCAGCACGCCGGTCGCGTCACCGGCCGCCGCCAACCCGGCCACCGCGGCATCGATCGCCTCGGGCCAGCTGGCCACCTTGAGCACGCCGTCACGGCGCACCAGCGGGCGGGTGATCCGGTCCTCGCCCCGTCCGGAGACGAAGGCGAACCGGCCCTTGTCGCAGTTCCACTCCTCGTTCACCGCGGGGTTCTCCCCGGCGAGTCGGCGTTTCACCTGGAAGTGCCGGTGGTCGACACGCAGCGCGCAGCCTCCGGCGCAGTGTTCACAGGTGGAGTCGGTCGAGACCAGGTCGAAGGGACGGCTCTGGAACCGGTAGGAGACGCTGGTCAGCGCACCCACCGGGCAGATCTGGATGACGTTGCCGGAGAAGTAGGAGTTGTAGGGCTGATCGGCGTACTTGCCCACCTGCTGCAGCGCGCCGCGCTCGACCAGCGCGATGAACGGGTCGCCGGAGATCTGCTCGGAGAACCTGGTGCAGCGGGCGCACAGGATGCAGCGCTCGCGATCCAGCAGGATCTCCGCGGAGATCGGGACCGGCTTGGGGAAGGTCCGCTTGAGGCCTTCGTAGCGGGTCTCGCCGCGACCGTTGCTCAGCGCCTGGTTCTGCAGCGGGCATTCGCCGCCCTTGTCACAGATCGGGCAGTCCAGCGGGTGGTTGATCAGCAGGAACTCGAGCATCCCCTCCTGGGCCTTGGCGGCCACGGGCGAGGTCACCTGGGTGCTGATCTTCATCCCCGGGGCGCATTCCAGGGTGCAGGAGGCCTGCGGCTTCGGCATGCCGCGGCCGTTGCCCATGTCGGGCACCTCGACCAGACACTGCCGGCAGGCACCGACCGGATCGAGCAGCGGGTGGTCGCAGAACCGCGGGATCGCGATCCCTATCATCTCCGCGGCCCGGATCGCCAGGGTGCCCTTGGGCACCTGTACCTCGGTGCCGTCGATGGTCACCGTGATCGTGTCGACCGGTGCGACCGCCTCGCCGGGCTTGGTGATCACGCTCATGCGTGGCTCCCTTCGGAAACCTCGAACAGGGCGCTGCGTCCATAGGGGAACAGCTCGTTGGCGGGAGTGTGATAGCCCGCCTCGAATTCCGGACGGAAGTGGCGCACCGCCGAGGTGACGCAGGCGACCGCGCCGTCGGCCAAGGCGCAGAAGGACCTGCCGCCGATGTTGTCGCAGATGTCGAGCAGCTTGTCGACATCGCCCTCGACGGCAACGCCGTCCTCGAACTTCTTCAGCAGCTGCACCAGCCACCACGAGCCCTCGCGGCAGGGCGTGCACTTGCCACAGGACTCGTGCTTGTAGAACTCCACCCAGCGCAGCGTGGTGCGCACCACCGAGACCGTCTCGTCGAAGATCTGCAGCGCCTTGGTGCCGAGCATGCTGCCCACGCTGGCCATCCCCTCGTAGTCCAGCGGGACGTCGAGGTGTTCGGCGGTCAGGATCGGGGTGGACGAGCCGCCCGGCGTCCAGAACTTGAGTTCGTGACCGCTGCGGACGCCACCGGAGAGCTCCAGCAGTTCGCGCAGCGTGATGCCCAGCGGAGCCTCGAACTGGCCCGGACGCGCGACGTGTCCCGACAGCGAGTAGATCGTCATCCCCTTGGACTTCTCCGTGCCCATTGAGGAGAACCAGGCCGAGCCGTTGGCCAGGATGCAGGGTACCGAGGCGATCGATTCCACGTTGTTGATCACGGTCGGCGAGGCGTACAGGCCCGCGACGGCCGGGAACGGCGGACGCAGCCGGGGCTGTCCGCGGCGGCCCTCCAGCGAATCCAGCAGCGCGGTCTCCTCGCCGCAGATGTAGGCGCCGGCACCGGCGTGCACGATGATGTCGAGGTCGTAGCCCGAGCCGTGGATGTTCTTGCCCAGGTGGCCGGCTGCGTAGGCCTGCTCGACGGCGTGCCGCAGCCGGCGGATGACGTGCAGCACCTCACCGCGGATGTAGACGAAGGCGGTGTGGCAGCCGATCGCGTAGGAGGCGATGATCATCCCCTCCACCAGGGTGTGCGGGCTGGCCAGCAGCAGCGGGATGTCCTTGCAGGTGCCCGGCTCGGACTCGTCGGCGTTGACCACCAGGTACTTCGGGTTCGGATTGTCCTTGGGGACGAAGCTCCACTTCATGCCGGTCGGGAAGCCCGCGCCGCCACGGCCGCGCAGGCCGGCGGCCTTGACCAGCTCGGTGACCTCGTCCGGGGTCATCGCGAGGGCCTTGTCCACCGCGGCGTACCCGCCGGCGGCGGTGTAGGCGGCGATGTCCCAGGATTTCTCGTCGCCCCAGTTGGCCGACAGGACGGGGGTCAGCAGGTCGGTCACAGCGCGCTCTCCTCCGGCTTCGGGGCCGTCCAGCCCTTGGCGTCGGCGATGCTCTTGCCCAGCAGCGAGGCCGCTCCGGCGCTCGGGCCCTCGTCCGCCCGGCCGTCGGGGAAGCCGGCCAGCACCCGCTCCGCCTCCCGCCAGGAGGTGATCGTGGCACCCCGGCTGGCCTTGACGTCCTTGCCTTCGGCCAGGTCGTCGAGCAACTGTTCTGCCTTGTCAGGAGTCATGTTGTCCATGAACTCCCAGTTCACCATCATCACCGGCGCGAAGTCGCAGGCGGCGTTGCACTCGATCCGCTCGAGGCTGAAGGTGCCGTCGGGGGTGGTCTCGTCGGGATGGATCCCGAGCTTGGCCTCCACACAGTCCAGCAGTGCGTCGCCTCCCATCACCGCACACAGGGCGGTGGTACAGACGCCGATGTGGTGCCTGCCTGCCGGACGGCGGCGATACATCGTGTAGAAGGTCGCCACGCCGGAGACCTGAGCGGTGGTGATGCCGAGCACCTGAGCGCAGGCCTCGATCCCGGCCGGGGACACCCGTCCGTCCACGCTCTGCACCAGGTGCAACATCGGCAGCAGCGCCGAGCGGGGCTGCGGATAGCGGCCGGCGAGCTCGCGCAGCTCGGCCATCGTGGTCTCGTCGATGTTGGTCGAGGTGTCGGTCATGTCGACCTCCCCGGATTCGGGGAAGAAGGACTGGAACTCGTGGCCGCTCATCGGTCGACCCCTCCCATCACCGGATCGAGCGAACCGATCGCCACCACGATGTCGGCCAGCATGCCGCCCTCGCACTGGATCGGGACTGACTGAAGGTGGTTGAATCCGGGGTCGCGCATGTGGGCGCGGTGCGGCCGGGTGCCGCCGTCGGAGACCACATGGCAACCGAGTTCGCCCTTGGGGCCCTCGATCGGGACGTAGGCCTGGCCGGCCGGCACCCGGAAGCCCTCGGTGACCAGCTTGAAGTGGTGGATCAACGCTTCCATCGACTCGCCCATGATGTGCTTGATGTGCTCGTTGGAGTTGCCCTGGCCGTCCGGGCCGTTGGCCAGCTGGGCGGGCCAGGCGATCTTCGGGTCGTCGATGATCACCGGCTCGCCGGTCGAGGCCTCCAGCCGGTCGGCGCACTGCTTGACGATCTTCAGGCTCTCCCACATCTCGTCCAGGCGCACCCGGAACCGGCCATAGGCGTCGGCGGTGTCCCAGGTGATCACGTCGAAGTCGTAGCTCTCGTAGCCGCAGTAGGGCTGGGACTTGCGCAGGTCCAGCGGGTAGCCGGCCGAGCGGAGCACCGGGCCGGTGACCCCCATCGCCAGGCAGGCGCTGAGATCCTGGACGCCGATGCCACACATCCGGCCCTTGAAGATCGGGTTCTCGTTGCAGAACGCCGCGTACTCCGGCAGGTGCTTCTCCAGCCAGTCGATCACGTCGCGCAACTGGGCGATCCCGGTCTCGGGCAGGTCCCCCGCCACCCCGCCGGGGCGGATGTAGGCATGGTTCATCCGCAGGCCGGTGACGGCCTCGAAGAAGTCGAGCACCATCTCGCGCTCGCGGAAGCCGATCGTCATCACCGTCAGAGCACCGATCTCCATGCCGCCGGTGCCGACCGCCACCAGATGGGAGGTGATCCGGTTCAGTTCCATCATCAGCACCCGGATGTCCTGGGCGCGCTGCGGAATCTGGTCCTCGATGCCGAGCAGACGCTCGACCGAGAGGCAGTAGGCGACCTCGTTGAAGATCGGGGCGACGTAGTCCATCCGGGTCACGAAAGTGGTGCCCTGGGTCCAGGTCCGGTATTCCATGTTCTTTTCGATACCGGTGTGCAGGAAGCCGATTCCGGGACGGATGCTCTTCACCGTCTCGCCGTCGCACTCGACCATCAGGCGCAGCACGCCGTGGGTCGAGGGGTGCTGCGGACCCATGTTGATGACCAGCGTCTCGTCATTGCGGCTGGCCTGCTCGGCGGCGATGTCGGCGAAGTCGCCGCCGCCCATCGCGGTGTAGACGGTGCCTTCGGTGGCTTCGCCCGGGTTGGCGTAGAAGTCGGTCTGCTGGGCGTTCATCGGTAGCTCCTGCGCTGGTCGACCGGTGGCACCGTGGTGCCCTTGTACTCGATCGGGATCCCGCCGAGCGGGTAGTCCTTGCGCTGCGGGAAACCGACCCAGTCGTCCGGCATCAGGATGCGGGTCAGGTGCGGGTGTCCGTCGAAGACGATCCCGAACATGTCCCAGGTCTCGCGCTCGTGCCAGTCCGCGGCCGGGTAGGTCGCCACCACGCTGGGGACGTGCGGGTCGGTCTCGGGGCAGGTGGTCTCCACCCGGATCCGGCGATTGTGGGTGAGCGAGGCCAGGTGGTAGACGACGTGCAGTTCAGCGCCCGCGTCCGCCGGGTAGTGGACGCCGGAGACGCTGGAGCACAGTTCGAACCGCAGGTGGGCGTCGTCCCGCAGCGTGCGCATCGACTCGGCCAGCTTCTCGCGGGCGATGTAGAAGGTGATCTCTCCCCGGTCGACCACCACCTTGACGAAGGGATCCACCACGAGCGTTGCCAGCCGGTCATGGACCTGGTCGTACCAGGAGCCGAACGGAGGCGTGGAGCCACGCGGGAACGGGATCTCGCGGACGATGCCGCCGTAGCCCGAGGTGTCACCGGTGCCCTGGCTCCACATCCCGGTGCGGGTCGGAACCGGACCGGCGGCCTCGGGGGTCGCGCCGGGCTGCGCGTCCTCGCGCTCCAGGCCCGCCTTGGGGGCGGCTTCGGGATCGGTGACCGGATGGTCCACGGTCTTCTCCTCCCCGGGCAGCTTCTCGGGAGTCTGGTCGCTCATCGCAGCAGACCCTTCATCTCGTGTGTGGCGGGCGCCTCCAGCGCGAGCTGCTCGGCACGTTCCAGCGCCTCGATCTCATTGCCGGCCATCGGTCGCTTCATGACGATGTCCTTGCGCAGCTTCCACATCGCGTCGATCAGCATGTCGGGGCGCGGCGGGCAACCGGGGACGTAGATGTCGACGGGCACCAGGTGGTCGCCGCCCTGGACGATGGCGTAGTTGTTGAACATGCCGCCGCTGGAGGCACAGACACCCATCGCCATCACCCACTTCGGGTTGGGCATCTGGTCGTACACCTGCCGCAGCACCGGTGCCATCTTCTGGCTGACCCGGCCGGAGATGATCATCAGGTCGGCCTGCCGCGGCGAGGCGCGGAACACCTCCTGACCCCAGCGTCCGGCGTCGAACCGCGGCGCTCCGTAGGTCATCATCTCGATCGCGCAACAGGCCAGTCCGAAGGTGGCCGGCCAGAACGATGCCTGCCGCATCCAGCCGAACACCCCCTCCAGGGTGGTCAGCACCACACCCTGGGGGATCTTGTCCTCAATACCGCCAGCCATAGCTCAGCCCCTCCTCAGTCCCACTCCAGGCCGCCGCGTCGCCATACATAGACGTACGCGACGAAGACCGTCGCCATGAACAGCAGCATCTCGGCCAGCGCGAACCAGCCGAGTTGCCCGAACGTGACCGCCCACGGGTAGAGGAAGACGGTCTCGATGTCGAAGACGATGAACAGCATCGCGATGATGTAGTACTTCACTGGGAACCGGCCACCACCCTCGGCCACCGGTGTCGGGTCGATGCCGCACTCGTAGGAGTCGTACTTGGCGCGGTTGTACCGCCGCGGCCCGAGCACCGAACTGAGCGCCACCGAGATGGCGAGGAAGCCCGCCGCCAACACCATGATCCCGAGGATGGGGATGTAGGGACTCATCGCCAGCCCAACCTTCCTGGAACTCCTGCGAATCTGCTCATGCTGAGGGTGCCACCTTTGTCAGGGTGGTGAGCACCTTGTCCATCCAATCACCATCACGCGTGTCGTACAGGTGAGCCAGCAACTTCATCGTGAATCGCATCAGCACCGGACGCGGCAGGCCGTACTTGGTGCACAGGTGCATCACCTGCGGATGTTCGATCAGCGAGACGAAGACCTGCCCCAGCCGGAAGTAACCGCCCCACTCGCCCTTCAGCCGGGTGACGTAGCCCTGCAGCGCGCGCTCGGCACTGGGCGAGCCGAAGCCGCGGAAGTGGGCATCGGTGATCGCGTCGGCGGCCATCTCGGCCGACTCCATCGCGTACCCGATGCCCTCGCCGTTGAACGGGCTCACCATGCCGCCGGCATCGCCGACCAGCATCAGCCCGCGAGCGTAGGCGGGCTGCCGGTTGAAGCTCATCGGCAGCGCCGCCGAGCCGATGCCGCCGACCTGGTTCTCGGGGGTGAAGCCCCATTCCGGCGGGGTGTTCGCCAGCCACTTGGCGAAGATCTGGCGGTAGTTCGCCTTGGTGGAAGCCGCCGAGGAGTTCACCGTCCCCAGGCCGACGTTCACCCGTCCGTTGCCCATCGCGAAGATCCAGCCATAGCCGGGCAGCAGGTTGGACTCCCCCGGTTTGCCGTCCCACAGCTGCAGGTGGGACTCCATGTACTCGTCGTCGCCGCGCGGACTGTCGAAGTAGGTGCGGACCGCGACCCCCATCGGACGGTCCTTGCGCTTGTCCAGCCCCATCGACAGCGCCAACCGGGAGGAGTTGCCGTCGGCGGCGATCACGACCGGTGCGGTGAAGGTGCGGCCGTCCTTGGTGGTGACGCCGGTGATCCGGTCGGTGCGCTCGTCCAGCACCGCACCGGTGACGGTGGTGTTCTCATGCAGCTTCGCCCCGCCGGCGACGGCGTGGTCGGCCAGCGTCTTGTCGAAGTCGGCCCGGCCGCGAACCAGGCCGTAGGGCGGGAACTCGGCCAGTTCCGGCCAGTTCAGCACGAAGGGCTCCACGCGTCCGCCGTAGACCCGCAGGCCCTTGTTGCGGATCCAGCGGGTCTCGTCGCTGGTGTCGACGCCGAGCCGGATCAACTGCTTGACCGCTCTCGGCGTCAGCCCGTCACCGCAGACCTTCTCGCGCGGAAAGCTGCTCTTTTCGAGCAGCGCCACCTCCAGCCCGCGTTCGGCCAGATAACGGGCCGCTGTCGAACCCCCCGGTCCCGCGCCTACGACGATGGCGTCGGCTTGGGTCTCGGACATCGGTCTACGGCTCCTACGAGTAGCGATCAGCCTGGCCAGTCTAGGGGCTTCGCCCCGGTATTTCCTCTCGGCAGGACCGAGCGGGCTCGGGCTGCAGTCCTGGTCATCCTAGGCAGAAACCCGCGCCGGAGCCATTTCGGCGACCTGCCCGCCCGAGGCCCTCGGGGGCGGTTTTTTCGTGCACGAAACGGTGCGTTTTTTCACGGGGTCGGCGGCTCGTCTATCCTGCCTGGGTGCGCGATCTCCCGCCCCAGCCGTCGTGGCGGGCCCAGACCATCGCGATCGACGACCCCGGACCGCTGGAGGCCTACCTCCCGACCGCTCCCTCGCTGGCCTGGCTGCGTCGTGGCGACGGCATGATCGGCCTCGGTGAGGCGGCTCGGCTGGAAGGGGCCGGCTGGGAGGAGGCGGACGCCTGGTGGCGCGAATTCTGCGACGCGCTGGACACCCGGACCGAACTCCCCGGCGACGGCGGGCCGGTGGTGTTCGCGTCCTTCCCGTTCGACGCCGACAACACGGTCGCACCAGCTCGCCTGATCGTGCCCCAGGTGGTGATCGGACGCCGTCGCGGCCAGGCCTGGATGACCACGATCGGCCCGGCGGACGCACCGCTCGAGGCTCCGGTCAAGGTTGCCGGGGTGATCGACCCGCCCCGGGTGATCGGTGTCACCGGCCGCAGCCTGGATCGCGAGCACTGGCAGTCGATCGTCGCCGAGGGTGTCGAGCGGATCGAGCGCAACGGGCTGAGCAAGGTGGTGCTGGCCCGCGGGATCGAGATCGCCGCCGAAGCCCCGATCGACCCGCGCTGGCTGGTCGGTGCCCTGGCCGAGCGCTACCCGAACTGCTGGACCTACTGTGTCGACGGCCTGGTGGGCGCCTCCCCCGAGATGCTGGTGCGGCTGGAAGGCGGTCTGGCGATGTCCCGGGTGCTGGCCGGCACCATCCGCCGGACCGGGGCCGAGGAACTGGATCTCAAGCTGGCGCACTCACTCGCCCGCTCCAGCAAGAACCTGATCGAGCACGAACTGGCGGTGGAGTCGGTAGCGGCCGCGCTCGCCCCCTTCTGCTCCGGGATGAACGTGCCCGACGCACCCTACGTCCTTGAGCTGCCGAACGTGCTGCACCTGGCCTCGGATGTGACCGCGGTCGCCCACGGCGATGTCTCCGCGTTGCGGCTGGCCGCCGAGTTGCACCCCTCGGCCGCCGTGTGCGGGACGCCCACCGCTACCGCTCGCAAGGCGATCGCCGAGCTCGAGCAGCTCGACCGCGGCCGCTACTCCGGCCCGGTCGGCTGGATGGACGCCTCCGGAGACGGCGAGTTCGCCATCGCGCTGCGTTGCGGCCAGCTGGCCGGGGATCGCCGCGCGATAACCCTCTACGCCGGCTGCGGGATCGTGGCCGAGTCCGACCCCGCCGAGGAGTACGCCGAGACCCAGGCCAAGCTCGTCCCGATGCTGGAGGCGCTCGGCGTCCCGCACTGACCGGCGCCAGAGCCGGACGAGGGCCAGACAGCGGCGGCTGCCGGAATCGGCGTTGCAGAGCCTTGACCGGTGCTCCTCGACCGGTGACAGCCGCCGGCGGCCGTGAGACCCTGGGGATCCGACATTCGTACAGGGGGGCACATGGGCTGGCTGCCGGAAGGCTTCGAACATCCGCTGCGGATCGAGGTGGATCCCGGTCACCATCTGCGCCCGATCCGTGCCGATGACGTCGCTCTCGACATGCCGGCCGTGATGGGCTCCCAGCAGCGGCTGTGGTCGATCTACGGCGAGGCCTGGGGCTGGCCCCCGGCGGACATGACCGCCGAGGAGGACCGTGCGGACCTGGCCCGGCACGAGGCGGAGATCCTCGTCCACGAGTCCTTCAACTACGCGCTGTTCGATGCCGCGGAGACCACCCTGATCGGGTGCGCGTGTACATCGATCCGCCCGAGAAGCTGGGCGCCGACGCCGAGATCTCCTGGTGGGTGCGCGACGAGTACGTCGGCTCCGGGGTCGAGGCATCCCTGGACGCGCTGGTGCCGACCTGGATCGCCGGCACCTGGCCGTTCACCGCTCCCCGGTACATCGGGATCGATCTGACCTGGGCCCAGTGGCTCGCCCTGCCCGATATCGCCGAGTAGCGGTCGGACGCCAGCGCGTCAGCTCACGCAGAGACAGAAGGGATGACCGGCCGGGTCCAGGAAGACCCGGAAGGTGGTGCCTGGCTGGTGTTCGGCCTTGACCGCCCCCAACTCCAGGGCGGCCGCCTCGGCCGCGTCCAGATCGTCCACCATGAGATCGAGGTGGAACTGCTGCGGCCGCTCCTGGGAGGGCCAATCCGGCGGCTGATAGTCCGCCACCTGCTGGAACGAGATGCAGGCGCCGTAGTCGGCGCGGATGTCGGCCCAGCCTTCGTCCGTCTCGACCGGCCAGTCGAGCAGGGCGCCGTAGAACGCTGCCAGCCCAGCCGGATCGGGACAGTCGATCACCGGGCTGGGGAATCGTGCGATAGCCATACCGCATCGTAGGCGCCCACCCTGGTGCGCTGCACCAGGGAAACCTACTTGATCGCGACCTTGTCGTTGGTGTTCGGCAGTTCGATCCAGACCCGGCCGGGCGCCATCTTGAGCGGGGTGCCGTCGTCCAGGGTGAACTCGAACAGGTCGGTCACCTTGCCCTTCTTCCAGGTGCCGGTGACGTACTTGCCGCCGTGGAAGTAGAGGAACTTGTCGCTGCCGTCCACCATCGAGTAGAGCGGCTCCTTGTGGCCCGAGTAGCCCTCCAGGACGCCCATCTTCCACTTGCAGTGCACGATCAGGACGTTCGGGGCGGTCACCTGGTTGCCCTTGCGCACCTTCCAGTCGAACCAGGTGGAGCCTTCCTGGAACCGGATGGCCTTCGCCCAGGCCTTCTCCTTCCAGGTCCAGCGGTGGTACTCCTTGGCCGAACCGGCGTAGGTGATGGTGACCTGCGTGGCGTCCGTCCCGTTGGCGGTGGACGGGTCCTCATCCGGCGCGGCGTACTGCAGATAGACCGGCGGAATGGTGTCCGGGGCCAGCTTGGCGTCGCGGGAGAGCGCCTTGGGCATCGCCACCACGGACTTGTCGGAGAGGTTTCCACCCTTCCACCAGCCGCCCGGATTCCAGATCTTCCACCGGTCGGTGCGATCGCCGTACTTCTCGCGCAGTTCGATGTACTTCTTGTGCTTGCGGACGTACTTCAGCACCCAGGGCACGGCGCCGGTGCAGGCCAGGACGCCCTTCAGCGGCGCCAGCAGCGCCACATCCACCGGACGGGTGGAGCGCACCGGGTTGACGCCCTCGTCGGGGAACTTGCTGTGGTAGATCGCGCACAGGCGGGTGATGTCGTAGGACTTGCCCTGGGCCTGGACGAACACGATGTCGGCCTTGTCCACGCCGGTCTGGGGGAAGGAGCGCTTCTCCACAGGCACCTTGACCGCCACCACCGAGCGGGCGGCCTTCTTCTCGTCGCCTTCGGCGAAGGGGACTCCGGTGAGCGGCCAGCGCGGCGTGGTGTCGACGGTGGGTGTCGGCGTCGGGGTGGGGGTGGGTGTCGGGGTCTCCACCGGGCTGGGCGACGGTGTCGACGGTGGGGGGGACGGCGGCTGCTCCGCGGAGCATCCGACGACAGCCGCCCCGGCGGCTCCGGCCATACCGATCAGCACCGAGCGCCGCTTCAGGTCAACCATTGAGAATCCATCCTTCACGCGCCGGCCCCGCCACGGTTCCCCAAGGCGTTGCCGACTGGTCAGCGCGGTCAGTCTAGCCAAACGACCGGGCGGAGAACCCCGCCTTCGCGGCGATGGCGGTGAGAGTCCGCCGGGGGACGTTCCGGGTATCGCCGGCCGGCGGTCAGTCGAGGTCGAGCAGGCCTCGGATGTCGGCGGCGGTGAGCGGGGCGGGGGCGTCGGAGCCGGTGCCCATCACCGAGTCGAACAGGTCACGCTTGCGCTGCTGCAGGGCGACCACCTTCTCCTCGATGGTGTCGGCGCTGACCAGGCGGTACACGTTGACCGGCTTGTCCTGGCCGATCCGGTGGGTGCGGTCGATCGCCTGGGTCTCCGCGGCAGGATTCCACCACGGATCGAGGATGAAGACGTAGTCGGCCTCGGTCAGAGTCAGGCCGAAGCCACCGGCCTTCAGGCTGATCAGGAAGACCGGATCGGACGACTCCCGGAAGTCGGCGATCCGGCGCTGCCGGTCGCGGGTGCGGCCGTCCAGGTAGGCATAGCCGATCCGCTCGGCATCGAGTCGTTCGCGGACCAGCTTCAGGAAGCCGGTGAACTGGCTGAACACCAGCGCACGGTGGCCCTCGGCGGCCAGTTCGGTGACCATCTCCACCAGGGTGTCGATCTTGGCCGACTGCTCGGGCGCACCGGCCTCGACCAGGGCCGGCGAGAGGCTCAGCTGACGCAGCAGGGTGAGCGAGCGCAGGATCGCCACCCGGTTGCGGTCCAGATCGTCCACCAGCCGCAGCACCCGCTTGCGCTCGGCGGCCAGGTGCCGGTCGTAGATCCGGCGATGGCCGGGGCTCAGCGCCACCTCGAGCACCTGCTCCTGCTTGGGTGGCAGCTCCGGCGCGACCGCCTGCTTGGTGCGCCGCAGCATCAGCGGACGGACCCGGCGGTGCAGCCGCGCCAGCGCCTCGGGATCCCGTCCGGATTCGATGGGACGGCGGTACAGCTCGGCGAACACCTCCGGGTCGGCGAACAGCCCCGGTGCGGTGATCGACAGCAACGACCACAGGTCCATCAGGTTGTTCTCCAGCGGCGTTCCGGTGGCGGCCAGCTTCACCGGCGCGGTAAGCCGGCGGACGGCCTTGTAGGCCCGGGTGGCGCGGTTCTTCACGAACTGCGCTTCGTCCAGCACCACCGCTGCCCACCGGTATCGGGCGTAGTCGGCGTCGTCCAGGCGCAGCAGGGTGTAGGAGGTGACCAGCAGGTCGGCGTCGTCGCGCAACTCGGCCAGCGATGCCGAGCGCTTGCCGGCGGTGGCCTCGATCGTCCGCACCCGCAAGCCGGGTGCGAACCGTGCCGCCTCGCCGGCCCAGGTCCCCACCACCGAGGTCGGCGCCACCACCAGCACGGGCTCGTCCAGCTCACCGGCCTCGGCGGCGGCCAGCACCGCCGACAGCACCTGCACGGTCTTGCCCAGGCCCATGTCGTCGGCGAGGATCCCGCCCAGCCCGGCCCGCCACAGGTAGCGCAGCCAGCGGTAGCCGAGCTTCTGGTAGCCGCGCAGCGTCGCCTGCAGCCCGTCCGGCACCTCCGACGCCGGCAGCTCGGTCACGTCCAGCAGGGCCGAGACGGCCGCCTGCCAGGCACGAGACTGCTCGGCCACCACCCCGAGTTCCACCAGTTCCTGCCACAGCCCGGCGTGTTCGCGCCGCAGCCGCAGCCCGCCGGCGGGATCCGGTTGCAGCAGCAACGCCTCGTCGATGATCCGGCGCAGCTGCTCGAGTTCGGGACGATCCAGACCGAACCAGGTCCCGGAGTCCAGGATCAGGTGGCTCTCGCCACGGGCCAGGGCGGCGAACAGCTCCCGGAACTCGACCTGCTCGCCGTCCACCTCGATGGTCACCGCAAGATCGAACCAGTCGGTGCCGCCACCGGCGTCGTCGGTCATCGCGACGCTCACCACCGGCGCCGACTCGGCCCGGCGGTAGCTGGGTGCGGCTTCGGAGAGCTCGACCTCGATCGTTGCCGACTGCTGCAACACCGGCAGCCAGTCGGTGACGAAGGCCGCTGATTCCGCGCCGCGCAGGAGAAGGTCGGGCACCAGTCTCGCCCGGGCCAGATGATCGGTGGCCACCGCCCAGGGCTCCCGCGGCAGGGTCTCCAGCAGCGCCGCCTCAGCCGCTCGATCGCGCACCGGCGGGTCGTCGGGAGCCGGCTCGGGCCCGACGTCGAAGACCCTGTTCCCCACCCGATAGCGGTAGCCCCAGCGCAATCGGGCGGTGTGCTCCGGTCCGAACTCGATCCGCAGTGCCACGACCGGTGGATCCACCTCCGGGAGCTCCAGGCCTGAGTCCAGTTCCAGCTCGAGGAAACGTCGCAGCGCGGGCAGGAAGCCGGCGGTGAACGATGCCAGGTCGGTGTCCGGGATCTCCAGGCGGGGGTGACGGATCAGCAAGGTGCGCGCGGCGGTCTCCAGCGGGTGGGCCAGTGCACCCAGCACCAGTTCTCCCTCGGTCATCAGGGCGACCCCGTGGGCGGGTTCGCCCACCAGACCACCGGGCGCGACCTCCCACTCCCGTTCGTCGGCGACCAGCGCGCTCACCAGTTCCGCCCCGTCCGCGGTCGGCCGCAGCACCGACGTCATCCGAGCGGGTTCGGTCAGCAGCCGGACGGAGTTCACCAGCTCTCCGCCGACGAAGGCCACCCCGGCGTCCCGGGCCCGGGCGAGCAGTTCCCAGAGCTCGGCGCCGAACTCGTCCAGCACCAGCAGCTCGGTGCGTCCGTAGTAGCCGTAGCCGGACGGTGTCCGGTGGGCCCGGCGCAGCGCGGCCAGGGCGCGCCGCTGGCGGGCATCGTGGATCGTCTCCCACTCCCCCTCGACCCCGTCCCAGTCGATGCCGGTGCGCACCCAGCCGCCGCGCTTGCCGAGGGTGAGCACCCGGAGCTGGACCGGACTGCCGGCCCAGCGCAGGAACTGCAATGCCAGCGGCTGCCCCGCCGACCCGCTGCGCCGATCCAGCTCTGCGAACTGCGCGAGCGCGCGCTGCCACGGTGGCGGGGTGGGCTCCAGTTGGCTGGCCCGATAGGCCCACAGCACCGCCACGCCGTGTTTGCAGTTGGTGCGGACCGGGCAGCTGCAGAACGAACTGATGGACCCGGACCGGCTGATCCGCACCACGGTCTGATAGCTGTGCCGCCCCGAGCCTCGGACGTTCGCCTGCAGCACCTGGTCGGCCTCGCCACCGCCGGCGGCGATCCTGCCCACCCGTCCCATCGCGGCGTAGCGCTGCCCGGCGCTGGCCGCGTTCGGGCCGAAGACGGTCAACAGCCGCACCTCGGTCAGCTCCGCCAACCACGCGCGGCGATCCGGACCCTCAGACATCGCTGCCGAGAGTACTCCTCAGGAAGTGGACAGTCGTCATCCCGGCCGGACCAGACAACCGTCATCCCGGCGAAGGCCGGGATCTCCCTGCGCCCAAACCGAGATTCCGGCCCATGCCGGAATGACCAGGCTCAAGATCCCGGAATGAGAAAGCGTGAATGAGGTGGCCGCCGGCCTACTGCCACTCCCCCCGCCACATCACCTTCGTCACGTTCAGGGAATCGTCCAGCACCACCAGATCAGCCCGTTTCCCAGGGGCGATCCGGCCCACCGATTCGAGCCCCAGGTAGTCGGCGGGCACCGTCGAGGCGGCACGGACGGCAGCCACCAGCTCCACCCCCGCGGCGACCGCGTTGCGCACCGCCTTGTCGAGGGTGAGGGTCGAGCCTGCGATGGTATCCAGGCCGGCCAGGCGAGCGACGCCGTCGCGCACCTCGACGTCAAGCTCGCCCAGGACGTAGTTCCCGTCGACATGGGCGGCCGCCGCCATCGCATCGGTCACCAGGGCCACCCGTCCCGGCGCGGTGGCCATCACCCAGGCGACCAGCTCGGGCCGGACGTGTACGCCGTCCATGACCATTTCGACGGTCACCCGCTCGTCCCGCCACAGCGCCAGCACCGGTCCCGGCGCTCGATGCAGCAGCGCGGGCATCGCATTGAACAGGTGGGTGGCGCCCCGAGCGCCGGCATCGATCGCCGCCACGGTGGTGTCGAAGCCGGCGTTGGTGTGGCCGACCGCCGCCAGGCAGCCGGCGTCGACCATCAGCCGGATCGACTCCAGCGCACCGGAGCGTTCGGGTGCGATGGTCGCCATCTTCACCGCGCCGCGACCGGCCCTGAGCAGGGCGGCCACTTCGGCCGGGTCGGGGTCGGTCAGCAGCTGCGGCGGGTGCGCACCCTTGTACTCATGCGCCAGCCAGGGCCCCTCCAGATGGATGCCGAGCAGTTCCCCGGACTCCACCAGTTCGGCCAGGCAGGCCACCTGCCGGTGCAGATCGGGGTACGCCCCGGTCACCAGCGATGCGACGATCGAGGTGGTGCCCAGCCGGCGGTGCGCGGCGGTCGCCAGCAGCGCGGCGGCAGGATCCTCGGTGACGAAGGACGCTCCTCCGCCACCGTGGTTGTGCGCATCGACGTACCCGGGGACCACGGTCCCGTCCACGACCAGCTCGGCTGCCCGCGGTGGCTCACCGGCGCCGACGGCGACGATCCGCTCACCCGACACCTCCACCCAGCCGGCGGCCAGTTCGGTGGCATCCTCCAGCAGCACCTGCGAGGCGCTGATCAGCATCGGTGCTCCTAGATCTCGAGCCGCTGCCAGTCGGGCAGATGCGCGTAGGTCTCCTTGTAGTACTCGCGCAACGCCAGCTTGGCGGCGGCGGCCTCGTCGATCACGATGGTGGCGTGCTGGTGCAGTTGCAACACCGAACCCGGCCACATCGAGGTGACCGGCCCTTCGATCATCGCGGCGACCGCGTCGGCCTTGCTCCCGCCAGTGGCCATCAGGATGGCGTAGCGGGCATCAAGGATGGTGCCCAGACCCTGGGTCAGGCAGTGTCGAGGCACGTCGTCGATCGAGTCGAAGAAGCGGGCGTTGTCGGCGCGGGTGCCCTCGGCGAGGGTCTTGATCCGGGTCCGGGAGCTGAGCGAGCTGGTCGGCTCGTTGAACCCGATGTGCCCGTTCGAGCCGACGCCCAGGAACTGGATGTCCACCCCACCGGCGGCCCGGATCGCGGCCTCGTAGTCCTCGCCGGCCGTGCTCAAGTCCGCGGCGAAGCCGTTCGGGACGTGAACCCGAGCCGGGTCGAGCCCGAGCGGCACCGTCACCGTGCGGTGGATCACCTCGTGGTAGCTCTCCGGATGGCCCTCGGCAATGCCCACATACTCGTCCAGCGCGAACGCGGAGGCCTCGGAGAGATCTAGTTCGCCGGCGGCGACCAGCTTCACCAGCTCGCGGTAGGTCTTCACCGGGGAGGATCCGGTGGCCACGCCGAGCACGACCTTCGGCCCGATCTGCTGCGCGATCTTGGCGGCCTTCGCCGCGGCGACTTCGGCAACCCTGTCCTCGTTCGGGCAGATGATGACTTCCATGGCTCCCTTTCGGGCTAGCGGGGGGGACGAGAGATCTTGATCTTCTCACGCGTCTCGGCTTGTTGCTGGCGCTTGAGCGCCTCCTGCTCGGCCTTGAGCTCGTCCATGTTGAAGGTGCCGCGGAGCAGGACGAAGATCACCCCGGCGATCCCCAGCGACCAGGTCACCGGTGCGCCGAGGATGAGCGGCGCGGTCACCACGGCCACCACGTCGATGCCGCGGAGCAGGTTGAACATCAGGGTGGGCGGCATCGCACCGCCCGGGGTGGCCATCATCGGCACTCCGAAGTCCGGGCGCTTGGCCGTCACCCAGCGCACCGCGCCGAACAGGCCGGCGATGCCGGTGACGGTGGCGGTCAGCAGACCGTCGACGAATGCCCGATCGGCCCCGGCCTGGGCGATGCCCACGAAGGCCGGTGTCACCAGCGCGGTCCAGAGCAGCGCCAGGCCGGCCGGAATGGCCATCGAGGCGGTGCGGACGGTGGAGGTCTTGAACGGCAACGACCGTGCCATGCCGCCGGTGCGGGTGAGCACCCGCAGGCCGCCCAGGAAGGGCACCAGCGCGACGAACAGCGCCAGGCCGCTGACCAGTGGGTTGAGTTGGCTGATCCGCAGCGCATCGGCGGCGTAGGGGACGACCAGGCTGACCGCCAGGCCGATCCACGGCTTGGGGAAGCGGGTCAGCCGCTGCAGGTCACGCCACACCAGCGCCCAGATGCCCAGCCCGCGGCCGCGCACCGGCCGGACGTGACCGCGGGCGGCGGCTTCCCGCTCGACCAGGATGTCGCGGATCAGGCCGAAGTCGAGCGCGAACATCGCGCCCTGCATGCCGGCCACCAGGGAGCCCCCGCTGAGCAGCCGGGCGCGCCGGATCTGCTCCAGCCGGCGCAGCGCCAGCCCCAGCCAGATCAGCAGGCCGGCCGTGGCCGCCACCAGCAGGCCGGCCACCACCCAGCGGATCGCCTCGACCGAGGAGCCCACGGCGGCCGGGATCCAGCCGGCGGCGATCGAGACGACCGCCAGCAGCACCAGCAGGGTCGCCGCCCCGACCAGCCACAACGCCGAACGGACGCCGGTGGTGCGCTCGATCCCCTGCTCGGCGCCTGCCAGCGCCATCAGCGCCGAACTGCCCACCCCAGCGGTTGCCGTCCACAGCAGGACGCTCACCGCATCCATCCCCGCCAGCACCGACACCAGCGCGGTCACCGCCGCGCCCACCACGCCGGCGATCGCCACGGGCAGCACCAGCCGGGCGCGCAGCAGTCGTCGGCGGCGCAGCGGAGCGTCCATCAACCAGAAGCCCTCGGCGGCCGAAGCCAGGATCGGCCCGAAGAGGCGGGCCACGGCCAGCGTGAGGGTGAAGCTGGCCAACACCATCGCGGTGGGCATCATCAGCCGCGCCAGCCCGCACTCGTCGGTGGTACACGCCGCCGCTCCGGATTGGGCCTGCACCAGCACGTTGCCGAGCATCGCCCCCAGCACGATCACGCTGAACACCGCGACATAGCCGTCCTGGATGACCTCCCACAGGCTGCGGGTGGCCCGGCCGTGCCGCCACAGCTTGATCTGGTCGTGCAGGTCCTTCTCGTCCACCTCGACCGGCTCGAACTCCGGGACGAAGTAGAACTCCCGAGTCTCGACTTCCGGCTCGGGGACGACCTCGGGTTCGATCGGCTCGGTGGACGCCGAGCGGATCAGCTTGCGTGACTTCTTGCTCATTCGGGGCCCCCGCGACGTTGTTCGGGGGAGCGTAGCGGAGGAGAAGAACGTCGTGGGGTGTTCATTCGGGGCCCCCGCGACGTTGTTCGGGGGAGCGCAGCGGAGGAGAAGAACGTCGTGGGGCGCTCATGGCGGGGTCCCCGCGGCGTTGTTCGGGGGAGCGCAGCGGAGGAGAAGAACGTCGTGGGGTGCTCATTCGGCCTCGCCAGCGGAGTCCGTCGCCGTGGTGGCCAGAGCGGCGCCGGCCAGCCGGACCTCACGGGTGGCGACCGCGTCCACCAGCGCCGGCTCGTGGCTGGCCATCAGGATGGCGAGCCCACGGCTCCGTTCGGCCACCAGACGTCGCGCCAGCCACTGCACCCCTTCGGTGTCGAGGCGCTGTTCGGGTTCGTCGAGGATCAGCAGCGACCGGGGACGGACGAAAGCAGTAGCCAGCGCGAGGCGACGGCGCTGACCGGACGAGAGGGTGGCCGGCAACTGCCCCGACTGCGGGACGAGCTGCACCTCGTGCAGTACCTCGTCCACCGCCGCCTCGGCATCCGGGATGCCGTGGGCGCGGGCCAGCAGGTCGAGGTGCTCGACCACCGAGAGGTCGGGGAAGAAGTCGAGATCGTCGATCACGGTGGCCACCTCGCGCCGGATCTCCGGGTTGGTCTCACTCACGGCGATGCCGTTCACGGTCACGGTGCCCTCGTCCGGGCGTTCGGCGCCCACCACGCAGCGCAGCACGGTCGACTTGCCGGCGCCGTTGCGTCCGGTGAGCGCTATCGCCTCGCCCGCGCGGATCTCCAGATTGAAGCCGTCCACGATCACCACCGGCCCGAAGGCCTTTTTCAACCCGGTGACTTTGAGCACCGACGCACGTTTCGCCATGGGGGGATTCTCCTCCACCACCCAAGCCAGCGCTAATCGTTGGCCGCGAGCCGGATGTCGCCACCGCCCGCCCACCATCGAGAGCCAGCCCAAACTGTCGAGGGCCAGCCCAACAGGCTGGCCCTCGTACCCCAGGGCTGGCCCTCGATGTACCGGGGCAGGTCGGGCGGCGTACCGAGCGCGCGAGTTGATCGGCGTGCGGCGTTCGTCAGCAGGTCGTGGCAGGCTAGACCCCGTGCTGAAGACGGATGCCCGGGCCACGCTGGAGCGACGACGCGCCGATGTCGCGGCGATGTTCGACCATGTCGCCGACCGCTACGACCTGATGAACGACCTGCTCTCGCTGGGTCAGGATCGGGCCTGGCGGGCGGCGACGGTCGCCGCCGTGGCACCGGAGCCGGGCGAGCGGATTCTCGATCTGGCGGCCGGGACGGGAACCTCGTCGCTGCCGTTCGCGCAGGCGGGCGCCACCGTCGTGCCGGCGGATCTCTCCTTCGGCATGCTCGCGGCCGGCCGGTCCAAACACCCTGCTCTGCCGTTCGTGAACGCCGACGCACTGTCGCTGCCGTTCGCCGACAACGCCTTCGACGCGGTGACCATCTCGTTCGGCTTGCGCAATATCGCCGACACCACCGGTGCGCTCGCCGAGCTGCTGCGGGTCACCCGGCCGGGCGGCCGGCTGGTGATCTGCGAGTTCTCCACCCCGGTCTGGAAGCCGTTCCAGCCGGTCTACCGCCTCTACCTCCAGCACATCCTGCCCTCGGTCGCGGGGCTCGCGTCGTCCAATCCGGCCGCCTACGACTACCTGGGCGAATCGATCCTGGCGTGGCCCGCCCAGCCGATGCTGGCCGGGCTGATGCACGACGCCGGCTGGCGGGCGGCGGGCTGGAAGAACCTCAGCGGCGGGATCGTCGCCCTGCACCGGGCCCGCGCCTGATGCTGCTGCATTCCTCCTGCGCCACTTCCTGCCCGCTGAAGACCAGCTATGCCTTCACGAGTGGGCTGGAGGCGCCTCCCGCCCCACCGGCGCCGCAGTGGAGCGCCGACCACCGCGGGTTCTCCGCGGGCGTACTGGCCGAGTTGATCCGCTCCGGCGGTCATGTGGCCGATCTGCGTGGCCTCCGGGAGCAGTCGGCGTCCGAGCAGGAGACCGCCTGCCTGAACGCGATGCGCGACGGCGCCGACCTGGTCATCGGCGGACGGCTGCCCGCAACCGACCACCGGGTGGGGCGTCCCGATCTGCTGATCCGGACGCCGACCGGCTATCTGCCGGGCATCGTCCGGGCCTACCGGATGTTCGAGACCCGGGCCGATGACTCCGCCACCACCATCTCCCGGCTCTCCAGCCTGGGCAACCCGGAACCACTTCCACAGGTGCGGCTCCGCTGGCGCTACCGCTGGCACCTGGTGCTGCGGCTGGCCCACTACCACCGCATGCTGGAGTCACTGGGCTGGGCGGCCGAGGGCGCCCACGGCCTGCTGATCGGCAACGACCCGCTGGAGGACTACGGCCAGGTGGCCATCTGGGTCGACCTGACGCAGGCCGCACTCCCCCGTTCCGGCGGGCAGCCGACCTCGGCAGCGGGGGCCTCCACCTCGGGTCTGGAGCGCTACGACTTCGAGTTCACGCGCCGCCTCGAGCTTGCCCAGCGCGCCGTGGCCGGTGAACCGGCTCCGCCGCCGATCCGCACCAGCGAATGCGACCGCTGCGCCTGGTGGCCGGTGTGCCGGCCGCGATTCGACCCCGACGACCTGACCCTGCAGCTGGCCAAACTGCCGCTGGACGTGCACGAGGTGACCGTGCTCCGCCAGGCCGGCGTCGTGACCACCGCCGACCTGGCCGCCGCCGATCTGGAGATCCTGCTTCCCAGCTACCTGGCACAGGCGTCCCACCGGCCCGGTGGCGAGGATCGGCTGCGCCTGGCCCAGCGCCGGGCGGCACTGGTGCACAGCGGCGTTCTGCTGGAGCGCCTCGACAGCGGTCCGATCCAGGTGCCCGCAGCCACCCTGGAGGTCGACTTCGATCTGGAGACCTCGGCCACCGAACGGATCTACCTGTGGGGGTTCTGGGTCACCGATACCCGCAGCGGCCACTCGGCGTACCACCACTTCAGCGACTTCCGTCACCTCGAACCCACCGACGAACTCGATCTGGCGGTGCGGGCACTCAGCTGGCTGCGGGAACTGGTGGAGAGCTCCGACGCGGCCGTCTACCACTACTCCGCCTACGAGCGCGATCAGATCGACCGACTGGCCCGGGCCATGCACCACCCGGCGCTGGAGTGGGCGACGCAGTTCGCCCGGGAAGGGTTCGTCGACCTCTTCCCTATCGTGCGCCAGCATTTCTTCGGCACCGAGGGATTGGGACTGAAGGTCGTGGCCTCGGCGGGGCCGGGCTTCAGCTGGCGCGACCCCGACCCCGGCGGCCTCAACTCGATGCGCTGGTTCAACGATGCGATCGGGGCCGACTCCGAGCAGGAGCGGACGCAGGCCCGCACCCGCGTGCTGGAGTACAACGAGGACGACGTCCGCGCCACCTGGCACGTTCGGCAGTGGCTGCGCTCCCTGGACTGAGCCCGGTCGCGAGCCCGCCCTACACCTGCGACACCGGCGAGATCACCAGTTCGTCCACGCGGACATGCACCGGCGCATCCACCACGAACCGCACCGCGGCGGCCACGTCGGCCGGCGTGAGCATCACGGCACGTGCCTGGGCGTCCGGAACCGTCGGCCGCAGTGAGAGGAAGTCGGAATCCACATCGCCGGGGCACAGGTGGCAGGCGCGCACACCCGCCGCGGCTTCCTGGGTGTTGAGGCTGCGGGTGACGACGCCGAGCGCGGTCTTGCTGGCTCCGTAGGCCACGCCGGCCATCGGCGAGTAGGCCCAGCCCGAGTAGGACGAGACGACCACGACCACCCCCTTGGACTCCCGCAGCGAAGGCAGCGCGGCATCGATCAGGCGGACCACACCGAAGGTGTTGGTCGCGAGGATCTGCTCGAACTCGGCGAGGTCCTGGTCGGCCCACATCCGCCGCGGCGCGTTGAGCCCGGCGGCGAGCACCAGGGCGTCGATCCTGCCCCACTGCTCGACGATGCGCCGGGCCACCGGCACAGCGTCCTCCCGGCCGACGTCCAGCGGCAGCACCAACGCCTCCCCACCGGCCTGCCGTACCAGTTCGGCGGTCTCCTCCAGGGCATCCGGCCGACGCCCCGAGAGCGCGATCCGCCGTCCTGGTGCCAACTCGACCGCGGAGGCCCGCCCCATTCCGGAGCCTGCGCCACTCACCCACACCACGTTCACGTCTGACATACTGAACATATTAATCATACTAAGGAGGCTACGGATGCAGATCGACCTGACGGACCGCGTGGTCCTCATCTCCGGTGGCGGACGCGGCATCGGGCGCACCCTCGTCGAGCGCTTCGCCGCGGAGGGCTGCCGGGTGGTCGCGCTGGACCTCGACTTCCCCGAGCCGCTCCCGGCCGGCGTGCTCGCGCTCACCGGCGACGTCACCGATCCCGAGTCGGTCCAGGCGACGGTGGACACCGTCATCGACCGGTTCGCCACCATCGACGTGCTGATCAACAACGCCGGCATCAACGTGGTCGGGAGCATCGAGGAACTCACCCTGGCGCAGTGGCGGCGCTGCTTCGACGTCAACGTCGCCGGGGTCTTCCTGCTCTCGCGGGCGGTGATACCGGCGATGAAGCGGGCCGGACGGGGACGGATCATCAACGCGGCCTCCTTCGCCGCGATCATCCCCAGCGTCGGCGCCGCCGCCTACGGGGCATCCAAGGCCGCCGTCGTCCAGCTCAGCCGGGTGATGGCCGGCGAACTCGGGCCCTGGGGCATCACCGTCAATGCCTATGCCCCGGGCATGGTCCCTTCGGCGATGAACGGCTTCACCGAACTGCCGGACGCCGCCCAGCAGCGACTGCTCGACACCCTCAGCCTTCGCCGTTGGGAGACCGCCGAGGACATCGCCGACCTGCTCTGCTTCCTCGCCGGCGACAGCGCCGGCTACGTCACCGGCACGCTCGTCGACGTCAGCGGCGGCAAGTTCGCCACGCAGGATCCGCGCAAGGCCTACGAGGCCGCCGAACTGTCCCAGGACAAGCCTCGGTGACCGTGCCGGTCCCGGGCCGGAGCCTCCAGGCCGCGGTCGTGGACGAACTCGGCCGCCGGATCGCCACCGGAGTCCTGCCGGCCGGCAGCGTCCTGAGCCCGGACGCGCTCACCCAGGAGCTGGGGGTGTCGCGCACGGTGGTGCGGGAGGCGCTGCGCACGCTCGAGACGCTCGGCATGACCTACGCCCGGCCCCGCATCGGCACCGTCATCCGCGCCGGCGACGACTGGGATCTGCTCGACGCACGCGTCATCGCCTGGCGATCGACAGGTCCTGAGGCGACCGCCCAACTGGCGGACCTGCTCCTGCTGCGCGAGGCCGTCGAACCGATGATCGCCGCGCAGGCGGCCCGCCACGCCGACGTCGCACAGGCTGCCCGCCTCGGTGAGCTCTGCGACAGCCTCGACGCCGCGCTGGCCGCCACCGACACCGCAGGGTTCACCACCGCGGACGCCGAGTTCCACCGGTTGCTCGTCGAGGCTGCCGGCTCCCCCGTCCTGCGCCAGCTGGCGCAGACGCTGCTCGCGACCCTGGAGTCGCGCTACCACAGCGACCTTCCGGTCTTCGGCACCGGAGCTCGGCGAGCGGTGGCCCGCCACCGGGAACTGGCGCAGGCCATCGGACGCCGGGAGGCGAGCGAGGCTGCCGCGATCGCAGCCGACCTCACCCGCCAGGCCCGCTCGGACCTGCTGGCCCTGAGCTGAATCGCGGCCAGGTCAGCCCTTGGTCGCCCCCGCGGTCAGACCCGACACGATGTACCGCTGTGTGAACAGGGCGATCACCATGATCGGCGTCGTCACCACCACCGAGGCCGCCATCAGGGCACCCCAGTCGATGCTGGCGTACCCGATGAAGTCGAAGATCGCCACCGGCAGCGTCTTCGTGTTCGGGCCGGACAGCACCAGGGCGAACATGAAGTTGTTCCAGCTGAAGATGAAGGACAGGATCGTGGCGGTGGCGATGCCCGGGATCGACAGCGGCAGCGTGATCCGGAGGAAGGCCTGGATCGCGGTCAGCCCGTCCACCTGTGCGGACTCCTCCAGTTCCTCGGGAAGCTGATCGAAGAACGACATCATGATGTAGAGGATCAGCGGGAGCGATACGAACATGTGCGAGAGGATCAGCGGCAGGTAGCTGCCGGTCATCCGCAACTGGGAGAAGATGTAGTACCAGGGCACCAGCAGGCTCACGCCGGGGATCATGCGGGCCAGCAGCACCGTCGTCGCCGATCGTCTCATCACGAAGCGGCTCATGGAGTACGCCGCCGGGACGGCGAGCACCAGGGACAGGCCCGTCGCCATGAAGGCGATGAAGAACGAGTTCCAGATGTAGATCAGGTAGTTGCCGCGGCGGGGGTCGAACACCGTCGCGAAGTTGTCCAGGGTCGGGGTGAAGATGAACGCCTTGGTGGGGTCGTAGATCTGGACGTTGTGCTTGAAGCTGGCCAGCAGCATCCAGACGATGGGTCCCAGGAACGCCAGGACCACCACTGCCAGTCCGATCGCCCGAGCGATCGGTCCCCACCGGAACTTCTTCCTGCGGGCCGGGACGGCCGTCGGGCGGGAGTGCGAGATCGCGGTCATGGCTTGGCCTTCCTCTGCATCTGAAGCACCCAGATGAATCCGAGGATCATCAGGAAGAAGAGAATCAGCACGGCGGACGCGAGGCCGTATTCGTTGTAGTCGAAGCTCAGGCCGTAGGCGTACACGTTCAGGGTCTCCACGTCGTGGAAGGCGCCGCCGCCCTTGCCCTTCGTCGCGTACAGGATGTCGAAGGTCTTCAGCGCGTCGATGCCACGCAGCAGCACCGCGGCGACGATCACCGGCCGCATCAGCGGAACGGTGACATGCCAGAAGCGCTGCCAGGTGTTGGCGCCGTCCACCTTGGCAGCCTCATGGGGTTCCTCGGGCAGGCTCGTCAGCCCGGCCAGCAGGATGAGCGCCACCATCGGTGTCCACTGCCAGATGTCGACGAAGGTCAGCGTCATGAGGGAGGTGTTCGGGTCGGCCAGCCACGGCTGCGGCGGGACGCCGAACCAGCCGAGCATCTCGTTGACGAAGCCGATGTTCGGCTCGAACAGCAGCCGCCACATCATGCCGACCGCAACCGGGGTCGCCACCAGCGGCAGCAGCACGATGGTGCGGACGATCCCCTGTCCCCGGAACGGGCGCCACAGCAGGAGTGCGACTCCCATGCCCAGGATCAGTTCGAAGGTGAGCGCGCCGAGCGTGAACGAGAGCGTGCGCCCGACGGACGGCCAGAAGCGCTCCAGGTCGGTCAGCGCGCTGACATAGTTCTCGATCCCGATGAAGCCGAAATCCCGCCGGATGGAACGCCGGGAGTCGGTGAAGCTGAGGAACAGCGTCCAGGCGAGCGGGATGATCAGCAGCAGCGCGACGAAGGCGACCGAAGGACCGGCGAGGATCCACTGACGGTGCCGGTCCGCCCAGCGACTGAAACGCTCGCCTCGGGTCGGCACCGGAGTCGATGGTGCGGCGGCCATAGCTGGCTCCAATCTGTGAGACCGCAATCTCCCCGGGCGCTCGACCCGGGGAGACTACGGCCCAAAGCGGACAGGCTACTTGGCGTCCTCGACGAGGAAGTCGTTGAACGTCTTGTCGGCGGCGTCGATGGCGGCGGTGACATCGCCACCGGCGATCGAGATCACGATGGGATCGCCGACGATCTCGCGGGCCTTCGGCACATCGATCACCAGCGGACGGTCATGGCCGACGCCGTTGGCGCCATTGATCTTGATCGCCTCGACCAGTGCCGGCGGGTAGTCGGCGGTCGCCTCGGCGTTCTCCCACACCGACGCCCGCGCACCCGAAACACCGAGCTTGGCCATCTCGAGGCCGATCTCCTTGGAGGTCGCCCACTTGATGAACTCCCAGGCCGCGGCCTGGTTCGCCGAGGCCTCGTTGACAGCCAGCGCCCAGGCAGCCACGTTGTACGGCTTGGAGCCGGCCGGTCCTGCCGGGAACGGGGCGAAGCCGACATTGTCGGCAACGGTCGACTGAGTCGGGTCGGTCATGTTCTTGTAGAGGCTGTCGGCGTCGGCGATGAAGGCCGCCTGTCCCTGCTGGAAGACCGCGAAGGCCTCCGGCCAGCTCATCTCGGGGTTGATCGTCGCGTTGGTGTGGCCGTTGATCAGCTTGCCGTAGAACTCGTAGGCCTGGCGGGCCTCGGGGCTGCCGATGGTCGACTTCTCACCCTCGAACCAGTCGCCGCCGAAGCTGTACAGGAAGGCGCTGAACTGCGTGACCGCGGCCGACTTCCCGGTCCGGCCGATGTACCCGGCGACATCCGGGTTCGCGGTGTGCACCGCCGCGGCCGCCTTCTCGAGCTCGTCGAGCGTCGTCGGCACGGCGACCCCGGCCGCCTCCAGCAGATCCTTGCGGTAGTAGAGCACCGTGCGCTCGGTGATGATCGGGACGCCGACCACCGCATCCTCGAATGTGGTCAGGGATTTCGGCCCGTCCTGGAAGTCGGCCCAATCCCAGGCGGCGTCGCCGTTGACCTTGTCGGTCAGGTCAGCGAGGTAGCCGTTGCTGGCGAAGAGCTTGTTCTCCTGGAGCGGTCGGTACATCAGGACGTCGATCTCGTCCGTCCCGGCGTTGAGCTTCACGTTGTACTGATCAGAGAGCTGATCCTCGGCAAGCTGGGTGATCGTGACCTTGGCCCCGGTGGCCTGCTCGAACTCGGGGATCAGGTCCTTGACGGTCTCGGTCCAGACGTGGTTGGCGAGGGTGACCCGAATGGTCTTGCCCTCAATGCTGCCGCCCTCGTCGCCCCCACCACCGCCGGAACCACATCCGGCCATGGTGAAAGCGACTGCGACTGCGGTCACCGCGGCAAGTCCGCGTGCGGCTGACGAACGGTACGTCATCGTATCTCCATCCTGAGCTGCGCCGTTGTTCACGACTCCAGTGCAGACGCCTCTGTCTGCTGGTTTGTTCGAACAATAACACCACAACGGGTGGCACGCCAGTAGCTCAGTGGCGAGGCTTGTTGGCCTTGCCACGTGGCTTGCCGGACTTGCCACCCGGGCTGTCGGGCCTGGGTCCGGCATGACCTTCGGCGCCCTGGTCGAGCCGCAGCTCGATCCGCTGGCCGCTGATCCGAGTGGCCGCCAGAGCCTTCCAGACCGCCGCCGGAAGGTCGGCCGGGAGGTCGACCAGCGAATGGGCGGCGCGGATCTCGATCCGGCCGAAGTCCTCCCGGGCCAGTCCGCCTTCATTGGCCAGCGCACCGACGATCTGTCGCGGCGCGATCCGGTGCCGCCTGCCCACGGAGATCCGATAGGTCGCCATCGGCACGCCTCCGCGCCGGTCACGGGTCGGCCGCGTCCGGCCCTCGTACGACCCCGGCCCGGCGTCGCCCGACCCGCCCGCGTGGGATCGCCTGGGCTCCGGCTCGGGGTCCAGCAGCATCGGCTCGTCGCCCTGCAGATTCAGCGCGAGCGCCGCCGCCACATCGAGCTCGGGGACGTCGTACTCGTTGACGTAATGGGCAACGACCTGGCGGAAGAACTCCAGTTCCTCGGCCTCCAGCGCCGTGGTGATGGCGGAGTCGAACCGGCTGAGCCGGGTGGCGTTGACGTCGGCGACGCTGGGAACCTCCATCGGAGCCAGCGGCTGCCGGGTGGCCCGCTCGATGGCGGCCAGCAGGCGGCGTTCCCGCGGGGTGACGAAGGAGATCGCGTGCCCGCTGCGTCCGGCGCGGCCGGTGCGTCCCACCCGGTGGACGTAGGACTCGGTGTCGGTGGGGATGTCGAAGTTCACCACGTGGCTGATCCGGTCCACGTCCAACCCGCGGGCGGCGACATCGGTGGCGACCAGGATGTCCAGCTTGCCGGTCTTCAGCTGGTCGATCGTCCGTTCCCGCTGCTGCTGCACGATGTCGCCGTTGATCGCCGCGGCCGAGAATCCCCGCGCCCGCAGCTTCTCGGCCAGCGTCTCGGTCTCGTTCTTGGTGCGGACGAAGACGATCATCCCCTCGAAGTCCTCGACCTCCAGGATGCGGGTCAGCGCCTCCACCTTCTGCGGGTAGGAGACCAGGACATAGCGATGGGAGACGTTTGGCGCGGTCGCCGTCCGGCCCTGCACCCGGAGCTCGACCGGATCGTTCAGGTACTGCTTGGCCAGCCGCCGGATCCCCGCCGGCATGGTGGCCGAGAACAGCGCCACCTGCTTCTCGGGCGGGGTCTTGGCGACGATCGTCTCGACATCCTCGGCGAAGCCCATGTTGAGCATCTCGTCGGCCTCGTCGAGCACCAGGAACCGCAGCTTGCTGAGATCCAGCGTCCCCTTCTCCAGGTGGTCCATGATCCGGCCCGGGGTGCCCACCACGACGTGGACGCCGCGTGCCAGCGCGGAGAGCTGGACGCCGTACCCCTGTCCACCGTAGATCGGCAGCACATGGACGTCCGATCGCCGTCCGGCGTAGGACTGGAAGGCCTCACAGACCTGCAGCGCAAGCTCGCGGGTTGGCGCCAGCACCAGCGCCTGGGGCGCCTTCGCCTTGCCCTCCAGCCGCTCCAGGATCGGCAGCGCGAAGGCGGCGGTCTTGCCGGTGCCGGTCTGCGCCAGGCCGACGACATGGCGTCCGTCGAGCAGAGCCGGGATGGTCGCCGCCTGAATGGGCGTGGGAGTCTCGTAGCCCAGTTCGGACAGCGTGTGCAGCAACCCCTGGCCCAGACCCAGGTCGGCAAAGGCGATCTGCTCACCCGTCTCGGAGGAGCTGTCTCGGCCGTCTTCTGGGCCGTGGTCGTCGTTCGTCACCCCCGAACGTTACCCGTTCTGCCCGGCCGGCGCGCAGTTGCCCGCCGGACCGCAGCGCCATCAGAGAGTCAGCCCGCAGGCGAAACCCTCCCGGCTGGCCTTGAGCCCGTCCGAGGCTTCGACGGCGTCACCGATGACGATCACCTCGGCCACCCGCCGAATCGCCTCCACCTGCGTCAGGTCGGGCGCCATCCCCAGCGCCACCACCACGGTGTCGCAGGGCACCGAGCGTTCGATCCCGTCCTGCTCGAGCTGCACCGACCCGGTGTCGATCCCGGTGATGGTGGCGTTCACGAGCGTCGCCACCTGGTACTGGGCGAACTCCTTCATCAGGAAGTACCGGCGGGCGGCATTCTCCTCCAGTGCCACTCCCGGCAGTTGGTCGACGATCGTCACCTGCCGTCCGAGCGTGGCCAGGTAGAGGGCGGTCTCGCTGCCGATCATGCCGCCGCCGGCCACCACCACCCGCGGGCCGGTGGCGACCTTCCCGGTGAGCACATCGCAGGCGTCCACCACGGTTGCCCCGTCGATTCCTGGAATACCCGGACGGACGTGGCCCGCGCCGGCGGCATAGACCACGACATCGGGACGTTCGGCCGCCACCACCTCGGCGGTGACCTCGGACCCGAGCCGGACCGGGACGCCGAGCCGGCTGAGTTCCTCCCCGAGCCAGCTGAGGTAGGAGGTGAGTTCGCCCTTGCCGGGCGGGATCGCGCCGACCAGGAAGTTGCCGCCCAGGTGATCCTGGCGTTCGTGCAGCACCACCTCGTGCCCGGCCAGCCGGGCGCCGCGGGCGGCCTCCAGGCCGGCCGGTCCGCCACCGACCACCAGCACCCGCTTGGTCACCTCGGCGGGCCGGATCTCGTCCAGCCCCTCATACCCCAGCGACGGGTTGACCAGGCACCGGATCGGCTGGTTGGTGAACAGGATGCTGATGCAGCCCTGGTTGCAGCCGATGCACTGCCGGATCTGCTCGGAGCGGCCTTCGGCGTACTTGCGAGGGAGGTCCGGATCGGCGAGCGCGCCGCGGGCGAAGGAGATCAGATCCGCGTTGCCGGACTGCAGCAGCATCTCGGCGGTCTCGGGATCCTTGATACGTCCTACCAGCTGCACCGGGATGCCCACTGCCTGCTTCACCTGGGCGCCGAAGTCGGCCAGCCAGGCGTACGGGCGTCCCAGCGGCGGGATGATCGCCCAGGCGCTCTCGTAGGTTCCGGCGCTGATGTGCAGCAGGTCGATGCCGGCCGCCTCGAGTGCCTTGCAGACCACGATGGTCTCGGCGATGTCGCGTCCGCCGATCACGTACTCGTCGGCCGAGATGCGGAAGGAGACCGGATAGTCGGGGCCGCACTTGGCCCGGATGTCGGCGATGATCTCCAGCGCGAACCGCAGCCGGTTGCGCAACGTGCCGCCGTAGGCGTCGGTGCGCTTGTTGGAATAGGCGGAGAGGAACTCCGCGACCAGGTACCCGTGCGCACCGTGGATCTCCACGCCGTCGAAGCCGGCCTGTTTCGCCCGCAGCGCGGTGTCGCCGAACTGGCCGACGATGGTGTGGATCTCGTCGATCGTAAGCGCGCGCGGGATCTCCCCCATGGCCGGGCAGGCCAGCGCGGACGGCGCGACCGGCTGGGTGCCGATCAGCGCGGCGGCGGTCTGGCGCCCGCAGTGGTAGATCTGGGCGAAGACCTTGGCGCCCGCGGCGTGGACGCGCTGGGTCAGCTCCCGATGCGGGGCGACCTGCTCGTCCTTCCACAGCCCGGCACACCAGAAGCCGCGGCCGGCGGGGTCGACGGCATAGTCCTCGGTGACGATCAACCCGAAGCCACCCTTGGCCCGAGCCTCGTGGTAGGCGATGTACTGCTCGGTCGGCATCCCATCGTCATCGCAGTAGCAGGTGACCATCGGGGCGACGGCCATCCGGTTCTTGAGTTCCAGGCTCCCAATCCGCAGTGGGGAAACGAGAAGGGACATCACATCTCCTTTGATGCTCGCGGCCCGGGGGCGGGCGCCTTCGTCGCGCCGGGCCGGTGCCCGGATGCGGGGATCCCGGCACCTGCTTCGAGGCTACGCCCGCCGGAAGTCATTGGGGAGTGAGTTAGGGCAATTGGTGCGTCGCGGACGAGGAGAGCCGGGCACCGCCCTGGGGTGCCCGGCCCTGGCGACGTGAGTCCGGCTCAGCCGCGGGTGAGGGTGCCGTCCCAGGTGGAGACCTTCTCTTCCGCGTGTTCCTCGGTGAACCAGACCGAGGTGACGGCCTTGGTCTCGGTGAAGAACGCGACCCCGTCCTTGCCCATCGCATGCAGGTCGCCGAAGAAGGAGTCCTTGTGGCCCGTGAACGGGAAGGTGGAGAACGGCACCGGGATGCCCACGTTGATCCCGACCATGCCGGCGTGGGTGTTCCGCGCGAACTCCCGCGCGTAGTAGCCGGAGCTGGTGTAGAGGCACGAGCCGTTGGCGAACGGATTCGCGTTCATCACCGCCAGGCCCTCGTCGAAGTCCTTCACCCGCTTGATGCTGGTCACCGGGCCGAAGATCTCGTAGGTTCCCGCCCAGTTGTCGGGACCCACCCGATCCAGGATGGTCGGGCCGACGTAGAAGCCGCCCTCATAGCCCTCCACGGTCGCATCGCGACCGTCCAGCACCAGGCTGCCACCCTCGTCGACCCCCCGCTGGATGCAGGCGTTCACCCACTCGCGGTGCTTGGCGGTGACCACCGGACCGAGCTGCGATTCGGGCAGGTAGGCCGGGCCGAGCTTCAGCTCGGCGGCCTTGGCGGCGAGCATGTCGACCACCCGGTCGGCGATCGATTCCTGCACGCAGACCACCGGCAGCGCCATGCAGCGCTGGCCGGCGCAGCCGTAGGTCGAGTTGATGATCCCCGCCACAGAGCGCTCCAGGACGGCGTCCTCCAGCACCAGGGCGTGGTTCTTGGCCTCGGTGAGCGCCTGGACGCGCTTGCCGGCAGCGGCGGCGGTGGCGTAGATGTGCTTGCCCACCGCGGTGGAGCCGACGAAGGTGATGCCCCGGACGTCCGGGTGCACCAGCAGGCTGTCGGCCTCGACCCGGGAGCAGGTGACCAGGTTGGCCACGCCGGCGGGCAGGCCGGCCTGGATCAGCAGCTCCATCATGCGCATCGAGGTCTGCGGCACCATCGAGGCCGCCTTCAGCACGAAGGTGTTGCCGGTGGTGATCGCGAACGGCAGCATCCAGCCCATCGGGATCATCGCCGGGAAGTTGTACGGAGCGATGCCGACGAAGACGCCCAGCGGCTCCCGGAAGGACACTGTGTCGTAGCCCTTGGAGACGTTCATGGTGCTGTCGCCCTGCATGAGGTAGTGGGTCGAACAGGCGCACTCGACGACCTCGATGGCCTTCAGCACGTCGCCACGGGCCTCGCTGAGCACCTTGCCCATCTCGGTGGCCAGCAGCGTGCTCAGTTCGTCCAGGTGCTCGTCGAGCAGCTGCTTGAACCGGAACATCAGCTGGATCCGCTGCGGGATGGGCGTGTCCCGCCAGGCCGGGTAGGCCCGTGCCGCCGCCGCGACGGCGGAATCCACCTCGTCCTGGGTGCAGCAGGGGGCCTCGGCGATCTGCTCCCCGGTGGACGGGTTCATCACCGGCATGTAGGTGCCGGTCTTCGACTCACGCCACTCGTTGTCGACCAGATAGCGCAGCCGCTGAAGTCGTGCCGCACTCTGGGGCGCAGCGACCTGCTCAGTCAGAGCCATTGTTGTTCCTCTCGTGGTCAGCCACGACACATCCTCCTCGGAAGCCGGCACCAAGTCAAACTTTGTTAGAACATTAACTAATATACTCAACCAGAGTAATGGTTGTACTCTTCGGGCATGGCGATCCAGATCCCCGTAACCATCGATCGGACCAGCCCGGTACCGCTCTACCACCAGCTGGCCGAACAGCTGGCGGCTGCGATCGACACCGGGACGCTGAAGCCCGGGGATCCGTTCGAGAACGAACTCTCCCTGGCCGAACGACTGGACCTCTCCCGCCCGACCGTGCGGCGGGCGATCATCGAACTCGTGACGCGCGGCCTGCTGGTGCGCCGGCGCGGCATCGGGACCACCGTGGCCCAGGAGGTCATCCACCGCCGCCACGAACTGACCAGCCTTTACGAGGATCTGGCCAGCCGTGGCCACACCCCCCTCACCGACGTGCTCGAGTTCACCACGGAGTGCATCGACCAGCGGGCCGCACAGATCCTGGGGCTGGCCCCCACCGAACCACTGGTCTACCTGCAACGGCTCCGGTCGGTGGAGGACGGCCCGATGGCCGTGCTCAAGAACTGGCTCCCCCCGAGCCTGGCCGACCTCGAACCGGAGGCGATCGCCAATCACGGGCTGTACAGCCTGCTTCGCGAGCGCGGCATCGTTCCCGCTGTCGGCCATCAGATCATCGGCGCCAGGCCGGCCGCGCCCGAGGAACGGCGCCTGCTCGGCCTGCATCGCGACGACCCGGTGCTCACCATGAGCCGGCGCGCCTACGACGCCGCCGGCAAGGCGATCGAGTTCGGCGATCACTGCTACCGCTACGACCGCTACAAGTTCGACATCACCGTGTACGCCAACTGAGCGGCTGAGCCCGGCCGGTCACCTCCTCGGCAAGCCCGGCCCCGGCCGGCGCTCTCGCGTCGCGCGGTCACGGCAGGACGATGGTCTTCAGCCCTTCGCCGCGCTCGACGGCTTCGAGCGCCGACGCGAACTCGGCCAGCGGCACCTGCTTGGTGATCAGGGGGGCCAGGGCGACGCGGCGGTCCTCGACGAGCCGGATCGCGCTGCGCCAGGAGGTCGGGGTGGAGGCGAATCCGCTGGTCAGCGAGAGCTCCTTGTACAGCACCTGATCCAGCGGGATCAGGGCGTCGCGGCCGAAGATCCCGACCTGGATGTAGCGGGCGCCCCGGCGAGCGGCCCGGAAGGCCGCCGCCGCGCCCGGAGCACTCCCCGAGCACTCGATGACGACGTCGAAGCACGCCTCATCGACGCCCGTCGTGGTCACGGCGATGCCGAGGCTCTCGGCCACCGCCAGCCGCCCGGCGTCCTTCGGCAGGCCGGCCAGGGTCACCTCCGCGCCCTGGGCCTTCGCCACCTGCGCGGCGAGTTGGCCCATCGCGCCCGGACCCGTGACGAACACCTTGTCGCCCGGGTTGATCAGCGGCGGATCCAGCAGGCACTGCGTGACGCAGGCCAGGGGCTCGGCGAGCACCCCGTCGTACTCCCCCAGCCATTCGGGCAGCGCGTGGAGGTTGAGCGTGGGCAGCACGACGAATTGGGCGAAGCCCCCGTTCTCGAAGGATCCGAGCGAGCGTCTCCGGGTGCACAGGTTCCGGCGGCCGGCCCGACACATGTCACACCGCTCGCAGGCGGAGAAGTAGGTCTCGCAGGCGACTCGCCTTCCCACCCAGTCCTGGTCACCGGGGTCGCCCACCTCGACCACCCGGCCGAGGATCTCATGGCCCATGACCACCGGCGGCTCGCAGGCGTACTCGTCGTGGGCCACATGGACGTCGGTGCCGCAGATGCCCGTCGCGATCACCTGCACCTTGGCGAAGCCGGACGGGGTGGCGGGCACGGGCACCTCGGTGACGACGACCTGGGCGGCACCCGCTCCGGCCTTGACGACAGCCCGCATCACAGCGTCGGTCGCGGGAAGAGTGGTAGCCATCTGCTCTCCTTCGAGTGCTACTGGTGGACTGTGGGTCCTACCAACCCGGCACAAAGGTCGTAATGTCGGAACATTATCACGACCGCTGCCTCGGCGAGCCTCAACCGATCAACAGATAGAGCGCGGCCACCCCGACGAAACCGGTCACCAGCGCTTCGAACAGCCGCTGGTCGATCCGCTTGATCACGATCCGGCCGATCCAGGTGCCGAGCAGCACAACGGGCACCCCGGCGAGCGCGAACCCGACGATCTCGGGGCGGATGATCCCCAGACCGATCGAGACCGGCAGCTTCGTCACATTGACCGCGAAGAAGAACCAGGCGGTGGTCCCCAGGAACCGCCACTTGTCATAGCCGGCAGCCAGCAGATACAGGTTCATCGGTGGACCGCCCGCATTGGCGACCATGGTGGTGAAGCCGGCCAGCCCGCCGTAGGCGGCCCCCACCGCCGGATGGTGGGGTCGCAGCTTCTCGCGCCAGAAACCCAGCACCAGGAGCGCCATCAGGATTGCGCCGATGGTGCGCCGCAGGATCAGGTCGTCCACCTGCGCGAGGAATGCCGCCCCCAGGCCGATGCCGGCCAGCACCGGCAGGATGAGCCGACCGATCAGCCGCCAGTCGACATGCTTGCGATAGATCCAGATCGCCACGAGATCGCCGGTCAGCAGCAACAGCAGGGCCGCGCCCGTGGAGTCCTTGGTCGGCAGGACGAGCGCCAGCAACGCCACCGAGATCATGCCGAGCCCGCCGATCGAGGTCTTCGAGAATCCGATCAGCGCTGCGGCCGTGACGAGGACGGCCCAACCCGAGAGGTCGAGTTGGGCCACCAGTTGGAAGGTTTCAGGCACCGGAGCAGCGTAGCCCCGTCGCACCGGGACGGCCGGATGCCGATCCGATACCGGTCAGGGCGCCGGGATCAGGATGTTGCGGACGATCTGGTCGAGTTCCTCGTCCGCGCTCAGGAACTGCCGCAGGGTCTTGCGCGTCGCACCGAAGTCGAGGAACTGCTCGGGGCTGAGCCCGTCGACGTCATAGGCCCGCCGGAACTCGGGCAGTTGCGCGTAGAGGGTCTCGACGATCTCCGGCCGGACCGGGATGTCCATCCGGTCCTCGGCGGCCAGCCCGCTGGCCTGGAAGCGCTGCTGCCAGGGGAAGGGCGGCGAGATCACGACATTGCCCCCGACGAACTCCGACCAGTGCATCACGTTGCGGAAGGCGGCCGAGAGCAGCCGCGCGCGCAGCCCGCGCCGCCCGAACTCCTCGTAGGCCTTCTTGAAGACCGCCACGCCGGCCCACTCCAGATAGCCCGGGTCGAAGCTGAGCCGGTCGCGGTTGAAGCAGTCCTTCATCCAGTCGTCCAGGCGGCCGACCATGATCGTCACCACCGGGCCCATGGTGGCGGTGTCGAGGCCCTCGGCCTCGCGGCGCCTCAGGCCCCGCTCGATCGCCTCGCCGGTGGCGACGGCCTGCGCGACGGTGAAGGAGACGGTGACGTTGATGCTCACGCCACGGTAGGTGGCCTCTTCGATGGCCTCCACGCCCGGGCCGGTCGCCGGCACCTTCACGATGATGTTCCGAGCGAGCGTGGAGAAGTACTCGGCCTGGTCGGCCAGCTTGGCCGCACTGCGCGCCAGCCGCGGATCGGTCTGCATCGAGAGCCGGCCGTTGACGCCGTTGTAGCGTTCGAAAGCGGGCTCCAGCAGCGTCGCCGCGTTCAGCGACACCTCCTCGACCGTCTTCCAGCCGATCTCGGACTCGCCGGCCTGCGGCAGTTCCTCGGCCAGCTCGCGGATCCGGGCCGACCACCGCGGGAGGTCGGCTCGGATCGCCGCCAGGGCGATGACAGGATTGCAGGTGGCGCCGACCGCACCCCACGAGATCGACTCGGCGAGTTCCTTCGGGTCGGCGGAGTCGTTCCACAGCACGGTGGGACCACGCCGGGCCATGATCGCGAGCGGAGTGTTGGCCGTCATCGGAACCTCTTCCTTCGCACAACAGAGCGGTACGACCGCTATTCAATCCCTGCCGCAGATGGAAGTCAACTTAATGTTCTAACAATAGCCAGCCGGTCAGCGCACACAGGCTGTGAGGGCGGCGGCGAGCTCACCCCGGTGCTTCCGGTCGATGCCGATTACGACGACCTGCACGCCCCGGACCGGTCCGGCGAGAACCTCGGCCAGCTCGGCCACTCCGCTCACCCGGATGGCAGGGACGCCGTAACCGTGGGCCAGTGCTGCCGGATCGATCCCACTCGGGGTGGCGAAGACCGTCTCGAAGCTCGCTGCGAACTGCGCCCGGCCGTACTCCAGGGTCGCGAAGATCGCTCCTCCGGCATCATCGGCCACCACGATGCGGAGATCCGGGCGCGGTTGCCCGGGCCCGATTGCCAGAGCGTTGGCGTCGTGGACGAAGGAGAGATCGCCGGTGAGCAGGGTGGCAGGCATGCCGGTGGCCAGGGCGACGCCGATCGCGGTGGACAGGGTGCCGTCGATGCCGGAGAGCCCGCGGTTGGCGAACACCGGCCGTTCTGCGACCGGGGCCAGATCGGCGTCCCGGATGGCCATCGAGTTGCCCAGGACGAGCGTGCCGGTGCCGGAGGCGAGCACGGTGGCGGCCACCGCGGGGCCGCTGGGGTAGCCGAGACCGTCCAGCAGGGCGTCCACCCGGTCGCCGGCGACGCGGTCGGCGCGCTGCCACTCCCCCAGCCAGGCGGTGTGGTCGCGAGCAGCCCGAACCGCGGTGGCGAAGCGACTGGCTCGGCGTCCGGGATTGGGCAGTGCGGGTCCGGCGCCCACCACGATCAGTTCGATGTCCTCCCTGGTCAGCAGTCGGTTCACCGGACGCGAGAGGGTCGGATGCCCGAACATGACAACCCGCTCGACCTGGTCGGCCAACTCGGTGCCGAGCAGCAGTCGTCCGCAGCGCAGCGCGTTCGGGCCGCCCCGGGCGCCGCTGGAGGGCTCGGCGATCAGGGGCAGGCCGGCGGCCTCGGCGAAGGCACGGGCGGCGAGCCCGTCGCTCGGGGTCGCGTCCCCGCAGACCACCACGGTGCGAGAACCGGGCGTGAGGTCGAGGTGCCCGTCGCGACCTCCGTCCTCCCGGAGACCTTCGAGGTCCGGGCGCAGCCGGGGCGCCCCGGCCGGCTGCCCCCCGGTCTGGCGGACTCCGGCGTTCACGGGCGTGACGACATCGGGGACGCGCTCGACGGCGATGGGGCCCGGCGCGACCGTGCCGGAGGAGGCGGTGTCCGGCACGAGCGGCTCGGGGAGGGCGATGTTGAGGTGAGCCGGACCGGGGTGGCGGGTGTCGGCGCCCTCCGCGGCCCGGAGCAGGGCGGCGACCGCCGTCGTCCAGCCGGACGGGTCGGCGGCGTCGATGCCGGCCTCGGCACGGGGGAAGCCGGCGAAGATCCCCGGTTGCCAGGTGGTCTGGTTGGCACCGGTTCCGACCAGCTCGGCCGGACGGTCCGCGCTGACCACCAGCAACGGAACCCGGGCATGCGAGGCCTCCATGACCGCGGGCAGCAGGTTGCCGACGGCGGTACCCGAGGTGGTCACGATCGGGACGCAGTGGCCGGAACCCTTCGCCAGGCCCAGCGCCAGGAAGCCCGCCGTCCGTTCGTCGATCCGGACATGCAGCCGCAACAGTCCGGCCCGCGCCGCGGAGTGGGCCGCCAGGGCCAGCGGCGCCGACCGGGAACCCGGCGCCAGCACCAGATCGGTCACACCCTGGGCCACCAGGGTCGCGATGACGGCTTCAGCGCAGGCAAAGGACTGGCTCACACCAGCACCTCCCTCCAGTCGCGGACTGCCAAGCCTCGGTCTACCCGCTGGTCTCAGCCACCGTGTCGTCGTTCGGGATCGTATGCCACCGCTCCCGCCACCAGGCGGCCGTAGCGGGGTCGGCACGCCAGGGACCGTCCTCGTCCACGACGACCTCGCGCACCCCGATGCTGCCCCCATCGGCGATCAACGGCTCGGCGGTCACGTCGCGGGTGAACAGGGCGGCGGTGTTCAGCCCGCAGGCGTAGGGCAGCTCGGGCAGACAGGCCGCCAGTGCCACCCCGGCCCGCAGCCCCACCGAACTCTCCAGCGCGGAGGACACCACCACCGGCAGGCCGAGGGTGTCGGCCAGTTCCAGGCACGGTCGCACCCCGCCCAGCGGCTGCACCTTCAGCACCGCGATGTCGGCGGCCTCCAGGGTCGCCACCCGCTCCGGATCGCCGCTGCGCCGGATCGACTCGTCGGCGGCGATCAGGATGTCGAGGCCGCGCCGGGCGAGTTCGCGGCGGAGCCGGGCCAACTCCTCAACGGTCGCGCAGGGCTGCTCGACATATTCCAGGTCGAACTGGCGCAGCAACTGCAGACGGGTGAGCGCGTCGGGCACGTTCCAGGCGCCGTTGGCGTCGATCCGCAGCCGCCCGGCGGGCCCCAGCGCATCGCGTACCGCCTCGAGCCGGGCCGCGTCCTCGGCGATGTACTGCCCGCGCTCGGCCACCTTCACCTTGGCGGTGGTGCAGCCCGAGCGGGTCACGATCTGGTGGGCGGTCTCCGGGTCACAGGCCGGTACCGTCACGTTCACCGGCACCCGGTCGCGGATCGGCGCCGGGAAGCCCTCCACAGCGGCCTCCCGGGCGGCGGCCGCCCAGGCATCGATTTCGGGACGCTCGTACTCGGCGAACGGGCTCCACTCGGCCCAGCCCGCCGGGCCCTTCAGCAGCAGGCCGTGGCGGACGTTCAGCCCACGGAACCTCGTCCGCATCGGCAGCGCGTAGACCCCGGCGACCTCGATCATCCGACTACCAGCCCGATCAGCAGCCCGAGCGCGCACAGCAGCTCGGCCAGGCCCGCGTCCCGCAGCACCGGGATCAGGTCCTGGCCGCTCGCCCCCGCGACCACCCGGCCGCAGGCCGGGCCCAGCAGCGCCAGCATTGCCAGGCCGAGCAACGACCAGCCGGTACTGGTCGCCGCGACGGCGAGCACCCCGAAGGACGCCAGGGCCGTGAGCCCGACGAAGAACCAGCGGGTGCCACGGTCGCCAAGCCGGGTGGCCAGGGTCCGCTTGCCGGCGGCCGAGTCCCCGCCCAGGTCGCGCAGGTTGTTGGCCACCAGCAGGACGCAGGCCAGCGCACCGATCGCGATCGCCGCCCACCAGCCGGCCGCAGGCACCCAGCCCAGCTGGAGGTAGACCGTGCCGGCCACCGCGACCAGGCCGAAGAAGACGAAGACGAAGAGCTCGCCCAGCCCGAGGTAGCCGTAGGGCCGGGGACCGCCGGTGTAGAACCAGGCGGCCAGGATCGCCAGGGCGCCCACCACCAGCAGCCACCAGGTGCCGGTCAGCGCGACGACGGTCAGCCCGGCCAGCCCGGCCAGCCCGAAACAGGCGAAGGCCACCGCCCGGACGGACGCCGCGCTCGCCGCCCCCGAGCCGACCAGGCGGAGCGGCCCGACCCGCTCGGCGTCGGTGCCGCGGATCCCGTCGGAGTAGTCATTGGCGAAGTTCACCCCCACCTGCAGCGCCAGCGCGACCAGCGCCGCCAGCAGCGCCGGCAGCGGCCGGAAGCCGCCGTGGAAGGCCGCCACGCCGCTCCCGGCGAGCACCGGGGCCACCGCGGCCGGCAGCGTGCGTGGCCGGGCGCCCTCGAGCCAGTCAGCCCTGGTCGCCATCGGAGTCCTCCTGTTGCCAGGCGCGCTCCAGAGCGCGCCGATCGATCTTGCCAGTGGGTGTGTACGCCAAAGCCTCCACCCGGCGCAACTCCCGCGGCAGCGCCGCCGTCCCGAGCCGATCGCGCAGCCGGCCGGTGACCGATGCCAGGTCGGGTTCGGAGAGGGTGACCGCGACGATCCGCTGGCCCCAGCGTTCGTCCTCGATCGCCAGCAGCACCGGTCCGCCCGCCTCCGGCGGGCCGAAGACCGCCTCGCAGACCCGTTGCGCCTGTGCCAGGTCGACGTTCACCCCACCCGAGATGACGACATCGTCGACCCGTCCGGTCACCTGCAGCCGCCCGTCCACCAGCCGTCCACGGTCGCCGGTGAGGACGGTGTCGCCGTCCAGCACCCGAGCGGTGAGTTCCGGGTCGAGCCGGTAGCCGCTGAAGGCCATCGGTCCGCCCAGGGTGATCCGGCCGTTCGCGAACCCGACCCGCACCTGGTCCAGGGCGATGCCGTCGTAGACACAGCCGCCGCAGGTCTCGGCCATCCCGTAGGTGGTCACCAGCCGCACCCCGGCCTCGCGCACCTGTTCCAGCAGCCGCGGCGAGACCGCCGAACCGCCGACCAGGACGGCGGCGTACTCCCGCAGCCGGACAAGCAACTCCGGTTCCGTCGTGGCCCGGTGGAGCTGGGCCCCCACGACCGAGAGATAGCTGCGGCTCTCCGGGCCGGGCAGGTCCGAGAGATCGGACGCCGCGAAGCGAACCCGCCGCCCCGAGGCCACCGCCCGGGCGACCGTCATCATGCCGGCCACGTGGTGGGTGGGCAGCACGCAGACCCAGTCGCCGGGACCGCCCAGCCGGGCGTGGGTGGCCGCCGCCGAGGCCAGTACCGCCGCCGACGAGAGCATCACCGCCTTCGGAGCACCCGTCGAACCCGAGGTCGTCACCAGCACCCCCGCCGTCGCTTCGGTGACCGGGAGCTCCGGCCGCAATGCCGCCCGCACCGGTTCGGGCGCGGCGTGCGGTAGCGGCGCCACCACCAGCCGTCCGGCGAAAGCCTCGGCCAGCGCCCGCGGCAACTCCTCCGGAGGGGTCAGATGCACATCGCCACCTTAGTGGCCGCCACCTGCGCCGGGATGCGACGACCTGACGAGCTGCGGCATCCGGTTCCACCGCTGTTCCCCGAGCGAGTAGATTGGACATATGGGTCGGGTGCTTCCGGTAGTCATCATCGTGATGCTGATGATCTATGCCGTCGTCGAGGTGGCGCAGGCCGATCCGCTGCGGGTGCGGCTGATGCCCCGTTGGCTGTGGGCCGTGGCGATCATCCTGCTCCCCGGTGCCGGCGCGATCGCCTGGCTGCTGTTCGGCCGCCCGACCAAGGCGCCCAGCAATCGCCCGCGTCCACCCCGCGCCCCGGACGACGACCCCGACTTCCTGCGGAACCTGTAGCCGCTGCCGCGACCGTCGACGGCCACCGTCCCGCGGCTGTCCCAAGGCCACGCTCCGCCGGCGATGCACGCGCTGGACGGTCGGGCAAGCCGGCCGGGCGGGTTAAAGCTTGGGTTCCACCGGGGGCACGATGCCGTCCTCGATGGCGCGGCGGAAGAGATCGAGCTTGCTCGCCGCGGGCCGGTGGACATTGGTGTACTTCACGCGGATCCGCTTGAGGTACTCCTTCACGCTGTTCTCGGCGATCCCCAGCACGGTCGCCACCTCGGGCACCTCCATGCCGCTGGTGTAGAGCGCCAGCACCTCGCGCTCCCGCGGGCCGAGGCTGGCCGCGACATAGCTGCTGTCGCCCTCGATCAGGCCGAGGATCTCCTGGGAGAGCACGATCTGGCCGGCCGCGGCCGCCTCGATGGAGGCGATCGTGGTCGCGATCGAGTCGGCCTTGCGCGCCACCCCGGCCGCACCGCCGGCCAGCGCTCGGCGCAGCAGGCGGGCATTGTCGGCGATCGAGTAGACCAGCACCGTGTAGCCGGAGGAGATCAACTGCTCGGCATTCTGCTTCGGGTCGCTCTCGTCGGCCAACTGCAGATCCAGCAGCACCACGTCGACCAGGAGTTTGCGCGCCAGGAAGTCCGCGACCGTTGCGTCCTGGCTCACCACCGAGATCCGGTTCGTGCTGTGACTGGCCAATGCTGCCGCGACGCCCACCCGGATCGCCTCGTGGTCGTCGATGACTGCGACTTCAATCATGGTTCCGGATGCCTATCTCGAGGTGTGCAGCCCATTGTCGTCCAAACCCACCAGCTCGGTGCGCCCGTCCGCCCGCACCGTCAGCAGTGTCACCGTATCGTCATAGCCCTCCGGCGCCGCCCTGGCCACCACGCGGGTCACCGCCGGGTCGCCCAGCATCTGCACCAGCGACCGTCGCAGCGCCTTGCGGACCGGCTCGGGCAGCATGGACCCGCGACTGTCGACGAGGTTGACCTCCACCCCCCGCGACCGGGCGGACTCGATGATGTCCTGCGTCCCTTCGGTCAGCAGGTTGGCTGCGCGCAACCCGTCGCGCAACCGTCGCTCAAGGGTCACGCAAGCCGCCAGATCGGCTTCGGAGAGTTCCGTCTCCGGGTCGGCCAGCCGTTGCAGCAGCGGGCCCACCTGCGTCCGCAACTGCGTCAGCCACAGGTCGCGCAACACCAGGCGGGAGTAGCTCTGCGCGATCGCCAGGTTGGCCCGCTCGACGCTGTTCCGGCTCTGCTGCACCCGGGCGCTGATGTCGAGGAGCCAGCCGTTCACGAGCTGGGCGACCACCATCCAGGCCACCGGGCCGAAGGTCACCTGGGCGACCTCCCGCGCCCCGAGTCCGTGACTGTAGGCCCACCACGACGAGGCCGCCACGAACGCCACCGCGCCGACCCAGGCGATCGCCGCCTGACGTCGGAAGAGCAGCACGATGAGCAGCACCATCACGACGCTGGAGTGCCAGGTGGCGTATCCCGGCCAGCGGCCCATCGGCAGCACGGACTGCACCAGCAGCGTGGTGCCGATCAGGAGACTCACCACCGTGATCGCCGCCGGCCCGGACAGCGCCACGGCGTGCAGCCTGCGCAGGGCCAGCCAGGTGGCGGTCGCGGCGAGCAACTGGGCGGCGAGGACGGGCCAGACCGCTGACACCTCGTCGAGCGTCGTCCAGCCCAGGACGAAGTGCAGCCCGATCAGCAGGGAGATGAGGCCGCCCAGCACGCCGGTCTCGAGCTGGGGCATGGTGGCGTCCGCTTCGGCCGAGCTCGGTCGCTTCCGTCCCGGTGTGGAGATGGCGGCCTGTGGTGGCTTCCACACCAGCTGCACCCTGGTCCCACCGCCGGGTCGGGAGTGGATCTCGGCCCGTCCGCCGACCGAGGACATCCGCTCCAGCACCGACAGTCGCAGGCCGAATCGATCAGGTGGCACCGCGTCGGGATCGAATCCGCCGCCGTCATCGGTGATCGTCACCCGCACGCCGGCCGCCGGCGCATCGTCGATCCGCACGGTGACCTGGTCGGCCTCGGCATGCCGCGCGATGTTCTTCGCGACCTCGCCGCAGGCCTGGCCGATCGCACTCGCGACGACCGCCGGCACCTGCAGCGTCAGGTCGCTGACGTTCAGCTCGGCCCGTGCGTCGGGCACCCGCGAGGTCACCTGATCGGTGACCAGCCAGCCCAGATGCTCGACCGTGACGGGCACTCGATCGCCGGTCGTCTCCCCGGCCAGTTCCAGCTGCTGGATGGCGTGCCTGGCCTGCTCCACCAGCTGAGAATCGTGGTGCATGCCGCCCATGGTGGCGTTCACCAGCGTCGTCATCACCTCGTCGTGCACGATGCTGTCCAGGCGACGCCGTTCCTCGACCAGCGCCTGCTCCACCGCGGCGCGGGCCTGTTGCTGCTGGCTGGCGCCGGTGGTGGCGTTGAGCCGGCGGATGGCGTCGGTGAGCAGCGTGATGCCGATGATCACGGCGCTGGGATTGATCACCAGGACCAGCATGTCCTGCATCGCCGCGACCAGCGACACGCCCTGGCCGGAAGGCGTCAGCCGAACGCCGGCGAACACCGCGCCGATGAAGAGGGCATAGCTGAAGCCCCACTTCGTACCGACCACCAACGCCGTCCACACGCTCGCCGCGCCCAGGCACATCCACAACCATGGGCTGCCCGAGGCCGGTTCGGGCGATATCCAGGCGGCCGGCCAGGAGGCTGTCCCAGCCGTCACGGCCACCACGTAGGCGATCGCCAGCCCGCCGACCGGATGCCCGGCGAACGAGACGATCACCATCGCCAGGGTGAGCCCGAGGATGCCCCCGCCGAACACCGCGAGCCACCACGGTGCCAGGTTGGGCACCTGATCGCCGGCCATGAGGCTCGCCGGGATCAGGGCGCCCAGGCAGAACAGTGCGAGGCCGCGGTGCACCCAGGCGGTCAGGAATTCCGGGTCGGGGGTGGTGGTCACGTGCTGTCCATTACCCCCAGTCGACCAGTTCGTCGGCGTCGAGTTCGCCTTCCGGCCAAACGCCACGGACGATGCCGGCCGCCGCCAGCGCCTTGCGGCAGCCTGGGCAGGGTGGATCGGTGATGTAGGCGGTGGCGCCCTTGGTGTCGCGGGTGGCGAAGAGCAGGGCGTTCACCTCGGCGTGGATCGCGATGCAGAAGCCGGGAGTGCCGGGCCGGTCGTAGTCGCCCAGCCCCGGCACCTGGTCGTAGCTCAGCTGGCCGCGCGGACAGGCGCCCTCGAGGCAGTCCGGACGACCCGGGGCGGCACCGTTGTAGCCGGTGGCGATGATCCGCCGCTCCATCACCAGCACCGCTCCCACCCGGCGGCGGTTGCACTTGGCACGAGCGGAGACCGCCTGGGCGATGCCCAGGAAATACTCGTCCCAGCCGGGGACCGCGGCAGGTTCACTCATGGGCCAACACTAATCGTACGAACCGGAACTCACCGGGAGCCCGGTGAACTTCGGGCCGCCCGCCATCTGGAACGCTGACGATCAGCATCCGGCCCGACACCGGAATCACCATCCGTCCGCCGGGGGCCAGCTGCGCGACGAGCTGCGCCGGCAGCTGCTGCGGGTCGGCCGAGACCAGGATCCGGTCGAACGGCGCCTCCGCCGGGGCTCCCAGTTCACCCGGCCGCGCGACCAGGATCTCGGCGTTCGGCGCCCGCAGGACGCTCCGGTTCCGCCGTACCAGCTCGGCGATGATCTCCGTGCCGATCACCCGCCCGCCGGCACCGACCAACCAGGCCAGCAGGTCCGTCGTCCAGCCCGAGCCCGCTCCCACATCCAGCACCTTCATCCCCGGTCGGGGATCGAGCAGGCGCAGCATGTAGGCGACCGTCCAGGGCTGGGAGTTCGTGGAGCCCCAGCCGATCGGCAGTGCCTGGTCGAGATCGGCGTGGATCCGGACCTCCGGCGGCAGGTAGTGGGCCCGCGGGACTGCCGCCAGGGCGGCCTGTGCCCGCCGGGCCGGACGTCCGCTCATCATCCCCCTCTCTGCACACCCCACCCAACCACGGCCGGCCCGGCGATTCCAGCGATCCTTGATCGACCAGCGGACCCGCCGATCGGCATCCCTACGGCGCCAGCACCTCGGGTGCGATCGACGCATCGATGTCGGGAGCCTGAGTGAGCAGACCGGCCTCCAGCATGAACTCCCCCATCGCCTGCCAGGTGGCGACGTCGAGGCTGCCATCGGCGCGCAACTGGTCGTCGGTCATCACCAGGACGGTCGCCTTCAGGGTCATCCGGGCGGCCTCCAGCGCATCCCCGGTCAGGCCGGGCACCTGCTCGGCGGTTGCCGCCAGGGCGCGCTCACCGGTCTCGTCGGCGGCGACGGAATTGATGCCGGCGACCATCGCCTGGGCCACCTCGCGCACCACCTGGGGATGGGCGGTGAGGTAGGCGCGGCTGGTGATCAGGCTGGCACCGACCAGCGGCGGGGTCCCGCCCGCGATCGACAGGCTGCGCACCGGCACCTGGGCCAACTGGAACTGCACCAGGTCGTTGTTGGAGAAGCCCACCACCGCGTCCACCTTGTCGGTGATCAGGGCCGCCTGCTGGGTGTAGCCGATCTCGACCACCTCGACGTCGGCCTCGGTCAACCCCGCCGTCCGCAGCGCGACCAGCAGACCGAACCAGGACGAGCCGTAGCGACCCGGCACGCCGATCCGCATCCCCTTCAGGTCGGCCAGTTCTGCGATCGGGCCCTCCTCCCTGACGATCAGCACCACCGGGTACTGCTGGTAGTACGTGGCCACCGCCACCAGGTCGATGCCGGACTCCCGGGCCTGCAGCATCTCGTCTCCGCCGGCCAGCACGAAGTCCTCCTGGCCCGCGGCGATGGCGGTGAAGAGGCCCTCCTGCGCGCCGTGGTGGCGCAAGGTCGCAGCGACGCCGGTGCCGGCGTCGAACAGACCCTCGGCCTCGGCGACGTAGAAGGGGGCGAACTGGACATTCGGGATGTACGACAACCCGATCCGGGCAGGTGCCGCGGCCGGCGGGTCGGAAGCGGTCGCCGACGGGCTGGTGGTCACGACGGGCGGGGCGGCGGGACTCGTCCCGCAGCCGGTGAGCAATACGGCGAGAAGCAGCAGGACCAGGGTGCGCATCGGACTTCCTTCGGGTCAGGGGGTATCAATCAGCCGGGAGTTGCGCTCCCAGGCGTAGATCAGGGAATAGATGGTGGCCGCGACCACGCAGAGCACGGCGATGGTGGCGAACATGCCGGCGGTGTCGACGGCGTCGCGCTGGACGGTGAGCACCATGCCCAGCCCGCGTCCGCCCATCACCATCTCACCGACCACCGCGCCGGTGACCGAGAGGGTGAAGCCGTTCCGCAGCCCGGCGAGCACCGCCGGCCAGGCGAGCGGGAACTCGATCTCGGTGAGCAGCCGGACGGTGTCCGCCCCGTCCACCCGGGCGGCCCGCAGCACGTCCGGATCGACGTGGCGCAGCCCCAGCACGGTGGAGACCAGGATCGGGAAGAAGACCATCAGGGAGCAGAGCAGGATGACCGGCCCGAGCCCGTAGCCGACCCACAGCACCAGGAGCGGGGCCAGGGCGATCGCGGGGATCGCCTGGGTCGCACCCAGGAAGGGCTGGACGGCCGCCCGGAACCAGGCCAGCCGGTGGATGGCGACCGCCAGCGGGATCGCCGCCGCTGCGCCCAGCGCGCACCCACCCAGCGCCTCGATCAGGGTCAGCCCGAGGTAGGGCCACAGCTCGCCGCCGGCAAGGTCGGTCAGCAGCCGGGATCCGACCGCACCGGGGCTGGGCAACAGGTACTCCGGTACGGACCCGAGCCGTGCGGTCAGCGTCCAGCCGAGCAGCAGCGCGGCGCCCAGCAGCACGGGTGCCGCGACGGGCATCCCCCGCCAGGGCTGGCGCTGTCTCATGATCCTCCGGTCCGAGCGCGGACCGGGGTGCGTCAAGACGCCCGGCTCGCGGCGTCGGTCATCGACCGACGCTCGACCAAGCGCCCGTGCTGCCTCCCATCCGGACTTTCACCGTCGGCGCTGGAATTCCACCAGCTCAACCGTCCCGCAGGTGCGGGCCGGGTCGCGGACTATCACCGCCGGTTCGGAATTACACCGACCCCGGAGCACGTTCACCGCATACCTTACCGCCCGCCACCCCGCCCCGCACCCGTGTGGGACAGGCCGCCGCCGCCTGGGGAACCCGGCGCGTAACATACCCGCCATCCAGGGGTGCCAGAATGCCCGAGCAGGCAGCACCAGAGAGGATCCCGTGATGCGCGTCGCAGTGCCCACCGAAGTCAAGAACCACGAGTATCGGGTCGCCATCACGCCGGTCGGCGTCGCCGAACTCGTCAGCCATGGTCACGAGGTGTTCATCCAGGCCGGCGCCGGGCTGGGCTCCGGGATCGGCGACGCCGACTACGTCGCCCAGGGTGCGGGCATCCTGCCGGACGCCGACGCCACCTGGGCCGCGGGCGAACTGGTGCTGAAGGTGAAGGAGCCGATTGCCGCCGAGTACCACCGGCTGCGCGAGGACCTGACCCTGTTCACCTATCTCCACCTGGCGGCCGACGGGCCGGGGACGGACGCCCTGCTCGCCGCCGGCGCCACCGCGATCGCCTACGAGACCGTCCAGCTGCCCAACGGGCTGCTGCCGCTGCTGTACCCGATGTCGGAGGTGGCCGGCTGCCTGGCCCCTCAGGTCGGAGCACACGCGATGATGAAGGCTCAGGGCGGACGCGGGGTGCTGATGGGCTGCGTCGGCGGGGTCCCGAACGCCAAGGTCGTCGTGCTCGGGGGTGGGGTGGCCGGCCAGAACGCCGCCAATGTCGCCCTCGGCATGGGTGCCGATGTCACCATCCTCGACACCGACCTGGAGAAGCTGCGCACCACCTTCTGGCGCTACGGGAACCGGGTGCACGGCATCGTCTCCTCCCGGCTGGCGATTCGGGACCAGGTGCTGGACGCCGACCTGGTGATCGGGACGGTGCTGATCCCCGGGGCGAAGGCTCCGAAGCTGGTCACCAACGAGCTGGTCGCCCAGATGAAGCCGGGGTCGGTGCTGGTCGATGTCGCCATCGACCAGGGCGGCTGCTTCGAGGACTCCCGCCCCACCACCCATGACGACCCGACCTTCCTGGTGCACGACTCGGTGTTCTACTGCGTGGCCAACATGCCCGGCGCAGTACCCAACACCTCGACCTGGGCGCTCACCAACGCGACCCTGGCCTACGTCCTGAAGCTCGCCGACAAGGGCTGGAAGCAGGCACTTGCCGACGACCCCGCCCTGGCCAAGGGCCTGAACACCCACGCCGGACGGATCACCTACCCGGCCGTCGCCGAGGCCTTCGGGCGCGACTGTGCCCCGCTGGCCGACGTCCTGTCCTGAGGGGTGCTCGCCTCCCACTCCCGCCTGACGTGAGCGCGGTCCGGCGGCTCGTCCCGGAAGCCGAACCCGCGCAACGCCGGCGGCCCGGGTCGGGAGCGGCTCAGCGAGTGGGGACGGCGACGCCGGCATCCACCGCAAGGGTGGTGCGCTTGGCGTGGTTCTTGTGGGCGGTGGCGACCATCAGCTTGATGCGGTTCAGCTGGTTGACCTCGGAGGCGCCGGGGTCGTAGTCCACCGAGACCACGTTGGCCTGCGGATAGCGGCGCCGCAGTTCGGCGAACATGCCCTTGCCGACCACGTGGTTGGGCAGGCAGGCGAAGGGCTGGGCACAGATGATGTTCGGCGCGCCGATCTCCACCAGCTCCACCATCTCGGCCGTCAGCAGCCAGCCCTCGCCGGCGCGGGTGCCGACGGAGATGATCCCGTCGGCCTTGGCAGCCAGCGCCTCCATGGACGGCGGCAGGTCGAACTTGCCGTTGGTCCTGCGCAGCGCCCGGATGACGGGGCCCTGGTAGCGCTCGATCAGCCACATCACCAGCTTCTTGACGTGCCGGGAACGCTTGCCGATGCCGAGCGTCTCCCACTGCTCCTGCGCGGAGCACAGCGGCATCAGGAAGAACGGCAGAATGCCCGGCAGCACGGCCTCGCAGCCCTCGGACTCGATCGCGTCCACGGCGTGGTTGTTGGCGTCGGGGTGGAACTTGACCAGGATCTCCCCCACCAATCCGACCCGGGGTTTGCGCGGAATCGTGCGCAGCGGCAGTGCGTCGAACTCGCGCACCAGTTGCTCGACCAGCCGGCGATAGCCGAGCGAGCGGCCCAGGGTCGGGCTGTACCCGCTGTGCTGCAGCCACTCCGAACAGATGGCGTCCCAGCGCCGGTACAGCGCCTGGGCGGCGCCGGGCACGGCCTCGTAGGGACGCACCCGCAGCAGCACGGTCTGCAGCAGGTCGCCCAGCACGAAGGAGGCCAGCGCCGGATGGTACATCGCCGGCGTGAGCTTGAAGCCTGGGTGCTTCTCCAGCCCTTGGACGCTGAGCGCCAGCACCGGCACCTGCGGGTAGCCGGCGTCGGCCAGCGCCTTGCGCAGCAGCGCGGCGTAGTTGGTGGCCCGGCACATTCCGCCGGTCTGGGTGATCCCGACCGAGATCCGGTCCGGATCGGCCTGCCCGGAGCGGATCTTGTTGACCAACTGCCCGACCACCATGATCGCCGGGAAGCAGGCGTCGTTGTTGACGTACTTCAGCCCGACCTCGACGTCCTGTGTCGATGCGTTCTCCAGCAGTTCGACGTTCAGGCCGATCCGGCGCAGCACCGGCATCAGCAACCGGAAGTGGATCGGCGCCATCTGCGGGGCGTACAGGGTGTGGGTGTCGCGCGCCTCCTCGGTGAAGATCCGGCGCTCGGCCAACGGCCCGTAGGTGGAGACCGTCGCGGAACCGCGCCGCTCGGCCGCGGCTGCCTTCATCGAGCGCAACCGGATGGTGGCCGCACCGAGGTTCGACACCTCGTCGATCTTCAGCACGGTATAGACGTCGCCGGCGGCTTCCAGGATCTCCTGCACCTGGTCGGTGGTGACCGCGTCCACCCCGCAGCCGAAGGAGTTCAGCTGCACCAGGTGCAGTTCCGGATTGCGGGTCACCACCGACGCCGCCTCGTACAGCCGGGTGTGGTAGGCCCACTGGTCGCGCACCCGGATCGGACGGGCCAGGGTGGGCTGGGCGGCGTCGATCACCGCGTCCTCGGTGAACACCCCCATGCCGAGCTTGTTGATCAGGCTCGGCACCCCGTGGTTCACCTCCGGGTCGACGTGGTAGGGCCGTCCGGCCAGCACCACGCCCTTCAGCCCCCGCTCGGCCAGGTACTCCAGCCCGCGCCGGCCCTCCTCGCGGATGTCGGCCTTGACCGCCGCGTCCTCCTCGAACCCGGCCCGCACGGCGTCGGCTGCCTCGGCCGGGGTCACCCCCCAGTCGGCGAACACCTCCACCAGCCGCGAGGCCAGCTTCTCGGGATCGTTGAGGTTGAGGAAGGGCGCCAGGAAGCGCACCCCGGGCTCGCGCAGCCGGGTGAGGTTCTTCTCCAGCACCTGCGGGTAGTAGGCCACCACCGGGCAGTTGAAGTGGTTGTCGGCTGCCTCGATCGCCTTCGCCTCGAACGGCACGCACGGATAGAAGATGGTGCGAATCCCCTTGTCGAGCAGCCATTCGACGTGCCCGTGGGTGAGCTTGGCCGGGTAGCAGACATTCTCCGACGGGATCGACTCCATGCCGGCCTCGAACAGGTCGTGGCTGGAACGTCCCGAGATCGTCACCCGGAAGCCGAGCCGGGTGAGGATGGTGAACCACAGCGGGTAGTTCTCGTACATGTTCAGCACCCGGGGGATGCCGATCTCGCCGCGGGTCGCCTTCTCCTCGGTGAGCCGGCGGTAGCCGAAGACCCGGCGGTACTTGTAGTCATACAGGTTGGGCAGTTCGGTCTTGGGCGGGCGCTTCTCGGTGCTGGCGCCACGGTCGCAGCGGTTGCCGGAGACGTGGCGGGAGCCGTCGTTGAAGGTCGAGATGGTCAGCTGGCAGTGGTTCTGGCACAGCCGGCAGGTGTCCAGCGCGGTGGCGATGGTGAACCGGTCGAGTTCGTCGACCCCGACCACCTGCGACTGCTCACCGACCGGCCAGTTCTTCTGCGCGGTCAGTGCCGCACCGTAGGCGCCCATCAGTCCGGCGATGTTGGGACGGACGACCTCGGCCCCGGTGAGCAACTCGAAGGCGCGCAGCACCGCGTCGTTGAGGAAGGTGCCGCCCTGGACGACCACCTTCTCACCGAGCTGCTCGGCGTCCTTGAGCTTGATCACCTTGTACAGCGCGTTGCGCACCACCGAGTAGGAGAGCCCGGCGGAGATGTCGCCCTGGGTGGCGCCCTCGCGCTGGGCCTGCTTGACCGAGGAGTTCATGAACACCGTGCAGCGGCTGCCGAGGTCGACCGGCGCGCGGGATTCCAGCGCCGAGCCGGCGAAGGCGGCGATATCGGTGCCGAGGGTGGCTGCGAAGGTCTGCAGGAAGGAGCCGCAGCCCGAGGAGCAGGCCTCGTTGACCGCGATCGAGTCGATCGCGCCGGCGCGGATCCGCAGGTATTTCATGTCCTGCCCACCGATGTCGATCACCGAGGTGACGCCGGGACTGAGGTGGTTGGCGGCCCGGTAGTGGGCCATGGTCTCAATCTCGCCGTCGTCGACCCGCAGCGCGGCGCGGACCAGTCCTTCGCCGTAGCCGGTCACGCAGGCCCGGGCCAGGTAGGCCGCGGCGGGCAGCTCGGCGTACACCTGGCGAAGCGTGGCGATCGCGGCCGAGACCGGATCGTTCGAGCTCTCATAGCGGGAGAACACCAGCTGGTCATCGCTGTTCAGCAGCACTGCCTTGAAGGTGGTGGAGCCGGCGTCCATGCCCAGGAACAGCGGGCCGCTGGCCTCGGCGAGACCTGCCTGCTCGACCCGGGTCAGGGCGTGCCGGGCATCGAAGGCGGCGCGCTCATCGGCGTCGGCGAACAGCGGACGCAGTCGCTGCCGGGCCAGCGGAATCGTCACCGCCGGACGCAGCCGGCGCAGCAGCTCGTCCGGGGTGTGGAACTCGGCGTGCCCGGCGG
>CAYSZZ010000023.1:58344-62157 GCA_964435735.1 uncultured Propionibacteriaceae bacterium
CGGCGTTCCGATCGCCGACCGGTGGATCCTCGGCCAGCAGTGCGGCTCCGAGGGCGACGTAGAGCTGCGCATTCTCCGGGGTCACGAACGAGGTCACCTGACCGTCCAGCGCTCGCTCGTAGGCCTTGCGCAGTTGCGGCAGGAAGTGCAGCGGACCGCCCAGGAAGACCAGGTTGCCGCGGATCGGGCGTCCGCAGGCCAGCCCGGCGATCGTCTGGGTGGCGACCGCCTGGAACACCGAGGCGGCCAGGTCGGTGTGCGCGGCCCCCTGGTTGAGCAGCGGCTGCAGATCGGATTTGGCGAACACCCCGCAGCGGGAGGCGATCGGGTACAGGTGCTGGTACTGGGCCGCGAGATCGTCCAGTCCCTTGGCGTCGGTGTGCAGCAGAGTGGCCATCTGGTCGATGAAGGCGCCGGTGCCGCCGGCGCAGGTGCCGTTCATCCGCTGCTCGGGGGTGGGGTGCAGGTAGGTGATCTTGGCGTCCTCGCCGCCCAGCTCGATCACCACGTCCGCGGCAGGGACGAACCGCTCGATCGCGGCGGTGGCGGCGATCACCTCCTGGACGAAGTCGACGCCCATCAGTTCGGCGATCGACAGGCCCGCCGAGCCGGTGACGGCAACCCGGAAGCGCTGGCCGACGAACAGCGGCGCGATCTCTTCCAGCAGGCTCCGCAACTCGCCGCGGACATCGGCATTGTGGCGGCGATAGGCGCTGTGGCGGACGGTTTCGCCGTCGAGCACGACAGCCTTCACCGTCGTCGAGCCGATGTCCAGACCGAGGGACGCGCAGGTCGCCACGGCGGACACCTCCTCACCAGAACGAACGTTCTGTTCGCCGTCAGCCTACCCCACTGACTACGAGCCGTAGTAATACTCTTGGGAACATGGCTGAAACCATGCGCCACGCCCAGGCCGCCCGGGAGGCGATTCTCAGCGCCGCGGCGGACCTGATCCGCACCGAGGGCGCGGCCGGGATGTCCATCGCCGACCTGATCAGCCGCTCCGGAACCTCAGCCGGTGCCATCTACCATCACTTCGGCAACAAACAGGGGGTCGTGCTGGAGGTTGCCCGCCGTGCGGTGGCCGGCCCGATGCAGTCCGTACTGCACACCCCCGTCCAGGGCGGGATCTCCCCCACCGATCTGCTGACCGCCGCCCTGACCCGGGTGGTCCAGGCCACCGAGACCGCCGAGCTGATCATCCAGATCTGGGCCGGCGCCTCGGCCGAACCGGAACTGTTCCAGCTCCTGCGCACCGAGGGCCAGGGAGTGCGCGACACGGTCGAACTGGTGGTCCGCCAGTGGTGCGAGGCCAACGAGGTGGACGCCGACCCGGCCGGTGTCGCCGCTGTGGTGGTCAGCCTGGTGATGGGCAGCGTCGTGCAACGGTCGCTGGTCCCCGACTTCGACACCGAGCGATACCTGGCCGCGGCCACCACCATGCTTGAGGCTCTGACCTCGCCCCACCACCCCCGGGCCTGATCCACCGCGCGATCGGCGCTAGATTGGATGCCGAGGAGGTCCGTCGTGTTCGAGATCGTCTTCTTGGTGCTGGCCGTCGGCTTGATGACTCTCGCCTGGTGGTGGCTGAAGCGACGCCGCGCAGAGCTGCTGGGCGAGGGCGATCCGTCCGATCGCGCCGGATCGCCGGCCGAGCCGCAGACCTTGACCCGTGACACCCTGACGAGCCGCCCCCGGGAGTTCGATCCTTCCGCCTGGGACGACAGCCCCGACGTATCCGGCGCCACGCCGAAACCGGCCCCCAGTCGCCCCGCCCCCAGTCGCCCTGCGGCACCCCGCCCGCCGGACGACGCGGAGGATGCAGCCCCCATCTACTTCGACCGCGAGTTCCTGGAGCGACAGCGCCGCCAGCGCGCCGCCGACCACGAGGCGGACGCACCGCCGTCCGACGAGTAGGTCTCAGGACTCCTCCCACAACCAGGAACGAAAGGTTCGGACGACATGACGCAACCCCTCCGGGTCGGCATCCTCGGCGCAGCACGGATCGCCGAACGGGCCGTGGTGATCCCGGCCCGGGCCAACGGCGCCGAAGTGGCGGCGGTCGCCGCCCGCGATCTCGGCCGGGCGCAGGCCTACGCCGCCCGGTACGGCATCCCGCAGGCCTACGGCAGCTACGCCGAACTGCTCGCCGATCCGGAGATCGACCTGGTGTACAACCCCAGCCCGAACAGCGAGCACGTGCGCTGGACCCTGGCCGCGCTGCGGGCCGGCAAACACGTGCTCTCGGAGAAGCCGTTCGCCTCAAATGCCGCCCAGGCCCGGCTGGTCGCCGCCGAGACCGGGGACCGGCTCGTCTTCGAGGGCTTCCACCACCGCTACCATCCTGCCCATCGCCGGCTGATGGAGCTGGTGCGCTCCGGGGCGATCGGTGAGGTCACCGGGCTGGAAGTCAACATGAAGTTCGACTGCGACGACCTCGGCGACATCCGCTGGTCGTGGCCGCTGGCCGGCGGCTCACTGATGGATCTGGGCTGTTACCACCTGCATGTCGCCAAGGATGTCGCCGCCGCGCTCGGCGGCAGGCTCGTGGTGCGGGGTTGCGCCGCGACCGCCAATCCGGACGCCGATCCGCGGGTGGACGCGACGGCTCGCGTCACCGGCGTGTTGCCGGGCGGCGGGGAGTTCGTGCTGGAATCCAGCCTGGAGGGCCCTGACGACAGGTCGGTGCTGATCACCGGCACCCGGGGCACGATCCGGCAGCCCGAGTTCATCAACGTCACCACCGACGACCGGCTGATCGTCACCGTCGACGGGGTCGAGACCGTCGAGCATCACGGCACCATCTCGACCTACACCCACCAGTTCGCGGCGCTCAACGCGACGCTCCAGCGCGGGGTCCCCTTCCCCACCGACCTGGCCAACGCCATCGAGATCATGGACCTGGTCGACCAGTGCTACCAGCTGGCCGGCCTCCCGCTCCGGGAGTCGGAGCCGATCGCCGGCTGAGCCGGGAGAGCCTGGGGATGCACTGATCGACGTGCCAAGCTCGACCGTCGACAATCAGCGCTGCCCTAGATGACGCCCTGGGCGATCATCGCGTCGGCAACCCTCACGAAGCCCGCGCAGTTGGCGCCCACCACGTAGTTGCCGGGGTGTCCGTAGCGCTCCGCCGCACCATAGGCGGCCTCGTGCATCGTCGACATGATGCGGTGCAGCTTGGCCTCGGAGTCCTCGAACGTCCAGCGCTGGCGCGAGGCGTTCTGGCTCATCTCCAGTGCCGAGGTGGCGACACCGCCGGCGTTGGATGCCTTGCCGGGGGCGAACAGCACGTCCGCCTCCTGGAAGATGTCGACGGCCTCCGGCATCGACGGCATGTTGGCACCCTCGGCCACCACGAGCACGCCGTTCTTCACCAGCGTCGCGGCGTCGGCGGCATCCACCTCGTTCTGGGTCGCGCACGGCAGCGCGATCTCGCCCGGGACCTCCCAGACCCGGCGACCGGGCACGAAGGTCGCGTGCGGACGCCGTTCGGCGTAGGCGGAGATCCGCTGCCGCTCGACCTCCTTGACCTGCTTGAGCAGTTCGACGTCGATCCCGTCCGAATCCACGACGTAGCCGGAGGAGTCCGAGGCGGTGACCGGCAGGGCGCCCAGCTGCAGCGCCTTCTCGATCGCGTAGATCGCCACGTTGCCCGAGCCGGAGACCAGCACCCGGCGTCCTTCGATGGACTCCCCCCGGACGGCGAGCATCTCCTGGACGAAGAAGACAGTGCCGTAGCCGGTCGCCTCGGTGCGCACCTCGGCCCCGCCCCAGCCCGTCCCTTTGCCGGTGAACATCCCGGACTCGTGACGG
>CAYSZZ010000024.1:0-61692 GCA_964435735.1 uncultured Propionibacteriaceae bacterium
AGCCCAACGAACCCCGCGGCGACATCCTGCTGCCCACCGTCGGCCATGCCCTGGCCTTCATCGAGACCCTGGAACACCCCGAGATGGTCGGCCTCAACCCCGAGGTCGGTCACGAGCAGATGGCCGGGCTCAACTTCGCCGCCGCGATCGCCCAGGCGTTGTACGCCGGGAAGCTGTTCCACATCGACCTCAACGGCCAGCGCGGCATCAAGTACGACCAGGATCTGGTCTTCGGCCACGGCGACCTGCACAACGCCTTCGCGCTGGTCGACCTGCTGGAGAACGGCGGCCCGGATGGCGGGCAGACCTACACCGGCCCGCGGCACTTCGACTACAAGCCGTCGCGCACCGAGGACGAGGACGGCGTGTGGGTGTCGGCCGCGGCCAACATGAAGATGTACCTGCTGCTGAAGGAGCGGGCGGCCGCCTTCCGGGCCGATCCCGAGGTGCAGGAGGCGCTGGCCGCGGCCAAGGTCGCCGAGTTGTCGGTACCGACCGTGGGCGAGGGCGGCTACGCCGACCTGCTGGCCGACCCCTCGGCCTTCGAGGAGTTCGACGCCGAGGCGTACTTCAACGGCCTGGGCTTCGGCTTCGTCAAGCTGCAGCAGTTGGCCACCGAGCATCTGCTCGGCGCTCGCTGAGAGGGCCGGGGATGGCCCGGGTGGTCGGGGTCGACTCGTCGACCCAGAGCTGCAAAGTGGTGGTGCGGGATGCGGCGACCGGCGCCCTGCTGGCGACCGGTCGGGCCTCCCATCCGGACGGTACCTCCGTCGATCCGGCCCACTGGTGGACGGCGCTGCGGGCCGCGCTGACCGAGGCCGGCGGGCTGGACGGGATCGGGGCGGTGTCGATCGGGGGCCAGCAGCACGGCATGGTCGCGCTCGACGCCGATGGCCGGGTGATCCGTGACGCGCTGCTGTGGAACGACACCCGTTCGGCCCAGGCTGCCCGCGCGCTGATCGACGAGGTCGGATCCGACGAGATCGTGGCGCGCACCGGCTCGCTGCCGGTGGCGTCGTTCACCGCCACCAAACTGCGCTGGCTGCGGGACGCCGAGCCGGAGAACGCCGCCCGGGTGGCCGCCGTCGCGCTGCCGCACGACTGGCTGACCTGGCGGCTGCGCGGCTACGGGCCGGCCGGCGAATCCGAACGGGGGCCCGACCTGACGGAGTTGGTCACCGATCGCTCAGACGCCTCCGGGACGAGCTACTGGTCGCCCGCCACCGACGACTACGATCGCGACCTGCTGGCGCTGGCGCTGGGTCACGACGCGATCGTGCCGCGGGTGCTCGGTCCGTCCGACGCGGTGGCCGGACCGGGCTTCCTGGTCGGTCCGGGCGCGGGCGACAATGCCGCCTCCGGACTCGGACTCGATGCCCGTCCGGGCGATGTGGTGGTGTCGATCGGGACGTCGGGGACGGTCTTCGCCGCCACCGACGCGCCGGTCGCCGACCCGACCGGGATCGTGGCCGGCTTCGCCGATGCCACCGGCGGCTTCCTGCCGCTGGTCTGCACGCTCAACGCCGCCCGCGTGCTCGGATCGATCGCGGGCGTGCTCGGAGTCGACTTCGATGAGCTCGGACGGCTCGCGCTGGCCGCCGAGCCAGGCTCCGGCGGCGTGGTGCTGGTTCCCTATTTCGAAGGGGAGCGGACGCCCAACCTGCCGGACGCGACCGCTTCGCTGGTCGGTCTCACCCTGGGCAACACCACCCGGGAGAACCTGGCCCGGGCCGCGATCGAGGGCATGCTCTGCGGCCTGGCCGCCGGGCTGGACGCGATCCAGCAGTTGGGCGTCGAGGCCCGCCGGGTGCTGCTCACCGGCGGTGCCGCCGCCAACCCGGCCGTCCAGGCGATCGCCGCGCAGGTCTTCGACGTGCCGGTGGTCGTCCCCGAGCCGGGGGAGTACGTCGCCGACGGCGCCGCCCGCCAGGCCGCCTGGGTGCTGACCGGCGCCCGTCCCACCTGGCCGGTGGACCTGCTCGCTGCTCCGGAGCCGGATCCCCGTCCGATCATCCGCGAGCAGTACCGGGCGTCCGCCGCGTCCTACCTCTGACAAGGCGGGACAGGGAACCGTCCGCTGTCCCACGTTGCCGGAGCGGGCATCAAGGCCGCTGATTGAAGCGGACCTGCATCCTGGCACCGATGGCGTCGGTGTCATGGATGCGGTCGCGCTCGGCCTCGGCGCGCAGCTGTTCCTCGCTACGGGCCGGACCGCGCAGGAAGCCGGTGAAGCGGGACCACAGCGATGGGTTCTCGGACATGTGGACCTCCTTTTACCCAGTCTGGCACGACCTGCCCGCCGGCGTCAGGCGTCGACGATCTCGCAGAGGACCTGGCCGCTGGAGACCGGGTCGCCGGGGGCGGCCTGCAGGTTGGCGATCAGGCCGGCGCGGTGGGCGGTGATGGGCTGCTCCATCTTCATCGCCTCCAGCACGATCACCAGGTCGCCCTCGCCGACCTGATCGCCTTCGACCACGGCGACCTTCACGACGGTGCCCTGCATCGGGGCGGCCAGTTCGTTGCTGGCGGGGGCCTTGGCGCGGGCGCCACCGGTACTGCGCTTCACCGGACGCTTGGGGCTGGGCGTCCGGGCTGCCGGAGCAGCGAGGGCGGCGGGCACCCGCACCTCGACCCGGCGGCCGTCCACCTCGACCACGTAGCTGGTCTTCTCCTCGGCCTCGATCTCGCCCAGGGCGCCGGTGTAGGCCGGGATCGGGGTGGCGAACTCGGTCTCGATCCAGCGGGTGTGGACGCCGAAGGCCCCGTCCCCGGCCACGAACGCGGGCTCGCGCAGCACCGCCGCATGGAAGGGCAGCACCGACGGCATCCCCTCCAGCACGGTCTCGGCCAGCGCCCGGCGGGCGCGCTCGATGGCCTGCCGGCGTGTCGCGCCGGTGACGATGATCTTGGCCACCAGGGAATCGAAGGCGCCGGGGACGGCCATCCCGGTGGTGTAGCCGGTGTCCACCCGGACTCCGGGGCCGGTGGGCGGCAGCCAGCTGGTCAAGGTGCCGGGGGCGGGCAGGAAGCTGCGGCCGGCGTCCTCGGCATTGATGCGGAACTCGATCGAATGGCCTCGCACCGCGGGGTCGTCGTAGCCGAGTTCCTCGCCGTCGGCGATCCGGAACATCTCGCGCACCAGATCGATGCCGGTCACCTCCTCGGAGACCGGATGCTCGACCTGCAGCCTGGTGTTGACCTCCAGGAAGGACAGCGTCCCGTCCAGCCCGACCAGGAACTCGCAGGTCCCCGCGCCGACGTAGCCGGCCTCCCGCAGGATGGCCTTGCTGGCCGCGTACAGCCGCTCGATCTGATCGGCGGTGAGGAACGGTGCGGGAGCCTCCTCCACCAGCTTCTGGTGGCGGCGCGGCAGCGAGCAGTCGCGGGTGGAGATCACCACGACGTTGCCGTGGGAATCGGCCAGGCACTGGGTCTCGACATGCCGGGGGCGATCCAGGTAGCGCTCCACGAAGCACTCCCCGCGTCCGAAGGCGGTGACCGCCTCGCGAGTGGCCGACTCGAACATCTCCGGGATCTCGGCCAGGGTGCGCGCGATCTTCAGGCCGCGCCCGCCGCCGCCGAAGGCCGCCTTGATCGCGATCGGGAGCCCATGCTCGGCGGCGAAGCCGACCACCTCGTCGGCTGAGGCGACCGGATCGGCGGTACCGGGAACCAGGGGGGCGCCCACCCGCTGGGCGATGTGACGAGCCTGCACCTTGTCGCCGAGGGCCTCGATCGCCTCCGGCGGCGGGCCGATCCAGGTGAGCCCGGCGTCGATCACCGCGCGGGCGAAGTCGGCGTTCTCGGCCAGGAAGCCGTAGCCGGGGTGGACGGCGTCCGCGCCGCTGCGTTCGGCCACCGTCAGCAACTTGCCGACGTCGAGATAGGTCTCGCCCGGCGCCAGCCCGCTCAGTGCGAAGGCCTCATCGGCCAGCCGGACGAACAGCGCGTCGGCGTCCGGGTCGGCGTACACCGCCACGCTGGCGATCCCCGCGTCGCGGGCCGCACGGATCACGCGTACCGCTATCTCGCCCCGATTCGCCACCAGCACCTTGGTGATCGACATTGACGTTCCTCCTGCCAGCCCGGCTTCGGGAGCAGTCTAGGACCAGCGGTGGGCCCCGGGTGCGGCCCTCGGCGAGTCCAGCCCCGTCGGTCGATGTGGGCGCTAACATCCACTCACCCGGGCTATCTCGTATCTGATATGTGGGCGCTAACATTGTTGCAAGACTGTGATGATTCCTGGGCCAGGTGACGGCTGGGCAGGGTCTACAGTCTTTGGTGCAGCGAGCCGCCGGCGAGTGCCGGGTGGGCCTGTCGCAGGGCCCGTGGCTCGGAACCCTCAGTGACGAGAAGGAGCACACAATGCGACGATTCGGACTGGCGATTGCAGGCCTCGCGGCCGCACTCGCGCTGACCGCCTGCGGCGGTTCCGGTGCCGGTGGCGGCGGAACCACCACCGAGCCGACGGCCGGTGGCGAGCAGACCTCAGCGCCCGCGGGCGACACCCTCGTGGGCGTCGCGATGCCGACCCAGACCTCCGAGCGCTGGATCGCCGACGGCAACGCCGTCAAGGCCGGTCTGGAGGAGGCGGGCTTCAAGGTCGACCTGCAGTTCGCCAACGACGACATCCCGACCCAGACCCAGCAGATCGACGCGATGATCACCGGCGGCGCCGACCTGCTGATCATCGCCGCGATCGACGGCACCGCGCTCACCAGCCAGCTCGAGGCCGCCGCGGCCAAGGGCATCAAGGTGATCTCCTACGACCGCCTGATCCGCGACAGCGCGAACGTCGACTTCTACACCACCTTCGACAACTACGCCGTGGGCGTGGCCCAGGCCACCGCCCTGCTGTACGGCATGGGCGTCACCGATCGCGACGGCACGCCGACCGGCACCGCGGAGAAGGGCCAGAACGTCGAGCTGTTCGCGGGCTCGCTGGACGACAACAACGCCCACTTCTTCTGGCAGGGCGCCATCGACACCCTGCAGCCCTTCTTCGATGACGGCACGCTGGTCGTGAAGTCCGGCCAGACCTCGATCGAGCAGGCCGCGACGCTGCGCTGGCTGCAGGAGACCGCACAGAAGCGCATGGAGGACATCCTGACCTCCACCTACGGTGGCACCGGTGCTGGCCTGAAGGGCGTGCTCTCCCCGTACGACGGCATCTCCCGCGGCATCATCACCGCGCTGCAGGGCGTGGGCCTCGGCCCGACAATCACCCAGGGCCTGCCGATCGTTTCCGGTCAGGACGCCGAGATCGCCTCGGTCAAGCTGATCAAGGACGACGTCCAGCACTCGACGATCTTCAAGGACACCCGGAAGCTCGCCGCCCAGGCAGTGATCGCCGCCAAGGCCTTCCTGTCCGGTAGCACCCCGGAGGCCAACAACACCGAGACCTACGACAACGGTGTGAAGGTCGTTCCTTCCTACCTGCTCGAGGTTGACACCGTCTACGCCGACAACATCCAGGAGCTGCTGATCGACTCCGGCTACTGGAGCGCCGAAGAGGTCGAGGCCGGCGTCGCCAAGTAGCGAAACCGGCTGCATCCGGGGTGGGTCCGACCGCTTGGCCGGACCCACCCCGGACACCTGCTCGATACTGATCGGAGGGAGGGGATATGGACGACATCCTTCAGATGCGATCGATCAGCAAGACGTTTCCGGGCGTCAAGGCGCTCCAGGACGTATCGCTGACGGTTGAGCGTGGCGAGATCCATGCGATCTGCGGGGAGAACGGGGCCGGGAAGTCGACCCTGATGAAGGTGCTCAGCGGGGTTCACCCGCATGGCACGTACGAGGGCGAGATCTTCTTCGACGGCGAAGAGGTCCAGTTCTCGTCGATCAACGATTCCGAGGCCAAGGGGATCGTGATCATCCACCAGGAGCTGGCCTTGGTGCCGTTCCTGTCGGTGGCCGAGAACATCTTCCTGGGCAACGAGGTGCGCGGTCTGGGCGGCCTGATCGACTGGAACAAGGCCAACCATGAAGCGGCCAAGCTGATGGAGCGGGTGGGGCTGCACGAGAACCCGACCACTCCGGTTTCGCAGCTGGGCGTCGGCAAGCAGCAGCTCATCGAGATCGCCAAGGCGCTCTCCAAGGATGTGAAGCTGCTCATCCTGGACGAGCCGACCGCTGCCCTGAACGACTCCGACTCCGAGCACCTGCTCGGACTGATCCGCCAGTTGCAGGGCCAGGGGATCACCGCGATCATCATCTCCCACAAACTGAACGAGATCGCCGAGATCGCCCAGAGCACGACGATCCTCCGCGATGGCAGGACCATCGAGACGATGGACATGTCCGAGCCCTCCGCCACTCAGGACCGGATGATCCGGGGCATGGTCGGCCGTGACCTGGAGCATCGCTTCCCCGAACGCGTCCCGAACATCGGCGAGCCGGTGCTGGAGGTCAGGAACTGGACGGTCAATCACCCGACCCAGGCCGGACGGGTGATCATCGACAACGCCTCGTTCAGCGTGCGTGCCGGTGAGGTGGTCGGGATCGCCGGCCTGATGGGCGCGGGACGGACCGAGCTGGCGATGAGCGTCTTCGGTCACTCCTACGGCCGCGACATCTCCGGTGAGGTGCTCAAGCGCGGCGAGCGGATCGATACCTCGACGGTGCCTGACGCGATCCGGCATGGGATCGCCTATGCCACCGAGGATCGCAAGCGGTACGGGCTCAACCTGCTGGCCGACATCCGCAACAACATCTCCTCGGCCGGGCTGTTCAAGCTCTCCTCGCGGGGCTGGGTCAACGGCAACGAGGAGCTGAAGATCGCCGAGGAGTACCGCCAGAGCCTCAACATCCGCACCCCGAACGTGCTGGCCCTGGTCGGAAAGCTCTCCGGCGGCAATCAGCAGAAGGTCGTGCTGAGCAAGTGGCTCTACACCGAGCCCGACGTGCTGATCCTGGACGAACCGACCCGGGGGATCGATGTCGGCGCCAAATACGAGATCTACACGATCATCAATCGCATGGTCGCCGAGGGGAAGGCCGTGATCGTCATCTCCTCCGAGCTGCCCGAACTGCTCGGCATCTGCGACCGCATCTACACCCTCGCCTACGGCCGGATCACCGGAGAGGTGCCGGTGGCCGAGGCGACACAGGAGAGACTCATGGAACTGATGACCCTGGAGCGGAACCGTCCGCTCGAGGCGGAGGCGCGCGGCGCTGGCCGGACGGATCCCACCCCGTCCAACGAGAACGACGAGAAGGGACTCCTCCGATGACGGCAGTGGCTGGGCTCCGCGACCTCCTGACCAGGAACATGCGCCAGAGCGGCATCCTGATCGCCTTCGTCGTGGTCGTGGCGGCGGCTTCCATCGCCAGTCCGAACTTCCTCTCGCCGGGCAACATCACCAACCTGGTGCTGCAGTACTCCTACATCCTGATCCTGGCCATGGGCATGCTGCTGGTGATCGTCGCCGCCCAGATCGACCTGTCGGTCGGTTCGGTGGTCGCTCTCACCGGCGCGGTCTCGGCGGTCGTGGTGATCAAGTACCAGTTCCCCTGGTGGGCGGGTGTCCTGGCGGCGCTCGTGGTGGGCCTCCTGGTCGGCATCTGGCAGGGCTTCTGGGTCGCCTTCGTCGGGATCCCGGGCTTCATCGTGACCCTGGGCGGCATGCTGATCTTCCGCGGTCTGACCTACCAGGTGCTCAACAGCATCTCGCTGTCACCCTTCGGCGGCACCTACTACGAGATCGCGAACGGCTTCCAGAACGGGCTCTTCGGCGGCTACGGGATCGACGTGTTCACCCTGGTCATGTTCGGGCTTGGAACCGTGGTCTACGCCTATCTGCAGTGGCGGGCCCGTCAGGGCCGGATCGCCTACCAGCAGACGGTCGAGACGATGCCGATCTTCATCGCCAAGCTGGTGCTGATCGCCGTGATCATCATGTGGCTGGGCTGGCAGTTCGCCTCCAGCCGCGGTCTGCCGAACGTTCTGGTCCTGGTCCTGGCGCTCTTCGTCGTCTACACCGTGGTCAGCCAGCGCACGGTGTTCGGACGCCACGTCTATGCGATCGGCGGCAACCTCAACGCCGCCCAGCTCTCGGGTGTGCGGGTGCGAAGGGTGAACTTCTGGATCTTCGTGAACATGGGGGTGCTCGCTTCGGTCGCCGGCATCGTCTACTCCTCGCGCATGAACGCCGCCCAGCCGGGTGCCGGCAATATGTTCGAACTCGACGCGATCGCCGCCTGCTTCATCGGTGGCGCCTCGACCACCGGCGGTATCGGCCGGGTCGGCGGTGCCATGATCGGCGGACTGCTGATGGCGGTGATCAGCAACATCATGTCGCTGCTGGGCCTGCCGATGCAGCTGCAGTCCGTTGTCAAGGGCGTCGTGCTCCTGCTCGCGGTCGCCTTCGATCTGTGGAACCGTCGTCGTGCGGAGGTCACCGCCTAAGCCGGATCGTGCCCAGAGCGCCGCGCGGCGTCCGGACGGCCTGACTGTCCGGACGCCGCGCGTTTCGCCCAGGGATGCACTGCTCAACGTGCTGCACCGTCGAGAATCAGCGCTTCCCTAGAGCCAGTCGACCTCGCGGAACAGCAGGTACAGCCCTGCCGCGCCCAGCACGATCAGCGTCACGCTGACCGCTACCCCGGGTCCGGTGTTGTAGCCGGGGTAGGGCAGGTTCTGTCCGAACCATCCGGTGACCGCGGTCGGTACCGCGATGATCGCGGCCCAGGCGGCGAGCTTCTTCATGATGTCGTTCAGCCGGGCGTCCTGCAGCGACAGGCTGGTCTCGAAGGCGTTCCCGACCACCTCCCGCAGCGACTCGCTCCAGTCCGCGGCGCGGATGACATGGTCGTAGAGGTCGTCGAAGTCGCCGTCCAGCTCGTGCGCGATCGGCAGTGTCCCCGAGGTCCGGAAGCGCATCATCGCCGACACCACCTCTCGCATCGGCAGCACCTTGCGGCGCAGCTGCGTCAGCACCTTGCGGACCCCGAACACCCGCTGCTGGAAGGCCCTTGGGGGAACCACATCGCCGAAGAGCAGGTCCTCCAGCCCTTCCACCTCGTCGTCGAGGGTCTGGATCGCCGCGAAGTGGCCGTCCACGACGGTGTCGAGCATGCCGTGCACCAGCGCCCCGACGCCGTGCTGGAGCAGGGAGTCGTCCGTCCAGCGCTGGATGACCTCATCGAAGTCGAACGGGCCGGAGCGGACGGTGATCAGCCCGTTGGGCAGCACGAAGGCCGAGAGCCGGGAGGTCACTAACCGGAGGCCCCGCTGTTCGTCGACGACCAGTTCGGTCGCGTAGCAGGTGAGGAAGACGTGGCCGGCGTGCCGGGTGGCCTTGGGCCGCTCGTCGGGCGCGACGGCGTCTTCGACGGCGTGACGATCGAGGCTGAGTCCCTCGGCCAGGCCGGCGAGAACCTCCGGTTCCGGATTCACCAGATCCAGCCAGGTCAGCAGCTGGGGATCGGCCAGCAACTCGCTCAGCTCAGCCAGCCCGATGTCGTTGTGTTCCAGCACCCCGTCGCGCCAGGTCCGGCCCTGTACCGTGCTCATGAGCACAGCATCGCACTGTCGTGGACGCCTGCCCATGGCGTCAGAAGACCTGGACCGGCTCCTGTGGCCGGGCTCAGGCCGGAGCGATCCGCAGCGAACTCAGGCCGGCGCCCGGCGGCAGGTCCACCGCGAGCCGGACCGCACGCGCCACGTCCTCGGCGGCGAGGTAGTTGTCCGGGTCGTAGGAACCGCCCTCGGCCGCGCGCAACTCCACCTGCATGGCGGTGGCGGTGCGGCCGGGATGGACGGTAGTGACCCTCACTCGGCCCGCCTCCTCGGCGCGCAGCGCGTCAGCCAGCGCGGTGAGGGCGAACTTGCTGGCGGCGTACACCGACCAGCCAGGGCCGGCGGAGAGCCCGGCGCCGGAGTTGATGAAGACCACCAGGCCGCGCGCGGTCCGCAGCGCTGGCAGCAGCAGCCGGGTCAGGGTGGCGGGGGCGATCACGTTCACGTCCATCGCGGCACGCCAGGCAGTGCTGGGAGCTTCCGCGACCGGCCCGTGATGAGCGAGGATGCCGGCCGAATGCACCAAGACATCCAGCCGCTGGCCCGAGTTGGAACCGTCCCCAACTCCGGCCAACTGGCCCGAGTGGTGGCCCGAATTGGGGACGGTTCCAACTCCGGCCACGCGGGCGAGGGCCGCGGTCACGGCGGCTTCGTCGGTCAGGTCGGCGAGGAAGGGCGCGGCATCCGGCAGGGTGGCCACCACCTCGGCGACCGCGGCCTCGTCCCGGCCACCGACCAGTATCCGGTGGGTGCGGCCCAGTTCGGCGGCGATGGCGCGTCCGATGCCCCGGCTGGCTCCGGTCACGAGTGCCAGGGGCTTCACGCGAACACCGCTATCGCGACCGGGACCAGCCACACCACGCCCAGCACCTGCAGAACGCGGTCATGCATCACGACATCCTCGGGGGCCCCGGCCTGGCCGGCGTCGATCTTCATCGCGTACCGCAGGATGGCCAGGGCGAAGGGAGCGATCGAGATCGCCGTCCAGGGCACCCCCCAGAGCGGTATCCGGTCGGCGTCGAAGGCCCACAGGCCGTAGGACATGATGACCAGCCCGGCCGACACCGACCAGACCATCCGCAGATAGCTGCCGGTGTAGCGCTCGAGCGAGGCGCGCGTGCCGGCCTCGGCGCCGACGTCGCGGAGTTCGGAGTAGCGCTTGCCGGCCACCATGAACAGCGAGCCGAAGGAGGCGACCAGCAGGAACCACTGGCTCAGTTCGAGACCGGAGGCCACGCCGCCGGCAACCGCGCGCAGCAGGAACCCGGCGGCCACCATGGCCAGGTCGATGATCGGCTGATGCTTCCAGAACAGCGAATAGCCGACCTGGAAGACCCAGTAGATGACCAGCGTGATCCCCAGTGCCGGACGTACCCAGAAGCCCACGGCGAGGGCCGCCGCCAGGCAGATCGCAGAGAGGGCGTAGGCCAGCGGGATCGACAGCTCGCCCGCCGCGATCGGGCGGAGACGCTTGCCGGGGTGCTGCCGGTCGGCCTCGACATCCCGGATGTCGTTGAACAGGTAGACGGACGCGCTGAGCAGCGCGAAGGCGACGAACGCCCAGGCCGACGCGATCGCCACCGCGGGCTCGAACAGCCGTCCGGCGGCCACCGGCGCCGCCAGCACCAGGACGTTCTTCACCCACTGTTTGGGTCGCATGGCACGCAGCCACGCCGGCAGCGGGGAGGCGGGTACGGGGACGGGAAGGCTCTCGGAGGACATCGCGTCCCAGCTTATCGGCGGGCGCCAGTGGTGCTTCAGCGATGCCACAGGGTGTGCCAGGGGACCCCGAGATCGGCGAGCATGGTGCGGAGCAGCGGAAGGCTGATCCCGACCACCGCGTGGTGGTCGCCGTCGATGCCGGTGACGTAGGCGCCACCGAGGCCGTCGATGGTGAAGGCGCCGGCGACCTCGACCGGCTCACCGGTGGCGACATAGGCGGCGATCTCATCGTCGGTCAGGTCGGCGAACCGCACCGTGGTGCTGGAGACCCCCGTCCGGGAGTCGGTGCCGTGGATCACGTGGTGGCCGGTGTGGAGGATCCCGGAGCGTCCGCGCATCCGTTGCCAGCGCGCGGTCGCCGCGGCGGCGTCGGCCGGCTTGCCGTGGATCTCGCCATCGAAGGCCAGCACGGAGTCGCAGCCGATCACCACCTGATCGCCGTCTTCGAGGGTCACCGCGACCGACTCCGCCTTGGCGCGAGCCAGCGCAGCCACCAGAACCACCGGATCGGGTTCGTCGATCGAGTCCTCATCGAACCCTGAGATCACGACCTCGGGCTCGATCCCAGCCGCCCGCAGCGTTGCCAGCCGCGCCGGCGACCGGGATGCCAGGACGACCCGCACCGGGCTCAGCACCCACCCTCCGGAAGCCGCCCGGACAGCTCACCAGCACACCGCCGCCCGCCGGCGGGGTCGTCCGGTGCGGGGTGGCGGCCGATGCCGGGCAGATGGATCCCCGGCCGGGCCCGGTTGATGCCGACGTGGCTCATGGAGCTGGTCCTCCTGCTCAGATGCGGAAGCTGCTGCGCCAGGCTTCACGGCCCGGGACGACGGGAGTCCGCACCGTGTGCCAGTACGAACGCCAGCCGCCGGCAAGCGTACTGGCCTGCGGCTGGTGGGGGGTTGGCCGGGCGCGGCGCAGCGCGATCACCACCGCGGCCAGGGCAGCGATCTCGATCTCGGTGGGATGGCCGGCGCGGATCTCCATCGCCCCAGGATCGTCCGGGCCGCTCACAACGGTTCCCCGCGACGTTGTTCGGGGGAGCGGAGCGGGGGAGAAGAACGTGGTGGGGTGCTAGCGGGGTCCCCGCGACGTTGTTCGGGGGAGCGGAGCGGAGGAGAAGAACGTGGTGGGGTGCTCATAGCGGGATGTTCCCGTGCTTCTTGGGGGGCAGTTGCTGGCGCTTGGTGCGCAGCAGCCGCAGCACCCGGATCACCTGGGCCCGGGTCTCGTGCGGGAAGATCACCTTGTCGATCGAGCCGCGCTCGGCTGCGACATAGGGGTTCGCCAGCTCGTCGTCATAGTCGGAGATCAGTTCGGCTCGCCGCTGGGCCGGTTCGTCGGCCTCGGCCAGCTCCCGCCGGAACAGGATGTTGACGGCGCCCTCGGCGCCCATCACCGCGATCTGGGCGGTCGGCCACGCCAGGTTCAGGTCGGCCCCCAGCGGCTTGGAGGCCATCACGCAGTAGGCGCCGCCATAGGCCTTGCGGGTGATCACGGTGACCAGGGGAACGGTCGCCTCCCCGTAGGCGTAGATCAGCTTGGCGCCGCGTCGGATGATGCCGTCCCATTCCTGCTCGGTGCCGGGCAGGAAGCCCGGGACGTCCACGAAGGTGAGGATCGGGATGTTGAAGGCATCGCAGGTACGGACGAACCGGGCGGCCTTCTCGGAGGCCTTGATGTCCAGGCAGCCGGCGTACACCAGCGGCTGGTTCGCGACCACGCCGACCGCATGGCCCTCCACCCGGCCGAACCCGCACAGGATGTTCGGCGCGTACAGGGCGTGCACTTCGAGGAACTCGTCGTCGTCCAGCACCCCGCGCACCACTTCGTGCATGTCGTAGGGCTGGTTGGCCGAGTCGGGGATGATCGTGTCGAGCACCCGGTCGTGGTCGGTGATGGTCAGGTCGGCCTCGGTCTCGTCGTAGACCGGCGGATCCTCCAGGTTGTTCTGGGGCAGGTACGTCAGCAGTTCCCGGACGTACTCGATGGCGTCGGTCTCGTCGGCGGCCAGGTAGTGGGAGTTCCCCGACCGGGTGGAGTGGGTGCGTCCGCCGCCGAGTTCCTCCATCGTGACGTCCTCGCCGGTGACGGTCTTGATCACGGCCGGGCCGGTGATGAACATCTGCGAGGTCTGGTCGACCATCACCACGAAGTCGGTCAGGGCGGGGGAGTAGACGTGGCCGCCGGCGGCGGCACCCATGATCAGCGAGATCTGCGGGATGACGCCGGAGGCGAGGGTGTTGCGGCGAAAGATCTGGGAGTAGAGGTCGAGGGAGACCACACCTTCCTGGATGCGGGCACCGCCGCCCTCGTTGATGCCGATGATCGGGCAGCCGGTCTTGATCGCGAAGTCGAGGATCTTGACGATCTTCTCGCCGTACACCTCGCCCAGCGCGCCGCCGAAGAGGGTGACGTCCTGGGAGAAGACGCAGACCGGGCGGCCATGGATCGCCCCGACTCCGGTGATCACCCCATCGGTGTAGGGACGTTTGGCATCCATCCCGAAGGCGGTGGCGCGGTGACGGGTGAAGCGGTCGAACTCGGCGAAGCTACCCTCGTCCAGCAGCGCGAGGATGCGCTCCCGGGCGGTCAGCTTGCCCTGGGCGTGCACCTTCTCGATGGCCTCTGGCGGGCTGGGGTTGAGCGCTTCGGTGCGACGGTTCGTCAGATCCGCGAGCTTCCCAGCAGTGGTGTGGACGTCGATCCCCATATCCGCACGATAGGCCCTCAGCCCCCGGTTTTGCGCGGCGTCCTCGAATACGCTGCGGCCATGACGTGGTTCGAGCACATCTACCCGCTCGGCGAGGCATTGCTCTACCAGACGCCGATCGTGATGGGCTTCGGCCTGCTGGTCGTCCTCGTGGCGGCCCGGGACGCGTACTCCCGCCGTGGCTGGCTGCTGCGCCTGCTCGGGATGCTGGCGATCTACGGATTGCTGGGGTCGCTGGATCTCTGGATGGCGCGCGGCACCGGGGGCCCGGACGACATCCACGGCGTCGGGGTTCCCCTCCACTACCTGCTGCTGTGGGTGGTGCTGGCGTTCACCCTGGGTGCCGGCATCGCCACGCTGCGGGCGCGCCGGCGGGCCGAGCGCGCGCCAGTCACGGACGGGGCGCCCCCGGCAGGACCGCCGGTAGGGTGAGCGTCCGTGGAACCCTTGGTTGATGCGGCCTGGCTGGCGGACGTTCTCGGCGACGGCCTGTGGCAGCGGATCGAGACGATCGCTGAGATCGGCTCGACCAATGCGGTGCTGGGCGCGCGAGCGCGGGCGGGCGAGCCCTCCGGGTCGGTGCTGGTCGCGGATCATCAGAGCCAGGGGCGCGGCAGGTTCACCCGGGTCTGGGAGGCGCCGCCAGGGAAGTCCGTCGCGTTGTCGGTGCTGCTGAGACCGCCGGCCGTCGAGCCCCAGCGCTGGCTGTGGCTGCCGCTGGTCGCCGGGCTCGCGGTGGCGGACGGGCTGCGCGCCGCGGCCGGAGTGGACGCCCGGCTGAAGTGGCCCAACGACGTCCTGATCGAGGGCCGCAAGGTATGCGGAATCCTCGCCGAACGAATCGAGGGGACGCCGCCGGCCGTGGTGATCGGGATGGGGATCAACACGCTGCTCGACCGGGACGAACTGCCGGTCCCCACTGCCACCTCGCTGGCGCTGGCCGGCGCCACGGCGGACACCGCGGAGGTGGTCCGCCACGTGCTGGGGGCGTTGGCGGCCTGGTATCGCCGCTGGGTGGACGGCGAGGATCTCCGCGGACCCTACGCCACCCGCTGCGACAGCATCGGACGTCCGGTCAGGGTGGTGGTCTCCGACACCGAGCGAGTCGAGGGCGATGCGCTCGGCGTCGATCCGGACGGACGACTGCTGGTCCGTACCGCGGACGGTGTCACAGGGTTCTCGGCCGGGGACGTCTGGCACCTGCGATAGGCGCTCCGGTCGCCGACGACCCGTCCCGTGGCCGTTCTCGGCGGGGGCGACCGGTGTCGGCGATGAACCCGTTGGGTGCGGTGTGGAACGATGGGACACGTGGGCCTGCCAAGCAAGTTCCTCGGAGTCGACGAGGTCGAGATCCTGCATCTGCGTACCCACGGCAAGGCACTGCTCGCGCCGGTGCTGGTGCTGCTGGTGACCGCTGTGCTGGTGGGTGTCGCGCTGGCCGCGGCGCCGCCGGAGTGGCAGCCCTGGGTCACCTGGATGCTGCTCGGGCTGGCCGGCGTCGTGGTGATCGGTTGGGTGTTGCTGCCGTACCTGCGTTGGCTCACCACCACCTACACCCTCACCAATCGACGCATCATCACCCGCCGCGGCATCATCAACAAGACCGGTCACGACCTGCCGCTCGGCCGGATCAACAACGTCGCCTACGAGCGCAGCCTGCTGGACCGGATCCTCGGCTGCGGCACCCTGCAACTCACCACGGCGGCCGAGGCACCGGTCTCGTTGCACGACATCCCCGACGTCGAGCGGGTGCACGTGCTGATGACCGAACTGCTCTTCGGCGATGAGGAACAGGCAGTCCGCCCGCCGGATGCGGGCGAGTGACCACCGAACGTCCCGCCCGGCTGCCGCTGGGCACGCAACTGCTGCGGTTCGTGATGACCGGCGGCCTGTCGGCGATAGTCGACTACGGGCTGCTGCTGGCGTTGTCGGCGACCGGCCTGGATCCCCGCGCGGCGAAGGCGCTGTCCTTCGTCGCCGGCACCACGACCGCCTACCTGATCAATCGCCGCTGGACCTTCCGAGCCGAGCCGAGCAAGCGACGGTTCGCGGCCGTGGTCGGGCTCTACTCGGTGACGTTCGCCGTCCAGGTTGGCCTCTTCGCGGTGCTCTACCCATGGGTGCTGGGCTGGAGCGGCAGCATGCTGCTCGCCAACACCGTCGGCTTCGTGATCGCCCAGGGCGTCGCCACCACCGTCAACTTCGTGGTGCAGCGCAGCGTGATCTTCCGCTGACTCGCCGCCCCGCGCGTGCGGATTGCTCGAGGGTGCCGGCGCGAAGTGGGCGGGCGGGTCAGCGAGGGTTCCGAGCCCGGGGCGTCGTGACCCCGTGGAACGGCCGTCTCCTGAGGGTCGTTCGCGCGAGGGTTCGAGTACCGGCGCAACCGCGCCCGCGCTGAATCGGAGCTACAGCACGGTCATCGGCTGCGGTTCGACGAGGACCCCGGAGGCGGTGGGCAGGTCGGAGGGGATCACCCGGTAGACCCGTTGGCCAGGCGCCTCGGCGACGAACCCGGCGGTCACGCCGTCGGCGTAGTGGACGGCTGCACCGTCGTCCGCCGCGAAGCCGGTCGGCAGGTCGCCGGAAGCCACCGCGGAGGTGAAGGCCGGGGCTCGGTCCGCCTCCCCGTCGAAGTGCGGGCAGAAGCTCCCCGGCACCAGCCCGAGGCCGCCACGCCAGGCCCGCAGCGGGCCGAAGGAGTCGGTGATGCAGCCCTCATGCCAGCAGTTGCCCCCCGCCGACACCCCGCCCAGCACCACCTCGCCGGCGGCTGCCCGCGCCCGCAGCGCCGCAGAGACACCGTGCGCATCCCACAGTGCCATCAGATTGACGGTGTGGCCGCCGCCCACCAGCACCACGTCCGCCTCGGCCAGTCGCGCCACCGAGTGGGAGGATCCGCCCTCCCACAGGCTCAGCACCATGGTGCGGACGCCGAGCGTGCCGTAGGCCAGCAGGAAGCGGTTGACGTAGTGGGGGTCGTCCGCCGATGCGGTCGGAGCGAAGCACACCAGCGGAGCCTGCTTGCCGGAGAGTTCCAGCAGGTAGCGGTCGAGGTTGGTCGGCGCTCCGTCCGGCGACATCGAGAACCCGCCGCCGCCCATCGCGAGGATGTGGGTGGTCATGGCTCCATCTTGGCAGACCAGCGCCCGGCCGGAGCCTCTCGTGGCGAGGACCCGACATCGCATGAATCCGCTGCCGGCTTCGTGGCCACAAACACGGGCGGGGTGCGGGCTTCCGGCGACGCCGCGAGGCCTCGGCCCTCGCCGGGTGGGTGCCGGCCGACCGGAAGGGGTCTGCGGTTTCGGCTGCCGCGCCCCGACCGGATGGGTAGGGTCGAACTGGCAAGACCCCGACCGGAGGAGTAGTTGAGATGAGCGCGATCGAGGCCATCACCGCAGTGCCGCTGCCGGTGAACGAACCGGTCAGGGGTTACGCACCGGGCAGTCCCGAACGAGAGTCCCTGAAGCGGATGCTGGAGTCCCTGCCCGCGGAGCCGGTCGAGGTTGGGGGCGGGGACGGCGAGACCTACGAGGTACGGGCCCCCTCCGATCACGGGCTGCTGCTGGCGCGCGTCCACCAGAGCAGTGGTGCGGACGCCGCCGCCGCGATCGAGGCCGCGCGTGCGGCCAAGCCGGACTGGGCCGGGCTCGACTTCGATGAGCGCGCGGCGGTGTTCCTGAAGGCCGCCGAACTGCTCGCCGGGCCGTGGCGGGACCGGCTTAACGCCGCCACGATGCTCGGCCAGGGCAAGACCGTCCAGCAGGCCGAGATCGACTCGGCCTGCGAGCTGATCGACTTCCTGCGGTTCAATGTCGCGTTCGCGCGGGAACTGCACGCCAACCAGCCGATCTCCTCCCCGACGGTGTGGAACCGGATGGACTACCGCCCGCTGGACGGCTTCGTCTACGCGATCACGCCGTTCAACTTCACCGCGATCGCCGGCAACCTGCCCACGGCCCCCGCGCTGATGGGCAACACGGTGGTGTGGAAGCCGGCGCTCACCCAGACCTACGCCGCGACGTTCTGGATGGACCTGCTGGCCGAGGCCGGCCTGCCCGAAGGCGTCATCACCATGCTGCCCGGCCACGGTGCGACCGTGTCGGACGTGGTGCTGGCCGATCCCGATCTGGCCGGCGTTCACTTCACCGGCTCCACCCGGGTGTTCCAGCAACTGTGGGGCGAGGTGGGCGCCAACATTGCCCGCTACCGTTCCTACCCGCGGCTGGTGGGGGAGACCGGCGGCAAGGACTTCGTCGTCGCCCATCCCTCGGCCGATCCGACCGCGCTGGTCACCGCGCTGGTCCGCGGTGCCTTCGAGTACTCCGGGCAGAAGTGCTCGGCTGCGTCCCGCTGCTACCTGCCGCGATCGCTGTGGGAGGCCGGGCTGCGCGACGAACTGGCCGCCCGCACCGAGGAACTGACGGTGGGCGACGTCCGCGACTTCTCGAACTTCACCTCCGCGGTGATCGATCGGCGCGCCTTCGAGAAGCTCGCCGGTGCGATCGACCGCGCCAAGGCGGCCGACGATGTCGAGGTGATCGCCGGCGGCAGCTACGACGACACCGACGGCTGGTACGTCCGTCCGACCCTGGCGGTCACGGACAATCCGCACCAGGAGATCCTGAACGTGGAGTACTTCGGACCGCTGCTGGGCATCCACGTCTACGACGACGCCCGCTGGCCGGAGACCCTCGACCTGATCGATCGGACCTCCGCCTACGCACTGACCGGCGCGGTCTTCGCCACCGACCGGGCCGCGGTCGTCGAGGCCTCGCTGAAGCTGCGGCAGGCGGCCGGCAACTTCTACGTCAACGACAAGCCGACCGGTGCGGTGGTCGGCCAGCAGCCCTTCGGCGGCGCCCGGGCCTCCGGTACCAACGACAAGGCCGGCTCGCTGTGGAACCTGATGAGGTGGGTGAGCCCGCGCTCGGTGAAGGAAGCGCTGCTGTCACCGACCACCATCGGCTACCCGCACATGGCGGCGGAGTAGCCGTCAGGACAAAGCGGTTCCGGTGTTCCACCTTGTCAGGCCCTGGTTCGAGCGGGCGGGACGCCGGAACCGCACCCCTGTCCCGCAGGCGTTGCCCGTAGACTGACCAGATGAAAAGCTGGAAGCCGGCCTCCTATCCGTCGGTCAGCCCCTATCTGATCAGCCGAGATGCGGAGGCACTCATCGCCTTCCTCGGCGCGGCCTTCGGCGGAGCCGTGCAACGCCGGTTCGACCGGCCGGACGGGTCGCTGATGCACGCCGAGGTCAGGATCGATGACAGCATCGTGATGATCGGCGGCGGGGCGACCGAGGCCGCGAACGTACCGGCCCACGTTCATCTCTACGTCGAGGACGCCGTCGCGGCCTTTGCCCGGGCGGTCGAGGCCGGGGCGAAGGTCGTCCAGGAGCCGGTACGCAAGAGCGAGGACGACGACCTGCGCGGCGGGGTGCAGGATGCCTCGGGCACCATCTGGTGGATCGCGACGCAGTAGACGCCGCGCGGGCCCTGCCGGCCCAGCCGTCGCGACTCCGCACGAGCACCAGCCCACACCTCGGCTCGGCAGCAGTCGTCGACCGCCTTCGGTCGGGTCTTGTTGATGAGGTGGGTGGCTCGTAGACCGGAAACCGAGCCGGTACGCTGACGCCGTGATTCCCACCATCGGCATCATCGGCGGCGGCCAACTCGCGCGGATGATGCACGCGGCCGGCATCGGACTCGGGCTGCGGGTGCGGCTGCTGGCCGAGGGCCCGGACGTCTCCGCCGCCCAGGTGGTGGCCGACGTCACCGTCGGCGACTACACCGACCCGGTCACGGTCTACGACTTCGCTGCCGGCTGTGATGTGATCACCTTCGACCACGAGCACGTCCCGCAATCGATCCTGACCGGGCTGCTGGAGCGGGGGGTGGCCGTTCGGCCGGGTCCGCAGGCGCTGCGTCACGCTCAGGACAAGATCGTGATGCGCGACCGGCTGAGTTCGCTGGGGATACCATGCCCGGCCTACCAGGCGGTCGACTCCCCGGCGGAGTTGATCGAGTTCGCCGAGCGGACCGGCTGGCCGGTGATCGCCAAGACCTCCCGTGGCGGCTACGACGGCAAGGGCGTGTGGAAACTGGACGACCCGCTGCAAGCGGGCGAGCCGTTCGCGTCGCTGGCCCCGGGGGTCCAGATCCTGGCCGAGGAGTACATCCCGTTCCGGCGCGAGCTCTCGGCACTGGTCGCCCGGCGTCCGCATGGCGAGGCGGTGGCCTACCCGATCAGCGAGACCGTGCAGACCGACGGCATCTGCACCGATACCACCACCCCCGCTCCCGGTCTGCGCGCCGAAGAGGCCGAGGAGTGGCAGCGGTTCGCGCTGCGGATCGCCGAAGAACTGGACGTGGTCGGCATCCTGGCTGTCGAGTTGATGGAGGACGCCGACGGCCGGGTCGTGGTGAACGAGTTGGCGATGCGGCCGCACAACACCGGCCACTGGAGTATCGACGGAGCCGTGACCTCGCAGTTCGAAAACCATCTGCGCGCCGTCGCCGACCTGCCGCTGGGTTCCACCGAACCCCGCGCGAACTGGTCGGTGATGGCCAATGTGCTGGGCGGGCCGCGCGGCGACCTGGCGTCCGGGCTGGTCGAGGTGTTGGCCTTGGATCCGGAGATCCGGGTACAGCTCTACGGCAAGTCCTGGGTCCCTGGACGCAAACTCGGCCACGTCACAGCTGTCGGCGACGACCTGGACCAGACCCAGGCCCAGGCCCGGGCCGCCGCAGACCTCTTCATGGGGATCCCCGCTGAAAGGAGTCGCCATGGCTGAGCCACTGGTTGGCATCGTGATGGGTTCGGACTCGGATTGGCCGGTGATGGAGGCGGCCGCCGCTGCGCTGGGCGAGTTCGGTGTCCGGTACGAAGCGGACGTGGTCTCCGCGCACCGGATGCCCGAGGAGATGGTCGCCTACGGACGCGGCGCCGCCGGACGGGGCCTGAAGGTGATCATCGCCGGTGCCGGGGGAGCGGCGCATCTGCCCGGCATGCTGGCTGCGCTGACCCCGCTGCCGGTGATCGGCGTCCCGGTTCCGCTGAAGCATCTGGACGGCATGGATTCGCTGCTGTCGATCGTGCAGATGCCCGCCGGTGTCCCGGTCGCGACGGTCGCGGTCGGGAATGCCCGCAATGCCGGGCTGCTCGCCGTCCGGATTCTCGGCGCCTCGGATCCTGCGCTGCAGGCGGCCATGGTCGTCTTCCAGGAGGAACTGCGGGCCGCCGCCACCGCGAAGGGCGAACGCGTTCGAGCCGCCACGGGCGACCCCGAGGGCTTCTGGGACGGCGGATAGCCAGGTCGAGGTGTCCAGCGTCGTTGCCGACCTCCGTTGCGGGTCGCTGCCACGCATGACACCGCGCTCGCCCCGGCGGTAGGCGGAGCCGCCTGGATCCCGCCGGCGCGGCGCGTCCTCGCGGCCGGATTGGATGGCGTGGTCATACTGGGAGGAAGTTCGACCACCTTCCCCGGGAGACCTTGATGGCGACCAGCGCAGCGGCAGTCCTGCCGCCCCCCCAGCAGCGATCCGAGGGCATCGCCATCCGCCGCGGCATCGTGCTGGTGCTGATGACGCTGATCGTCCCGGGCTCTGCCCAGGTGGCTGCCGGCAGTAGGCGGCTGGGACGGATCGCGCTGCGGGTCTGGCTGACCCTGATCGGGCTGGTCGTCGTGGCCGGCGTGCTCGTCCTCGTGGCCCGGCCTTTCCTGATCTCGCTGTACGCCAACCCGATCACGCTGCGGGTCTTGCAGGTGGCCATCCTGGTGCTCGGCTTGGGCTGGGCGCTGCTCATGGTGGACGCCTGGCGGATCGCGAATCCCAAGGCGATGTCCGGCCGCGGCCGGGTGATCTCCGGGGTGCTGGCGCTGGCGCTGGCGGCGACCACCGGGACGGTGGCCTGGGCTGCCTCGGGCATGTTCGGCGCGCAGTCGAGCCTGGTGGATTCCATCTTCACCGGTGGCGGCGACTCGGAGGTCGTCGATGGACGCTACAACATCCTGCTGATGGGCGGGGACGCCGGTGCGGACCGCTGGGGGATGCGTCCGGACACCATGATCGTGGCCAGCATCGATGCCAAGACCGGCCGGACGGTGCTCTTCAGCCTGCCGCGCAACCTGCAATGGGCGCCCTTCCCGAAGGACAACCCGCTGCATGCCAAGTACCCCGACGGCTTCTGGTGCGCCTCGCAGGAATGCCTGCTGAACGCGGTCTACACGCTGGCGGTGGACAACAAGGATCTGTTCCCGGACGTGAAGTACCCCGGTGCCGAAGCCACGGCGGACGTCGTCGGGGAGATCCTCGGGCTCGACATCAACTACTGGGCGATGGTCGATCTGAAGGGTTTCGAGAAGCTGATCGACGCGGTCGGCGGGATCCGGCTCGACATCACCAAACGGATCCCGATCGGCTCCAAGAGCGGGCCCAAGGGGGTCTACGGCTACATCGAGCCCGGTGAGAACGTCCATCTGGACGGCTTCCACGCCCTGTGGGTCGCCCGTTCGCGGGAGGGCTCGAACGACTACGAGCGGATGGCCCGGCAGAAGTGCGTGATCAACGCGATGGTCAAGCAGCTCAACCCGACCACCGTGCTCACCAAGTTCAACGACATCGCCTCGGCCAGCGAGAAGGTGGTCGCCAGCAACATCCCCAGCGACCAGCTGGGCACCGCGCTCGACCTGGCGCTGAAGGGACGCTCGCTGCCGATGTCATCGGTGAACTTCACCCCGCCCCTGATCAAGCCGGTGAAGCCGAACTTCCCCAAGATCCGCGAGATCGTGGCGGACGAGATCGCGGCCTCCGAGGCCAAGGACCGACCGGAGGAGCCCACGCCCTCGGCCGACCCGACGCCCACCGCGAGTGGCGAAACCGCCAAGCCCAAGCCGAAGAAGGATTCCAAGACGCAGACCGAGGACCTCGACGCGATCTGCAAGGTCAGCTCCTGACCGACCAGGCGCCTCACGCCGGACCGCCGCGCTTGGCTGGCAGCGCGTGTCATGGAACACGGCGCATCGGGTAGCAGACGGCCGAGCGGCGATCCCCGTCGCCACAGACCGGGTCATCCGCGATCGACCCGTCGACCAGCTCAGGGATCGCCAGGCCCGACCCTCGATGGTCAGCGACTCCCTGGCGCCGATTGATCGACCCGGAGTGTCCCCGGGATCACTCGAAGCGGGTGGCGGCCGTGGCGGAGCTGCGGCGATCACCAGGCCGCTCACCGCCCGGAAGGACTGCCGCGCATGGCGGCGGATCCGGTTCAGCGCGACCACCGCCACCGCACCTGCGGCGAACGCGAGGCTCGTCCCAGACCGGGCGGTCGTGCTCGGCGACGTGGCCGTCGGCGCCGAAGACCAGGAAGCGGTCGAAGGAGCGGGCGAACCAGCGGTCGTGGGTGACGGCGACGACCGTCCCCTCGAAGGTCGCGAGTGCTTCTTCGAGAGCTTCGGCGGAGTGCAGATCGAGGTTGTCGGTAGGCTCGTCAAGCAACAGCAGAGTGGCGCCGGAGAGCTCCAGCAGCAGGATCTGCAGTCGCGCCTGTTGGCCGCCTGACAAGGTGTCATAGGTCTGTTCGGCGGCGTGCACCAGGCCGTAGCGGTCGAGCGCGCGGGAGGCCTCTTCGCGTCCCATCCCGGCGCGGTGGGCGTCGCCGCGGTGCAGGATCTCCAGCAGGGTCCGCCCGGCCAGCTGCGGGTGCTGATGGGTTTGGGCGAACCAGCCCGGACGGACGCGACTGCCGAGCTTTGCCATGCCGGTGTGGATGACCGGTTCGGCCGCCACGTCGCCGACCGGCTCGTGTTCGGTGTCGGGACGGGAGCCCCCGGCGGCCAGCAGCCGAAGGAAGTGCGATTTGCCCGAGCCGTTCGACCCCAGGACGGCGACTCGTTCACCGAACCAGACCGTGAGGTCGAAGGGTGCCATCAGGATGCCACCGGGCTGGGCTGGGAGGTCCCCGGCTTCGCGGGGATGACGGGGTGGGGGAGTGGGATGCCCGTCGTGCGGGGCGACACCGGGGTCGCCGCGGGCGGGCGTCCTGAGTTCCAGCTGCTCGCAGATCACCGCGCGGCGGGCGGTCTGGCCCCCGCGCAGGCGCATCCGAACCTGGTGCTGGGTGACCACCAGCTCGGGTGGGCCGGCGGCCTCGAACCTGGCCAGCCGGGTCTGGGCGGCCTGGTAGCGCGAGGCCAGGTCGGCGTTGTAAGCGGCCTTCTGCTTGTACATCAGCACCAACGCCTTGAGCTTGGCATGCTCCTCGTCCCAGCGGCGCCGCAGTTCCTCCAGCCGGGCATTGCGCGCCTCGCGGGCCTCACCCCAGGTGCGGTAGGTGCCTGGATGGGTCCACGCGGTGGCGCCTGCCGGGCCAGGTTCCAGCGTGACGATCCCGGTGGGGACGGTGCTCAACAGCTCGCGATCGTGGCTGATCAGCAGCACTGTCCTGCCCGATTCGATCAGCCGTCGCTCCAGCCAGAGCTTCGCGGGGACGTCGAGATAGTTGTCCGGCTCGTCCAGGGCGAGCACTTCCTCCGGTCCGGCCAGCAGAGCCTCCAGGACCAGCCGCTTCTGCTCGCCGCCGCTGAGCGTGTTCACCTCCCGGTACTGCGCACGCTGGAACGGCACACCGAGCGCGGACGTGGTGACCGTGTCCCACACCGTCGACTCGTACTCGTAGCCCTCCGCATCCCCGAAATCGGCCAGCGCCTGGGCGTAGGCCAGCTGGGTCGGCTCGTCGTCAGCCTCCATCATGGCCAACTCGGCGGCGTCCAGCGCGCGGACGGCCGCTCGCACCCGCTCCGGGGCCACTGATGCCAGCAAGTCGCGGACGGTCTCGCTGCCGCGCAACTTGCCGATGAACTGGCTCATCACCGCCAGCCGACCGGAGCTGGACACGGACCCCTCCTCGGCAGCGAGGTCGCCGGCGATGATTCGCAGCAGCGTGGTCTTCCCGGTTCCGTTCGGCCCGATCAGCGCGACCCGCGCACCGTCGCCCACTCGGAAGGAGACGTCGTTCAGCAGCGGACGCCCGTCCGGCAGGGTGTAGCTGACGCCATTGACCTCCAGGTGCGGCATGAGGTCAGTCGGGTTCGATCGGACCGCTGCCCAGGATGTCGAAGACCCAGCGGCCGATCGCGTCCAGGGTCTCCCGGCCGGTGTCGAAGTCGGCGGTGCGAGTCATCATCGCGATGCGGTAGCTACGGCCGTCGCCGTCCACCTGGCCCATCGAGTTCACCGCCCACAGCCCGTCGCTGGACTGGAACTGCACCCAGCCGTTCTTCAGATGCACCTTGACCGTCTCCGAGCGCGGGGCGCCGACGCCCCAGGCGTGCTCGTCGATCACCTGGCCCATGAGCCCCCAGAGCAGTTCGCGATCCTCGTCCGCGATGGCAGGGGAGCCCTCGGTCAGCCGTTCCACCAGCAGCGCCTGGTCGGCCGGGGTGGTCCACGTCCAACTCCAGCTCTCCGAGCGGGCATCGTCGGCGTGGGTGTCGGGCAACTCCAGCTCACCGGCGAGTTCGTCGTAGGCGGGCGCGGCGCCCGCGAATGCCCACAGGGCATCCGCGGCGTCATTGTCCGACTGGGTGATCGCCGCGGTGGCCTGTTCGAGTTGCTCGCTGGTCAGCGGGACGCCGGTGGCTCGGGCTCGGCGCTGCGCCATCAGCACGATCATCGGCTTGGCCATGGAGGCGCTCTGGCTGGCGTAGCCCGGATTGAACCCGTAGACCGCACCGTTGCGGAGGTCGTGAATCGCCACCCCGAGGGCGTCGGAGCCGTCGGCGATCACCTTGATCGCCTCGTCCAGCTGGGCGCGGATCGAGCCGGTGGGAGAAACCGTCGGGGTGGGGATGGACGGTCCGCCGCAACCGGCCAGCAGCGCGGCGCCTCCGACCGCCAGCGCGGAGCCGCGGACGATCAATTGCCGCCGTGAGATACCGGCGGGGAGCTGTCGGGTCATGGTGTCCTTCCTGTGCCGACGCCGGGGTAGGAGCCGCCGCTTGGGCCATCCTTCTCACCGGCCAGCTGGTCGACGCGCTCGCTGGCGATGATACGGCCCAGTTCGTCCTGGCTCACCCGCCCGTCGACCACCACCCCCGAGCCGCCGCCCAGCAGCGGACGGATCAAGGTCTCCTGCAGCACTACCCACGGCGGGAGCCATCCCGGTATCGGCAGCAGCACGCGCCCCGGCTCCGGGGGAAGGCCCAGCCAATCGGCGTGGCTGATCCGGCGCTGGTCGTCGAGCCATGCGACGTCGTCCGGTCCCACCGACTCCGCCCAGTGGGAGTCCGGTTCGGCGAGCACCTCGCCGGTGTAGTCGAGCACCCCTGCCGGCAGTTCGCGCAGTCCCAGGCCGAGCGGGTGCAGCGAGCAGGCGATGGTCCCGCCCGGGATCAGCGGCTGGGGATCCTCCGGGCCGATCACCGCCAGTTCGGCACCCGGGGGCAGTGGTGGCTCAACGGCCTCGTAGGCGAGCCCGCGCTGCCAGGCCGCCAGCGGCCAGACCAGGCTCATCCAGTGCCCTGGGTGGGCCATCGACACCGGCCCCGCGACCCGTCCCTCGATGCCGAGCGTCTCCAGCAGGTTCGCCGTCTTGTCCACCCAGTTGGCGAAGGACGTGGCGCTGAACTCGACCCGTTCGCCCTTGGCGGGGTGATAGTAGGTGAGCAGCGGACGACTGCCGCCGCTGCGGACACGATCGACCAACAGGTCGATCACCGAATGGACGCCAGGCACGCCCTCATCGTAGGGCCGCCGTCAGCGGCCCGCCGGGAGGCGGGACCCACGAACCGATCCACCCCCAGCTCACACGTCGAGGCCCCGAGCCTGCGCGGCCCACCCGGCTGAGGTCTTCCGTTGGTCCGCCGTGTCGGTGCGGGCTGGGAGCCATCCGGGCGCCGCAACTCCGATAGCGTCTGGGCATGCGCTACGTCGTCATCATGGCCGGCGGCTCCGGCACCCGGTTGTGGCCGCTGTCGCGGCAGGGCACCCCCAAGCAACTGCTTCCGCTGATGGACGGACGCAGCCTGCTGCGACTTGCGTTCGAGCGGTCGCTCGCCTCGGTGCCCGCGGCGCGGGTGGTGGTGGTGACCGGTGCCGCCTACGCCGATCAGGTGGCCGCCCAACTGCCCGAGCTGCCGGCCGAGAACATCCTCGGCGAACCGGTCGGACGCGACTCGCTCAACGCCGTCGCCTGGGCGGCCGCGGTGCTGGCCCGGCGCGATCCGGAGGCGGTGATCGCCCAGGTCACCGCCGATCACGTCATTGAGCCGGTGGCCGAGTTCGTGGCCACGCTGGAGCAGGCATTCGCCCTTGCCGAGGCCGATCCGGCCGCGCTGGTGACGCTCGGGGTCGTGCCGACCACGCCGCACACCGGCTACGGCTACCTGCACCGCGGCGATCCGCTGGCCGGGTACGCGGGCGCCTACGCGGTCCGGGAGTTCGCCGAGAAGCCGCCGCGGGAGGTCGCCGAGGCCTACCTCGCCTCGGGCGAGTACTGGTGGAACGCCGGCATGTTCGTCTGGCGGGCGGCGACCGTCCTGGAGCAGCTCCGGCTGCTGCTGCCGGCCAACCACGAGGGTGTCACCACACTGGCAGCGGAGCCCGGACGGCTCGCCGAGATCTTCCCTACTCTGTTCAAGACCTCGGTCGACTACGCGATCATGGAACCCGTCTCGCACGGTCAGGGTTCGGCGCACGTGGTGGCGGTCGGCCTGGCGGTGGACTGGAAGGACGTCGGCGGCTACGCCAGCCTCGCTGAGGTGCTGACCCAGGACGACGGAAACGCGGTCTCTGGAGCCGTGGTGGCACTGGATTCGTCCGGCAACGTGGTGGTGAACGCCGACCCCTCCGGCCTGATCGGGCTGATCGGGGTGCGTGACCTGGTCGTCGTCCGCACGCGGACTGCGACGCTGGTCGTCCCGCTCGACCAGGCTGAGCGCGTGAAGGAACTGGTGACCGAGGTCACCGCCCAGGCAGGTCCGCAGTTCGCCTGAGGAGCAGCGGACGGCGACCGGGATAGGGTGCAGAGCGAGGAGGCGCGGTGGAGAACCTGATGCGGATCCGCGAGCCGCTGGCATGGGCGTTGGTCGGGCTGGCGGCGGTGTCATTCGTGCTCCAGGCCGTCCAGATCGTGTGGTACCTGCTGGAGTCGGTGCAGTGGTACACGGTGGGCGGCGGTGACGGACGGCTCATCTCGATCAGCTGGATTTTCGGCTGGCAGGGCAGTGACCACGCGCTGCTGCTGGCGCTGATCGTGGCGGTGGTCGGGTGCTGGGCCGCTCCGGCGGTGCCGCGGGCGCGCCCCATAGCGCTGACCGCGGCCTGGATCGCGACCGGGACCGTGGCATTCCCGTGGCTCGTGGTCGCGCTTGGCCTGCTGACGTGGCCGTCGTCCGTGCTGACCTCGGAGGCACCGTGGGAGTGGTGGATGTCGATAGGCCTGCTCCCTCCGTTGATCGCAACCGGGGTCGGCGTGGTGGCGGCGATCGCGCTCTGGGCGCTGGCTCGCCGTCCGCCCGAGGAGAGTGAGGACGAGGACGAGGGCGAGGACGAAGGGGAGCCGGCCGATCCCCGGGAACTCGACGAGGCGGAGGAGGAGCATCCGACTGTCTGGAAGCCGGCCGAGGCCACCGGGACGGTGTGGCGGACGGCTGACGAGGCGGCAGCCGGCGCGCCTGGCGCGCGATCCCTCGAACCTGGGCGGACCGCCTCGCCCGGTGCCGAGTGGGCGGACGAGACGGACCCTCCCGAACCCGGGCCGTCGGACGACTGGCGTCCGCCTTCCAGCGGGTGAGGCGACCTGACGGAACCCGGCTCCGGCCCTGACTCCGTCACTGGGGTGGACTCCGTCGCCTCGGGCATGGAAGCGAGCCTCTTCTCCGCTGGACCCGTCCGTCTGTGCAAGCCCGGGGGTCGCGAACCGGGCATGGTAGACCATCGGGGTTGACTTCCGGGGAATGACAGGCGTGTAATTCTCTTCAAGTAGTTTTCGTGTGTAGCCGCACACTGGTCGAGGAGGGTAGATGCGCGAGCTGATGCTGATCGTCACTGACGAAGACGACGAGGGTGCACTCGGTTGGCAGGAACGCGCACTCTGCGCGCAGACCGACCCCGAAGCCTTCTTCCCGGAGAAGGGTGGCTCCACCCGTGAGGCCAAGAAGGTCTGCCAGTCCTGCGAGGTCCGTAGCGAGTGCTTGGAGTACGCCCTCGGCAACGACGAGAGATTCGGCATCTGGGGCGGCCTGAGCGAACGGGAACGCCGCCGGCTGAAGAAGCAGGCCATCTAGTCTGAGAAACTGCTGAGGAACCGGCGGTAGGCTGGGGTGCGCTGTCCGCGCCCCTGACCTGGAAGAGACCCCGTGACCGACCTGCTTGAGGATCCGTGGGCCTGGCTGCACACCCATGGCTCCGCCGACGGACCGCGGTGGGCGGACGCCGAGGTCACGGCGATCGTCGAACCGCGGCCCGGGGTGGATGCCGCTCGCTGCCTGGCCGCTCTCGAAGCCGGTGAGCTCTCGCCCGACGAGGTCATTGTGGACGACGCCCGCCCGGATCAGGCCGGCGAGTGGTTGTGGATCCTGCCCGCCGACTGCGAGCCGGCTCCCGATGCGCTGAGCGCGCTGCTGGTCACCCTGGATCGACGTCCGGAACTGGACGTGGTCGGGCCGCTGCTGGTCGAACCCCGCCGTCGCGGGCCGGGCACCATGGTTCGCCAGTTCGGCCAGACCGTCACCGCGACCGGCCGGATCCGAGGGCTGGCGCCGCCCGGCGAGCTCTACCAGGGACAGTTGCAGACCACCGACGCACTGGCGACGGACGCCGCGGGCATGCTCGTGAGGGGGGAGGCCTGGCGAGCCCTGGGCGGTTTCAACCGGGAGTTGCCCGCCAGCCACCTCGGTGCCGAGTTCTGCTGGCGGGCGCGGCTGGCCGGCCATGAGGTGGCGGTCGAACCCGCGGTGCAGGTGATCAGTCGCGCCGAGCCCGTTCACCCTGCTGATGCTCGCGCCGCCGGTCTGGCGCTGGTCGCGGCTCATCTGCCGCGCGGACGTCGTCTGCTGGGACGGCTCTGGCTGGTGCTCACCAGCCTGCTGGCCGCGCTGGGCTATCTGTTGGGCAAGGACGGCGAGCATGCGCTGGCGGAGGTCGCCGGGCTTGGCCGCTGGCTGACCGATCGTCCGGTCCGCCGGTCACTGGCCGCCGGTGTGCGCGGCGTCCGGCCCGTCGAGGGAGCCCAGGCCCGGATCCGGCAGTTGCGACCCCGTCCGGGTTCTGGCATCTGGCGCTTCATCGAGGGGGTCGGCGAACGGGCCGCGGAGTGGGCGGGCAGCTTCGCCGGGCCGGCGCCCGCGGTCAGCCTGGACGAGCTCACCGGGGACGACTTCGCCGCCCGCGACCGCTTCGAGCCACGGATTCCGGTGCTGCTGGTCGGGGCGCTCGTCACGATCGGACTGGCGCTGGTCGCCGGACGGTTCTCCTTCGGCGAGGGCGTCCTGTCGGCCCAGCGCCTGCTCCCGGCGCCGGCGGGCTGGTTCGACCTGTTGAGCAGCTATCTCGATCCCGTCCCCGGAGCGGCGGCGCTCGCCGGACCGGCCTGGACCGGCCTGGCCGGACTCGCCTCCTTCCTCACCGGCGGGGAGCCCGAGTGGCTGGTGGGCATCCTGCTGCTGGGCTGCGTCCCGCTGGCCTGGCTGGCGGCCTTCCGCTTCCTGCGGCAGGGCCTGGCCAGCGCCACCATGGCCGCGATCGGAGCCTTCGGCTATGCCCTGGCGCCGGTGCTCACCGGCGCGCTCTCGGTCGGCGCGGTCGGGGTGGCGGTATGGACGATCCTGCTGCCGGTCTTCGGTTACAGCCTGCGGGCCTGGCTGGCCGAGGACACCCTGCTGTGGCGGGGAGCTGCCGCGACGGGTCTGTGGGCGCTGCTGCTGGTCGCTGTCACGCCGCTGGCCTGGCTGGTGCTGCCGGCTGCCATGATCGCGGTGGTGCTTCGTCGCCGGCAGGCGTGGGCCCAGGCTGCGCTGATCACGGCGGCGCCGCTGCTCCTTGTGGTGGGGCCGTGGCGGGACACCCTGTTGACCTACCCGGGACGGCTGCTGACCGGGATCGAACCGTCGCTGGCCGGCGATGCCGCCGTCGAACCCTGGCAGTTGCTGCTGGGACGCGGTACCGGCACCCCGCCGCCGCTGTGGATCTCGATCCTCGTCTTCGGCGCGCTCTGGCTGATCGCCGGCGCGGGAGCGCTGCGCCGGCGGGGGGCGGCCGCCGGCGCACTGGCCGCCGCCGGGCTCGCGACCGTGGTCGTGCTGGCCCTCACCCGTCCATTGGTCTGGGTGCCGCCGGGGGAGTGGGTACGTCCGGACGCCCTGGAGTGGCAGGTGACCGCGATCGCCGCCCTGGTGCTGGCAGGTGCCTGGGGGCTGGACGGCGTGGGCGACGAGCTGCGCGGCGCCAACCTCGGACTGCGGCACTTCGCCACCCTGGCGCTGACCGGCCTGGCGATCGTGGTCGCCGTGGTCTCGGCAGGCTGGTGGGCGGTGGCCGGAGAGGCCGGGCTGCAGCGCGGGCCGGTGACCGCACTGCCGCCGTTCGTCCGCAATGCCCAGGTCTCCGATACCCCCGGACGCACCCTGGCACTCGACTTCACCGCCGACCAGGTCGGCTGGACCCTGCTGGAGGGCGACCTCGCGCGGTTCGGCGATGTCGAACGCGGACTGGTGTTCTCCGGCGACCGCCAGGGCCGGGAGCTGGCCGAGTCGGTGGCGCGCCGGCTCGCCGGCGGCTCGGGTGACGACGGACTGCTGAGCGATCTCCGCCGGCTCGGGGTCTCCTACATCTGGCTGCGAGGCGGCGAGACCGATCACAGGTTGGCGATCAGCAACACTCCCGGGTTGGGCCTGGGCACCTCCGATGGCGACACCGCGGTGTGGCCGGTGCCCGACTCGGCCCGCGCCGTGTTGGTGGGCGGCGCCGGCCGCGAGCCGGTCGGCGACGGTGCCGCCATCGCCGCGACCGGCACCCTGGAGCTGGCCGAGCCTGCGGACCCGGGCTGGCGGGTGAGCGTCGGGGAGGCGGAGTTGGAGTCCACGACCCTGGCGCCGGGGATGACCCTGCCGGTGACCGCCACGGGGACGCTGCGCATCGAGTTCCCGCGCGCGACCGGCTGGGCCTGGCTGCAGCTGGGCGGGCTGATCGTCCTTGCGCTGCTGGCGGCGCCCGGCATCCGGCGTCCCCGCGAGACCGCCGGCCCGCGTCGGATCGCCGCCCGGACCGCGGTGCCGCAGACCGCCCCCACCCCTCGGCGGGCCGCCGGAGGCGAGCGATGAACCGCTGGATCGTCCCGGGCTCGACCCTGGTCGCCGTCGCCGCCGCGGCGGTGCTGACCTCGACGGTGCTGCCGGCCGCAGCGATTCCGGAACACTCCAGCCCGCCGATCCCCACCTATGTGACAGCGGTCTGCCCTTCCTTCGAGAGTGCCACCGCCTCGGTGCGGGTTGCTGTCACCAGTCAATCGGATACGCTCACCACCGCGCCGCTGTCGAACCCCGAGCAACGCAACGCCGAGCCGGTCGGGGTGAGCGTGCTCACCGACCGCGCCGAGCCGGTGCTGGTCACCGCGGAGATGTCCTCCGGCATGGGCGCGGTCAGCCTCACCCGGAGCAGCTCCGGACCGGACCGCGGGCTGTCGGCCGCAGCCTGCGAGAGTGCCGCCACCCAGCGGTGGTTCTCCGGCGTCTTGCTGACCGAGGACGCACAGGCCGATCTCGTGCTGGCCAACGCTGATACCGTCGACGCGGCGGTGGATGTCATCATCTTTGGCCCTGACGGCCGGATCAACGCCCCAGGTTCGCGTGGGATCGTGGTCGAGTCGCACAGCGCGCGCAGCGTGCCGCTGAGCGTGATGGCGGATGTCGACGGCCCGGTGACGCTGCTGGTGGAGAGTTCGGCGGGCCGGGTGGCCGCCACGCTGCGGCAGCGGCTGTGGCAGGGCTCCACGCCGCTCGGCTCGGACTGGATCCCCCCGACCGTCGCGCCGGCGACCGACCTGGTGCTCCCCGGGGTCGTCGGGGGCGAGGGCACCCGGGAACTGGTGATCACCAACCCGGGGGAGCGCAGCGCCGGGGTCGAGGTCGAGGCGCTCGGGGAGTCCGGCGCTTCCGTCGTGCCCGGAACCGAGAACCTCGAGGTGCCGGCCGGCGCCACGCGCAGCGTCGAACTCGGTCCCGGGCTGGCCGGCCAGGTCGCCGGGCTGCGGCTGACCTCGGACCAGCCGATCGTCGCCGGGGTGAGGCAGGCGTCCTCGCCGGATGCGGCCGAGCAGGACCCGGCCTGGTCGGCCGCGCTGCCGCCGGTCGGCTCCGGCGGGGTGTGGCCGGTTCCGGCGGGAGCCAAGGCGGCGGTGACGCTGCTGCTCTCCAATCCGGACGAGGCCGCCGCGGAGGTCGCGGTGACCACCGGCGACGAACTGGGAGGCCAGGGTGAGAGCACGTCGCACCTGGTGCCCGCCCACAGCACGGTGTCGGTTCCGGTGCCCGGCGCCAGGACTCCGTGGGTGCGGGTGGCTGCCGACGGCTCCGCGGTTCGTGGGGTGCTGCAGGTGACCGAACGACTCGGTGGCGTCGACGGCCTGGCACTGGTGCCGTTGCTCGCCCCCCGCGGCGCTGCCGTCGAGATCCCGCCGGTGGTCTTCGACCCCCACGCTGCCCGCTGACGCGATACCGCAGCAGGTCACTCTCGCAGCACGTCACTCCCGCGTGGGCGTGAATGACGTTTCGGTAGTACGAGACCGTCATGACCACGACAGCCGATCAGGCTGCCTGACCACTGTCACCAGATCGTGCAGCAGCGACCGAAGAAGTGCTGCTGGCCGTTAGCAAAAACCCACGGAGTCCGCGATCGTGTTTGGTGGGTCACAGTGGACTCCGCCCACAGGTCACCGCCGAGGCTCGCCAGACGGTTGATGGCCTACGCGAAGGCCTCGAAGAGCAACTGAAAGCCGGGAGTTCCAATTTGCGGGTGTCGCGAACAGGATTCGAGGGGCTGATGAGCCAGAGCCTGCCTGAAGGGGAGTCGAACCCCGATTGCCTGACTGAGAATCAGATCGCCTGCCGCTGATGGATCGGGGCGGTAGTAAGCCTGGGAGCGGCTTTCCGGGGGTAGCGACCGGCAAGCGCAGGCTCTCGGCGTGCCCGGGTATCTCCCGGTCGTCAACGTCCGGTGCCGAGGATTTGGCAGTGCGTAGTCTTGCTTATTCAACCTCTGGAAGCGCAGACTAGGTTGATGTCGGATTTCCAACGGCAGCGTCGCCTCAGATTGACGGGTATCGGTCTATTCGCCATCGCGGTGGGGTTGATCGTATGGCAGAGCGCCCGATACGGCGCCCGCTTCGACGAAGTCGACAACGCATCGTGGTATATGGTCCCGCTCGACTTTGTCCTCGGTGGTGCCACCATCGGTTGCGTCGTTGTCGCGTGGTTGATCCTTCGACGACTCGACTAAAAAGGACGAGGCAATGACCACCCCCGAGCACCTAGGCTCGCGATCCTTGTAGTAGCAGCGCCGCTACTCACCACCTTGATCGTCCCGGCCACTTCGGCCGCGGCAGTCGGGGACGCTGATGCTCGGGAAGTACTTGCCCGCGTCGAAGGCGCCCTGGATGACCGGGCCGCCGCGACGGGACAGGACGGCTCGACTTTCAAGGTTCTCAACGGAGAGTTGGTCGCACTTCCAGCCGACAACAGCGGCAAGGTCACCTTCAGCGGTGTGGATGGTCAACCGATCTCATTCGGATTGCCCCACACATCAGAAGAGGTGGCGCGTGAAGTCATCAAGCCGTTCAGCGTGTACGAGAACGGTGATGGGTCTCGGACGGTTCCGATCGTGAAGACCGACGGCTCCGTTCAGGTGGTGTCGATCATCGACGAGCCCACTGCCCCGACGCGTTTCGACTTCGTGTACGACCTACAGACGGTGCCTCACTGTCCGAGGTCGATGGCTATGTGGTCATCACCAATCCTGAAGGCGAGTGGCTGGTAGGAGTCGTCTTGCCATTGGCGATTGGTGCTGACGGGATCGCCGTGGAAACCTGGCTCGAAGTTCGCGGGAACGTAGTGACACAGGTCATCGAACACACAGCTGCCGAAGTCGAGTATCCGGTTACGGCAGCCGTGACTAAAGCCGCCCAGTTGATCCTGAAGGTCAACCGAATCGCAGACTGGAACAATCAGGCGAGGTTCGCTGTGTATCGAACATCGACAGGGAAGAACCTCGCGGGGACTTCGGCTCAGACAGTTCTGCAGACCTATGGCTGGCCCCAAGCTGTGGATCTCGCCCCATCGGGGTTCAATACGACCTCCGTCCACCAGCAGTTCGATTGCCACACCGTGTGGGCGCGAGCGAAGGATCCGTGGAACCTCGAGAAGGGTCGCCCCCAGAACTCCAACTGGCCAATCAACCCACAAGGGTGCAACTGGACGTAGAGGTTCAGCCAGCCGCCGTTTTGGTGGTCTATTTACCCGGCGATGTTGCACCAGTTGGCCTCCCCACTCCGCAAGAGGGGAGGCCAACTGTTCTGGGTGGCGAGCGTCTTCGTGGCCGAGTGCCTGCGAGTTCGCCGGATCGTGTGGTCTCCACTCAGCCCGGATCAACACCCGGATGACGACGCTGGGTCAAGGTTCGGTGGGCTACTCGCTGTCGTCGATCCCCGGATCGATCTCGGTGGTCTCGATGCCGGTCAGGGCCGAGAGCTGCTCGACGATGGTGCGGTGGACCAGCCGGGCCAGTTCGCGGCGTCCGTTCGCCCGGTGCTCGATCGGCCGCCGGTACAGCACCACCTGGGCGGAGCTGCCCGGGCGCGCCGAGACCGCGGCGGCCAGCGGGACGCTGTCATACCACGCGTCGGTGAGCGTGGGGACGTCCTCGAACCCGATGTCGACCCCGGCCAGCGCCCTGGGACAGTTGCCGGCGATCCGGGCGAGCGATCCGCGCAGGCAGTCGGCGAAGAAGCCCACCCCGGCGGAGCGGTAGGGCACTGGCATCGGGGCCCCGGTCAGCGGGTTGGGGGCCGCCAGCGATCCGCGCATCCCGCGTCCATGGCGATCCCGGCTCTTCACCCGACCCACCCTAGTCGTCGCCCGCCGGCCGCGGTCGCCCAGAACCGCCGACCGCTTCCCGTCGCGTCGAACGCTCGTACCTGGGGCCTGGCGTTCGACGTCCGGGCGAGCGGTCGATGCCGGAAGGGTGGCGGTCGATGGTGCGGGGCTGGACGGCGGCGTCGGGCGACACCAGGTGTCGCTTGCCATGCCAGAGGGCCGGACGCCGGTAGCGTGACCTCGTGATCAACCGACGCTGCTCGCGCTCGACCTGCTCACAACCTGCGGTGGCGACCCTCACCTACGTGTACGCCGACTCCACCGCGGTCGTGGGCCCGCTGGCGCTGCGCGCCGAGCCGGGATGTTACGACCTGTGCCGGGCGCACTCGGCCAACCTGAGCGTGCCCCGCGGCTGGGAGGTCATCCACCTTCCGCAGGATCCGGACGCCCCGCGCCCACTCGCCGACGATCTGATGGCGCTGGCCGAGGCCGTCCGCCGGGTGGGCCTGGGCGCCGAGGCCGAACCCGCACCGCAGCTCACCCGACGCCGCGCCCACCTCGCGGTCGTCGCCGATCCCGACTGAGCCGGATCGGGAGCCGGCCGGTGCCCGCCCACTACGCTTAGCCCATGCTGCAGTCGCAGATCTTCAAGGCCAACGACATCCGTGGACTGGTCGTCGGCGACCATCCCGAATGGGACGCCGACGGCGCCCGGGCATTGGGTGCCGCCTTCGCCGCGGCCTTCGAGCTCGACGGGCGAGAGTTCCTGCTCGGCCGGGACATGCGGGACGGGGGCCTCGAACTCAGCCGGGCCTTCGCGGCCGGCGCGATGCGACAAGGCGCCGACGTGATCGATATCGGCCTGGCCAGCACCGACCAGGTCTGGTACGCCTCTGGGGCGAGCGGGCTGCCGGCCGTGCAGTTCACCGCCTCGCACAACCCCGGCGACTACAACGGCGTGAAGTTCTGCCTGCCGTACGCGGCGCCGATCACGCCGGAGCTGATGGCCCGGATCCGCGAGCTGAGCAGCATCGACCCGCCGTCCGCCGCGGTTCCCGGCTCGCTGCGCGCACAGGACACGCTGGCCGACTATGCCGCCTACCTGCATTCACTGGTCGACCTGCGCGGGCTGCGTCCGCTGACGGTGGTGGTGGACGCCGGCAACGGCATGGCCGGCCACGTCACGCCCGCGGTGCTCGGCCCGCTCGGACTGGAGTTGGTCGGGCTCTATCTGGAGCTGGACGGCAGCTTTCCCAATCATCCGCCGAACCCGCTGGAGCCGGCCAACCTGGTGGATGCCCAGCGCGCGGTGGTCGAGCACGGTGCCGACCTGGGGCTGGTGTTCGACGGGGACGCCGATCGCTGCTTCCTGATCGACGAACAGGGCGCGGTGATCGACCCTTCGGTGGTGACGGCGTTGATCGCCAGGTCGGCGCTGGCCGGCGAACCCGGGGCGGCGATCGTGATCAACACCGTGACCTCCGCCGCGGTCGCCGAGGTGGTGGAAGCCGCTGGGGGACGGGTGGTGGTCGGGCCGGTCGGTCACACCAAGCTCAAGGCGCTGATGGCCGAGCACAACGCGATCTTCGGCGGCGAGCATTCCGGCCACTACTACTTCCGCGATTTCTGGGGCGCCGACACCGGCATGCTGGCGGCACTGCACGTCCTGGCCCTGATCGGGCACGGCGACCAGCCCGCGTCCGCGCTGGCCGCGACAGTGCCCAGCTACCCCGCCTCGGGCGAACTGAACAGCACCGTGACCGATCCCGCCGCGACCATGGCCGCGGTGGCGGACGCCTTCGAGGCCTACGAGGTGGACTGGACCGACGGCCTGCTGATCCGTGGCGGCGACTGGCAGGTGAGCGTCCGCTCGTCCAACACCGAACCGCTGCTTCGACTGAACGTCGAGGCCCGAGACGAACCCACCATGACCAGGTTGCGCGATCGCGCCCTGGCGATCATCCGAGGAGAACGATGACCGAGTTGCCCGCCGACGTGCTGGAGATCCTGGTGTGCCCGTCCTGCCACACCAAGCTGGCCTGGGACTACGAGGCCTCCGAACTGCTGTGCACCTCGGCCGAGTGCGCGCTGGCCTACCCGGTGCGCGACGGCATCCCGGTGCTGCTGGTGGACGAGGCTCGCCGCCCGTCCGCCCGGTAGGGCCGGCGATGGAGTTCGACGACTCGCGGCTGGCTGATCCCGAGTCGCTGCGGCAGGCCGATTCGGTGTTGCGTCCGCTGGCCGAGGCCGGGGCGCGGGTGCGGCGCGAGGCAGCGCTGACCGATCACGCTGTCGCCGCGCTGGAGGGCGAGGGCCGCCCGCGGGCGGTGATCGCCTTCGGGCCGGAGGCCCGGCTGCTGCGTGCCGTGCTGGAGCCGATCTGCCCGGTGCCGTTCCTGGCCTGGCCGCGGCTGGGCCTGCCCGGCTGGGTGGGGCCGCTGGACGTCGTGGTCGTGATGGGGTGGGGCAACCGGGAATCCTGCGCGGCCGCCTTCGAGGCGGTGCGGCGCGGCTCCCGGCTGGTGGTGGCCTGCCCGCCGGATTCGCCGCTGGCTCGGCAGTCCGCGTCCTCGGCGACCACGCTGTTGCCGACCAGCGCGCAGGATCCGTTCGCGGCGGCGATCGTCACCCTCGGGGCACTGCACCGGCTCGGGCTGGGTCCGGCGGTGGACGCCGAGCAGCTGGCCGCGGTGATGGATCAGGTGGCAGAGCGTTCGTCCTACGCCCTGGATGTCACGGCGAACCCGGCGAAGGCAGCCGCCCTGGCGCTGGCCGACGCTCAGCCGCTGGTCTGGGGCGGCTCCATTCTGGCGGCGCGGGCCAGCCGCCGGATCTCCGAGGCGCTGCGCGCGGCGTCCGGGCGGGTGGTGCTGTCGGCCGACGCCGGCGCGCTGGAGCCCCTGGTCGACGCGGTGCCCCCCAGGGATCCGTTCGCAGACCCGTTCGAGGACGCGGCGCCTGAGCTGCGTCCGGCGCTGGTGCTGATCGACGACGGGCTGGACGACGAGGCTGCCGCCGAGGAGCGGCTCCGGCTGGAGCGGCTCGCCGCGCTGCGCGAGGTGACGGTCTGCCGGATCGTCCACGATCACGGCAGCGAGGTCGAGCGCTATGCGGCCGTGGTGCAGCAGGGCTTGTTCGCCGCCGCCTACCTGCGGATCGGACTCGGCCGCCTGGAAGGCTAGCCGGCCGACAACCCGGCTGCTCGGGGGCCGCGTCTGGTCAGCGCCCAGCAACGCCGGTTGAGTTTGCGCGGACCCGTTGCCAGTGGGCAGTCGTCGTGGTCTCGGCAACCTTGACCGTCGATGGTCAGCTTCCTGAGGATCGAAACCCGTTGCCACAGGGGCCATAGCCGGACTCCTCGACCTTCGAGAGGCTTGGGGTGGACGAGCCGAGCACCGATGATCAGGCATCTCACCCAACTTCCCTGCTCGCTGATCTGGTTATTTTATAGTGCTTTCGCGTAAGCTTTTCTAGCACGTTTGGGATCCAGACCCAAGGAGTCGCATGCCCGCTCATGAAGACCCGCGCCGGCCCTCGGAGGGCACCGGTTTGCGTGCCGCGCTCTTCGATCTGGACGGCGTCCTGGCGCCGACTTCCGTGCTGCATCGCCAGGCCTGGCGGGAGGTACTGAGCTCGGTATTCGCCGAGCATGGCGCCGGACCGGCGTACTCGGAGGGCGACTACTTCGAACTGATCGACGGACGGCCCCGCTTCGACGGGGTCAGCGCCGCGCTGGCATCGCGGGGGATCCAGCTGGAATGGGGGAGCGCGGATGACCAGCCCGGCGGAATGACCGTGTGCGCGATCGGCAACCGGAAGAACGAGGTGTTCGAGCGGCTGCTGGCTGCCGGCGACCTGCCCACCTTCCCGGAGACTATCCGCGTGCTGAACCGGCTGCGGTCGGCGGGCGTTCCGATGGCGGTCGTGTCGAGTTCCCGCAATGCGGGCGCGGTGTTGTCGGCACTGGGCATTCTGGACTTCTTCGCGATCGTCGTGGACGGATCCCTCGCCGCTGCCGAGAAACTGCCCGGGAAGCCCGATCCGGCGACCTTCCGGTTCGCGGCGGAGGCGCTCGGGGTGCCAGCCGCCGCCACGATGGTGGTGGAGGACGCGGTATTCGGCGTGGCCGCGGCCCGGGCTGGAGGGTTTCGGCTGGTCGTCGGGGTGGATCGTGGTGCGGGCCGGGATGTGTTACTGGCCGCCGGTGCGGACGTGGTGGTGGACGATCTGGCCGGATTGCCGTTGTTCTGGAACCAGCAGCGGGAGCCTGATGTGCCGAACGATCCCGCTTTTCACGATCCTCAGGAGGACCTCGACGGCTGGGTACTGAAGGTCGCTCCTGATTCCCCGGAGCCCACCGGTACCGGGTTCTCCGCGGTGGCCTCGACCGTCACGGCGCTCTCGAACGGCTACCTCGGTGTCCGCGGGCCCGGAGACCAGCCTCGCAGCTTGGGCACCGGAACCTTCGTCAACGGACTCCACGAGACCTTCCCGATCCAGCATGCGGAGCACGCCTACGGCCTGGCCTTCTGTGGCCAGGTGATCCAAGGGGTTCCGGATGCCTCCACCTTCGCGATCCGGTGCGATGGACGCCTGCTGGCACACGATTCCGCGCGGTTGAGCGCCACAGAACAGGAACTTGACCTACGCAACGGGGTCGGTCGGCTGCATCAGATCTGGCACCTGCGGGAGTCGGGCCGGGTGAAGGTGGTCCAGCAACGGATGGTCTGTCTCCACGATCCGTACCTCGCGCTCTTCAGTTGCGAGGTGACCCCCTTGGATCGGCGTTGCGAGGTGGAGATTGCCCGGGTGCTGATCGACCATGCGCCTGAGCGGGGCTCGGAGGGGTCGGACCGGGATCCTCGCCGGAGCGAACACACCCACGACGGCGGCCTCGTGCTGGAGACGATCGAGGCGGATGACGAGATCGAACTCCGCGGCTACCGGTGCCGCACTTCCCGCGAGCCGGTGGCACTCGGTCTGACGAGCCTGGTCGGGTGCTCCGACGGTTCGACGCGGGTGGCCGGCGGAGGAAGGGCAACCGTCTCGCTTGAGCCTGGTCAGAGTGCCCGAATGACCACGATGGCGGTCTACCACACGGTCGATGCGCCCCCGGTCGGGGTGGGCGATCCCAATCTCGTCACCAGGGCCGGCCTGGCCCAGTCCGATCACCTGGTTGCCGACTGCCGAACCTCCCTCTCGGCCGCAGTCGCGACAGGTGTCGCCGAGCTGTACGCGAGGCAACGGCGATGGCTGGATGGGTTCTGGGAGCGGAGTGATGTTCGGGTGGACGCCGGACCGGAGTCGGCCGCGACCCAGCAAGCGATCCGCTGGTCGATCTTCCAGGTCGGCCAGGCCTCGGCGCAGCTGCGAGGACACGGGGTTCCGGCCAAGGGTCTGACCGGATCGGGCTACTCCGGCCACTACTTCTGGGACACCGAGATCTATCTGCTTCCGTTCCTGACCTACACCAACCCTGCTGCTGCCAGGAACCTGCTTGAGTTCCGGCATGCGATGCTCCCCGCGGCCCGCCGGCGCGCAGTGCAGCTGGACGTTGACGGCGCGTTGTTCCCCTGGCGCACGATCAACGGCGAGGAGGCGTCGGCGTACTATCCGGCCGGCACGGCTCAGTTCCACATCGACGCCGACATCGCGTTCGCGGCCCGTCAGTACGCCGCCGTGGCCGGCGACCAGGAGTTCGCCGGCCACCAGGGCCTCGACCTCCTGGTGGAGACCGCCCGCATGTGGGTCAGTCTCGGCTTCTGGCAAGCCGATGGCGATCAGCAGTTCCACATCCACGGAGTGACCGGCCCCGACGAGTACACGGCGGTGGTGGACGACAACTACTTCACCAACGTCATGGCGAAGTTCAACCTCGCCCAGGCGGCGGCCGTCCTGGGCGAACTGGCGGCCGCCGACCCGGACGCGCACGCCGCGGCCCTCCTTCGGCTGGGGGTTCTGCCGGAGGAGCCGGCCGCCTGGGAACGCGCGGCCCGCGACATGTACCTCCCGTGGGATGAACCGCGAGGAATTCACCCCCAGGACGCGCACTTCCTCAGTCGCAAGCGCTGGGACCTCGCGGCCACGCCTCGGGAACGGCGTCCGCTCCTGCTGCACTACCATTCGCTGGTCATCTACCGGCACCAGGTGCTCAAACAGGCTGATGTGATCCTCGCCCATCTGCTGAGAGGAAGCGACCTCACCCTCGAACAGAAGCGCGCCGACTTCGACTACTACGAGCCGCTCACCTCCGGGGACTCGACTCTGTCCGCCTTCGCCCAGGCCGTGCTCGCCGCTGAGGTCGGCCACTCGGAGCTGGCGCTGCGCCACTTCTACGACGCCCTGCGAATCGACCTGGACGACCGGCACCACAACACCGGCGAAGGAGTGCACCTGGCGGCCGCCGGGGGAGTCTGGATGTTGCTGGTGAACGGCTTCGGCGGGCTGCGCGACTACGGTCAGGACATCCGGCTCGATCCCAAGCTCCCCGACCCCTGGCGGTCGCTGGAGTTCCGGCTGGTGGTCCGGGGCACCCGATTGCAGATTCGGGTCAGCCACGATGCGGTGACGATCGACGCCAGTGGAGGCGACTCCCTAGTATTGTCGGTGTTCGGCCAGCCGGTGCAGGTGGATCCGGGACAGAGGCAGTGCATCTCCTACCCGGAGCGCCTCCAGCGATCCCCTGGCATCCACCCACTTGCATGAAGCCGGCGATGAAGGGTTTCTGGTCCGCGGCGGCGCTCGGCGCTGTGCGGGGAGCATCCGAGAAGAGGTGAGAGTGTCGTGGCCCACAGCCAGCGTCGCGTGACCATCTACGACGTGGCGTCCCTGGCCGGGGTCAGCATCGGGACGGTCTCCCGTACGCTCAACTCGCCGTCGAAGGTCACCGAAGGAACCAGAACCCGCGTCCTCGACGCGGTCCGCGAGCTGAACTTCGTGCCCAAGGAGGTCGCCGGGCTGCGGGCCCGTCGAGGCAACGGCCGGATCGGCGTGGTGGCACCCTTCTCGACCCACGCCTCCTTTGGCGAGCGACTGAACGGCGTTCTCACAGCGAGCGCCGACAGCGGGGTGGACGTGGTGGTCTTCGATGTCGAGTCGGCTGAGAAGTCCGCCTCCGTCCTGGAATCCCTCCCGATCCGGCGTTCGCTGGACGGCCTGATCGTGATGTCGATTCCGTTCGGCGAGCGCGCCCTCGCGGCCATCAGGCAGGCGGGTTTTCCCGTCGTGCTGGTGGACATCCGTCAGCACGCGCTGCCCACGGTCATGACCGACGACGAGCGGGGCGGGCGCTTGGTCGGCCGGGCGCTGGTGGGCCGCGGCGCCCGGCACCTGGCATTCGTCGGGCATCGCCAGGAGTCCCCGCAGATCGAACTGGCGGGCGGCAGAAGACTACGGGGGTTCGTCACCGCGGTCGAGGCAGCCGGTCTGTCACTTCCGGAGGATCGGATCGTCCTGGCGGAGAACGACTTCGAGTCCACCTTCGCCGCCGCGACGGAACTGCTGAGCCGTGCGGATCGGCCGGACGGCGTGTTCGCCTACTCCGATGAACACGCGGCAGCAGTTCTGAAGGCGGCGAACCACCTGGGGCTTCGCGTGCCCGACGATGTCGCACTGATCGGCTACGACGACTCGACCCTGGCCAATGCGCTGGATCTGACCAGTGTCAACCAGCCGCTGCGCCAGACCGGCGAGTGGGCGGTCAACGCGCTGCTGGGGGCCATCGCGGACACCGCCGCCGTGATTCCCTCGCTGACCCTGCCGGTCACGTTGACCCGACGCGGATCCGCCTGAGTTCGCTGCGTCCCGATCGCGGCGATCGGGCGAGCAGGTCGACCGCAGGCGAGCCAGAGGCGACTCAGTGGGCTGCCCCGGCGAGTCGGTGTAGCGCCGCACATACGTCGTCCCGCCAGGCCATCGCTATCGGATCCCGCCTGGTGAGTCCGACCGAGCCGTGCAAGGCACCCAGATGCCGGGTGGCGGTGACCTGGACGCCGGTGGCCCGGAGCCTCGCCGCCAGCGCTTCGCCGCCCGCCCGGTGGGGGTCGTACTCGGCCGTGAGCACGTGGGTCGGCGGGAAAGGCCTGAGGTCGCTGGTCAGGAGCGGCGAGATCTCCGGGTCGTCCGGGGTTCGCTGCGGCGCGTAGAACTCGGCCATCTGCGCCGGGGAGTTCAGCAGGTTCACCTCCGCGTATTCGGCGAGCCAGCTTCCGTCCGGACGCAGGTCGATCGCCGGTACCTCCAGCACCAGCCCGTGGAGCAGCCCTCTCGACCCCGGATGGGCTGCCACCGCGGCGGCAAGATTCGCCCCTGCCGAGATGCCTCCCAGGAGGATCCGCTCGGGATCGACTCCCAGCGTGCCGGCTGAGTCGGCCAGCCACCTGAGCACGGCGACGGCGTCCTCGATCGCAGCCGGCGCCGGGAACTCCGGGGCCAGCCGGTACTCGACGGCGAACCCGTGGACCCCCGTGAGCGCCACCCGCTCGTAGAGCAGCGACTGATTCACGATCTCGTCGATCGATCCCAGCCAGAACGCCCCCCCGTGCAGGTACACATACGGTACCGCCGGTGTCGGCGCGTCCCTTCGCCAGCACTTGCGCACCGTGATCTGCCCCTTGCCGACCTGGAAGTCCTCGGTGAGCACCTCAGCTGCCGGAGCCGCCGCGTACTCCCGGGCGAGCAGGTCGCCGTTCGCCTGCATGATCGCCCGGGCCTGGGCCACATCCGCTACGGAGGTCGATGCCGTCGCGAAGGACGCCGCCGCCGCCTGCCAGCGAGCGGTCTCCGCGTTGAGAACGGTGTCGGTCGAGTTCTTGCCCTCGAAGCCGCTCACTTGATCGCTCCCGCCGTGAGTCCGCGAACGAAGTGGCGCTGCAGAGCGAAGAAGACGATGAGGGGCACCAACATCAGGATGAATGCCGCCGCGGTCAGCACCTGCCAACCCTCGCCGCGTGAGTTGACCATGTTGGTGACCGCCATCGTCAGAGGCGCCACATCAGGACTGCCGCCGAGGTAGATCAGCGCGACCAGCAGATCGTTCCAGACGAACATGAACTCGAACACCGCCACCGCCGCGAGCGCCGGCGCTGCCAGCGGGATACCGATTCTGATGAAGGCGGCCAGGTCGCTCGCTCCGTCCACGGACGCGGACTCGAACAGTTCATTCGGGATGCCGGCGAAGAAGTTGCGCAGCAGGTAGATGGTGAACGGCATCGCGTACCCGACGTGGGCGATCCAGACCGCCGGGAAGGTGCCGACGATTCCCCAGGCGGAGAACATCTGCAGGACCGGTACGAGTGTCATCTGCAGCGGAACGCTGAGCAGAATCAGGATGCCGAGGAAGAGGATCTCCCGCCCTCGGAACTTCCACCTGGCGAACACGTACCCGGTGATCGCCGCCAGGGTGAGCGCGATGAGGGTGGCCGGCACGGTGATCAACGCGCTGTTGATGAAGTTACGTCCGATCTGGTTGCGGGTCAGCACCGAGACGTAGTTGTCCAAGCTGACGTTGAACGGCGGGACGAAAGCCGTCCACCAACCCGTGTTGTTCACCGCATCGACCGGACGGAAGGAGCTGACGAACAGGGCGACGACCGGAATGATCCAGATCAGCATCACGACCACCAGAGCGGCGTGGGTGCCGAGTCGGCCGATCCGCTGTCGGGCACCCCCGAGTACCGGGTTGCTCATGATTGCTCCCTGAAGGACTTGATGTTGACGGCAATGACCGGGACGGTGGCCAGGAGCAGGATCACTGCGACCGCGCTGGCCGTTCCCATGTTCTGGGCTACGAACATCTCCGAGTACATCGTGGTGGCGAGCACCTGGGAGTTGTAGTTGCCGTTGGTCAGCACGTAGATGATCTCGAAGACCTTCAGGGCGTTGATCGCCATCAGGGTGATGACCACGACGACGGTGCTCGAGATCTGTGGAAGCAGGATCCGGAAGAAGGTCGACCACTCGGAGGCCCCGTCGATCTTGGCGGCCTCCAGCGTCTCTGTCGGGACTCCCTTGATCGCCGCGGTGAGGATCACGGTCGCCAGACCGACCGACATCCAGATGCCGATGAAGATCAGCGCACCGTTCACGGTGTTCTCGTTCTGCAGCCAGGCGACCGGATCCGCGCCGGGGAAGAGCGTCCAGACGGCGTTGAGGGTGCCGGTCTGGGGCAGACCCGGCGGGGTGTAGGCGTACACGAACCCCCAGATCACGCCCGCGCCGACGAACGAGATGGCGGTGGGGAGCACCACCAGGGTGCGCACCAGTCGCTCGTAGCTGACCTTGTCGGCCAGGGTGGCGACGGCGATCCCGATCACTGTGACGAACGCGGTGTAGACCACCAACCACAGCAGGTTGTTGCGGACGCTGATCAGGAAGTCATCGCGGGTGAACAGCTCGATGTAGTTGCCGAAGGCGACGAACGCGGTGCCCTTGGCGTCCTGGAAGCTGAGCAGCGCGGTTCGCAGCAACGGATAGATCAGAGTGATGATCATCAACACGAAAGCAGGGACCAGCCACAGCACGATCCGGATCCCGCGTGCCCGCTTCGGTGGCAGGTTCTTCAGTGCCTTCTCGCCGATCAGCAGATAGGCCAGGATGCCCAGGGGCACCGCCACTCCGACCAGCGCGGCTGTAACAGTGGGGGACATGTGTGTCTTCTCCTGATAGTGGTCGGGCCGGGGACGGAAGTGTCCCCGGCCCGACCACGCCGGTTACTGATTGGCCAATCTGGCCTTTTCGACACCAGCGAGCGCTTCGTCCAGCTTGCTCGGATCGCCGATGTACTTCAGCGTTGCCTCCCAGAATGCCTTGTTGACCTCGGCCGGCATCAGGTCGGACGCATCGAACCGCACTCCTGAGGCGCCGGTGAAGATCTTGGCTGCCTCCTGCCGGGCCGGGGTCGGGTAGACGTCAGCCGGGACGTTGCGGTTGGGCGACAGCCAGGAGCCGGTGGTGGCCAGCAGCGACTGGCTCTCCGCCGTCGCCATGTACTGCACCAGCGCGCGAACCTCGGGACGGTCGTTGAACGCGCCGACCATCTCACCCGCGGTCTCGATCAGGCCGGTGTTGGCGGTGTCGATGGCGGGGAACTGGAAGAAGGCGATCGACTCACCCTCGGCGGTACCCGGCACCTGGCTGGCCACGGTCGCCCCGAGCCAGTCCGCCTGCAGCGTCAGGGCGCACCGTGGCGGGTCCGCCCACAGGGGCAGGGCACCCTTGGTGAAGTCGGTGCTGAGGACGGCGGTGGGCCCACCGTTGACCATGGTCTTGTCGGTCGCGATCGCACCGAAGGCTTCGAAGGAGGCCTTGATCTCAGGGGAGGTCCAGGGAAGCTCGCCGGCCGCCCACTTGTCCCAGACCTCGGTTCCATAGGTGGTCAACACGAACTGCTCGATCCAGTCGGTCGCCAGCCAGCCGCTGGCCGCACCGCTTTCGACACCGATGCACCACGGGGCCGTCCCAGTGGTCGCGAACTCCTTGGCCCAGTTGTTCAGCTCGGCCCAGTCGTTGGCCGCTGTGGGGCCCTGGTAGGTCTTGGGGTTGTAGTAGACCAGGCCCTTCAGCGCGGCGGTCTGCCAGATGCCGTACATCGTGCCGTCGTGGGAAGCCAGGTCGATCAGACCCTGGTCGTAGTCCTGCTTCACGCCGTCCATGGCGATGAAGTCGGACAGGGGCAACATGTGACCTTCGGCCATCAGTTGGCGCATCTGACCGATGCTCGGGCTGGAGACGACGTCCGGCGGATTGTTGCCCTGGATCCTGGTCTGCAGCACGGACCCCATGTCGCGGGTGCCTTCGTACTCGACCTTCACGCCGGAGACGTCCTCGAACGGCTTCAGCACCGACAGGTACTGGTCGAGCTGCTCCCCGCCGAGCGCGCCCAGCAGCGTCACCTTGCCCTCGAGCTTCTGGTCGCCGACGATCCGCTTCGCAGCCTCGGTCGCCGCGGCCACCAGCGGATCGCCGGTCGGCGCGGCTGTGCCGCCACCCCCGGTCTCTGAGGATGTCGGCTGCGGAGCCGGGGTGCCCGCGCACCCCGCAAGCAGGATCAAGGCGGCCGTGCACCCCGCCACGATGGAAGATCTCATCATCCCTCTCCTTTGATAGGAAGCGTAGTTGACGCTCATAAAAGAACATTCGTTAAAGCACTTTCAAACAAGCTAGCCCGCCTGGCGGAAGTGAGTCAAGAGTCTTTGATAACTACTTCATAACGGGCCGGTCGCCTGGCACAATCTTCGCCGTGAGTTCACATGGAGGTACCCGCGCCGTGGTCGCGGCGATGGCGGCCAACGGGTTCATCGCCATCACGAAGTTCGGCGCCTGGGCGCTGACCGGGGCGTCGTCGATGCTGGCCGAGGCGGTGCACTCGGTGGCCGACACCGGCAACCAGGCGCTGCTGCTGTGGGGCGGACGGCAGGCCAAGCGGGCGGCGACTGAGGAGCATCCCTTCGGCTACGGACGGGAGCGCTACATCAGCGCCTTCCTGGTGTCGATCATCCTGTTCAGCCTGGGTGGACTGTTCGCCCTGTACGAGGCCTTCCACAAGTACGAGGAGGTCATCGGCGGGCACCCCAACGAGCTGCTGGAGGGCGGCTGGTGGTGGGTGCCGGTGGTCGTCCTGGTGGCGGCGATCGTCGCCGAGAGCCTGTCCTTCCGCACCGCGATCCGCGAGTCCGTCCCCGCCAAGGGCAAGCAGAGCTGGAGCCGGTTCGTCCGCACCGCGAAGTCGCCGGAGCTGCCGGTGATCCTGCTGGAGGACGCGGCCGCGCTGCTCGGCCTGGTCTTCGCGCTGCTCGGTGTCGGGATGACGCTGCTCACTCACAACGGGCTGTGGGACGTGGTGGGCACCGGCCTGATCGGCCTGCTGCTGATCGCGGTCGCGATCACCCTGGCGGTGGAGACCAAGAGCCTGCTGGTGGGTGAGGCGGCCTCGCCCGAGGCGGTCGGACGGATCCGTGAAGCGCTGGCCGCCACCGACGGCGTGAACCGGGTGATCCACCTCAAGACTCTTCACCTGGGGCCGGAGGAGGTGCTGGTCGCAGCCAAGATCGCGGTGGAGCCCACCGACTCGGCCGCACGGGTCGCCGAGGTCATCAACGCTGCGGAAGCCGGCATCCGGGCCGCCGAGCCGCAGGTCACCGCGCTGTACCTCGAACCCGACATCGACACCGCGACCCCTGCCTCCCCTTCCTGATCCACCGGGTAGGCTGACCCATCGTGGAATACCGCGTCGCAGACCTGAGCCTGGCCGCCTTCGGCCGCACCGAGATCACCCTGGCCGAACACGAGATGCCCGGCCTGATGGCCATGCAGGCTCGCTTCGGCGATGCCAGGCCGCTGGCGGGGGCGCGAATCGCCGGATCGCTGCACATGACCATCCAGACCGCGGTGCTGATCGAGACTCTGGTCGCGCTCGGCGCCCAGGTGCGCTGGGCCTCCTGCAACATCTTCTCCACCCAGGATCACGCCGCTGCGGCGATCGTGGTCGGCGCCGGGACGCCCGAGGCGCCCGCCGGCGTCCCGGTCTTCGCCTGGAAGGGCGAGAGCCTGGAGGAGTACTGGTGGTGCACCGAGCAACTCTTCGACTTCGACGGCCAGCCGCCGAACATGATCCTGGACGACGGGGGCGACGCCACCCTGCTCGTCCACCTGGGCGTCGAGTTCGAGAAGACCGGCGTGGTCCCGGAGGCGTCGGAGGCGGACTCGGCCGAGTACCGGGTGGTCCTGGAGACCCTGCGCCATTCGACCACCGACTGGCGGCGGGTCGCGCAGGAGGTGTTCGGGGTCACCGAGGAGACCACCACCGGCGTCCACCGGCTCTACGAGCGGGCGGCAGCGGGCTCGCTGCTGTTCCCGGCGATCAACGTCAACGACTCGGTCACCAAGAGCAAGTTCGACAACAAGTACGGCATCCGCCACTCGGTGATCGACGGCATCAACCGTGGCACCGACGTGCTGATCGGCGGCAAGGTGGCGATGGTGATCGGCTACGGCGACGTCGGCAAGGGCGCCGCGGCGGCACTGGCGGGCCAGGGCGCCCGGGTGCTGGTGGCGGAGATCGACCCGATCTGCGCGTTGCAGGCGGCGATGGACGGCTACCAGGTCACCACCGTCGACGAGGCCCTGGCGAGCGCGGACATCTTCATCACCACCACCGGCTGCGTGAACGTGATCACCGCCGAGCAACTCACCCGGATGAAGCACCAGGCGATCGTCGGCAACATCGGCCACTTCGACAACGAGATCGACCTGGCCGGGCTGGCGAAGGTGCCGGGCGTGACGCGGACGACGATCAAGCCGCAGGTGGACGCCTGGACGATGCCGGACGGCCGCTCGATCATCGTGCTGAGCGAGGGCCGCCTGATGAACCTGGGCAACGCCACCGGGCATCCGAGCTTCGTGATGAGCAACTCGTTCACCAACCAGGTGCTTGCGCAGATCGAGCTCTTCACCAGGCCCGAGCAGTACCCGATCGGGGTCCACACCCTGCCGAAGCAGCTGGACGAAGAGGTCGCCCGGCTGCACCTGGGTTCGCTCGGGGTGAAGCTCACCACCCTGACCGAGCAGCAGGCCGCCTACCTCGGCGTCCCGGTCGAGGGACCCTACAAACCCGACAGCTACCGCTACTGATCGCCGGCCCAACCGGGCCGCGCGGCTCGGCTGCCCGGCGGTGAGTCCAGCCGGCCGGAGGGCTCCGGACTCAGCCGCGCGGGATCTCGTAGCGCTGCAGGGTGGCCTTGCCGGTTCCCAGCGTCCGCCAGGCGCCGCGGTAGGTGAGGACCGCCAGCGCCGAGGTGGGGAACCGCTCGGCGACGGCGCCGGTCAGCGGCGAGGACTTGGCCAGGCTCAGCACCAGGTCGCTCAGCGTCGGCTGGTGGCCGATCAACAGCGTGGTGGGGGCGTCTTCCGGGAGTTCCCGCACCTCGTCCAGCAGTTCGTCCGTCCAGGCGTGATAGATCGCTTCGGTGTACCGGACGTCCTCACACCGGGCGCCGCCGGCGACAGCGTTCTCCCAGGTCTGCCGGGCCCGGGTGGCCGACGAGCACAGCACCACGTCGAGGTCGTACCCGGAGAGGATCTCGCCGGCAACGCGAGCGTCCTGGATGCCACGCTCGGCCAGTGGACGGCGGATGTCGAGATCGGGCGTCCGCCACGACGACTTGGCGTGCCGCAGCACCAGCAGGGTCTTGGTTGCCATAGTGCCCCATCCTACGATCCGCGTCCCGATGTCCCCGTGGCGAGCGTCCGGAAGACGCCGACAGCTTCCCTTCGCGTCGAGCGCCACTCCCCAGGCACAAGCGCTCGGCGGTGAGGGTGGGGCTCGGCGGCAGAGGGGATGGGGTACAGGGTCGCTTGGCGCACTAGGCTCTGCAGCGACACGAGGGGAGAGGGACGGATATGAGGCAGAGCGGCTTTGACCTGGACACCACGACCCGGGACGTGACGCTCACCATTGAGGCCCGCGGTCGGCTGATCCTGGTGCACCCGATGGCCAACCGTGGCACCGCCTTCACCCTCGAGGAGCGCGAGGCCCTGGGGCTCGCCGGCCTGCTGCCGAACCGGGTGACCACGATCGAGGAGCAGCTGCGCCGGGTCTACGCCCAGTACAGCCGTTCGCCCTCGCCGCTGGCCAAGTTCATCCAGCTCTCCCAATTGCGCGACCGCAACGAGGTGCTGTTCTACCGGCTGCTCAGCGAACACCTCGAAGAGATGATGCCGATCGTCTACACGCCCACCATCGGCGAGGCCATCGAGCGCTTCAGTCACGAGTACCACGGCTCGCGGGCGGTGTTCCTCTCGATCGACCATCCCGAGCTCATCGAGCGGTCGTTGCTCGACTTCGAGCTCGAGGCCGACGACGTCGACCTGGTGGTCGCCACCGACTCCGAAGGCATCCTGGGGATCGGCGACCAGGGCATCGGCGGCGTCCAGATCGCCGTCGGGAAGCTGGCGCTCTACACCGCTGCCGCGGGCATCCACCCGCGGCGTGCCATTCCGGTGGTGCTGGACGTCGGTACCGACAATCTCGGCCTGCTGCACAGCGACGTCTATCTCGGCGAGCGTCACGCCCGGGTACGCGGCGAGCGCTACGACGAGTTCATCGAGGCCTTCGTGGGGGCGGTGACCAGACTCTTCCCCAACGCGATGCTGCACTGGGAGGACTTCGGCCCCGGCAATGCCCACCGTCTGCTGAACCGCTATTCCGAGCGGATCTGCACCTTCAACGACGACATCCAGGGCACTGCCGCGGTGGTGCTGTCGGCGGTGCTGGCCGCCGTCAGGCACAGCGGGGTGCCGCTGGCCGAGCACCGCATCCTGGTCTATGGGGCCGGCACAGCGGGGGTGGGGATCGCCGACATCATCCGGGACGCGATGACCCGCGAGGGCCTGCCGGCCCAGGAGAGCTACTCCCGGTTCTACGCGTTCAATAGGCACGGCCTTATCGTCGAGGACTCCGCCGGGGTGCGCGACTTCCAGCGTCCGTACGCCCGCGGCCGCGCCGAACTCTCCGAATGGGAGGTGCACGATCCGGCCCGGATCACGTTGCTGGAAGCGGTGCGGCAGGTGCAGCCGACCATCCTGATCGGCACCTCGGCCCAGCACGGCGCCTTCACCGAGGAGGTGGTCCGCACGATGGCGGCGGGCTGCGAGAATCCGATCATCATGCCGTTGTCGAACCCGACCACCAGGATCGAGGCGCACCCGGCCGAGCTGCTGGAATGGACGGACGGACGGGCGCTGATCGCCACCGGGAGCCCGTTCGGCACGATCAAGCACGGCGAGGTCTACCACACCATCGCGCAGGCCAACAACGCACTGATCTTCCCGGGACTCGGCCTGGGGGTGTCGACGGTGCGGGCCAGCCGGGTGAGCGACGAGATGATCTACGCAGCGGCCGTGGCGCTGGCCGGTCTGGCCAACCAGTACCGGCCGGGTGCGTCCCTGCTGCCCTCGATGAGCGACCTGCGACTGGTCTCGGCCACGGTCGCGATGGCGGTGGCCGAGTGCGCGGTGAAGCAGGGCTACGCCCGCCGTCCGCTGAAGGACCCGGTCAACGACATCTACCAGAGGATGTGGAAGCCGGAGTACCCCAAGCTGGTGGTGCTGCCGGCCACCACCCTGGCGGAGCCTGCGTAGCACCGCGGCCCGCTGCCGGGCACCTGCGATCGAGCCGTCGCTGAACCGGCGCAGCGTGGTGAGGCCGGGAGGCTCGGCTCAGCCCTCGTCGCCGGGACGCAGTGACTGCCAGATCTCCTTGCATTCGGGACAGACCGGGTAGCGATCAGGGTTGCGGGAAGGCACCCACACCTTGCCGCACAGCGCGATCACCGGCGTGCCCATCACCATCGCCTCGGTCAGCTTGCTCTTGTCCACGAAGTGCGAGAACCGCTCGTGATCGCCCTCGTCGAGGCGGTACTCCGTCCGCTCCTCGGTGCGCTCATCGAGGATGGTGGCCGTGCCCGGCTGCTCAGTCATGGATCTCCCTTCGCTGCCCCACCATCCTAGGGCGCACTCCCGGACCCCTCCCCGCGGCGACGGCGGATGGTGGTTGCCGGCAGGGTCAGTCGCCCGGCGTGGTGTTAGTTTGATGTCGAGTGATCGGAGGGAACATGGCCGACGAGGTCGACGCGATCGTTGCCGCCTGGCGCTCGGAGTCACCCGAACTGGACGTCTCCCCGATGCAGGTGCTGTCGCGGGTGAGCCGGCTGGCCCGCCACCTCGACCTGGCCCGCCGCGAAGCCTTCGCCACGCACGGCCTGGAGGTCTGGGAGTTCGACGTCCTCGCCGCGCTCCGCCGCGAGGGCCCGCCCTACGAGCTCTCCCCGGGAGAGCTCACCCGGCAGACCCTCTCCACCTCGGCGACCATGACCAACCGCCTCGACCGGCTGGAGGCGAAGGGTCTGGTCGAACGCCAGCCCAACGCCGCCGATCGGCGCGGCGTGCGGGTTCGGCTGACCGGTGAGGGCAGGACGCGGGTGAGCGTGGCCCTGGCCGATCTGCTGGCCGCCGAGCGCACCCTCCTGGCCGGGCTCGAACCCTCCGCCCGCGCCGAACTGGCTGATTCGCTGCGCCGCCTGCTGGTGTCTTTCGAAAGACCTTGATTCAGCCGGTATCGTTCTCTGCGGTCTCTCTGCTCCGATCCATCCGAAGGCGTCCCGCATGGCACTGTCCAACCCGTTCCTGTATGAACTGGCGGCCGCCTTCGGCATCGCCACCGAGTTCTGGGACTGGAAGGGTCGTCAGACCGAGATCGACGACGAGACGATGGTCGCGATCCTGGCCAGCATGGATGTCGACGCTTCCGATCCCGAGCGCGCCGCCGCGGCGCTGGAGGCCTGGCGCAATCGTCCGTGGACGCGGGTGCTGCCGCCGTGCGTCGTGGTGCGGCAGGGCCACGCCCACCGCGTCCTGGTGCACGTGCCCGAGGGCGAGTGGGTGAAGGTCGGGGTGCGGCTGGAGGAGGGCGGCTGGCGCGATCTGCCCCAGGTCGAGCACTTCGAGCCGCCACGGACGATCGGCCAGCAGTGGGTTGGAGAGGCTGCGTTCGAGCTGCCGACCGACTTGCCGCTGGGCTATCACCGGCTGCATGCCGACACCGCGGCCGGACCGACCGAGTCCACGCTGGTGGTGAGTCCCGGCTTCCTGGGTTTCCCGGCATCGATGGGGGAGAAGCGGGCCTGGGGATACGCCGCCCAGCTGTACAGCGTCCGTTCGGAGGGTTCCTGGGGGATCGGAGACCTCACGGATCTGGCCGACCTCGCGACCTGGGCGGCGATCCGGCAGTTCGCGAGCTACGTCCTGGTCAATCCGTTGCACGCCGGCGAGCCGATGCCCTCACTGGAGCCGTCGCCGTACCTGCCGGCCAGTCGCCGGTTCGTCAACCCGCTGTACATCCGTCCGGAGGCGATTCCGGAGTACGGCCAACTGGACGATGCCGGGCGGACTCGCGTGAAGCGGCTCAAGGCCGAACTGGCCGTCGTGCTGGCGGACGAGAACCTGATCGACCGCGACGCGGTCTGGGGCTTCAAGCTCGCGGCCTTGCGGGTGATCTATGACGCGGGGCTGCCGGCGGCCCGGCGGATGGCGCTCGACGACTTCGTGCGGCGTGAGGGACGCGCGCTGACCCAGTTCGCCACCTGGTGTGCGCTGGTCACCGAGCATGGCATGAACTGGCGGGAGTGGCCGGTCGAACTGCACCGCCCCGCTTCGCCCGAGGTCGCGGAGTTCGCCGAGCGGCATGCCGAGGACATCGGCTTCTACCAGTGGCTGCAGTGGGTGGCCGACGTCCAGCTGCGCACCGCCCAGTCGGTGGCCCGCGATGCCGGGATGCGGATCGGCATCATGAGCGATCTCGCGGTCGGGGTCAGCCCTCAGAGCGCGGAGGCGTGGACCTACGGCAATCTGTTCGCCGAGGGGGTCAGCGTGGGCGCCCCGCCGGATCACTTCAACCAGACCGGGCAGGACTGGGGACAGCTGCCATGGCGGCCGGACCGCCTGGACGACCTGTCCTACGCGCCCTTCCGCACCACCGTCGCCGGGCTGCTGCGCCATTCCGGCGGCATGCGGGTGGACCACATCATGGGGCTGTTCCGGCTGTGGTGGATCCCGCAGGGCATGCCGCCCACCAAGGGGACCTACGTCCGCTACAACCACGAGGCGATGGTCGGCATCCTTGCCCTTGAGGCACACCGGGCCGGCGCGCTGATCGTGGGCGAGGATCTCGGCGTGGTCGAACCCTGGGTGCGCGAGTACCTGCGCGAGCGCGGCATCCTGGGCACCTCCATCGCCTGGTTCGAGAAGGACGGCAACAACAACCCGCTGCCGCCGGAGCTCTGGCGGGAGTACTGCCTGGCCTCGGTCACCACCCATGACCTGCCGCCGACCGCCGGCTATCTGGCAAAGGACCACGTCCGGCTGCAGGCCGAACTCGGTCTGCTCACCGAACCCCTCGATGCCGAGCTCGAGTCCGCCGACCACGAACAGGCCGCCTACATCGGCTTCCTGCGCGAGCACGGCTACCTCACCGAGCCGGAGCCCACCACCGAAGACATCGTGCTCGCCCTCCATCGCTACCTGGCGGCCACCCCGGCCCGGGTGCTGTGCGCCGCCCTGCCCGACGCCGTTGGCGATCGCCGCACCCAGAACCAACCCGGCACCTGGCAGGAATACCCCAACTGGCGCATCCCGCTGAGCCATCCCGATGGCACGCCGATGACCCTGGAGGAGCTGTACACCGACGAACGTGCCCTGCGCCTGGCCGGGGTCATGAACGAGTTCTCCACCCCGCCGATGAGTCGCGCCGGCCTGTAGCGGACAAGACCCATGCCGCTGACGGAGGTTTCAGCCGGCCGGCGGTGCCCGGCTGCCCGGTTCGTCCGAGCGAGCTACTGGCCCAGCGTCACTCCGGCGTCGGCGAAGTCGGTCAGGGTGAGGTCGAGCCGCTCGGGGGCGACGGCGGCGGTCAGGTCCAGCAGCACGCGGGTGGTCAGGCCGGCAGCGGCGGCGTCCAGGGCGGTGGCGCGGACGCAGTAGTCGGTCGCGATGCCGACCACGTCGACCTCCGCCACCTCGTGGTCGGCCAGCCACTCGGCCAGGCTCTCGCCGCCCGCGGCACCCTCGAAGCCGGAGTAGGCGGCTGCGTACTCGCCCTTGGTGAAGACCGCCTCGAAGGGCCGGTTGACCAGGTTGGGATGGAAGTCGGCGCCTGGCGTGCCGGCGACGCAGTGCATCGGCCAGGAGTCGATGTAGTCCGGGTTCTCGGAGAAGTGGGCCCCCGGGTCGATGTGGTGATCCTGGGTGGCGACCACGTGGTCGTAGCCGTGGTCACCGCCCAGCAGCTCCGAGATGGCGGAGGCGACGGCGGCGCCGCCGGTCACCGCCAGCGAACCTCCCTCGCAGAAGTCGTTCTGGACGTCGACGACGATCAGCGCGCGGCTCATCAGGCCTCCTTGGTGGCGTAGGGGTTGTGGGTGGGCTGGCCGTGTTCGTCGAGCATGAGGGTTTCGATCACCGGCTCGCCGCGGGACATCTTGCGGGCGCTCGGAGGCAGCTCGGCGACGGCCCGGCGGTGGCGCTCTCGGGCGTCCGCCAGCGGCTCGCGCCCGATGATCTCGCCCTCGCGCACCAGTTCGACCAGCAGCGGACGGTCATTGCCGTCGTTCGCCGGAGCGGCGCCGATCCCCACCACCTCGGCCTCGGCGCGGCCATCCTGACCGAGGCGACGCAGGGCGAACTTGCGTCCGCCGATGGAGCTCTTGTTCTGGCTGACCTTGGCCACCGGCAGCAGCGGGGAGGCCGGATCGTCATCGATCGCCCGGGCGACGAGCTTGTAGACGAAACTGCAGGTGGGTGCTCCCGAGCCGGTCACCAGCGACGTGCCGACGCCGTAGCCGTCGACCGGTGCGGAGCGCAGCGCAGCCAGCTGGTACTCGTCCAGGTCGGAGGTGACGATGATCCGGGTCTTCGTGGCGCCCAGCGAGTCGAGCAGCTCGCGTACCTCGGTCGCCTGCTCGGCGAGGTCGCCGGAATCCAACCGGATCGCGCCGAGCCGGCCCTCGGTGAGCCGGACGCCGGCGCGGATCGCCTGCTCGACGTCATAGGTGTCGACCAGCAGGGTGGTGTTCTCCCCGAGCGCGGCGAGCTGCGCCTCGAACGCCTCCTCCTCGCTGTCGTGCAGCAGCGTGAACGAGTGCGCCGCGGTGCCGGTGGTGGGAATGCCGTAGCGGCGTCCTGCCGCCAGGTTCGAGGTGGAGGCGAACCCGGCGACGTAGGCGGCCCGGGCAGCCACCACCGCGGCGTGCTCGTTGGCGCGCCGCGAGCCCATCTCGATGCAGGGACGGGTCCCCGCCATCTGGATCATTCGGGAGGCGGCCGACGCCACCGCGCAGTCGTAGTTGTAGATCGAGAGCAGCACCGTCTCCAGCACCACCGCCTCGGCGAAGCTTCCTTCGACGGTGAGGACGGGGGAGCCCGGGAAGTACACCTCGCCCTCGGGGTAGCCCCAGACGTCGCCGGTGAACCGGTAGCCGGCCAGCCAGTCGGCGGTGTGCTCGTCCACCACTTTGTGGGAGAGCAGGAAGTCGATCTCGCCCGCGTCGAAGCGGAACGCTTCGATGGCGTCCAGCACCCTCCCGACGCCGGCGACCACGCCGTAGCGGCGGCCGGTGGGGAGCCGGCGGGCGAAGAGTTCGAAGACGCTGCGTCGATCGGCGGTGCCCGAGCCGAGGGCGGCCTGGACCATGGTGAGTTCGTAGTGATCGGTCAGCAGTGCGGTGCCGGCGCGGAGTTCACCCATGACGGCCACTGTACGACAGCCCCCGGCCCGCTCGGCTCGACCGGCGGCGTCCCGTCTGAGGGCTGTCGGGACAGCGTGCCAGAATGGACGGCATGAGCACTCCCGCCGCGCCCGAACAGCCTGCCGGTGGCGTCGCCGTCACCGAGCGGCCGGCGGAGTCGGAGGTGCTCGAGGGCGGCTGGGTGACGATCGTGTGGGACGACCCGGTGAACCTCATGAGCTATGTCACCCACGTCTTCCAGACCTACTTCGGCTACCCGGAGACCAAGGCCGACAAGCTGATGCTGAAGGTGCACCACGAGGGCAAGGCCGTGGTCTCCCACGGCAGTCGCGAGCAGATGGAATCCGACGTCGATGCGATGCACTCCTACGGCCTCTGGGCGACCCTGGAGAAGACCTCGTGAGCGACGTCGTCCGCAAGGGGCCGGTGATCAAGCTTCGGCTGACCGAGTACGAGGCCACCCTGCTGGAGTCGCTCTTCGACCAACTCGGTGAGCTGCTGGCCGGGGAGGACGGTCCGGTCGTGGCCGATGACCCGTTCGAGCGCTGGCAGGCCGAGTTCTCCGAGACCGAGCCGCTGGATCGCAGCGATCCGGTGATCGAGCGCCTCTTCCCGCAGGCCTATCCCGACGATGCGGCAGCCTCGGCGGAGTTCCGCCGGTTCACCGAGGCGCGGCAACGCCAGGCCCGCGTCGACCAGGCCGAGTTGGTGATGGACGCTCTGCGCGCCACCGAGGGCGGCCGGCATCCGGTGCAGGTGCGGGTGGTCGAACTCGACCAGTGGCTGAAGGCCCTGACGGCGCTGCGGTTGAGCCTGGCGGTGCGTCTGGGAATCGCCGGTGCCGAGGACGCCGACGCCCTGGAAACGCTCGATGACAGCGATCCCCGCGGCTACACCTACCGGGTCTATGAGTGGCTTGGCTACCTCACCGAAGCTCTCCTGGCCCACGCCTGACCAGGCCCGCGCAGGGCGGTCGTGGCGGCCGTGCCGAGAGCTCCCGAAATTTGGTCGCACCTTTCTTTCCAAAATGGCTCGGGCATACGCAATTTAGCGTAGCCTTGCCTGTGTGTCGAGTATGACTCTTGATCAGGCCCCGTTACAGCAGGCGCTCCTGCTGCAGGACGTGACCGGATCCGGGACGATCCGCCGCCTGGCCGCGCTAGGGCTGCGCCGCGGTGCTGAGGTGACCCTGCTGCATGCCACGTCCGGCGATGGCCGGGTCGCGCTGGTCGGAGGTACTCGCATCGCGCTCGGTCCCGGTGTCCTGAGGCAGGTCCGGGTGGAGCTGGCACCGTGAGCCTCCCGACGAGCCAGGCCAGCGGCATGCTCACCACCCGTCCGCCCTCGGTCAAGGCGACCTGCCACAGCGGCGGCTCGACAGCCACGGCCGGTCCGGACGCGCCGGTGGTGGCGCTGGTCGGCGCTCCGAACACCGGCAAGTCCACCCTGTTCAACGCGCTCACCGGCGCCCGGGTCACGATGGGCAACTGGCCTGGGACCACCGTCGAGGTCTCCCGCGGGGTGTGGCGCAGCGACGGCCCGCCCTGTTCCTGCTGCGGGGAAGCCAGCTGCTCCTGCGAGGGCTGTCTGTGCTACTCCGGACGGATCGACATCACCCTGGTCGACCTGCCGGGCGCGTACTCGCTGGAACCCGAGTCCCCGGATGAGGCGCTCACCCGCGAGTTGCTGGTGGAGGCCCCGGCGGACGAGCGTCCCGATGTCTGCGTGCTGCTGGTCGACGCCGCCCGGCTCTCGCAGAGCCTGTTCCTGGCTTCCCAGGTACGGGAGCACCCCGCCCGGATGGTGATCGCGCTGACCATGCTGGACGTCGCCGGCAAGCAGGACATCGCCCTCGACCTGGACGCACTCAGCAAGGCCGCCGGCGTGCCGGTGGTGGGCATCGACCCCCGCCGCCGCACCGGCCTCGACGATCTGTCCGCCGCCGTCCGCGAGGCATTGCGCCGGCCCGTTCCCACCCCCCGCGAGACGCTTCCCGCTGACGACGACGAGTGGGCGCTCGACAACGACCGGTTCAACTGGGTCGCCGCCGTCGTCGAGGCAGCCACCGTCGACCCCGGCAGGTCCGGCGCCACCCGCTCGGACCGGATCGACCGCTGGCTGACCGCCCCGGTGATCGGGCCGGTGATCTTCCTCGCCGTGATGTGGGTGGTCTTCCAGATCACCACCGTCGTAGCGGCCCCGCTGCAGGACGGCCTGGACACACTCGTCGCGGGACCGATCTCGGAGGCGGCCAGCGGGCTGTTCGGCCTGGCCGGCCTGGGGGACACCTGGGTGGAGGGTCTGGTGGTGGACGGCCTGATCGCCGGCGTGGGCGCGCTGCTCACCTTCGTCCCGCTGATGGCGCTGATGTTCGTCCTGCTGGCGTTGCTGGAGGATTCCGGCTACATGGCCCGCGCGGCCGTGGTGACCGACCGGGTGATGCGGGCGATCGGCCTGCCGGGGCGCGCCTTCATCCCGTTGATCGTCGGCTACGGCTGCAACGTCCCGGCGGTCTCGGCCACCCGGGTGCTGCCGGTCGCCGGCCAGCGGATCCTGACCGCACTGCTGGTGCCGTTCACCGCCTGCACCGCCCGGCTGGCGGTGTTCGTGATGGTGGGCGTGGCCTTCTTCGGGCCGAACGCCGGCACGGTGGTGTTCGCGATGTACGTCGCCTCGGTGCTGATCGTCATCCTCTCCGGACTCGTGCTGCGGCACACCATCTGGCGCGACCAGCCGATCGAGCCGCTGGTGATCGACCTGCCGCCCTACCAGGTGCCCACCCTGCGACTGACCGCGTCGGTGACCTGGGTGCGGCTGAAGGGTTTCCTGCAGACCGCCACCGGGATCATCGTGATCACCGTGGCCGCGGTCTGGCTGTTGCAGGCCACGCCGGTGCGCGGTGAGGGTTCGTTCGCCGACACCCCGGTCGCCGATTCGGCCTACGGCGTCGCCGCGCAGGCGATCACCCCGGTGTTCGGACCCACCGGCTTCGCCAAGTGGGAGACCACCTCGGCGCTGGTGGTGGGCTTCGTCGCCAAGGAGGCGGTGATCTCCTCCTGGGCACAGACCTACGCTCTCGCCGAGCCCGAGGAGGGCGAGGCCGGAGCGCTGGGCGACCGGATCGTGGCCGACTTCACCGAATCCTCCGGTGGTCATCCGATCCCCGCGGCGCTGGCCTTCCTGGTGTTCATGATGTCCTACACCGCCTGCATGGCGACGGTCGCCACCCAGTGGCGCGAGATCGGGCCGAAGTGGACCCTGTTCGGCGTGGTCATGCAGCTGGTGGTGGCCTGGTCGCTCGCGGTCGCGGTCTTCCAGATCGGCAGGTTGTTCGTATGAGCACCCCACGGAG
>CAYSZZ010000025.1:0-60444 GCA_964435735.1 uncultured Propionibacteriaceae bacterium
TGCCCGGCGTCGTCCACCCACGGCACCCGGAAGATGATCTGCCGTTCGGGTTCGACCAGCCGCTGCAGAATGCCGTCCTTGAGGTAGTCCGGCTCCTCGGTGATCACCGGGACGACCGAAGCCAGCACCTCGTGAACCGCCTGATGGAACTCGCGGTCGCCGGGGTTTCGCCGGAGCACGTCGGCGTAGGCGGGGCGAACCGCCTCGGGCAACGTCTCCGGATCAAGCAAGTTCGTCATCAGGACCCTTCCAGCACCAGGCAGACCTCTCGACCCGGCGACTCTCGGCCGGGCCACAGCGAGTCTGGCACAGCGAGCGGGACCACGCCGCCGATCCACGGGATCCGGACGTCCGCTCTCCGGCATGCCGCGGGTGGGCGGGTTCTCGGGCTTCGATGGTCCGAGGCCCGGACGAAACCGTCTCAGTTCGTGTTCGGTGCACCGTGACGCCATGATGGAATCCGGCGGCGTTCGACCACGAGCCGTCTGGAATCGCAAGGCGAACGGAGACCCTGCAGATGAGCGTGCCCGTCCTCGATCGTGCTCGCACCTCGCGCGCCCGCAACGGCGATCTGGTGGTGTTCGCGGTCAACGGCTTCGCGTTCGCCTCCTGGATGTCGCGGATTCCGGACGTCCGCGACCTGCTCTCGCTCACCCCCGGCGGACTCAGCCTGCTGCTCCTGGCGGTGTCGGTGGGCGCTGTGCTCGGCCTCCCCACCGCCGGACGGATCGCCCATCGGATCGGCGCAGCCAACACCGTGCGGCTCGGCATGGCGCTGCTGCTGCCCGGCATCCTGTGGGCGGCGATCGCTTCCCAGGCGCAGTTGCCGGTCTACCTGGTCGCGCCGGGCCTGTTCCTGCTCGGGCTGGGCAGCGGCATCTGGGATGTCGCGCAGAACCTGGAGGGCACCATCATCGAGCGGGCGATCGACCGCGCGATCATGCCGTGGTTCCATGCCGGCTTCAGCGGCGGCACCGTGCTGGCCGCTCTGCTCGGGGCCGGGATGACGGCCCTGCGGGTACCGCTGGCCGCCCACATCGGCGGTGTGGTCGTGGTGAGCCTGATCGCCGCCACCTGGGGGACCGCGCAGTTCCTGCCCGCCTTCGACGAGGATTCCGACGGGGCCGTCCCGGCCGGCGGCAAGGCACGCTCGGCCTGGACCGAACCCCGGACGCTGCTGATCGGCGTCATGGTGCTGGCCGCCGCTTTCGCGGAGGGCACCGCGAACGATTGGCTGGCTGTCGCCTTCGTCGACGGCCATCAGCTCGACAAGGCGATGGGCGTGGTGGCGCTGGCGGTCTTCCTCTCCTTCATGACCGCCGGACGCATCCTGGGCACCGTCCTGCTCGACCGCTACGGCCGGGTGACGGTGCTGCGGGTGCTGTTCACCGCCGCGATCCTCGGCTGCCTGCTGGTGGTGTTCGGCGGCCCGGTGCTGGCTTTCGTCGGTGCGGCGGTCTGGGGGGTGGGCGCCAGCCTCGGCTTTCCGGTCGGCATGTCGGCGGCGGCCGACGAACCGGCCCGCGCACCGATGCGGCTCAGCGTGGTCTCGACGATCGGCTACACCGCCTTCCTGGCCGGCCCTCCCCTGCTGGGCTTCCTGGGCGACCACTTCGGCATCCTGCGCGCGCTGCTGGTGGTCGGCGCGGTCTCGGTGGCGGCGATGCTGGTCATCCCGGTCGCCAAGCCGCCGGCGGGCTCCACGCCGGTCGGCTCCTGAGATCTCGCCGCCAGGGACGGCTCCTGCGGCCTCCACCTGCGCCCAGCGCGAGACCCTCTCGCCGCCTGACAAGCCGGGGCATCGGCAACTGGCGCCGCCAGGCCTCGCGGCGCCAGGGCCGCAGGGCCGTCAGCTGAAGAGGGCCTGGCCGACGTACTCGCCTTCGGCGATGCCACCGGGCACCAGGAACACGGTGGACGAGGTGGTCTTCAGGTACTCCACGAACATGTCGTCGCGGGCCATGTTCCGGTGCACGGCGGCGAACCGCTCGGGGGACTTCACGAAGGCGATGAAGAACAGACCCGCGTCAAGTCGTCCGTTGTCGTCGTTGCCGTCGACGAAGTTGTAGCCGCGGCGCAGCATCGCGATGCCGTCGTTGTTGTCGGGGTGGGCGCGGAAGACGTGTGAGCGATCGTCGATCGCGGGCCTGCCGGCCTCGTCGGTCGCCGCGAAGTCGGGGGCGGTGAACTCCTCGCCCCCCGACAGCGGGGCTCCGGTGCGCTTGTCGCGGCCCAGCACCCGATCCTGCTCCTGAAGCTGAACGCCGTCCCACACCTCGATGGTCATCGAGATCCGGCGGGCCACCAGGTACGAACCGCCGCGCGCCGGCCCGTCCGAGATCCAGACGTGCTCGGTCAGGCGCTCGGGCTCCTCGGCCTTGAGATTGTTGGTGCCGTCCTTCTGGCCGAACAGGTTGCGCGGAGTGGTCTGCGAGGTCGAGGTGGACGAGGTGCGCCCGAAGCCCAGCTGTGACCACCGCAGCCGCGTCCTCCCGAAGCCGATCCGGGTGAGATTGCGGATCGCGTGCACCGCCACCTGCGGATCGTTGGCGCAGGCCTGGATGCAGAGATCGCCGCCGGAGCGAGCCGGGTCGATGAAGTCGTTCACCATCTTCGGCAGCGGACCGAACTCCGGCGGCTGCCGAGCCGCCAGCCCGAAGCGGTCGACGCCGTCGTCGGTGCGGAACAGCGTGCGGCCGAACCCGAAGGTGAGGGTGAGTCCCGAGGGACCCAGGCCGGCGGCCTCACCGGTGTCGTCCGGCGGCAGGTAGGGCCCCCCGCCGAAGGCTCCCTTGGCACTGACGTCCAGCCCCATCACCATCCGGCTGGCGGCGTAGGTCCAGTCCTGCAGCAGTTCGGTCAACTCGTCGCGGGTCACGTCCTGGCGGACATCGAAGGCGGCGAAGTGCAGCCGATCCTGGGCGGGGGTGACGATGCCGGCCTGGTGCTCACCGTGGAACGGGTACTCCAGGTCGTCGGTCGCGACCGCCGGCTTCGGCGTGAACGCCGCTGTGGCGAAACCGCCGGCCACAGCACCGGCGGCCAGTCCCGCCCCTCCGCCCAGGGCCAGCAGACCACGCCGGGACAGCCCACCGGAGGGTCCCGGCGCGCCCCCGTCCGCCACCTCGGACGGACGGGGCGACGGTTCGGTCATGGTCAGGAGATGCCCAGGACCGCGTTGGTGAGCTTCGACAGCGGCTCGCGGGTGGCGTCGATCTGATCGGTCAGCTCACGCTGCTGATCGCGGTTCACCTCGGCGTAGCTGACGAAGCCGGCTTCCAGACTGCCGTAGGAGTCCAGCAGCGCCTGCAGCTTGTCGAACTCGGCATCTATCTGGGCGACAAGTTCCTTGCCCTCGCTCTTGCGTTCGGCGATCGGGGCGACCAGGTCGAAGGCGATCCGGGCTCCCTGCAGATTGGCCTGGAAGTCGTACAGGTCGGTGTGCGACCACCAGTCCTCCTCGCCGGTCACCTTGCCGACCGCGATCTCCTCCAGCAGCCCGGAGGCTCCGTTGGAGACGGTGGCGATGTCGAGACCCTGGCTTGCGATGAAGTCGGCGGCATGAACGGTGTCGTACAGAGTGGCGATATCGGCCACCAACGTGTCGGCGATCACCGTGCGCTGCTCGGCGGTCGACGGCTCCCAGCCCTCCCAGGCGGAGGCGCCGTCGGGCTGCACGGCGTCCTTGGCCGGCACCCACAGATCCTTCTCCATCCGGTGGAAGCCCAGCCACTCGGTGAAGGTGGGGTCGTCGTCGTTCAGCTGGTCGGCCTCGGCCAGGTAGTCGATCTCGCGGTAGTCGATCCGCGGATCGAGCACGCCCAGCGCCTCGGCGATCGGCTCGATCCGCTCGTAGTGGACGCGAGTGGTGGCGAACAGCCTCCGGGCGGTGTCGTCGTCGCCGGCGGCATAGGCCCCGGCCAACTCGTCCACCTTCGGCTGGAGTTCGGCGACCTCGTTCTTGACGAAGCTGACGTAGTCGGCCACCGCCTGGGCGAACAGCTCCTGATCCTCGCCGGAGAGCTCGATCGGGTCACCGGTCACCGTGAAGGCTGCCTCGCCGACGTTCGCGCCGCGCATGCCCGGCTTGCAGGCGGTGAAGTAGTCGCCGGGTTGCAGCGACACCGACAGCTCGGCGGACGCACCCGGGGCGATGTTCTCCTTCTCGGCCACGATCCGCAGCCCGTCGGAGCCGAGCAGATAGAACTCGGTGATCTTCCCGCCGGCGTTGGAGATCTGGAAGGTCGCGTTGCCGCTGCTGGTGGTGCGGGCCGAGAGTGTGCACTCGGTGTCGGTGGAGGACACCGTCAGCACACCGGAACTCGTGGCGCCAGGATCGTCGGCCGGACCGGACGAACCGGGAGCGGGAGCGTTGGCGACGCAGCCGCTGATCGCGAGCGCGGCGATCGCCGTCAGCCCGGCGAATAGGGGTGCTCTCATGGGTTTCCTCTCCTACTGATGGATCAGGGTGGTGGACGCCGGCGCCCGCTCGGCGGGCTGGCGCGGATCGGCCGCATCGCGCCCCGGGAGCTCCGCCTGCGAGTCCGCCGGGTGAGTGGATGCGGCGTCTGGGAGTACCCGCGCGGCACTGGCCGCCTTGGCGGCGGCTGTCGCCTCACGTGCGGCACGGCTGCGGCGCACCCCCGCGACGAAGCGCGGCAGGACGACCGCCAGGTAGACCGCCCAGGCCAGGACCTCGAGCCAGGACATCTGGGGGACGAATCCGATCGTGCCCTTCAGCAGAGCGCCCGCGAAGCCACTGGGATCGATGCTCCCGGTCACGTCGAAGGCCCACCCGAAGGGGAAGGAGGCCATCCAGAACGGCCCGTCGGCCGGTCCGACCAGCACGTCCCCGGTACGCAGGTCGGTAGGGGTGACCGGATGGCCGGAGAAGGGCCCGGGCAGGACGGCGGCCTCCTGCAGATCGTGGATGCCGTAGGCGAGGATGCCGGCCGCGACGACCACCAGGAAGATGCCGGTCCAGGCGAAGAAGGTGCCCAGGTTGACGCGAACCATCCCCCGGTAGAGCAGGTGGCCGAACGCTGCCGCGGTGGCGATCCCGGCCAGTGCGCCCAGCAGCGCGGCGGGCTGCAGCGCCCAGCCCCACAGCAGGACGGTGGTCTCGATGCCCTCGCGTCCGACCGAGACCAGGCCCAGCCAGAAGATCGACCAGCCGGTCCCGACCGCGAGCGCGGCGGCAGCCCCTTCCTCCAGCTCGGCCTTCATCCGCCCGCCGACCTTCATCATCCAGAAGACCATCCAGGTGATCATGCCGACCGCGATCAGCGACATCGTGCCGCCGATGATCTCCTGCGCCTGGAAGCTGAGGGTGTAGCTGCCGAAGGTGAAGAGCGCGCCGAGCGCGACCGACCCGGCCAGGGCCAGCCCGACGCCCCACCACAGCTTGGCCACAACGTCGGGACGGTCCTGTCTGCGGAGGTAGGCCACCAGGATGCCGACGATCAGGGCTGCTTCCAGCCCTTCGCGCAGGCCGATCAGGAAGGCGGCAAGGAACAACGGCGGGTCTCTCGGCTAAGGTGAGGCTAACCTCACGCATTTTCGCAACCTGAGACTATTGAAAACTGAGGTCACGCCGCAACCCTCCACGGCCGATGAGACGGAGGCAGCGCGCGATCCCACGAGTCATCCGCTGGGGCATCCGTTCCCGCACCCGGCGGGCCTGGCGGCCAGGTTCCGATCCCGCCCTCGCTCCCCGGTCAGGAGTGCGCAGGTCAGGCCGTGCCGACTCGGGCTCAGGGCAGCTCGAAGGGCAACTCCTGGCCGTCCAGGGCCCGGCGGCAGGGACACGAGGCGGTGGCATCCGGCTCGGGCGCGGGCAGTGCCGCCACCACGCGGGCCAGCAGCGACTTGAGCCGTTCGATGTTCTGCCCGAAGACCTCCAGCACCGCCGCGTGACTGACCGCTTCCCCGGTCTCGACCCCGGCATCGTGGTCGGTGACCATGCAGATCGTGGTGAAGCACATCGCCAGCTCCCTGGCGACCGAGGCCTCAGGCATCCCGGTCATCCCGACCACGCTGCCGCCGGCGGCGGCGTGCCACCTCGACTCGGCCTTGGACGAGAACCTCGGTCCGTTGATCACCACCAGCGTGCCGCCGTCAACGGCGGTCGGGTCCGCAGCCACCGCCGCGGACCGCCCTCGCGGGCAGTACGGGTCGGCGAACCCGACGTGGACCACCTTGCCCTTGGCGTCGTAGCAGGTGTGCTCGCGACCCCAGGTGCGATCGATCACCTGGTCGGGCACCACGAACGTGCCCGGCCCGAGATCGGCACGCAGCGAACCGACCGCGCAGGGTGCGATCACCTGCCGCACGCCCACGCTGCGCAGCGCCCACAGGTTGGCCCGGTAGTTGACCTTGTGCGGCGGGAACTCGTGGCGTCGGCCGTGTCGCGGCAGGAAGGCCACCTCGCGTCCGGCCACCTCGCCCACCGTCACCGGCGCGCTCGGCGCTCCGTACGGCGTTGTCGCCGCTACCTGTCGCGCCCCGCTGAGGAAGGAATAGAACCCGGTGCCGCCGATGATGCCGATCTCCGCCGCCATGCCTGGCACTGTACCCAGAACTGCCCATCCTCGGAACTCGCCAGAGCCAATCCTCACCAGAACGGGTTAAGGTAGGCGGCGAGCTCATCGTGACCTCTTCACCACGGATGAGCATGACGCGGTCGATCAGCGTGGAGGCTGCCGGTGGTTGAGAACCCGATTGGTACGGTGCTGGACATCGACCAGATCCAGCTGATGGCGCAGGACTTCTCCGAGGCGACCGGGCTGGCGACGGTCGGAGCGGACGCCCGGGGCGTTCCCTTCACCCCCACCTTCGCGTTCACGGATTTCTGTCGCGAGATGCGATCCGACCCGGTCAGGAACCGGGCCTGTCACGGGTGCGACGCGCACGGCGGCCTGCAGTCGCTGATCGAGAACGGCCCGCGGGTGTATCGCTGTCACGCCGGGCTGGTGGACTTCTCGGTACCCCTGACCGATGGCGACACCTACCTCGGCGCGATTCTGTGCGGTCAGGTCCGGCTGGGATCGATCGAACAACCGGACTATCTCACTCCGCAGACGGACTGGCGGGGCGATCCGGTGCTGGAGGATCTGTACGAGCAGGTTCCGCAGTCGAGCCTGCGTCGCGTCGTCGCCGCCGCCAAGACCCTGCTCGGGCTGAGTTCGGGTATCGACGGCGCGAAGTTGCGTGGGGTGCGCCGGGAGTTGCCCCTGTTCCCGCTCGTCCGCCCGGCCGCCCCGGCCGACCCTCCGGTCGCCGAGCCCACGACGTCCGAGCTGTTGCGGGAACTGCTGGAGGCGGAGGATCTCGCCGGCGCCTACGCCCAGATCACCCGATCGCTCGACGAGCTCTTCGATCGCGCCGATGACGTCCGGGATCCGCTGGCGGAGCTGGAGGACCAGGTGATCGATGCCGCCGCCGACTGCTGTCCCAGACTGGTCCCCCACCTGACCCAGATGGTGAAGCGGCACCGGAACCGCCGGACCTCCTCGCTCAACCGCTACCAGACCCAGCTCTACTTCGAGCGGATGCTGGCGATGATGCTGGACGAGCTGCGCCGGGGCCGGCCGCAGCGACAGCGGGATCTGCGCGACCTGCTCAACGACATCGCGCGCCACCCGAACCGGGCGCTCTCCCTCACCGAGGCGGCCGCCGCGGCGCATTGGTCGCCCGGGCACCTGTCGAAGGTGTTCAAATCGGTCACCGGCTACACATTCGTGTCGTATGTCACCCTCTGGCGGCTTTCGCGGGCGCAGCTGATGCTAGCTTCCACGCAGATGCCGGTGCAGCAGATCGCCTCGGAGCTCAACTTCCAGCAGGTGAATTACTTCTCGCGGGTCTTCCGGTCCCACACCGGACTCTCGCCCAGCGAGTACCGGCGTCGCAGTGCCTCGCACGAGGGGAGACCGACCGGTGTTTCGCTTCCAACTCACCACCACGCTCTGTTACGGACCTGATTCGCTGTCCACGCTCCGGGAACTGTCCGGACGTCGCGTCCTGGTGGTGACCGATGCCTTCTTGTCGACCACGCCGTTGCTGGCGAGGGTGCGCGCCGAACTGGCCGACTCCGCTGTCGAGGTCTTCGACCAGGTGCAGCCCAATCCCGACATCGCTGCCGTCACCGCCGGGCTGCGGGCCTTCCTGGCCTTCGAACCCGAGGCGATCGTGGCGGTCGGCGGCGGTTCCCCGATCGACACCGCGAAGGCCGTCCGCAAGCTCGCGCTGGAGCAGGGGCATCCCCTTCCCGCCGGCCTGATCGTCGTCCCCACCACCAGCGGCTCGGGCTCGGAGGTCACCTCCTTCGCCGTGGTCACCGATCCACACAGCCACGCCAAGCTGCCGCTCTCCTCGCCGGACATGCTGCCCGAGATGGCGATCCTGGATCCGGAGGCGGTACGGACGGCGCCGCCCAGGCTCACCGCCGATTCCGGCATGGACGCGGTCAGCCATGCCATCGAGGCCTACGTCGCGGTGGGCCACAACGACTTCTCCGATGCTCTGGCCGAGAAGGCGTTGCGGATCGCCGACTCCTATCTGGTCAGAAGCTTCCGCGACAACGAGGACCTCAAGGCCCGGGAGCATCAGCACACCGGCGCGACCATGGCCGGAATCGCCTTCCAGAACGCCGGGCTGGGCATCGTGCACGGTCTCTCGCATGCGATCGGCGGCTCGTTCCCGGTGGCGCACGGCCGGCTGAACGGCATTCTGCTGCCGCACGTGATCGCCTTCAACTGCGGCGATCTCGGCTACCGGGCGGGGCCGGTCTCCACACTGGTTCGCCGCTACGTCACGCTGGCGAAGGCGGTGGGGCTCTTCGCGTCCAACGACCGGAATCTGGTGCGCGCGCTGATCGGCTGGGTGGAGAAGCTGCGCCGGGAGCTGGAGATGCCGGGCACGGTCACGGCGGCCGGGGTGGATCGGGCCGCCTTCCTGGCTGCCGTTCCCCAGTTGGCGGCGACCGCGAGAGTGGACTTCTGCACCGCCGGCAACCCGGTGGAGCCCAGCGAGGCCGACCTCGCCGGCATCCTCCGCAAGCTCGTCTGACCGGCGCCGCCGATCGGGCGGTCAGGCGAGCCGGGCGGTGAGCTCGTCGATTCCCGCGCCGGTGACGGAGGAGACCTCGAACACCTCGGTCACCCCGGCCAGCCGCAGGTAGGTGTCGGCCTGGCTGATCTGCTGGGGATCGGCGAGGTCGGTCTTGGTCACCACGCCGATCGTCTCAGGCATGAAGAAGGTGGTGAAGCCCGGCGGGAACTTCGCCTCCCCCACGGTCGCCGAGGCGAGCAGCACCACCAACTCCACCTCGAAGGAGGCCGTCCGCAGCGCGTGCTTGAACCAGGGCAGTTCCAGGTACTCCCCCGGGGTGTCGACGGTCTGGCCGCGGGTGTAGATCGTCTCGGTCTTCACGTAGCTCAGCTCCGCTCCGTGCAGGCGTTGCAGCAGCGTGGTCTTGCCGCATCCGACCGAGCCGATCAGCAGGATCCGCTTCACGTTCTGGTCAGCGGTGGCCGCGCGAAGCCGAGTTGATCGCAGAGCACGTTCACCACGTTCTCGATCGCCGACTCGACATCGGTCAGCGAACCGATGACCACCAGGGAACCGGAGAACCGGTCGACGAAACCCAGTTGCACCGCCGCGGCCTTGCTGGCGATGTCAGCGGCGATGATCGAGGCCTCGCTCGGAGTGATCGTCAGCACGCCCAGGGCGCCGGCCTGGGCGGGTAGCCCGACCTTGGCGAACAGCTGCTCCTCGGGGTTCGCCACCACGTGGGCCAGGGTCACCTGTTTGCCCGGGACGAACTCCTGGATGATCCGCTGCTTCTCTTCCATCCCTGCCTCTTTGTCCGACACGCCGACCGGCCGGGATCGGTACCGACCCCCTCATCCTGTGGAGCCCGGGGCGCGCCTGTCAACCAACTCGCCACCCTCGTGCTGGCCTGCACTTTCTGGTGGTCGAAGTTGCACTTTCTTGTTCCGATGGCTCCCCGAATTGGCGAGAAAGTGGACGCTGACGAGCCGTTTCGTGCGGACCCACGGCTCTAGCCTCAAGACGAGCGCCAGCCGGGAGCGTGCCCGGCGGCCACCGACCCAACAAAGGAGTCAGGAATGCAAGAAGCCCTCGGAATGGTGGAGACGAAGGGTTTCGTCGCCGCTGTGGAGGCCGCTGACGCGATGGTCAAGTCGGCCAATGTCGTGCTGATCGGGAGCCAGCGTGTGGGTTCCGGTCTGGTCACCGTGCTGGTCCGCGGCGACGTGGGTGCGGTCAAGGCTGCCACCGACGCCGGTGCGGTCGCCGCCCAGAACGTCGGCGAGCTGGTCAGCGTGCACGTCATCCCTCGCCCGCACAACGACGTGGAGAAGATCCTCCCGTCCGCCGCCAAGTGAGGTTGTGATCACCCATGGCAAGTGAAGAACTGGTCAGCCAGGTGATGGCGGCCGTGATGAAGAAGCTCGATGGCGGCGCGGCCCCGGCCGCCCCGGCCACCAAGACGGCCTCCGGCGCCCGCCCGGCGACCACCGAGTTCGTCGGCGCGTGTCCGATCGGCGACACCATCGGCCTGGTGATCGCCAACGTCGATTCCCAGATCCACGAGTTGATGAAGATCGACCCCAAGTACAAGTCGATCGGCATCGTCGGCGCCCGGACCGGCGCCGGCCCGCACATCTTCGCCGCGGACGAGGCCGTCAAGGCGACCAACACCGAGATCGTCACCATCGAACTCCCCCGCGACACCAAGGGTGGCGCCGGGCACGGTTCGTTGATCATCTTCGGCGCCGAGGACGTCTCAGACGCCCGCCGGGCGGTCGAGGTCACGCTGAGCGAGATCGAGCGCACCTTCGGCGACGTCTACGGCAATGATGCCGGGCACCTGGAGTTCCAGTACACCGCCCGGGCCTCCCACGCCCTGAACAAGGCGTTCGGCGCCCCGCTCGGCAAGGCCTTCGGCATCACCGTCGGGGCCCCGGCAGCGATCGGCGTGGTCCTGGCCGACACCGCGGTCAAGGCCTCCACCATCGACGTCATCGGCTACTCCAGCCCGGCCGCCGGCACCAGCTTCTCCAACGAGGTCATCTCGTTCTTCAGCGGAGACTCCGGTGCGGTCCGCCAGGCGATCATCGCCGCCCGCGAGGTCGGACGGGGCCTGTTGGGTGCCATGGGCGCCTACCCCGAGTCGTCGACCACTCCGTACATCTGAGACGAGGCGCACTGTGCAGAGCAAGCGATTCGAGGCGCTCGACGCCCGTCCGGTGAACCAGGACGGGTACGTCACCGAGTGGCCTGAGGTCGGTCTGATTGCGATGAACAGCCCGAACGACCCGAAGCCCTCGATCAGCATCGAGGGCGGCAAGGTCGTCGAGCTGGACGGCAAGCAGCGCGCCGACTTCGACATGATCGACACGTTCATCGCCGACTACGGGATCAACCTGGACAATGCCGAGGCCGTGGCCCGGATGGACTCGTTGGAGCTGGCCCGCAAGTTGATCGACTTCAACGTGCCGCGGGCCGAGGTGGTCAAGCTGACCACGTCCATGACCCCCGCCAAGATCACCGAGGTCGTCAGCCAGCTGACGGTCCTGGAGATGATGATGGCGGTCACCAAGATGCGTGCCCGGATGACTCCGGCCAACCAGGCGCACGTCACCAACCTGAAGGACAATCCGGTCCAGATCGCCGCCGACGGCGCCGAGGCCGCACTGCGCGGCTTCGCCGAGCTGGAGACCACGGTCGGCATCGCCCGGTACGCCCCGTTCAACGCGATCGCGTTGATGGTGGGCGCGCAGGTCGGCCGTCCGGGCATCCTCACCCAGTGCGCGGTCGAGGAGGCCACCGAGCTGAACCTCGGCATGCGCGGCTTCACCGCGTACGCAGAGACCGTCTCGGTCTACGGCACCGAGCCGGTCTTCATGGACGGCGACGACACCCCGTGGTCGAAGGCCTTCCTGGCCTCCTGCTACGCGTCCCGCGGCCTGAAGATGCGGTTCACCTCCGGCACCGGCTCCGAGGTCCAGATGGGCTACGCCGAGGGCAAGTCGATGCTGTACCTGGAGTCCCGCTGCCTGTACATCACCAAGGCCGCCGGCTCGCAGGGCATCCAGAACGGCTCGGTCTCCTGCGTGGGCGTCCCGGCCGCGGTACCCAGCGGCGTCCGGGCGATCCTGGCCGAGAACCTGATCGCGATGGCGCTCGACCTGGAGTGCGCGTCCAGCAACGACCAGACCTTCACCCACTCCGACCTGCGGCGGGTGGCTCGCTCGCTGATGCAGTTCGTGCCCGGCACGGACTTCATCTGCTCGGGCTACTCGGCCACCCCGAACTACGACAACATGTTCGCCGGCTCCAACTGGGACGCCGACGACTACGACGACTGGCTGATCATCCAGCGCGACCTCAAGGTCGACGGTGGTCTGCAGCCGGTGCTGGAAGAGGACGTGGTGCGGGTCCGCAACAAGGCGGCGAAGGCGATCCAGGCGTTGTTCCGCGAGCTCGGCCTGACCGAGATCACCGATGCCGAGGTCGAGGCCGCCACCTACGCCCGGGGTTCGCAGGACATGCCGGCCCGCAACGTGGTGGAGGACCTCAAGGCAGCCGAGAACCTGATGAAGCGGGGCATCACCGGCGTCGATCTGGTGAAGGCGCTGGCGAAGGCCGGTTTCGACGATGTCGCTGAAGCCGTCTACGGCATCCAGAAGCAGAAGGTGGCCGGTGACTACCTGCACACCTCCGCGATCCTCACCAAGGACTTCGAGGTGATCAGCGCGGTCAACCAGCCCAACGACTACCGCGGGCCGCAGACCGGCTACCAGATCTCGGACGAGCGCTGGGAGCTGCTGAAGACCATCCGCCAGGCGATCAGCCCTGAGAACGTCTGAGGAGACTGAGATGGACGAGAAGACGCTGCGCAACATCATCGAAGACGTCATCAAGGAGTTCGCCACGGGCTCCGGCGGCACGGCCACGGCCGTGGCGACCGCGCCCAGCGTGGCTTCGGCCACCGGATCGCTGTCGATCAGCGACGACGGCCCTGCCGAGCGGGGCACCAGCCCACGCGAGGTGGTGATCGCCCTGGCGCCGGGCTTCGGAGGCCGGATGTCCAGCACGATCATCGAACTCGATCACGGCGACGTCCTGCGCGAACTCTGCGCAGGCATCGAGGAACAGGGGCTGTCCTACCGCTTCATCCGGGTGTACCGCACCGCGGATGTCGGCTTCATCGCCCACGAGGCGGCGAAGCTGTCGGGTTCGGGGATCGGGATCGGCATCCAGTCCCGGGGCACCACCGTGATCCATCAGAAGGATCTGCCACCGCTGAGCAACCTCGAGCTGTTCTCCCAGGCACCCCTGGTCGACCTGGACACGTTCCGCGCCATCGGCCAGAACGCGGCCAAGTACGCCAAGGGCGAGTCGCCCTCACCGGTTCCGGTGCGGAACGACCAGATGGCCAGGCCGAAGTACCAGGCCATCGCGGCGCTGTGGCACATCAAGGAGACCCAGCTCTGCGACCCGAACAAGAAGACCCAGGCCCTTCGGGTCGAGTACCGCTAGGAGAGCGACGTGGAATCCGAAGAACTGATCCGTCAGATCATGGCCGAGGTCATGGCGAACCTCGGCAAGGACCAGGTGTCCTTCGCCAAGAAGCCGGCCGCGGCCGGCGTGGGGACGGTCGACCGGTCCAACTACCCGCTCGGTGAGCGGATGCCGCAGCAGATCAAGGCTGCCACCGGCAAACCGCTGTCCGAGTTCGCCTATCCCAAGGTGAAGTCGGGCGAGTTGAGCGCAGAGGACTTCCGGATCGCCCCGGAGACCCTCGAGCTGCAGGCCCAGGTGGCCGAGTCCGTCGGACGCGACACCCTGGCCCGCAACATGCGCCGCGCCGCCGAGTTGATCCAGGTGCCCGACGCCGAACTGCTGGAGGTGTACAACGCCCTGCGTCCGTACCGGTCCACCAAGGCCGAGCTGTACGGCATCGCCGACAACCTGGAACGCAAGTACGGCTGCAAGGTCAACGCAGCCTTCGTCCGGGAAGCGGCTGATGTGTACGAGAAGCGGGGACGGCTGAAGGCCGACTGACCACCGCTACCCCTCGGCGGGCCGGCTCCGGCCCGGCCTGCCGAGGCCCGGCCCCTGTGGTGGGGCTCGGGCGGCTATTCGTCATCCCACCGATCGAGGAACCCAGCGCCATGGCACTGATCGCCGGTATCGACATCGGCAATGCGACCACCGAGGTGGCACTCGCGGAACTGATCCCGGGTGCCGCCCCGGTGTTCGTCGCGTCCTCGATCGTTCCCACTACCGGAATCAAGGGAACCGCGCAGAACACCCAGGGGGTGTTCGCGGCGCTGACCGTCGCGCTGGATGCGGCTGGACGCCAGATCGCCGACCTGGACCTGATCCGGATCAACGAGGCCGCGCCGGTGATCGGCGACGTCGCGATGGAGACGATCTCCGAGACGATCATCACCGAGTCGACGATGATCGGGCACAACCCCACCACGCCCGGCGGACTGGGCATCGGGGTGGGCATCACCATCCGGCTCGACGATCTCCCCAGCGCCATGCCGGGCACCGCCTACATCGTGGTGGCCGGCCGCTCGCACAGCTTCGAGGAGGTCGCCCAGCAGATCAACGACGCCGCCACCCGGGTGCAGGTCACCGGGGCGGTGTTGCAGCGGGACGACGGCGTCCTGGTGCACAACCGGCTGCGTCACAAGATCCCGATCGTCGACGAGGTCGCGCTGATCGACAAGGTTCCGATCGGGATGCTCGCCGCGGTCGAGGTCGCCGATGCCGGCCGGATCATCGAAACCCTCGCCAACCCCTACGGCATCGCCACCCTGTTCGAGCTGTCCCCCGAGGAGACCGCCTCGGTGGTGCCGATGGCTCGCTCCCTGGTCGGCAACCGGTCGGCGGTGGTGATCAAGACCCCGAAGGGCGACGTCACCGAGCGTCGCATTCCGGCCGGCTCGCTGACCTTCGTCGGCGAGCGCACCGCGACCGTCGACGTCGACCTGGGCGCCGAGGAGATCATGCGGGTGGCGGGAACCGCCGGCGCGATCACCAACATCAAGGGCGAACCCGGCACCAACATCGGCGGGATGATGGAGAAGGTGCGGGTCGTGATGGGTCGGCTCACCGACCGCGATCCGGCCGGGATCGAGGTGACCGATCTGCTGGCGGTCGACACCCAGGTGCCGCAGCAGGTCTCCGGGGGCCTGGCCGGGGAGTTCTCGCTCGAGGCCGCCGTCGGGATCGCCGCGATGGTGAAGACCGACCACCTCCAGATGGAGCGGATCGCGCACGACATGGCCGCCCAGTTCGGGCTTCCGGTCGAGGTGGGCGGCATCGAGGCCGAGATGGCCGTCCGCGGTGCGCTGACCACTCCGGGCAGCTCGGTTCCGATCGCCATCTTGGACATGGGCGCCGGCTCGACGGACGCGTCGGTGCTGAAGGCGGACGGCGTCGCCCGCTCGATCCACCTCGCCGGCGCCGGCAACATGGTCACCTTGCTGATCCAGTCCGAACTCGGCCTGGAGAGCGCCGAGGACGCCGAGAACATCAAGCGCTACCCGCTGGCCCGGGTCGAGACGCTGTTCAACATCCGCCATGAGGACGGCACCGTCGAGTTCTTCGACGCCCCACTGCCGCCGCACACCTTCGCCCGCACCGTCGTGCTGCACCCGGAAGGCATGATCCCGCTGCCGCTGCGACAGCCGCTGGAGGTGATCCGGCAGGTGCGGATCCGGGCCAAGGAACGGGTCTTCGTCACCAACGCGCTGCGTGCGCTGGCCGCGGTGAGCCCCACCAGCAACGTCCGCGACATCGCCCACGTCGTGCTGGTGGGCGGCTCCGCACTGGACTTCGAGATCCCGCAGCTCGTGACGCGGGCGCTCGGCGAGTTCCGGGTGGTGGCCGGTCGCGCGAACATCCGCGGCAGCGAGGGGCCGCGCAACGCGGTCGCCACCGGGCTGGTACTGGCGTGGGAGGCCCAGCGATGAACGCCGAACGCCCCACGATCCGGCTCCGGCTGAACGACCAGGTCCCCGAGGCTCAGGTGGCGGAGGTGCTGCACGGGATCGAGGAGGAGGGCGTTCCCGTGGAGCTGACCCGGCACGCCGAACGGAACCCGCTGATCCTGGCGCACGAGGCCAGCGTGGAGTCCCGGCTCGGCGTGGGTATCGGCATCAGCCTCAACTTCGTGGTGATCACCACCGAGAAGCTCCCCGAGAGCCGGCCCTACCTGGTCGAGCATCTCAACCATGGGGAAGCCAGCGACCGGGCCGCCGGAGCGAACGCCGCGCGGCTCGTCAAACGAATGCCACTGACCGTCCCAAGCGCGCTGTAGAAGGAGAAGACCCATGCCAAACCTGAGCCTCGGCACCATCGAGGTGCTCGGCCTGCCTGCCGCGGTCGCCGCCGCCGACGTCGCGTGCAAGACCGCCGACGTGACCCTGATCGGCTATGAGACCACCGACGGGATGGGCATGGTCGCGGTGAAGATCGAGGGCCAGGTATCGGCGGTCCAGGCCGCGATCGCCGCCGCCCGGGCCGAGGCGGGCCGGATCACGAAGGTGTTCGCCACCTCGGTGATCCCCCGGCCCAGCACGCAACTGGAACCGGTGGTGCTGACCGACGTCACGGTCGGGCTGGCGAAGCCGGCCGCCCCACAACCCGCGGCCGAGGCCGTGCCCGAGCCGGTCACGCCCGAGCCGGCACCTGCCGCCCCACCCGAGCCGGCATCCGCCGCGCCGGTGGAGCCCGTGGCCGAACCCGCTGTCCTGGAGCCGGCCCCTGAACCCGAGCCCGCGGCCGAGCCGGCCCCCGAACCCCCGGCTCCAGCCACCGCCCCGAAGCCGGCGGCCCGCCGGCCGGCGGCGAAGACCCGCCGCACCCCCAAGCCGAATCCCAGCGCATAACAACCCATCGAGAGGAAGAACGACATGAGCGAAGCACTCGGAATGGTCGAGACCAAGGGCTACGTCGGCGCCGTCGAGGCCGCCGATGCCATGGTCAAGTCGGCCAACGTCACCCTGATCGGCTACCAGAAGGTCGGTGCCGGCCTGGTCACCGTGCTGGTGCGCGGCGATGTCGGCGCGGTCAAGGCCGCCGTCGATGCCGGGGCGGTCGCGGCCGCGCAGGTCGGCGAAGAAGTCGTCAGCAAGCATGTGATCCCGCGCCCGCACGCCGACGTCGAGCAGTTGCTGCCGGTCAAGGCCTGAGCCATGCGCTCGGCAGCGACGGTCACGCTCGTGGAGGAGATCACTCGCCGCGTGCTCCAGCGGATGGAGGAGGAGCAGGATCGCGTGGTGGTGGGCGTATCCAACCGGCACGTCCACCTCAGCCAGGCGGATCTGGCGACCCTGTTCGGTCTGGACGAGCTCACGGTGTACCGCCCGGTCCGCCAGCCCAAGGAGTTCGCCGCCGAGCAGTTCGTCGCGGTGCACGGGCCCCGCACCACCTTCCCGAAGGTGCGCGTGATGGGACCGTGCCGTCCGCAGAGCCAGGTCGAGTTGAGCCGCACCGACGCGATCGCGCTCGGGGTCGAGGCGCCCGTCACCCAGTCGGGACATCTGGAGTCCGCCGGGCCGATCCAGATCGAGGGACCGCGAGGCGCCGTGCTGCTGCAGCACGGCGCGATCGTGGCCGCCCGGCACATTCACATGGGCCCCAGCCACGCCGCGGCGTGGGGGCTGGCCGACCAGGATCTGGTCAAGGTCGCCTTCGACGGCCAGCGTGGTGCGGTCCTGCACAACGTCATCGTGCGGATCAAGGACGACTGGATCCCCGAGATCCATCTCGACACCGATGAGGCCAACGGCCTCGGAGTGCGCACCGGCGACTTCGGAAGGCTGATCCGGCAGTGACCGCCACCATGCCCACCCACGCCGCCCGCGACACCGCCGGACAGGTCCGCCCCCGGCCGGGCGAGCGCGTCGAGACCGCCAACCGCGACGCGGCGGTCTCGACCGGCCCGATCGGCTCGGGGGCGCCGGCCGGCACGCCCGAGCACGCGATCCGCCGGTTCGCCCGGCTGGTGCGGACCGGCGGCGTCGATGCCCCCACCGGCCCCATCCGGCTCGGGATCGATCTCGGCACCGCGAACATCGTGGTGTCGGTGGTGGACGCCCGCAACCGACCGGTCGCCGGGGCCTGGCAGCACTCGACGGTGGTGCGCGACGGGGTCGTGGTGGATTGGGCGGGGGCCACGACGGCGGTCCGCACCCTGGTGGGTGAGGTGGAACACCGGATCGGCCGGCAGCTCACCGCGGCCTCACTGTCGATCCCCCCGGGGATCTCCGCCGGCGATGCCAGGGTGTTCCGCAATGTCGGCGAGGCGGCCGGGCTGGAGGTCACCGAACTGGTGGACGAGCCGGTGGCGGCGGCCCGCACGCTGCGCATCACCGACGGCGGCGTGATCGACATCGGCCACGGCACCACAGGGGTCTCGATCCTGGCGGACGGACGGACGGTGCTGTCGGTGGACGAAGCCACCGGCGGCCACCACATGAGCCTGGTGCTGGCCGGTGCCTACCGGATCAGCTACGACTCCGCCGAGACCATGAAGAAGGATCCCGCCCGCCGCGACGACGTCCTGGGTGTGATCCGTCCGACGCTGGAGAAGATGGCGTCGATCGCCGCCGCGGCGCTGGCCGGACACGAGGTGCCGCTGGTGTACCTGGTGGGCGGATCGAGTTCCTTCCCGAACGCACCCGAGGTGTTCGCCGCCAAACTCGGACGGCCGGTCATCCGGCCCATCGAACCACTCTTCGTCACCCCGCTGGGAGTGGCGATGCAACCGCTGGAGGATGTCGAACCATGACCGAGGCCGAGGTCGCACGACTGGTGCAGGAGGCGGTGCAGGAGGCGATCTCGCCTCCGCCCCGGCGTGCCCTGGTGCTGTTCAGCGGCGGCCTGCTCGGCTTCACCGAATCCATCGGCGGGCTCCGGCTGCTGGTCGACGCGGGAATCCAGCTCGACTACCTGCAGACCCCCAGCGCGCTCCGCATCCTCGATCAGGAACTGATCGCCTCGCTCGGGATGCGCGAGGCGACGACGCGGATCGTGGAGTCCCACGACATGCTGATCGCACCCACGCTGACCAGCAACATCGCCGCCAAGGTGGCGCACGGCATCGCCGACTGCCTGGCCTCGAACCTCTTCGCCGAGTTCATCATGAGCAACCGCCTGGTGGTCGCCTCGCGGTCGGCGATCTGTCCGGACGACGCCCCCAAGCAGTCCTGGTTCCCGCAGATGCCGACGGGCTACGCCGACCTGCTGCGCGGCAACCTCGCCGCACTCGCCTCGTTCGGAGTGCGTCTCTGCGCCGCGCACTCGCTGGGACGGACCGCGCTGGCCGCTTGGGAGCGCCGCGATCTCGCGCACCGCGCCCGGCTTGCCGAACAACTCGGCGTGCCGGCCGCGGCCCTGCCCCGCTGGCGGCCGCCGGTCGGGGCGGCCGACCCCCAGGCCGGGCCGGCGCCGGCGTCGTCCGCCGAGCATCCCCCGGGCGGGGGGCAGGTGCGCTGCGAGCGCACCCTGATCAGCCAACAGGTGATTCAGCAACTGCCTGACGGCACGGATCTGCGGATCGGCGAGCGGGCCACCGTGACCGCGCTGGCCCGCGACCTGGCCGCCGCCCGCTCCATCCGCATCTCACGGGAGGTTTGACATGTATCTGGCCAAGGTTCGCGGCACCGTCGTCTCGACCAGCAAGGACGAACGACTGGTCGGCTTCAAGCTGCTGGTCATCCAGCGGATCGGGATCGACGCCGAGTACGTCTCGATCCCACAGGTCGCGGTGGACACCGTGGGCGCGGGCGTCGGCGAGGTCGTCATCGTCACCGGCGGCAGCTCGGCGCGGTTCGCCGCAGCCCGGTCGGACGCCCCGATCGACTGCACCATCGTCGGCATCGTGGACACCGTCGAGATCGGGCCGGCCTGACCATGCCGAACGTCTACACCCGCACCGGGGACGCCGGGCAGACCGGCCTCTTCGGCGGCTCGCGGGTGCCCAAGCAGGATGCGGCCGTCGAGGCGTACGGCACCGTCGACGAGGCCAACTCGGCGATCGGCGAGGCCAAGGCCCAGGCGCCGAACGAGTCGATCCGGGAGACCCTGCACGGCATCCAGCAGCGGCTCTTCGTGCTGGCCGCCGAACTTGCCAGCGACGATCAGGGCCGGGCGATCCTGGACAACACGATCAGCACCGCCGACGTGGGCGATCTGGAAGCGCTGATCGACATGTGCCTTGAGGTGACCGGCCCGCAGCGCGCCTTCGTGGTGCCCGGCCGGGACCGTCCCTCCGCCGCCTTGCACGCCGCCCGCACGGTGACCCGCCGCGCCGAACGGCGCGTGCTCACCCTGGCCGAGACCCGGCCGGTCCGTCCCGAGTTGGTGAAGTACCTCAACCGGCTCTCCGACACCCTCTACGCGCTGGCTCGGCTCTGCGAGCACCTGTTCGACCTGCAGCGGATCGAGCAGGTGGTGCGGTCGGCGGTGGCCCGAGCACTCGGCACCGACACGGACGCGCAGGGCTCGACCGAACTGCCCGGGTACGACCTGGCGGCGCTGAAGCTGATGGCCGAGGCGGCCGAGGCCAGAGCGTCCGAGATCGGGGTGCCGATCGTCTTCGCCGGCGTCGACTCCGGCGGAAACCTGATGCTGCTGCACCGGATGGCCGATTCGCTGCTCGGCAGCATCGACATCGCGGTGAACAAGGCCTACACCTCGGCGGCGTTCAAGCTGCCGACCGCCGCGCTGGCCGATCCTTCCCGTCCGGCGGGTGAACTGCACGGCATCCAGCACACCAACGCCGGCCGGGTGATCGTCTTCGGCGGCGGGCTTCCGGTGTTCAGCGGCGGTCGGATCGTCGGCGGCATCGGGGTCTCCGGTGGCACCGTCGCTCAGGACGTCGACATCATCACGCACGCACTCTCCACTGCCCAGAAGGCGAGGTAATCCATGTCCGCGATCAGCCCCGAGACCGTCCGCAGTGTGGTGGAAGCCGTCGTCCGCCAGGTCGCCGCCCGCGAGCAGACCGCCATCGGCGACGGCATCTTCCCCGACATGGACTCCGCGATCGTCGCGGCCGACACCGCCTGGCGCAGCTATCTCGACTGCTCGATGAAGGATCGGGCGCGGTTCGTCCAGGTGGTCCGCGAGGTCGCGCTGCAGCCGGAGCACCTGGAGTACATGGCACGGGCGGCGGTGGAAGAGACCGGCATGGGCAACGTCACCGACAAGATCGCCAAGAACCGGGCAGCGGCGGAGCTGACCCCGGGCACCGAGGATCTGGTGACCGAGGCCTGGTCCGGCGACGACGGACTGACCACCATCGAGATCTCGCCCTATGGCGTGATCGGCGCTATCACGCCCACCACGAACCCGACCGAGACCGTGATCAACAATGCGATCGGCATGCTGGCGGCGGGCAACTCGGTGGTGTTCAGCCCGCACCCGCGCGCCAAGAACCTCACCCACTGGCTGATCCGCAAGCTCAATACCGCGCTGGTCGCCGCGGGCGCTCCGGCCAACCTGGTGGTGACCGTGGCGGAGCCCTCGCTGGAGAACACCAACGCCATGATGAGCCACAAGCTGGTGCGGATGCTGGTGGCCACCGGCGGACCCGGCATCGTCAAGGCGGTGCTGTCCAGCGGGAAGAAGGCCATCGGTGCCGGGGCGGGCAATCCCCCGGCCCTGGTCGATGCCACCGCCAACATCGAGAAGGCCGCCAAGGACATCGTCGACGGCGCGAGCTTCGACAACAACCTCCCCTGCACCGCCGAGAAGGAGGTGCTGGCGGTGGCGCCGATCACCGATCTGCTGAAGTTCGAGATGGTGAAGAACGGCGCCTACGAGCTCCGCGATCCGGCGCTGATCACGAAGCTGACCGAGTTGGTGGTGGACGGACGCCATGCCGTCACCTCCTGGGTCGGCAAGGACGCCGCCGTCATCCTGCGCGCCATCGGCGTGGAGCCGCCGGCCGGCACCCGGCTGATCATCGCCGAGGTGCCCTTCGACCACCCCTTCGTCCGGGTCGAGCTGATGATGCCGGTGCTGCCGATCGTCCGGGTGAAGGACTTGGAGGAGGGCATGAACCTGGCGGTGATCGCCGAGCACGGCAACCGGCACACCGCGATCATGCACTCCGCCGACGTGAACGCGCTGACCCGGATGGCCAAGCGCATCCAGACCACGATCTTCGTCAAGAACGGGCCGTCCTACGCCGGCATCGGGATCGGCGGCGAGGGCTACTGCACGTTCACGATCGCCGGCCCGACCGGGGAGGGCCTCACCTCGGCCCGCAGCTTCGCCCGGCGTCGCCGCTGTGTGCTGGTGGGCGGCCTGAACGTCCGCTGACCGACCAGGCACCCGGGAGATCGGGGACGATTGCTGCTGTCCCGGCTTGTCAATGGCGTGTTCGGCAGGGTGGCCAGCTGGGTCGTCCCCAGTGGTCACCGCCCGGTCTCAACAGCCGCGGCTGCGGGATGCCGCCACGGCAGGTTCCGGCGCGGGCTGTGCCGCGGTCTTGACCTGCAGGCCGACGCGGGCGCACCAGGCGAAGAAGGCCGAGAGGCTGGCCCGGCGGCGGCGGACCGCCGGCTCACCCAGGCCATGCAGGCCGGCCAGGATCTCCGCCAGCTCGCAGGGGCCGATCGTGGACAGCTCCCGGGTCAGATAGGCGGGAGGGATCAGGCGCAGGAGCTCCTGGTCGGTGCGGAACGTGCGGGGCTCGACCGTGCCGGCGCGGTTCGCCAGCCAGAAGTACAGGGCGGAGTCGAAGCGGGTGGGGACGGCGGGGTCGGCCGAGAGAACCGACCAGTGTGAAGCGGTCATTCGTCGTCATCCTTCTGCTGCTGCACGGATGACGGTTCTTCCGTCTCCCGTGCATTCGCGACAGCGGGTCAGGGCTGAACCACCAAGCGAAGCGTCCCGACTCGTCGATGACTCGACTCACGGTTGCGCGTCAGCGCCGGCTTCTCACCGGCTTCCCTCCGCGAGGTGGAGTTGTGGCTCCCACGCTACCGCACAATCCGGTGCCGATCCGCACCACTGGAGTACTCCTCGTCCGTTTCCCGCTGCCGCACCGAACTCTCACCGGGCTGTCGTGACGCACCGCCGACTCGCGTGACCGTCGGCCGGCGACGGGTTCAGGGCGTCCGGCGATCCTCTGCGATCGCGAGACCGGCCCCTGCCGGCACGACTATCGCCCACCAGGGCGCGGTCAGCCAGGACGCCACCGCGGCGGCCAGCGCCTGGCCCGCCACCACCGCGAGCCGGACCAGATCACCACGACCGATCCGTGCCCACAACGACCCCAGCGTCTCCGGCTCGAAGGCCACCGGCTGCACGGTCTCGACCCCGGCGCTCATCGCTTTCCCACCCTGGACATCGCTCCCGTCCGGATTGCGGAGTTACCGACGGTCGCAGCCCGGACCGCGGTTTCAGTGCCAACCCTATCCTGGCGCTTTTCCCGGTCGCGGACGGTCCGCTTGCCTTAGGCTGAGCGAGCGCCCGGTTGAATTCCGGACGCTCGCGGCACCGGGGATCGGAGCGACTCCAGCAGGTGAAGGTGGCGGCAGTCATCGTGCCCTGAGGTTCCCGGGCTGCCACCGTCCCCGCTCCGAGAGGAACCCGTGCTCCCCACCACCGTGATCGCTCCGCCCGATGCGTCGGCCGCTGCCGCCGCCCGAACCCTCACCGACGGACAGGCCAAGCCACTCGGCTCACTCGGCCGCCTGGAGGACCTCGGCGTGTGGCTGGCCGGCTGCCAGGGCAGCTGTCCGGCCCGCCCGCTGGACGATGTACGGGTCGTCGTCTTCGCCGGTGACCATGGCGTGAGCGCCAGCGGGGTCTCGTCCTACCCCGCCGCGATCACCGTGGCGATGGTGCGCGCCATCGCAGCCGGGGTCGCGGGGGTGTCGGCCCTGGCCAAGGCCAACCGGGTCAAGGTGGCGATCTACGATCTCGGGGTCGATGCCGAGTTCCCTGACCTCGACCCGGAGATCAGCCGGTTCAAGATCCGTCGCGGCTCGGGCTCGATCGACGTCGAGGACGCTCTCACGGCAGCGGAGACCGAGGCTGCCCTGGCGGCCGGCGATCAGATCGCCGCCGAGCAGATCGCCGACGGCGCGCAGCTCCTCATCGCCGGCGATCTGGGCATCGGCAACACGACCATCTCCGCCGCCCTCATCGCGGCCAGCTACCAACTGCCGGCTGCGGCGGTCACCGGGCGTGGAACCGGAGTCGACGACGCCACGCTGGCCCACAAGATGGCCGTGATCGACACGGCGCTGGCCCGAGCCGGGGAGCGGGTCTCCGACCCGGTCGAGCGGCTTGCCGCCCTCGGATCCGGAGACCTGGCCGCGGGGGTCGGGTTCATTCTCGGCGCCGCCCGCCGGGGCACCCCGGTGTTGCTGGACGGGCTGATCGCGCTCGCCGAGGCCGTCGTGGCCGCATCGATCGAACCGGGCGTGGTGGCCTGGCTGCAGGCGGGTCACCGCTCGGTGGAGCCCGGCCAGTCGGTGGCCCTCTCCCGGCTCGGCCTCGAACCCCTGCTCGACCTCGGGCTCCGCCTCGGCGAAGGAACCGGCGCGGTGGCTGCGGTGCCCCTCCTGCACGCGGCGATCGCGGCACAGCGGGACATCGCGCAGCTCTCCGCGCTCACCTGATCGCCGCGCGGCCGTCCGGCTGGCCCGGGCGGGCCGGCCGCTTTGCCCAGCACTCAGGGCCGGCCGCGGATCACCGCGCAGGTCATGGCGGCTCCCCCAACAGGTGTGCGGCGCGCGGTCTCGGAGCCCCACCCCCCGTAGGCTCCGAGACCGGCTCAGGCGTTGCCAGCCGGGGCGGTTCTCGCCAGCGGTGCCCATCCCCGCCGGCGGTCTGCGCGGGCCCCCCCGGACATCGCGCACCTCACCGGCCGACGGTTGACGATCCAGCTCACCGACCCCTGCCGGGCGTCCTCCCTCCTGACGCCGCCATGAGGTAGGACCAGAAACCGACGGCAACTATGACGCGGCCGGCCGGTCTTCTTGAAACTCGTACACTTCCCGTCGGCCTACGGCTCGTGCGCCTCCCGCCGCGCGCCCACGACGAACCCTCTCCGGCGGCGGAGCAATCCTCGCCCGAGCGCCATCCGGCCCGGATTCGTGTCCTATCCTGGGTGGTGTCGGTCCGAGCGACCGACGGGCGCGATCCCATCGTCGCGGAGTTGATTCGGTGAGGCCGGGACGCAGCCAGGTCCAGCGCCATCGGTTGGTTGGAGAGAAACAGCATGGCACCCACGCGGGGCAGGCGGACCTCGGACGCGCGCCGTGACCAAACCGTCCCGAGTGACGAGTCCCTGCTGCGTGCCTCGCAGGAGGGTGACTCCGAAGCCTTCGTGACGCTCTTTCGCCGCTACCATCACGCCGTCGTCCGGATCGCCGCAGCCACCAGCCGTCGTCTCGATCCGGAGGATCTGGCAGCCGAGGCGTTCGCCCGGATCTGGGCGGCGGTGCGCGAGGGCGGAGGTCCCAGCCGATCCTTCCTGCCCTACGCCAAGACGGTCGTCCGCAACGTGGCGATCGACTGGGCTGCCCGGCCCCAGGAGTACCCGACCGAGGCCGAGCGCCTGGAAGTCGCCTGCGAACCGGCGGACGAACGGACCTTCGAGGAGGCGCTGGCCGAGCACCAGCTGGTCTCCGCCGCCTTCTGCACACTGCCGCAGCGCTGGCAGACCGTGCTCTGGCTGACGGAGGTCGAAGGCAAGCGCGCCGCCGAGGTGGCCGCCGAGTTCGGCATCAGCGCGAACGCGGCGGCGGCGCTCAGCAAGCGTGCCCGCGAAGCCCTGGGACGCGCCTGGCTGCAGGCGCAGGTCGACACCAGCGGGGCGACCGGCGAATGCCGGTGGGTGCTGGAGCATGTCGGCGGTCACGCCAGACGATCGCTCACCACCCGGCAGGCGGCACGGGTTCAGGCCCACCTTGAGGTCTGCGAGAGCTGCGAGCGGACGGCCAGGCGGACCGCTCACCTCGGATCCTCGCTGCGGCTGGTCGCCCTGCTTGCCGGCGGCACCGCCGCCGGATTGGCCGGATGGACGGCAGGGGGTGCCGCACCGGCCTTCGCCGCCGGATCATCGACGGCATCGGCAGGCTCGACCGCCGGAGTCGCCGACCCCGGGGGTACCTTCGCTCGCAGCGGGTTGAAGCAATTGGCACGCCAGGCTGTGTCGATGCCGGTCGCGGCCGCCTCCGTGGTCGCGGTGGCAGCGGTGGCGATCGCCGCGATCACCATCGGTGGCTCGTTCTCCGGCGCCGACAACAACGAGGAGCGGGCCGCCCCACCGGCCGTCGTGGTGGCCCGCGATCCTCAGCCGTCGGCTCCTCCGCCGATCGCCCCCGTCCCCCAGGACGAGGAACCGGCCGAGGACGTCGCTCCGCTGGTCAGCACGATCGATGCCGGGAAGCCGACCCCCACCGCCCCGGGTGCAGCCGACCAGGAAGCCATCCCGACCGAGCAATCCCCCGCCCCCGGTGAACCGGGCACGGACCGAGGCCACCCGGACCCGGTGGCTCCCGCAGAGCCGTCCGGGCCGAATCAGCCCACCGCCCCCGTCGACCCGACCGAGCCCCCGGCTCCCACCGATCCCGCAGATCCAGTCGACTCCGTCGACCGCAAGGACCCGACCGAACCGGCTGACCCCTCGGAGCCCACTGACCCGGGAGAGCCCACCGAACCGACTGAACCCACCGAACCGACTGAACCCACCGAACCGACTGAACCCACCGAACCAACGGACCCGACCGAACCAACGGACCCGACCGAACCAACGGACCCGACCGAACCCACTGTGCCCACTGAGCCGACCGAACCCACCGACCCCGAGCAGCCAACCTGTCCCACCTGGCCGCACTGGCCCGGCCATCACGATCGTCCCGGCTGGCCGGACTGCCGTCCCGGGACGCCTGGACCCAGCCGGCCCACGCTGCCGGACGAGCCGGCAGACACGACCGCGACGGCCGAGCCGCAGGCGGCGTCAACCCGTCCCGCGGCCGGATCCGTCCCGCCCGAACCAGATCCGGTGCCAGGCCCGGAACCCACCCTCACACCCGAACCAGACGCGCAGCCTGATCCCGCGGCAGAGTAGAGACCGCCTCGGCCGTCGAGCTCGCTCCGAGCTGGAAGGCGCCTAGCGCACCACGACGCGCGGATGGGCAAGGCCAACCAATGAGGATCGTTGCCGAAACGCGTCGTGAGCACGGAGAAACCTGCCGTCACGGCGCTTGACGTCGTCAATTGTCATTCCTTGAGGCGGTTTGGCTGACTCTTGCCAAGACGACCTGTTGACATAGCGTGCCTTTATCCGAGAAGATCCGCCCAGAACTACGCGTCGTAGTTCTGACCAGGGGGGAGTTCTGTGGGGGGACACAGAACTCAGAAACGCGCGTAGCGCGTAGCTGTCTGTGCAGAAGGGTCATTGGTTTTTCGTACTCTTACGGAGGGCAATACCCAATGCGTGCAACCATTTCTCGCTGCCTTCATACGCTGAAGCAGCGTCGCTCGAGCGATGAAGGCTTCTCGCTCATCGAACTCATCGTCGTCGTCGCCATCTTGGGCATCCTGGTGGCCATCGCCATTCCCGTATTCACTGGCCTGCAGAACACCGCCGCCGAAAACGCAACCAAGGCCGCAGCAGCCAATGCCGCGACACAGGTCGCCTCTCAGTTGGCCTCGGGCGGGACAGCAGCTACGCCTGCCGATGACGCCGAAGGCTTCTCCTACGTGTTCGACCCTGCAACCCCGCTGCCCACGGAAGTGGATGCGGTCTGTGTCAAGGCAACCGGCCAGAAGTACTGGGCGAAGGCCGGACCCGCGTGCAAAGGCGACGCTTTCGGTTCCGTCGGCTCGGCTCCCGCCACCACCCCGCCAGCCGGCCAAGGCTAGTCGAGCGATCAGTCATTGGTATCGGCAACCGCAGGTTGGGGTGGGGTATGCCACCCCAACCTGCGGAGCTTGAGTCTCGCCATTCGCGCTTTTGGGAGATGGGTCGCTTGGGGACGCAAGGAGACCATCGGGCACGGCCCTCGCGGGCCGAGTCGGGCTTCAGCCTGATCGAGATCGTGATCGCCATGCTGGTGCTTGCCCTCATGGCGCTCGGCGTACTCCCGCTCATCCTCAGCTCCGTCCAGATCAGCACGTCCAACCGCTCACTGGTTGCGGCCACAACCTTCGCCAACGCGCAGCTCGCGGAACTCCGCGCAGCCTTTGGTAACGACGACCTGAGATCTTGCAGTGAACTCGTCGATGAGACGGAGCCCGATCCCGCCGACCACTACCTTCGCAACGGCTTCGCTGATCCGGCGGGCACAGGGCTCACGGCGGACCGCCGAGCACCCGAACTGGAGGGCCTTCCTCCTGAGTTGAAGTGCGCGGGAGCGAGCTACGAGACGGTTGCCATCACGGTGACTGTCCATCCACCCGGAGACCCCGACCGCAACCTCGTCACCCTGACCAGCAAGATCCTGGTGAGCAAGCCATGAGCCGGCATGCCACGATCCGCCGCTTCCGCGGCGACGACGGGATGACTCTGGTCGAGCTGATCGTGTACGGCGCGGTGAGCATGCTGTTCCTGACGGTGCTTGCCAGCATCTTCATCACGAGTTGGCAAGCCGATGCCACCACCCGCAACCGCGATACTGGCACCGGGGCCGCCCATATCATCACCAACTCGATTCAGACGTCGATCCGCAATGCCAGCAGCTTCAAGGTCGACGGCAGCCTGCTGCGTGCGCGGGTGGCGACCCCTGACGGCGGTTGGGAATGCCGAGCCTGGCGCCTGATCCCGGCCAATCCCCAGCCGATCGGGGGCGAGCAGTGGTTTGAGTTCCAGTACAACCACGGCAACACCGCGATCGACGGTGGGTCGGCGGGGTGGAAGAACCTACTGGAAGGGCTCACCGGCGGCGATGAGTTGAGTGTCCTGGTGCAAGGACACCCGACCGAGAATGCACCGTTTGGCGAGCAGGGAGGGCTTCTCACGCTCAACCTGAAGGTCGTGGTGATTGACCCCAGCAACCCGAGGCTGGACGCTCTGGTGCCGGTGAACGGAGACGCAGTACCCCAGGCCTGGGGAGAAGGGAGTCCGACATCATGCTGGTGAAACCTCACCGCCGCCACGATCGCGGCTCCACCCTGGTCTCCGTGATCGTGGTCATGTTGGTGCTCACAGCGATCGCCCTCACCACGGCCGCCGTCACGGTCAATACCACCCGCGGTCTGGTGACCACTCGGACCACCGCACAGGCCCGCGCCGCCGCAGACGCCGGACTGGCAGTGGTGATCGCCGCATTCCGGAGTGAAGGAGTCTGCCCGACACCTGCGCCCGCCTCAATGACCCACGACCCGCAGTACAGGACCACCTGCGACGACTCGTCCAGCAGTCAGGTGATCTTCACGTCGACAGGGGAACCCGGCACGAACGTGGAGACGATGATCGAGGCCGTCTACGCCCTCGCCGCACCCGAGAGGCCGCCCACTGCGGGAGGCCCCGGCCTCTTCTATACCTATGGCCTGAAGACCCGGATGAACTCCTACGTGTTCGACGACGCCAACAGCGAGGTCGGGATCGACGAGTTCGTCGGCTCCGCCGGCGTCTACGCGTCAACGGGCAACATCGCATGCGGCACGGGTTCGGTGTTCCCCGGCGACATCTACACCAAGACCGGCGAGTTGCAGATCGACAGCGGCTGCACCGTGGAGGGCAACGCCTACATCGGCAGCAAGGTCTTCGTCAACGGCGGCACGATCAAGGGCAGCCTGGTCGCACCGGGCAACGTCGGCCACACCATCTCCGGGACTGTTGGGACATCCGGCGGCAGTGAGGGGAACGTGTTCCTCGACGGCACGGTCACCCTGAACAACGGCACGGTGTACGGCAGCGTGAGCGTGGCAGGCGCCGGGGCCAACACGCTGGGCAGCGGCACCATCCACGGCAACTTCATCTACAAAGGCAGCTACGGCATCTGGGGCATCCCCGCTACCACCATCGTCAAAGGCGCCATCGTCAAGAACACCGGGCTGGTCCCACCCACTCTCCCGGACATCCCGGACTGGCAGGACGTAGCATTCACCCCGGTGAATGCCACCACACCGCCCAAGGCATGGGCGGACGAGGGCTACAAGCTCACCACCGTCACCGGCACCGGGTGCGACCTGTGGTCGGGCAACCGTGTGAACGTGAGCTCGCTGGCGAGTTCGCTCAGCAGCAAGATGATCTTCGACATTCGCGCATGCTCTGGAAACTTCGACACCAACGAGTTCAGCGCAGGCCTCGGCGGAACTCAAGATGTCAGCGTCAACAAAGACATCGCGATCATCGCGAACCGCTGGAAGCTCTCCGGCACCAAGTTCAAGAGCGCCGATGGACAGCCCCACACGATCTTCCTGATAACCCCGGACAGTCAGCCGACCGTCGCCGGGCCGCAGTGCAACTGGCCGGCGCAGGGCTCGGAGCAACTGAACGATTCCAAGGTCGATCCGAAGATCGCGATCTACCTCTACACGCCGTGCAAGATGTGGTTCAACAGCGGCTCAGCGACGTTCCGAGGTCAGGTCTACTCTGGCGAACTCGAGTTCGGCGGAGGCGTGAAGGTCGCCTTCGCACCGCGGAACATCCCTGGCTACGACTTCGGTCGGGATGTCGATCCCTGGCCGGGCGGCGGCGGTGGTGGGGGCGGTACGCCTTCGGGGATCAGCGACCATCCGGTCTCGCTGCGGGAGAAGAAGCCGTGACGGACTCCCTCCTTCTGGTCTTCGCGTCGCTGTTCGGGCTGGTCATCGGTTCCTTCCTGAACGTGGTCGCCTACCGGGTGCCGACCGGCATCTCCCTGCTGCGAGAGAGTCGCTGCCCCGCCTGTGGCGCTCCGGTGCGACCCTGGCAGAACGTCCCGGTGCTCTCCTGGCTGGCGCTGCGGGGACGCTGCGCCTCCTGCCGCGAGCTGATATCCCTCCGCTATCCGGTGGTGGAACTGGTCACCGGGGTGCTCTTCGCAGCGATCGCGGTGCTGCTGCCCTGGCAGCAGCTCGCGCCGAACCTGGCCGCCGGGGTGTGCGTCCTGCTGGCGTTCTGGTGGTTCGCCGGCAGCAGCGTGGCGCTCACGCTCATCGACCTCGACACCAAGCGGCTGCCGGACGCCATCGTGCTGCCCGGCTACCTGGTCGGAGTCGTCCTGCTCACCCTCGCCTGCCTGCTCGGCGCTGACTGGTGGGCGCTGCTGCGTGCCGGAATCGGCGCCGCGATCCTGTTCGGGCTGTATGCCCTGTTGTGGTTGGTCCGCCCCGGTGCGATGGGGGCGGGCGATGTGAAGCTAGCCGGTCTGGTCGGGTTGCACCTGGGCTGGCTGGGATGGGCGGCGGTCGCTGTAGGGGCGACCGCTGCCTTCATCCTCGGCGGGCTGTACGGGGTCGGGCTGATCGCCACCCGGCGGGGCGGACGCAAGACCGCGCTCGCCTTCGGACCGTGGATGATCGTCGGCGCCTGGACCGGCGCACTGGCCGGCACCACGATCGCGCACTTCTATCTCAGCCTCTCCGGGCTGGCGTAACAGGGTCATGGCTGACAGGGGGAAATGGTAATGGCGAAGACCATCGTGGGGCTGGAGATCACCGAGGCCGGCATCCGGGCCGTCGAGGTGAAGCGGGGCAAGCGTCCGGTGCTGGTCTCCGCCGGTGAGGTGCCGCTGCCGCCCGGTGTGGCCAAGGATTCCGAGGTGCTCGACACCGACGCGGTCGCGATGGCGGTCACCCAGCTGTGGAGCCAGGCCGGCATCAAGGCCAAAGAGGTGGTGGTAGGGGTCTCAAACCGGCGCATCCTCGTGCGCGAGCACTCCACCCCGGCGCTGCGGGCCGACCTGATGCGCGCCGCGCTGCCCTACGACGTGCAGGACCTGCTGCCGGTGCCGCCCGAGCAGGCGGTGCTCGATTTCTATCCGATCGCGGAATCGGAGGGCCAGGTGCACGGCCTGCTGGTCGCCGCCGTCGCCGAGGCGATCGAAGGTGTGATCGCCGCCCTGAGCCGGGCCCGGATCCGCACCGCGGCGGTCGACTTCGTCCCCTTCGGACTCGCCCGGGTGGCGAAGGTGGTGGGGGCACCGGGTCAGACGGTGGCCGTGGTGGCGATCGGCGAGCACACCACCAATCTGGTGGTCGCCCAGGACGGCGTGCCCAGGTTCGCGCGGATCATCCCGCTCGACCTCGAACTCGGCGCCGCGGAACTCCGCGAGCGGGCGTCTGCCGAGATCGTCCCCGAGCATCTCCCCCAGGCCAGGCGGGCGCTCGACCTCACCGCCCTGGACGGCGTCCCGCCCACGGTGACCGACCTGGTCGGACGGATCCGCACCACCCTCAGCTTCCACGCCGGCCGGCCCGGTGCCAGCCCGGTGAGCTCCGTCTTCCTCACCGGCTCCGGCCTGGACGCACCAGGGCTGCTGCCGCTGGCGAGCACCACCCTCGGCGCCCCGGTGTACCACATCGATGTCAGCAACCTCGTACCGGGAGGCCGCGGCGCCCCTCCGCCCGGGAGGTTCGCGGCCGGACTCGTCACCACCCTCGGCATCGTCCTCGGAGAGGAGCACTGATGGCCAGTCGTTCCCAGCCGGAGACCACGACGGAACCCCGGACGAGGCGGAAGCCGAAGGGCTCGGGCCTGGTGCTCTCCGGTGTGCCACGGGTCAACCTGCTTCCGCCCAGCGAAGTGCAGCGCCGGGCGGCCGGCGCCCTGGTGCGGCGATGGGCCGCCGGCCTGGTGGCAACCGCGGTCGTCGTCTCCGGCCTGGTCGCCACCGCCTACTGGGAACGCAGCATTGCCGATCGGGAGCTGGCTGCCGAGCAGGCCCGGACGATGGATCTCAACGTCGAACTCGCCGGACTCTCCCATGTCAGCCAAGCCTTCGCCGAGCGGACGACGCTCACCGCCCTACGCGCCGACGCGATGGGCACCGATATCGAATGGCGACCGTTGCTCACCGACCTGGCCGGATCGCTTCCCAAGGGCGCCCAGCTGACCGGGTTCGATCTGACCGTCGGGGCCAACCCAGTGGCCGACTCCGATCCCGCCACCGGAATCGGCGTGATCGGCAGGCTGACCGTCCGCACCGACGATCCGGCGGACCAGAACCGGATGATCGACAAGCTGCGCTCCTCCGAGATCGCGCTCGCAGCGGACGCCGGCGCGCTCACCTCCGCGGGCGAGGAAGGCTTCACCTTCGTAGTGGAGTTCGTCCTGGACCAGACCCACTACAGCGGCGACCACCTGCCCGAGGCAGGTGCCCGATGACCGCCTCCCGTCGCCTGATCAACCTGGCCGGCACGCTCCTGATCGTCATCGCCCTGGTCGCCGGGACGATGCTGACCGCACTGCCCATTCACCTGGAGTCGCAGGATCTCAAGGCACAGGAGTGGGACGTTGCCGCCGCCAACCGGCTGCTGCAGACCCAGATCGACGCCCTCCGCGCCAAGGAGGCCGAGCTGCCCCAGGTCGAACAGGATCTCGCCGAACTGCACGACCAGTTCCCCGGCATCCCGCAGCTCGACGACGCCACCCAGCTGGTCGTCAAGGCCGCCGGCAAGGTCGACGCCGCGATCGAATCCGTCCAGTTCGGCAGCTTCGCGCCCTTCACCCCCCGCGACCCCGCAGCGGTGACCGACCAGCTCCCCCAGACCGCCACCGGCGTCACCCCTTCCGCCGAGCCGGACGGCAACGGGACGAGCGGCAACGGCGGGGGTGACGCGGCAGTGGCCGACGACTCCCCCGCCAACGCCGACACGACCTCCAGCTCCGCCCCGCCCACCCCGGGCATCGACGGACAACTGCAGTTCCCGGTGACCATCGCCGTGGCCGCCCCCGATCAGGGCGCCGCGAACCGCTTCCTCGACGAGTTGCGCGCCGGGCCGCGACTGCTGCGGATCGACACCGTGAGCGCCAGCACCGACTCCGATGGGACGATCAAGCTCACGGTCGCCGGTTTCGTCTTCGTCAGCCTCAGCTAGGAGCCTCCTCGTGACCCACACCCCCAGCTCGCTGGATCTGCTGCTGATCGCCGCGGCGGGCTCGCGCGCGTCCGACGTCCACTTCACCGAAGGGGCAGCGGCGCTGATGCGGGTGGACGGCGACCTGACCCTCATCCCCGGTCACTCCCAGCCCTTGTCCGGAACCTGGCTGGAAGCCGCCATGCGCGGGGTGATGAACCCGCACCAGCAGCGAACCTTCGAGGCCGAGAACGAGGTCGACCTCGCCTATGCCATCCCGGGCACCGGCCGGTTCCGGGTCAACATCTTCCGCCAGCTGGGCAGGCTGGCCGGAGCCTTCCGGCTGATCCCGAACGCCATCCGCACCCTGGACGAGCTCTCCATGCCGCCGGTGGCACGTGAGCTCGCGCTGAAGCCGCGCGGTCTCGTCCTGGTCACCGGCCCGACCGGCTCAGGCAAGTCCACCACCCTGGCCGCGATGGTGGACGAGGTGAACCGGAGCCTGCCCGTGCACATCATCACCATCGAGGATCCGATCGAATACCTGCACACGTCACGGCGGGCGCTGATCCACCAGCGCGAGATCGGCGAGGACACCGCGTCCTTCGCCGAGGCGCTACGGCGGATCCTGCGCCAGGATCCCGACGTCATCCTGATCGGCGAGTTGCGCGACCAGGAGTCCATCTCGGTCGCCCTCACCGCCGCGGAGACCGGCCACCTGGTGCTCGGCACCCTGCACACCCAGGGCGCGGCCAAGTCCATCGACCGGATCATCGACACCTTCCCGGCCCGCCAGCAGAACCAGATCCGCTCGCAGCTCGGCGACACCCTGCAAGGCGTGATCAGCCAGACCCTGCTGCCGTACGCCCAACTCGAGGGACGGGTGCCTGCCACCGAGATCCTGGTGCACACCCCCGCGGTGGCCAACCTGATCCGGGAGGGTCAGGTCGAGCAGCTCTACTCGGTGATGCAGGCCGGGGTGTCGCTGGGGATGCACACCCTCGACATGAGCCTGCGCGACCTGGTCGCCTCGGGCAAGGTCACCAAGCAGGTCGCCCAACAGTACGCCGTCGATCCGTCCACCCTGGAGGGGGTCCGGGTGCGGGCCGACGACCTGGACGCCCAGGAGTGGCTGCTCCACCAGACCCAGCATCAGCCGGGTTACCAGCCGCAGCGGCCTCCGCAGGACCGGCCGTCGTACCAGCCACAGCCGGGATCTCAGGCCGCCTACCAGCCGCAGCCGCAAGCTCAACCCGCGTACCAACCGCAGCCTGAGCCGGAGTACCGCCCGCAGTATGGACGCAGGAGCATGTGATGGCCCTCCTGGTCGAGTTCGCCTATCGCGCCGTCGATTCCAAGAGCGGCGGGGTCGTCAAAGGGGTTCTGGAAGCCACCAGCCAGCCGGCGGTGGTGGCGAAGCTGCGCGCGCAGGGTCTGATGCCGATCGACGTGACCCCGGTTTCCAAGACCGGGCTCAACCAGGAGATCAAGCTCTTCCCTGACAGCGAGCGGCGGGTCAAGCTCAAGCCGCTGGCGGTCTTCGCGCGGCAGCTCTCCGGCCTGATCAACGCCGGCCTGCCGCTGATGCGGGCGATCTCCGTCCTCATCGAGCAGACCCAGGATGCCGGTCTGCGCGCCTCGCTGACGCTGGTGCAGGCCGATGTCGAGGCCGGCCTGTCGTTCTCAGCCGCGCTCGGCAAGTACCCGCACGCGTTTCCGCCGCTGATGGTGAGTCTGGTGCGGGTGGGCGAGACCGGCGGCTTCCTGGGCGACTCGCTGGCGCTGATCGCCAAGACCTACCAGTCGGACGCCGAACTGCGCGACAAGCTTCGGGCGGCCTCCACCTACCCGATGGTGGTGCTGATCATCGCGCTGATCGCGGTGGTGGGCATGGTGACGTTCATCGTCCCGGTGTTCGAGGGCATGTTCGCCTCCCTGGGCGGGGAACTGCCACTGCCCACCCAGATCCTGGTGAACATCTCGCACAACATGGCCTGGATCCTGCCGCTGCTGGTCGTGCTGTCGATGGTCGGCTGGTTCTGGTGGCTGAAGAACAAGAACACCGTGCCGGTACGCCGCGCCATCGATCCCCTGAAGCTCAAGCTGCCGCTGTTCGGCCCGCTGATCACCAAGCTGGCGGTGGCCCGCTTCGCCCGCAACCTCTCGATGATGCTCGCCGCCGGCGTCCCACTGATCCAGGCGCTGGCGAGCGTCAGCCAGGCCGCCAACAACTGGGCGGTCGAGGAGGCGATCGCCGCCGTCCAGCAGTCGGTCCGCGACGGCAAGTCGTTCGCCACGCCCCTGGCGAAGGCCGGCATCTTCCCGCCGATGGTCGCGCAGATGGTGTCGGTCGGCGAGGAATCCGGCACCCTGCCCGACATGCTGGGCACCGTCGCCGACCTCTACGAAGCCGAGGCGAAGACCGCCACCGAGCAGTTCGCCAGCACCATCGAGCCGATCCTGATCGTCCTGATCGGCGTCCTGATCGGCGGCATGGTGCTCACGCTGTACCTGCCCATGTTCAGCATCTACGGCGAGCTCAACAACCAGTAGCTTCAATCTCCCCTTCCGCCACCGCCCGCCCCACCCCCCCTCGAGCGCTCACCAACCCGTCGAGCGCTTCCCCTCGCGTCGAGCGCCACACCCCAGACACAAGCGCTCGATGACAGGGGAAGCGCTCGGTGTTGTGGATAGCGGACGCACTTCAGGACACGATCACGGGGTCGGTGGATAACTGGCACAAGCCGGATCGAGCTGGCCAGTGTGCCGGGCATGACCAACACACCACCTCTCGCCGGCTCAGTGATCACGACCCAGCAATGGGCGGACGCCGGCGGCACCAGATCCGAACTCCACTCCGAGCTCACCAGCCGACGGCTGGTTCGGGTGCGCCGAGGCGTCTACCTGCGCTCACCCACACCGGACCGGCAGGAACTGCATCGACTGCGGGTGATCGCGACGGCGCCCTCGCTGAGCCCCAACACCTACTTCTCCCATGCCTCCGCGGCGGTGATACACGGGCTCCCGCTGCTCGCGAAGCGGACGAAGGAGCTGGTGGCCGTACGCACCGGAGGCGGACACGGGACGATCACCCCCACCCTACACGCTCGAATCGCTCACCTTGAACCGCACGAGGTGACCACAGTGGACGGCCTTCCGGTGACCACTCTGACGCGAACGGTCGCCGACCTGGCACGGACCCTTCCGTTCCCTGAGGCGGTGATGGTGGCGGACGCGGGCCTTGCCCGCGGGCTGGACCCCGCCGAACTGCTCGCCCTGACCGAGAAGGGACGCGGCTGTCGGATGGCGCGCCGCGCGCTGCTCTTTGCCGATCCGCGCGCCGAAAGCCCCGGAGAGTCGCTGAGTCGCGTCCGGATCGATGCCGCCGGGCTGCCGGCACCCGTGCTCCAGCGCAAGGTCTACAGCGTCAACGGCATCTTCCTGGCGCGAGTCGACTTCTGCTGGGAGGAGTTCGGAGTGATCGGCGAGTTCGACGGCGCCACGAAGTACGGCGAGCTGCTGAAGCCCGGGCAGTCCCCGTCCGAGGTGATCCTGGACGAGAAGCGGCGCGAGCAACTGCTGCTCGATGACACCTGGTGGGTAATTCGCTGGACCTGGGCCGAACTGTGGAACAACGGCTTCGAGGCTCGGCTTCGTCGGGCGATCGAGGCTCGACGCCAACAGCGCTTCCCCTGGTTCTCCCACCCCACGTCCGCCTAACGCCTCACCTGCCGTCACCACCACCAGCTGCCGTTCCAGCGCCCCCCGGGCGGCCGTCATCATCGACCGCTTCCCTTCGCGTCCAGCGCCACACCCCAGACACAAGCGCTCGACGGCAGGGGAAGCGCTCGATGATACGGGGGCGCAGGAGGGGCGGGGTCGGACGGAGGCCGAACGGGACAGAGGCCGAACCTGACGGAGGGCCCAATCGGACAGAGGGCTACGCCGAGACGCGGAGGACTTCCTCGATGGTGGTGAGGCCGGCGGCCACCTTGGCCCAACCGTCGTCGCGCAGCGGGATCATGCCCTGCTCGACGGCGAGCTTACGCACCTCGTTGCCGGTGGCGTTGCGCACCACCAGGTGCTCGACCTCTTCGGTGATCACCATCACCTCGTGCAGGGCGAGCCGGCCCCGGTAGCCGGTGTTCGAGCAGGACTGGCAGCCGGCCGCGCGGAACAGCTGCGGCGGTTCGCCCGGCCGCGTCGGGAAGCCGATCCGGCGCAGCAGCTCGGCATCCGCCGGGTGCGGCTGCTTGCAGCGCGGGCAGAGCCGGCGCGCCAGCCGCTGGGCGACCGCCGCCGACAGCGCCGTCCCCACCAGGTAGGGCTCGGCGCCGATCTCGACCAGCCGGGTCAGCGCGCTGGGCGCGTCGTTGGTGTGCAGCGAGGAGAGCACCAGGTGGCCCGTCAGCGCCGCCTCGATCGAGATGATGGCCGTCTCCTGGTCGCGGATCTCCCCCACCAGCACCACGTCCGGGTCGGCCCGCAGCACCGAGCGCAGCGCCGACTGGAAGGTGAGCCCGGCCTTGGGATTGACCTGGATCTGGCTGATCCCGTGCATCCGGAACTCGACCGGGTCCTCGATGGTGATGACGTTGACCTGGGCGCTGGAGACCGCGTGGAGCGCGGTGTGCAGCGTCGTCGACTTGCCGGAGCCGGTCGGCCCGGTCACCAGCACCATGCCGTGCGGCCGGCTGATCGCCTTCTCGAACCGCTTGCGGTTCACCGGCGACAACTGCAGGTCGTCCATCGTCATGGCGTTCCCGGCGGTGTCCAGGATGCGCATCACGATCTTCTCGCCCCACACCGTCGGCAGGGTCGCCACCCGCAGGTCGATCTGCCGGCCCTCGTGGTGCAGCGAGATCCGTCCGTCCTGGGGACGGCGGCGCTCGGCGATGTCGATGTTGGCCATGATCTTCAACCGGGAGGTGATGCCGTCCTGGATCGACCGGTCCGCTCGCTGCATCTCGTGCAGCACGCCGTCGATCCGGAACCGGACGGTGAGCTCCCGCTCGCCGGGCTCGATGTGGATGTCGCTGGCGCGGTCGTTCACGCCCTGCGCGATCAGCAGGTTCACGAAGCGGACCACCGGGGGGGCGTCCGCCCCGCCCTCGATGTTCTCGGTGATCGCCAGCGGATCCTGGGCGGCGTCCGCTTCGAGGACGGCGGAGAGATCGCTCAGCTCGTCGTCGGAGCGGATGTACCGCTCGAACACCTGCGCCAGGGCGTCGCGGGCCACCACCACCGGTTCGACCACCATGTCGGTGATCGAGGTGATGTCGTCCAGCGCGATGATGTCGGTCGGATCCAGCATCGCCACGACCAGGGTGCGCTGGACGCCTTCGAAAGTGACGTCGCTGGTCGCCCGGCGCGGCGGCAGCGCAGTCCTGTCCAGCCGTTCGATCGGAATCGCCTGATAGCGGCGGCACAGGTGGCCCGGCAGCAACGCGACCACATCGGGGTCGAGCTGCGCGTCGGTGAGATCGTGGAAGGTGTAGCCGGTCTGCTCCGCGATCGCCTGCGCGAGCTGGGTCTCGGTCACCAGTCGGCTGCTGACCAGATGCCGGTCGAGTTCGGGTGTGTCACCGAACCTCGAGACCGCCGCGGACATCAGTTCCGCTTCGACGGCCCCGCTCTGCACCAGCCGCTGAGCGACTCCCCTCATGCTCATCCTTCCCCCGACCAGCCAGTCTAGGGAGCCCGAGGCAGCGGAGTCAGGTGGTGATATCAGAGAGGCCCCCGGCTCTGGAGGGCAGGTTGAGAGTGGAGAACGCTCCTCTGCCCTAGTGAGACCTGGGGAAGTGCCAACCGCCGCGACGCGGTGCGGGCTCCGTGCGGCGGGTGGTAATGCTCCGCCTGTCAGCGACCGCGGCCGTACCGCCACAATCGACCATGGCCGGTGAGGCTGCCTGGCTTGGCTGCACTGACCGGGACGAGAGGCCACCGCGATGAAGTCGACCACGGAACCTGTGGAGATCGTGGTGCTGGGCGGCGGCTATGTCGGTCTGTGGTCCACCCGGACGATCGCGCGCGGGCTGCGCGATCAACTGGCCCGCGGAACGGTGCGGCTGACCCTGATCTCGGCGATGGATCACCACGCCTTCCACGGCTGGACGGCCGAGGTGATCACCGGTGACGTGTTGCCTTGGCATGCCCGGGTGCCGATCGAGCAGCTGGTGCAGGGAAGCGTCCGGCGGATCCACGGCGAGGTCACCGCGGTCGATCTCACCGCGCGGCAGGTGACCGTGACCACGCAGGATTGCGAGCGGCAGGTCCCCTACCAGCAGCTGGTGATCGCCGTCGGCAGCCGGGATGCCCGCGACCGCATCCCCGGGCTGCGCCAGCACGGCTGGTCGGTGAAGGACGACGGCCACCTGGGAGCGCTCAACCGGCACCTCGCGGAGGTGGCCACCCAGGCCGTCGAGGCGGACCCGGCCGCACGGCAACGGCTGCTCACCGCCGTCGTCGCCGGTGGCGGCCTGGCCGGAACCGAGATGGCCAGCGCGATCCTGGAGCGGCTGCAGGACGAGGTCGCGGCGCGTCCCGAACTGGCCGGCGTGCGAGATCAGGGCCTGCCACGGGTCGTCCTGGTCCATTCCCACGACCAGCTGGTCGCCGACCTGCATCCGAAGGTGGGCGACTACGCCACCCGGCGGATCCGCAAGGCGGGCATCACGGTGCGGTTCCGGCAGCGGCTGGCCGAGGTGACCCCGGCCGGCGCGACCCTGGACGACGGGAGCCGGCTCGCCTCGGCGACGGTCCTCTCCGCCCTCGGCCAGGACGTGGTGCAGCTGGGCGGGACCGAGCTCCTGCCCAGGGACGGCCGTCGCCGGCTGATCACCGATGACTTCCTGCAGGTGGTTCCCGGGGTGTGGGCGGGCGGGGATGTGGCCGCGGTCCCGTGTCCGAAGGGTGAGGGCGAGTACTGCCGCTCCGATGCCCTGTGGGCGATCGCCCACGGCAAGCACCTCGGCGGCAATGTCGCCCGGGCGGTCAGTGGACGGCCGCAGCTGCGGTTCGACTACGGCGGCCTGGGCAGGGCGGCCAGCCTCGGCGTCGGCGCGGGCGCCGGGGAGTTGCACGGCATCCCGCTGATCGGCTGGCCGAGTTGGCTGATGCGCTGGGTGCTGTTCCACTGGTTCATGCCGTCACGGCGGGTGGCGCTGCGAAGCGCGGCCGCCTGGTTCCGCCGAACGCCCTGGCCGGCCTTGGTGAAGACACCCGAGTTCCAGGCCCGCATGGCCGGCACCCCCTGGGACTAGCGCCACGCACGCCGGCGAGGGCGATCAGTCGGTGACGCTCAGTTCGTCGAGCAGCAGGGGAAAGACGTCGAGGTGGGCTCGGCGGCCGATGAAGATGTCGCCGTGGCTGTAGCCGGGGAGGACGTGCAGGCTGTCCTTGCCGGGGCGGTGCTGGTTCAGCCAGGCGTGGGTGGCCCGCTGGCCGGCGGGCAGGAAGGTGCGGTTCTGGTCGCCGGTGACCAGGACGAACCGGGCCTGGGTGCGGGGTGGGGCGTCGGCGAAGCGCAGCGGGAGCTCGGCCGTCCGGGTCACCGAGATCAGCTGCCCGGCTTTCGCCGAGACCGCCAGCTGGTGGTAGGCGCTCATCGGAATCTTGCCGAACTCATGGCGCAGCCAATCGTGGGTGGCGTCGTCGAGATTGGCGTGCAGCCACAGCGCGTGCGGGCCGGAGCCGATCGCGAAACTGGCCATGTTGCAGGTCGGGTTGCGGCACTCGGTGTGCCACAGCCGGACGGCGGTGCGAGTGATCAGCGGCACGAGGTTCTCCGGTCCGTCCCCCCAGGCGGCGTCGACGTAAGGCTCGAAGCGCCGCAGCACCGGACGAAGGGTCTGCAGCTTGAACCGGGAGAACGGCGGCAGCGCCAGGTGCAGCGCGAGACCGTTGGCGATGACGGTGTCGACCTCGGGAAGCAGCCCTGCCACCGCCGCCATGGAGGTCGCCGCCGCACCGGCGCAGTGCGCGACCACCTTCACCGCGCCGGCGCCGGTCTGCCGCCTGATCTCGGCGACCGCGGCCGGCAGGTCGTGCCGGGCGACGTCGTCCAGCGTCCAGGGCAGCGGGTCGAGATCGATCGAACCACGCCAGTTCAGCAGCCACACGTCCCAGCCGTCCTCCAGCAGGACATCCACCAGCGAACGCACCGCAGGCGGTCGGAACATCTCGGCGCGCATGCCGACGCCGTGCACCAGCAGGACCGGCCCTCTGGTCGGATCGGCGTCGCCGTGCACCTGGATCAGGGTGATCGGCACGCCGTCCCCGGCACGTAGGAAATGGACGTCGTCGCGATGCCGCGCCCGCGTGATCATGGCCGGTCACCCCGCTCGGTGGTGAGATCCCCGACGACGACCTTCTCGCCGCTTGGGCGGCGGGCAGGGAAGGATTTCTTCGCGACCTCGCTCATGGTTCGCCCCGCCGCGGTTGCGAGCTGGGCTTGAGGTAGATGTCGCGCAGCGACTTGACGAAGAAGGCGCCGAAGCCGGCGACCGCACCGAGCCTGCCCCGTCCGGCGCCACGGAAGGTGGTGAGCTGCTTGGCGAAGTCCTGCGGCAGGATCCGCAGCATGCCGGCGCCGATCACCTCCCCCTCGGCCCCGGGCGGGACGTGGCCGCGCAGCAGCGTGATGTAGAGCGTCGAGGTGTCCGTCCACAGGTCCAGGCCGGGGTCATTGCGCACCACCTTGTAGCCGTACATCGTCAGGGGCGCGCCGGAAAGGTCGCTGAACCACAGCCGATAGCGCATCTCGCGGGTGTCCGCCTCGTCGGTGGCGACGAAGAGGTTGAACCAGCCGCGCTTCACCGGCAGCTCACCGCCCAGCAGGTCGCAGTCGATGTATCCCTCCGCGACGCCTTCACGCTCGTCGCTGGCGACGAACCGCTCAACGTCGGGGACGATGATGGTGAGCTCGAACATGAACCGCTGCGCCAGCAGCCGGCCCTGCTCCCAGCCGCGCAGCGAATCGGTCTCGCCGAGCGTGACGAAGCCCTTCATCTGCTCGGTGAACTGGGTGCCCTCACCGGCCAGCGGGGGCGGCGGCGCGGCCTCCTCCGCGGCGATCGCGGCCGCTGCGGCGGCGCTGCGCCGCGGCCGCCGGGGCTGCTCCAGCAGGTGCTCGACCGCCCGGTCGGCGAGCGCCGCAATGGTCAGCGACGGGTTCGGTCCGACCGGCCCGGGGACCGCTGACCCGTCCACCACGTACAGCCCGGGATGCCCGAAGGACTCACACCAGGTGTCGACCACGCCCTCGTGGATGTGGCGTCCCATCGGTGCCCCGCCCAGCGGATGGACGGTGACCACGCGTTTCGTCCACCACAGCGGGTAGTCCATGAAGTTGGCGCCCAGGGCATCGGAGATGCTGCGCATCGTCGTCCGCATCGACTCGTAGTACGCCGCCGAGGTCGCCGAGGTGAAGTCGACATCCAGTTCGCCGTCGGCCAGCAGGATCCGTCCGTCGGGGATGTCGCGGCCCATGCCGAGCAGCGGGATCGAGCTGGAGGTGAGCCGGCCCTCGCCGATCAGCTTGGCGATCTCGGCGGAGATGGTCGATTCGTTGCGCCGATTGAGCCGGTGGAGCAGCAACTCGCGGGCGATCGACGCCGACCGCTGAATGGCCGAGCCGACCTGCGCGGTCTCGATCAGCCAGTTGGCGAACATCGGGAAGCCGGCTTCCTGAACGTAGTAGCCGCGCCCGGCTCCTTCCTCGTCCATCCCGTCCGGACGCCGGATGGAGGTCGTGATGACCGGGCCGTAACTCCCGTCGATCAGCCGCATGCCCGCGCCCCTGGTGGTGTCGCGGGCGTCCATGCAGAAGGTGAGCAGATCGCCGTTGCCGCAGAACCGGGTGCCCACCGCCCGGCCGAGCGCCGGCAGCCCGACCCGGTTGCGCAGCAGCAGCGAGGTGGTGCCGAAGGTGCCCGCCCCGAGCAGCAGGTGGTCACAGGTCAGCGTCACCTGGGTGCGGTCGCGGGCGCTTCCGTCGCGGGGCTCGTCGGAGTACTGGGTGTAGCGCACCTCGTAGCCGCCGTCGGCCAGCGGCGTGATCCCGTACACCTCGGCCAGGGTCCTCAGATCCGCGCCGTGATACTTCGCGGCCGACAGGTAGTTGTGGTCGAGGGTGTTCTTCGAGCCCTCGTTGCAGCCGATGTCGCACTCCCCGCACAGCCGGCAGGTCAGCCGGGTGCGGCCGTACAGATTGCCGTAGGACGGGGGCTCGACCGTCTGCTTGGCTCGCGCCTGCTCGCCCGGACGGACGGAGAACGCCACCGCGAGCGGTGGCGAGAAGTGCTCCAGGTTCAGCGACTCGGCCGCCTCGCGCAGCGCGCGGGATTTGGGCAGATCCGGGTACGGGTTGGGAACCGGCGTCATCATCGCCTCGACCGCGTCGTAGTGACGGTCGAGGTCACCGCGTCCGATCGGCCAGTGCTCGTACCCGCCGCCCGGCAACGGGGAGTCGTGGACGAACCAGCGCTCGTCCTTGCGCAGCAGCACGTTGGCGTAGATCAGCGATCCGCCGCCCAGGCCGGCGGACACGATCGCCTCCAGCTTGCGGAAGGAGCGCACGTCGAAGAGGCCGAAGAGTTCGTCCTTGGGCTCCCAGAAGGCCCGGCTCATCTCGTGCGGGCTGCGGGCGAAAGTGCCCGGCGGATAGCTGCGGCCGCGCTCCAGGACGACGACGGAGCGTCCGGCCTCGGCCAGGCGATAGGCGGCGACGGACGCCCCGAAGCCGGAGCCGACCACGATCGCGTCGACGTGCTCCGGCCGCGCGCTCATGCGGGGTCCCCGCGGAGTTGTTCGGGGGAGCGCAGCGGCGGAGAAGAACTCCGTGGGGTGCTCATGCGGGGTCCCCGCGGAGTTGTTCGGGGGAGCGCAGCGGCGGAGAAGAACTCCGTGGGGTGCTCATCCCAGCGCCCCGACCGCGACTCGCTCGCCCACCTCGGCGTCGGCGGCCTTGCGCCTCATGAAGTCGGCCATCGACGGGAAGCAGTCCCGGGCCACGTGGTAACCCATGAACACGTCCTGGTGGCCGTAGCCGGGATACACCTTCAACTCGTGCTGAGTGCAGCCCAAGGCGTGCAGCCGCTGGTGATTGACGATGTTGGAGTCGGTGAACACCCGGTTGTTCGCCCCCGTGGTGAACAGGATGGGCGTGGTCACCGCGCGCGCGTTCGTCCAGTAGTCGTCGGGCAGCGACGCCAGGTCCGGGCGTCCTGGCTCGTACTTGAGCGGGTGACCATCGGCCTCCACCATCTTGCGGACGTGCCGGTAGTAGTGCATCGAGGTCGCCCCGTAGAGGTCTCCCCCACGACGATGGGTGACGTCGGCGAGGTTCTCGTGCTCGTAGAGGGCCGGACGGCCGGAACCCCACATCATCGACAGCATGTGGCATTCGGGGACGTCGCATTCCCGGTGGAAGAACGACACCGTACGGCTGAGGAGTTCTCCGGGGGTGAACCCGGGATCCTGGCTCCAGCGCGGATTCAGGTTGGGAAAGCCGAGGACGTACTCCACCAGGCCGGGCGCGGTGCGCAGCTTCACGCGCGACCAGGCCGGGACGCGGGGGGTGAGCCCCACCGAGTTCGCCACCACGGAGGTGATTCCGCTGACGGCGCCCCCGAACAGCGAGAGCAGGAAGGAGACCGAGCCCAGGCAGTGGGCGATGACGTGCAGCCGCCGGTCCGGGCCGATGTGGCGGCGGATGAGGTCGATCGCCGGCGGATAGTCGTAGAGCGCGACATCGTCCATCGTGTAGCGGTGCGGGAACAGGTTGTAGGAATGCCGGTTGCTCATCCGCATGTCGAGCGTCCAGACATCGCCGAACCCCTGGCCGAGCAGGTAGGAGACCAGGTTCTCGTGCTCGGGCATGACGAACATGTCGGTGGAGGTGGTCAGTCCGTGCACGATCATCACCGAGTCGGCGGTGTCGTCGTAGCCGCGCTGGAACCGCTCCAAGGTCAGGCCGAGGCCGTCCGCGGTCGAGAACTGATGGTGGCTGTGGGTGGCGTCGGTGACGCCCTCGAGGGTGTAGAGCGGAATCTCGCGCCGGTAGACCATGGTGGTTCCTAACTCTCGGCGATGCGGGCTGCGTGTCGCAGGTTGGGATCGATCAGCGCGCGGCGCTCCGGATCCGGGATCGTCCGGGTGTGCATGTAGCGCAGGGCGCCGTGCTCGATGACGAGTTCGTCGAACTGCTCGACCAGGCTGGTCAGCAGCGACTCGGGGAAGGCCCCGGGCCGGATCCCCAGCAGGTAGGTGACTTCAGCATGCCGCTCCTCGCCCAGGTAGGGGCTGGTGATTCCCTTCACGTAACAGGAGAGGAAGGTGAAGCAGCCGTGCCGGTGCCGGAAGCCGGTCACCAGTTCCCAGAGCCGTCCCACCAGCGACTCGTAGGCCGACAGCGGAACCAGCGCGATGAGCATGCGCGTCGGATCGCCCACCGTGGTGTCGATCAGCTTGTCGGTGAAGAACTCGACGTTCTTCATGGTGGCGAACCTCGGGCTGTAGAGGGTGCCCGCCATGCCGGCCAGCTTGAGCACCTTGTCGACGCTCGGCGGAACGGTGCCGGCGAGCAGCCCGATGCCGTGAAGTCCGCCGTAGGCGACGGTGTCGGCCGCCTTCTTCAGCGGCTCCTGCCCGGTATGGCGATACGAGGAGAACTGGCCCATGGCGCGCTTGCCCAGGTCGAGCCACATCCCGCGGGCGGCGTAGACGTCGTCGCCCACCCCGGCCAGCAGGCTGCGGGTGCCACGCAGGTAGGCATCGAAGGTCGCGAAGCGCGCCGACTCGTTGACCAGGATGGTGCGGTACTTGTCGATGGCGATCACCTCCAGGGTCGCCTCGGTGATCACGCCGGCACGACCCAGGCCGCCGGCGATCGCCCAGTACTGGGCCGGGTTGAGCTGCGGGCCGCAGCGGTGCACCTCTCCCTGCCAGTCGACGTACTCCAGTTCGATGACGTGCTCGATGAACAGACCGGTCCGGTGCGAGCACGGGCTGATGCCGCCCAGTGACACGAAACCGCCCACGGTGATGTCCTTGTGGTCGCCCACCACCGGCAGGCCGTAGCCGCGCTCGGCCAGGTAGTCGTCCGCGGCGGCGTTGGTGGCGCCGGCCTGGACGGTGATCCGTCCGGCCGCCGGATCGAAGTCGACGATGCCGTCCATCAGCTGGGTGAGCAGGACGGCGCCCCCCTCGGCCAGCACGAGGTCGTTGGACGAATGCCCCTTGGAGCGGACGTGGAGGCGCTGGCCCAGGGTGTTGGTCTCCTTGATCGCGGCGACCACGTCGTCCGTGGAGCGCGCCAGGTAGACCTTGAACGGATAGCGCGGCGCGATCTCCGGGTCGGCCACCTTCGACCAGTCGTAGCCGAGACCGGCGATCGAGTCGTGGGAGATCCGTTGGTGGCTCTCGATCCGGCCGCGCCAGGTGGACGATGCCGTGCGCGGTGGGGTGGTCGCAGGTTCCCGCCCAGCCGCAGCTCCCTGTGACGTCACCATGGCCGACCCCCATCCGATCCGACAGCCGGGCTCGGGCAGCCTACGGCGACCCCGCCCCCGCTGGTCGTGATCTGCCGACCCTAGCCAGCCGCGGCACCGCGCAGGAAGAGCGAAGCCGTGGGCACAATTCCGCACCGCGGAGCCAGGGGTCGAGCAGCCGAGGCTCCAGTGGGCAGCAGGGAAGGTCGATCACCTGTTGGATCGGGTGCCGGGTGAGGGAAGCCTCGCTCAGTCTGCGAACGGAGGCTCCATGCCCCAGATCGACGAGCCCTTCTGATTGCCGTCCGTGCTGGGCGCCAGGGCCGCGGCGAGGGAGACAACACCGACGGCGGCACTGTCGATCGTCCGGTACACCACCCGGTCACCCACGACGGTGCCGCAGTAGCGTCCGTTCGGATCGAACACCTTCCGGTTCTCGACCTGACCGAGGTACCGCCCCGAACGCGAGTAGAGGTGGTTGCCCACCCGCTGAAGAAGGCGGCCGCCCTTGGTGTAGAGATCATCCATGGTCCATTGACTCACCTGCGGGCGCTTGCGCCTAATCCCCGCTGGGCAGGACGACCCGGCAACCCCCTCACAGCGGCCGAGACCCCGGTCAGGGCCGGTGCATCGCGGCGAGCACGGAGGCCACGGAGACCGACGCGACGCGGATGCGGTCGTCGGCGACGCCGTGCGGAATCCACACGATCTCGTCGTGGATGATGGCGCCGCAGCCGTAGACGACGTTGGGTACGTAGCCGTCCGCGGCTGGGCCTGTTTCCAGCAGCGGCACTGTGGTCGGTGAGAAGCAGCTGAGGAGCGATCGAGTCGCCGCTGAAGCAACTCCTGGGTGGTGCGGGTCATCACCACGACGGCATGGCGGAGGGCATCCATCACGGGCAAGAGCAGGCCCGTCCTGGCCACTCGCCGGCTCATCGAAGCCCCGGGGTACACTGGCGACACCTGGTCTGACGGCGCTCCATCCGGATTCTCGTTACAGAACCCGGTGGAAGGCGAGTCCACCATGCCGCAGCTCGACACACTTGCATCGCCGCCCGCACTGTCGCGTCGCGAAACCGTGCGCGCCCAGCTGACCCAGCGCACGAGGTCGTTCACCCATCTTGCCCAGAACGTGCGTGAATCCGGCCTCAACAGCCGGACACGGTGGTTCTACCTGGCCCTGTTCGCCGGGCTGGTCACCGCGCTCGGCGGCGCTGTGACCGGCCTGGTGCTGCTGCAGGATTCCTGGCTGCAACTGCTGATCGCCGCCGCCCTCGGCGTCATCTTCACCCAGTTCGCCTTCCTCGGCCACGAGGCGTCGCACCGCCAGGTCCTCGCCTCCGGCCCCGCCAACGACCGCCTGGGACGCGTCCTCGCCACCTTCTTCGTCGGCATCAGCTACGCCTGGTGGATGAACAAGCACACCCGCCACCACGGCAACCCCAACCGCGTCGGCAAGGACCTCGACATCCAGCCCGGCGCGCTGGTCTACCGCGAGGAGGAGGCCGCGGCCAGAACCGGAGCGATGGCCTGGCTCAGTCGCAGGCAGGGCTGGCTGTTCTTCCCGCTGCTGCTGGTCTTCGGCCTCGAACTCCACCGGGCGTCCATCCTGGGCCTGTTCTCCCGCCGCCGCATCGACGGCCGGGCGCTCGAGTTCACCCTGCTCACGGCAAGATCCGCGATCTACCTCGGCCTGCTGTTCTGGCTGCTCCCGTTCGGCATGGCCTGGGCCTTCCTCGGCGTCCAGCTCGCGGTCTTCGGGCTGTACATGGGCTCCAGCTTCGCTCCCAATCACATCGCGATGCCCATCGTCCCCGCCGACGCACGGCTGGACTTCCTGGACAAGCAGGTCCTCACCTCCCGCAACGTGCGTGGAGGCTGGTGGATGACCGCCCTCATGGGGGGCCTGAACTACCAGATCGAGCACCACCTGTTTCCCAGCATGCCCCGGCCGCACCTCCGTCGGGCCAGCGCCCTGGTCCAGAGCCACTGTGAGGAACAGGGCGTCAGCTACACCCAGACGTCGCTCCCGGCTGCTCTGGTCATCGTGGTCCGCTACCTCAACGAGGTCGGGCTCGCCGCCCCGCACACGTTCAGGTGCCCCACCGCGGCCCGCATCAACTCCGCCTGACGACCGGCACCCGGCCCACCGCGACGCGCGAAGCGGGGGTGGTGACCATCGTCACCACCCCCGCTCGCTACCGGTTCACCCTCGGCCCTGGCGAGGAACCCGCCACGGCCGCGGATAGGCCGGCTGTCAGGAGATCAGTCCGCCGCGGCGGCGAATCCCCACCAGCACCAGGCCGGCCGTCAGCAGCAGACCGGCGACACCGGCCGGCAGCAGCGGATTGGCACCGGTGGTCGGCAGCTCTTCATCGTCGTCGTCGGACACAGCGTCCTCCGGCTCGGTGTAGAGCACGCTCAGCGTCCCAACGATGGGCGTGCCGTCGGCCAAGGTGCCTTCCCAGTTCACCGGGGCCGGATCCTCATCCAGGCAGCCTTCCGGAGTGAAGGTCACCTTGCCGGTGGCCGGATCGACCTTCCAAGTGCCTTCGCCATCCACGACCAACTCCAGCACCGGGTTGCCCTCGGCGTCCCGCAGCCGCACCGAGCCCGCCTCCAGGCCCGGCACCTCGCTGACGGTGTCGAAGGTCACGGTGCTGCCACAGACCTTGGTCTGCTCCAGATCCTGGCTGTCCTCCGGTCCACGCACCGACGGGCGGTAGGTGGCCTCGGCGGGAGTCCCGTTGACATCGGAGATCCGGTAGTCGACGGGGGTCGGCGTGCCGGTGAAGTCGCGGTTCGGTGTGAAGACGATCCGCGGCTGCGCCGGATTGGTGCGATCGATGGTGTACACGCCCTCGGGGACGGTCACCGAGGCGGCCGGCTCACCGTCGTCGTCCAGCAGCGTCAGCGAGGACGGATCCAGCGGAACCGCCGGATCGCCCGCCTCGTCGTTCACCAACGGATCGACCGACTGCGAAGTGTTCCACCAGCCGCTGGAGCTGTCGTCATTCGCGATCGGCTTCACCGTGGTCACCGACGGGGTGTAGGTGCCCGCGGCGTGCTGGCCACCCTCATCCGAAACCCGGTAATCCACCGTCGGAGCCCTGCCCACGAAGGTCGGCACCGGGGTGAACACGATCGTGTCACCCACCACCTTGTACGTTCCGACACCGGCCACGACGATCTCGTCGACCGGGTCGCCCTCGTCATCCAGCAGCGTCAGGCTGTCGTCCGCGATCGGGAAGTCCTGGCCGGCAACCGGCGACGGCGTCCACGACTGCGGCAAGCCCTGCGGCCCCGTCGTCTCGCCATTGTCCGTGGTCGGCGGCTCCACCTCGATGACCGGCTGGTACTCGGCCTTGGCGGTGGTGCCGTTGACGTCGGCCACCTGGTACTCCACCGGCGTCACCGGTCCGAAGTAGTTCTCCTTCGGGGTGAAGACGATCTTGCCTTCCTCGAGGGAGTAGACACCCTCTGGAACCTCCACCTCGAAGACCGGGTCACCAGTCACGGGATCGAGCAACTCCAGCGACGACGGATCCAGCGGAACGTCCGGATCACCCGGCTCGTCATTCACCAACGGATCCACCGACTGAACCTGATTCGGACGACCCGTGGTCGTATCGTCGTTCGCGACCGGCTCCACCGCGGTCACCGACGGGGTGTAGGTGCCCTTGGCGTGCTGGCCGGCCACGTCCGAAACCCGGTAATCCACCGTGGGAGCGTCTCCGACGAAGGTCGGCACCGGCTGGAAGTGAATCTCGTCACCCACCACCTTGTACGTCCCTACCCCGTCGACGACGATCTCGGAGACCGGGTCGCCCTCGTCATCCAGCAGCGTCAGGCTGTCGTCCGCGATCGGGAAGTCCTGACCGGCAGTCGGCGAAGGAGCCCAGGTTTGCAGGACACCCTGCGGACCGCTGGTCACACCGTCATCAGTCTCAGGGGTATCCGCGATCACCTTGGGCTGGTACGAACCGGTCGCGGTGGTGCCGTTGCTGTCGGCGACCTGGTACTCCACCGGATCCGGAGTACCGAAGTAGTTCAGCTCCGGAGTGAAGACGATCTTGCCGTCCTCAATCGAGTACACACCGCCGTCGACGGTGACGGTGCCGTCAGGATCGGCACCCACCAACACCAGCGAAGAAGCCTCGATCGGAACCGAAGGATGACCCGGCTGAGCACCCTCGTCGGGGTCCAGCGGATCCACCGACTGCGGAACATTCGGACGATCAACGGTCTCGAAATCCGGAGCCGTTGGAATGCAGGACACCCACTCGAACGACACCAGGCCGTCCGCTCCGGCACCGTCGTGGCTGGAGCCCAGGCGAGGGCCGGCGGCCGAGCTCACGGAGGCTGGCAAGCCCGCGGTGGTCTCGGTGCGGCCGGCGTGGCAGCGGCCGCCACCGGCGTCGTCGGCACCGCGGTCGGGGGTCTGGCGATCGGTGGTCCGATCTCCACCGCGTTGAAGGTCGCCGCGGTGACGGTCGGCGTCGCCGTGGTCGTCGTCCCCGTCACCGGCGGCGTCATCTGGCAATCCGATGAAGATCTGCCGGCGGCCGCCGCCGTGCTGCCGACCCAGCCGAACTCACCGGAGCCGACCTTCAGCCCGTCCCGGCCAGAGACCGTCGAGCCCACATCGCGGCCACAACCCACACCGACCACAACCCCCAGCAGCACGCCCGGCACGGTCATCGAAGTGGACGCCATCGACCTGTGGCAGCCGGCGAGCCCGGCGCCCACCCGGTCCACGCCCACGCCGATCGACCCCGGCACACTGCCCGGACCGGCACAGCCGGTCTCCCCCGGGCCAGCGGAATCCGCCACGCCGAGCACCCCGGCGACCCCGGACGGCGAGACGGGATCGCCCGAGACCGGATCGCCCGCGACCCCGTCGCCCGGCACCTCCGGCCCGGGGTCACCGACCGAGCCCACGAGCGGAGGGACGCCGACATCCGCGACGACCCCGGGTGCGCCCGTGGTGGCCGCCGTCGGCACCGCCGCGGGCTACATCGCCCCCCTGCTGAGCGGCGCCGCCGCGCCGCTGGCCACGGTCGCGATCCAGATCATTCAGGCCGGCCCCACGACCGCCGACACCACCGTGACCTACGCCGTGACGGCCGACGCCAATGGCGCCTGGAACTTCGACCTCAGCAGCCTGGGCCTAACCGCCAACTCCTACCGGGCGATCGTGTGGCAGGTGGTCGCCCAGGCCAGCTCGCCGGCAACGGTGCTGGACTTCTCCACCAGTGCACCACGAGTGGACGGGTTGCCCGAAGAGGCCACGTTGTACGACGTGGACGCCGAGGTCGACGGCATCGTGATCACCATCGTCGCTCCCGGCCAGCAACAGGCCTGCCTGAGAGCGAGCACCGGCCAGGAAGCCACCATCCCCCTGGCCGCGGACGGCACCGCCAGCCGCCGCGTCCGTTTCCAGGGCCTGGGCACCTTCGAACTGGAGGTCGCCATCTGCCAGGACGGCCGCTACGGCTCCCCCACCCGCAGCACGATCACCATCGTGGAGAAGTTCTTCACGCCCTGGCCGGTTGAACTCGAGCCGGCCATCTTCATCGAGGAAGTGTGACGACGTCGGCCGGACTCCGCGCAATCTAGACCTACTGTGTTCCCGCCGGCGCCCGGCCGGCGCCCCCGCCAGGACTCGAACCTGGGACCGTCAGATTAGAAGGCTGCTGCTCTATCCGCTGAGCTACGGGGGCCGCGTGCCGATGGTACCGGGTGCGGGCGCTCCGTCCCCAGTCGGGCAGGCGGGCGACCGGGCCGGTGACCAGCTTGACCGGCAGGCGTCCGGAGTCAGTCGCCGACGGTGTCCCGGGCCCGCTGCACGATCAGCGGATCGACCTGGTCGACCACCGCGTGATCCTTGCCTTCGTACTCGAACTGGCTGAGGAAGAAGCGCATGGCGTTGAGCCGCGCCCGCTTCTTGTCATTGCTGCGCACGTTGGTCCAGGGTGCGTGGTCGGTATCGGTCCGGGCGAACATCGCCTCCTTGGCCGCGCTGTAGTCCTCCCAGCGTCCCAGCGACTCCAGATCCATCGGTGAGAGCTTCCACCGCCGGACCGGGTCGATCTGCCGGATCGCGAACCGAGTGCGCTGCTCGCGCTGGGTCACCGAGAACCAGAACTTGGTGAGGTGGATGCCCGCGTCGATGATCATCCGTTCGAACTCGGGCACCTGTTTCATGAACACCTCGTACTCGTCATTGGTGCAGAAGCCCATCACCCGCTCGACGCCGGCACGGTTGTACCAGGAGCGGTCGAACAACACGATCTCACCCTCGGTCGGAAAGTGCTGGATGTAGCGCTGGAAGTACCACTGCCCCTGCTCGCGGCTGGTCGGCGTGGCCAGCGCGACCACCCGCGCGGCGCGCGGGTTGAGGTGTTCGGTGAACCGCTTGATGGTGCCACCCTTGCCGGCCGCGTCGCGTCCCTCGAAGACGATGATGTGCCGTACGCCGGTGTCCTGGCCCCAGTACTGGAGCTTCAGCAGCTCGACCTGCAGCAGGTATTTCTCGTGCTCATAGGTGTCCCGATCGAGCAGCTCGTCGTAGGGGTAGTCCTCGCGCCAAGTCTCCACCGCGCGTCCGCCCGGATCGATCAGCTGCGGATCCGCACCCTGTGCCTCGCCGACGGTATAGCCATCGGCCACCAGCTGATCGATGTACTCCCGCAGGTTCACATCGGCATCGGGCAGGAGCCCCTCGAGATCAGCCGGACCGGACATCACACCCTCCTCAGCCACCCCCGTCAGCGGCTGCCTCCACCCTAGTGTCGGCGCTGCCGCCCGGCCACGTCCGGGCCGAACGGGCCGTCGACCGGCCGGCTGCCCTCGCGGCCGAATGCCGTGCGTGCGCCCGGTCTGTCACCGAAGTCGCCTGTCAGACGGCACGTGCGGGATCTCAGTCAGCGGGCCGGGCGATCATCGAAGGTTGCACCCGGCCACAACAAAGGGCAATACAGTGGGGGTCGTGACTGACCTGCTGGTATGGATCGACTGCGAGATGACCGGGCTCGACCTCACTGCGGATGCTCTGATCGAGGTCGCCGCACTGGTCACCGATGCCGACCTGAACGTCCTCGGCCCCGGTGTGGATGTGGTGATCCGTCCCAGCGACGAGTCGCTCGCGCAGATGGGCGACTTCGTTCGCGAGATGCACCGGAAGTCCGGGCTGCTACCGCTGCTGGAGACCGGGGTGACCCTGCCCGAGGCCGAGGAGCGCGTGCTCAGCTACGTCCGGGAGTTCGCCCCCGAGCCACGCCGCGCTCCGCTGGCCGGCAATACCGTCGGCACCGACCGCAGCTTCCTCGCCCGCGACCTGCCGGAGCTGGAGAGCCACCTGCACTATCGCAGCGTCGACGTCTCCAGCATCAAGGAGCTCGCCCGGCGCTGGTTCCCCCGTGCGTACTACAACACCCCGGCCAAGACCGGCAATCACCGGGCACTGGCCGACATCGCCGAGTCGATCGAGGAGCTGCGCTACTACCGCGACGCGATCTTCGTCTCACCACCGGGACGAACCTCCCTGGAGCTGAAGACGATCGCCGCCCGCCACCAGGCCGCTGTGGTGAACGCGCTGAACTCGGCCGAGGCCGCCCTCGAGTCCTGATCGAGCACGCCTCACCACATCGCCGGGCCCACCTCGGGCACCCTCGCGGGAGCCGGGCGCGTCTCCGTCCGATTTCCCGCGACCGGCGCGACCGGCTAAGCTTTCCTAGCCGTCGGCCACGACGGCGATGGTGGGTATAGCTCAGCTGGTAGAGCACCTGGTTGTGGTCCAGGATGTCGCGGGTTCGAGTCCCGTTACTCACCCCAAACGGGCCGGGTTCAAACTTTCGACCGATGGACCACCTTCGGACGATGACTGGGATCCGGCCTCTTGCTTTGCGCTGGCGGCCCAGGTGAGGGCGTCGGCCTGGAGTTCCGGGTCGCAGAGCGCGTCGAAGGGTGTTGCGTAGCCGGCGCGGATGTCGTTGTCCTCGTCGATGTAGATGGCTCGGAAGAAGGCTTGATTGCACAGCCGCCGGTTCGCGTCGTCGGCGCGGGCATAGATCTCGTCGGCATGTTCCAGCAAGGCCAGGGCGTCGTCGAGGTTCGATCGGGCGTCGACGTACCCGCCGTGGTGAGCCTCGATCCGAATCTCGATCAGTTCCAGAGCAGCGCTGATTCGGTCGTGTTCCCTCTTGAGTAGGTCGAGCGGGACGGCTCCGGCATAGTGGGCTTGCAGCAGCTTGAGTTGCTCGCCTTCCAGCTTCACACGTTGGGTGGCGAGGTTCTCCAACTCGTTGGTCTCGGCCGTCATGAGCTTGTCGAACCCGGAGTGCAGCATCCCGGCCACGTTGTACCTGGTCTCGGCGCTGACCTGGATGGTGCGGTAGTAGCGCTCGATGAGTTCCTCGACCTGGCTGATGAGCATGGCCTGTCGGGTGCAGTCGGTCCGACCGCTGTGGCGTCCGGCGCACATGAAGTAGGGGTAGATGCTGCCCTTGGAGCTGCGGGCGTGGGTGACCAGGAGTCGGGAGCCGCACTGGCCGCAGAAGACCGTCCCTTTCAGGTAGTGGTCGTGGATCTGGGTGGCGTCGGCCGCCGAACGGTGGGTGTCGAGGATGGTCTGCACCTGGTACCAGACCTCGGGTGGAACGAGCGGCTCATGGACGCCTCGGTAGGTGACGCCCTGGAACTGCACCAGTCCTCGGTAGTAGGGGTTGGTCAGCATTCGGTGCACCGAGGACTTCCCGAGCGGACGCTCCGGCTGCTTCGGTGTGGCCGGCACCGTCAGACCGCGGGCGATGAGTTCGCGGTGCAACTGCGCGGTGGTCCAGTCTCCCGAGGCGACACGGTGAACGCCCACCGCACCAGTTCGCCGCGTTCGGGGTCGATCTCGACGGTGCGGATCTCGCGACCCATTTCGTCGCGCATTCCGATGTTGCGGTAGCCGATCGGCGCCCGGCCGACTGTCCCGCCTCGCGCGGCTTTCTGGGATAGGCCCTTGATGACTTCGGTCGCGAGGTTGCGGGAGTAGAACTCCGCGATCGAGGACATGATGCCGTGCAGCAGCATGCCCGACGGGGTTTCGTCGATGTTCTCTGTCGAGGACACCAGGGTGACCCCGGCGTCCTTCAACGCCAGGTGGATCGTCACGTCGTCGGCACGGTTGCGGGCCAGCCGGTCAACCTTGTGAACGATGCAGTAGTTCACCTGATGCTGCGCGACGTAGCGGATCATCCGCATCAAGTCCGGACGATCAGCCTTCCGCGCCGACTCGCCCGCATCCACGAACTCCTCAACAACCACCGCACCCAACTGCTCAGCTTTGCGCTGGTTGGCTTCTCGTTGCGCCGGGATCGAGTAGCCCTCCTCGGTGCCACCCTTCTCGGCCTGTTCTTTGGTCGACACCCGCAGATACGACACCGCCAGTGCACCGCCCAGCGGCGTCGGCGCGACCAGGCTGTCGATCGCAGCATCGCTGCGCTCGATGATCGTCATGGCTCTTCTCCCACAGTCGGACGGTCCTGACTCCGACGCGGAGTGATTCCGAGCGTTGCTCGTGAGAAGAGCCCGAAGGCTGTGGGACTAGGCCGAAAGAGCGGCCACGGTTGCGCGCCTCGCCGATGGCGTCGCACGGGTTGCCGCGGGGCCAGCTCGCCACCGCCGGCCAAGAATGGCAAACCGGTCATCACCCATCATCGATGGCAGCTGATCATGCAGGACGGGGCTGAGCAAGACGTTCTGGACGCTCAGTTCATGGCCCCTGTCACCCTCAGGAGGAGAAGGGCTCGACGTCAAGGTCGCCTCTCGCCTGCCCATCGGTGTGCTCACCGAGGCAGTGGGTGCTGGCCTGGCCTCTTCCATGGCGGTTGTGGCGTGGCCCACGGGACGCTAGAGGGTTCTCTGGAGGGTCACTTGGTAGGGCAGGCATCGCACTCCGAGAGCCCGAGGTCGTCCCGGATCCACTTGTGGATCTCGGCCACGCTGGCGTCGTGGTCAGACAGATCGGTCGCCTTATAGATGTGGCCGACGAGGTCTGACGGCATCGTGGGAACGCTCTTGTCCCGAAGGATGGCACACCTACGGCCCGTCATCAGCATGCCGCCGATCTCGATCAGCACGTTCGAGTTGAGGACGCCGTCCGCGCTGTCCATCAAGACAATGGCGTACTTGCTGGCCCACATGTAAGTGACGACGTTCGCCCACAGCGTGTCCTCGGCCATCCCGTCACTCGCTACTTGGAGTAGGAGGCCGTGGGCGGCCACGGCATCGCGCAGCTTGTCGATCAACTGGGCGAAGTGGTCCTCTGGCCCCTTCGGGAACCGGGTGATCAGCATGACGTTCTGCTCGAATGGCGCGTCGCTCAGGATCCGGGACAGCCCAGGCGCCGCGCCCATCGGGCCGAGGAACGGTGGAATCAGGCTGTGATGCCGCTCGCCGAACTCGGATCCTGGAGTGTGTCCGAGATCGATCACGAGGGCTTCAGTCGGCACGTGGGATGCCTCCTCCCGCAATCTCTGCTCGCCGAGCGGTGTCAGAGCCCACGAGTTCTTGGCTGGCTTCATGAGGAAGTTCTGTGTCCGCAGACGGCCTAGCGCCGCGCTGACGTTAGCATTCGGCGGCAGCCGCAGGTCGCTGAGCAGGTCGCCGACCTCCTTGGTCGTGAAGACTCCGCCCGGCGACCGCAGCGAAGCGAGGGCGCCGACGGCGAGCACCTGGAGCGGACCGGGGAGCCCTTGGAGGCGGAGCCGAATACTCTCGCCCGAGGCTCCCCGGCTAGCAGGCGCACTCAAGAGTCGGCACCCGTCAGGGCCTTGACCAGTTCAGCCGTGTTTTCGATTCCCGGCTTGGTGATCTTGATCTCGCGCTGCTGGCCCTTGCCGCGGACCACCGCGACGTTGTCCATCTGCTGGATCGTGGCCGCGAAGTTGCTGCTGTCCTGGCGTCCGTAGTCCGTGACAACCTTCCGGATCGTCGTGGCAGGGGTCCACTCCTCCAAGCCCGCGATTTGGCGGGCAGCCGCGACGAGCTGACCCAACTGCCTGGTGCCGACGGCCTTGTTGTTGGAGATCTTCTTGGACGAGACCACGACGTGCGGCTCGCCGTCCTGGAGCGCGTAGACCAACTCAAGAGTGTCGCGGTCGATCTTCAGCGTCGCAGCGATCTTGCCCATCACGTCGCCGTCCTCGACCCGGGTATGTTGCGCCCCACCGCCTCCACCCGTCCCGACGTGCGACGCGCCGGTCGACCCCAGCGCAGTGGGGAGAAAGGCGGCTAGCCTTGCCTTCAGGAGCGCCTTGAGCACGACCTTCCGGTCATCCGTCGAGACGCCGATTGCGTCGACATCCGCCAGAGCTACCGCTGCGGCTTGGCGGACGGGGTCCTCGTGTGGTTTGGCCTCGCTAGTAGTCGTCATGATGATGACATCCTTTCCGTGCGGGCTGACAGGAGTTCAGCACCTACATTCAGGAGAGCACACTGTCGCGTCCAAGTCAAGCTTGATCGCTCCTCCGTTCGAAAACATTGCTGTTCCCGCTGGCAGCAGCCCTGCCCGCTATCGAACTCGCCTCACCATTCCCGCGGCAAGCCGCTAGCGACCACTGCATCCTGTTGTTCAGGTTAGTCGCCATGTGTCGTGCCTTCGCATGCAACTATGCCCCGCTATGGCGCTGACTAGTAGCTACGCAGCTGCATCTGCACGTTCCGTGCAATGAGACATGGCGATGATCTGGTTCCTCAGGAGACGATGAACGCTATGGGCGTTCCACAGGCGCAGTGAGGAGTGTTCAATAGCCGACGCGGGCTGACCGAGTTGGAGTCCGCGGGTTCGTGCAGCGGGTGCAGAGCGAGGTCGTGAACGTTGGTCTGACCAGACCGGCCTCCTTGGCGACTACCGTGCGCCTTTCCCGGGCGCAGGGGAGCAACGAGGTGGCTAACTCGTGAGCAGTGCGCCCGACCAATCACACTCGTGACGGCTGGATGAGCGTGCCGCCGAGGATGCAGAAGCTCACCGGCATCAATCTGGGCCGTTCGCAACAGCCGGAGTTAGGGTGCCCGGAGCGCGTGCGCTGGCACCACGCCCTAACCGAATCGCTACACCAGCAGAGATCATCACCGCCCGAATCGTCTTGCGATCGATGCCAAGCTGCCGACTGGTCGCTCGAAGCGACGGACCCGCCCGATACAGCCGAACCGCCTCCGCCCGCTCACCGACATCCAGTCCGGTCGCACGGCGACCCGTGTTTCGGCGGCGAAGGTGAGCGGCCACTGTCGCCCGGTGGATGCCGTACCGATCGGCAAGTTCCAACACTCCGACACCGGCCTGATAGTCAGCGACCATGCGGTCGACCTCGGAGGCAGTGAGAAGAGTTTGAGCCGTCTCGACTTCGCGGACCACGGGCCCGCGAAGGTCCCTTGTCGAGCGGTCTGCAGGGCGCCTGGATTCGCGGTAGACTCCCTTGTACCAGCGCGTGACAAGGGTCTTTGCTCTCGGGGAAAGGTTTGAAAACGTGCTACGCAGGTACCCAGCATCCGGGCCCAGCAGACGACACTGGGCCCGGAACCATTTCCTCCACCTCCCCTTGCCAAGCGGCAACTCACCGCGATGCGTGATGGTGATTTGGGCGTCCGTCTGTAGACGCTTGAGTGGTGCGCGATGGTGAATCACGACCCGCTGATCTGGCTACCACCGCATCCAAGACAACTTGATGTGACCCTCCGGCATCACGGCCGGTGGCTTCTCGCCGAACAGTCGCGACGTTGCCATAGGCCATCAATGCCAAGCCTGATCCTCTAGTCCCCGGCCAGCACACCCGGGCACCGAGAGTTGCTCTGCCGTCTCGCTCCCCAACGCAATCTTCCGATCATGCCGATGTGAGCGAGGTCATTCTTGTAATGTATATCGTTACGCGATACATTACGG
>CAYSZZ010000026.1:0-27720 GCA_964435735.1 uncultured Propionibacteriaceae bacterium
TCGGGGACGTCACCCGGGACCCGGTAAGCGGTGAGCTCGTCTCCGAGCACGAGCGGATCCATGCGCTCACCCGCATCGCCGTACACGCCGAGGAGGCCGGCTTCGACGTGTTCGCGATGGGCGAGCATCACAACCCGCCGTACATCTCCAGCGCGGGCTCCACACTGCTGGCCTACATCGCGGCGCGGACGACCCGGATCACCCTGTCGACAGGGACGACCCTCATCACCACCAACGATCCGGTGAAGATCGCCGAGGACTTCGCCACGCTGCAGCACCTCGCCGACGGCCGCGTCGACCTGATGCTCGGTCGCGGCAACACACCGATGGTGTACCCGTGGTTCGGATACAACTACGAGGACAGCCTCGGCCTCACATTCGAGCACTACGAGTTGCTGCGCCGGCTGTGGCGCGAGGAGAACCTCGACTGGTCGGGCCGCCACCGCACCCCGCTGAGGCAGTTCACCTCGGTCCCGCGGCCCCTGGACGGCGTCCCGCCGTTCGTGTGGCATGGTTCCATCAGCAGTCCCGAGATCGCCGAGCATGCGGCCAGGTACGGCGATGGCTTCTTCGTCAACAACAACTTCGCGCCGATGGAGCACTACGCCCGCTCCGTCGCCCTCTACCGCGAACGATTCGCGGCCCATGGTCACGGCCGCCCCGAGGACGGCATCGTCGGCGCCGGAGGCGGGGTCTGGGTGCGCCCCAACTCCCAGGACGCGCTCAACGAGTATCGCCCGTACTTCAACGCGCACCCGATCCACGCCCGGTCGGGTCGCTCGCTTGAGGAGGAAGTCGCACAGACCGGCCTCACGGTCGGCAGCCCGGCCCAAGTCATCGAGAAGGTGCTGACCTTCCCAAGTCACTTTGGCCCCCTGCGCCGGGTGTTGTTCGGCTTCGACTACGGCGGCATCCCCGAGGTCAAGATCCACGAGGTCATCGACCTCGTCGGCACCGAAGTGCTGCCGGTGCTGCGACAGGAACTCGCCTGAGCGAACCACTGCTGGCCCCCGACGCTCAAACTGGACAGGACGGCACCCAGGGGAGAAGAAGATCATGGCGGGTTTCGCGCTGTGGCATGAGCTCGCTCACGCCGACCCTGCCGTCCCGCTCGTGGACTGGCCGGCTCGCGCTCGTCACGCCGACCTATTCTTCGAGCGGGTGGCGGACCGTTGCCGCACCTCCTCCGCTCCGCCACGAAAGGAGCGTCCATGCTGCAGTTCCTGACCCGCGGCGGGCAATTCAGCACGCCTGCCCGCCGCAAAGACCTGCTCGGCCAGCTCTCCGCGCCGTTGCGCCGCTACCTGCACACCGAGTCGGGCGGCGCGGGCATTCTGCTGGCGGCAACCCTGGTCGCGCTGGTGTGGGCCAACACCCCACTCTCCACGGTCTACTTCGAGCTGCTCCACACCGAGTTGTCGGTGTCGATCGGCGGCGCGATGCTCGCCATGAGCCTGCAGCACGCCATCAACGACGGACTGATGGTGTTGTTCTTCTTCGTGATCGGACTGGAGGTGCGCCGCGAGCTCTCGGTCGGAGAGCTGACCGACCGCAGCCGCGCCGTAGTGCCGGCGATCGCCGGGCTGGGCGGCATGGTCGTGCCCGCGGCGCTGTATCTGCTGTTCAATCCCTCCGGGCCCGAAGCGGCGGGCTGGGGGGTCGTGATCGGGACGGACACCGCCTTCATGCTGGGCGCGCTGGCCATCGTGGGGCCACGGTTCTCCACCCAGCTGCGGGTCTTCCTGCTCACGCTCACGGTGATCGACGACTTCGTCGCGGTGACGGTGATCGGGGTGGCGTACTCCGACCACGTCGCGCTCGGACCGCTCTCCCTGGCGTTGGCCGGCCTGGTTGCGATCGCGCTGCTCAGCCGCAGCGGCACCTGGCGGGCGGCGCCCTACTTCCTGCTTCTGGGCGGAATCTGGCTGGCCACCCTCTCGTCGGGCCTGCACCCGTCAATCGCCGGGATGGCGGCCGGGCTGCTGGTCGCCGCCCGTGAACCCAGGCGCTCCGACGTCGAGGGCGTAGCCAGGCTGGTACGGGCGTTCCGTCAGTCGCCGATGGCCGAGGTGGGGGACGTCGCCCGTCGCGGCCTCGCCCGTGCCATCTCGGTCAACGAGCGTCTGCAGACCAGCCTGCACCCCTGGACCAGTTACCTGATCGTGCCGGTCTTCGCGTTCGCCAACGCCGGAATCGACCTCCGCGGCGGTGTACTCGCCGACGCCCTCGGCTCAGCACTCACCTGGGGAGTGGTGGTCGGCCTGGTGGTCGGCAAGTTCGTCGGCATCGGAGCCTCGGCACTACTCGCCGTCCGGCTGGGTGCGGGCAGCCTGCCCCAAGGGGTGCGCAGTGGTCACGTCCTGGGCGGCGCGGCCCTGTCCGGTATCGGCTTCACGGTGGCCCTGCTGATCGCAAGCCTCGCCTTCGACGACCCGGTACTGCGCGGACGGGCGACCATCGGCGTCCTGCTGGCCGCTGTGCTGGCGACGCTGGTCGGCTGGGCCACCTTCGCCATCGCCGCCCGGCTCGGCCAACGGGACGCCGACCTGCCGCGACAACTGGCGATGCCGGTGGACGCCGATCGGGACCACATCCACGGCAGGCACGATGCCCCGTTCACGCTGGTGGAGTACCTCGACTTCGAGTGCCCCTTCTGCTCCCGTTCCACCGGGGTCACCAAGGAGTTGTGCAACGAGTTCGGCGACCGGATCCGCTATGTCGTCCGCCACCTGCCGCTGCCGGACGTGCACCCGCACGCCGAGCTGGCCTCCCGGGCCGCCGAGGCGGCCGCCCTGCAGGGCCGCTTCTGGGACATCCACGACCTGCTCTTCGCCCGGCAGGACCAGCTGGAGTATGAGGATCTGGTCGGATACGCCCATGAACTCGACCTCGACGTCGAACAGTTCGTGCGCGACCTCGACAGCCCCGCGGTCGCCCGCCGGGTCCGCGAGGACGTGGCCAGCGCCGAGGCCAGCGGGGCGAGGACGACGCCGACCTTCTACGTCAACGGCCTACGGCACAGCGGCCCGCACGACGCCCAGTCGCTGCGGGCGGCCCTGGAGGCCACCGCCACAGGTGAGCGCTGATCCGCTCCCGGACCCGGTTCGCGCCGCTGGGCCCTACGAAAGGGCCGGCGGATCAGCGAGCGGTGTCACCTCCCGCGGGCGACGGACTGAAGGAGCGCGGCGGCTCGGGACCATAGCGCCTCCAGCCCCTCGGCATCGAGCCTGGCGACGTTGTCGTCAGCGAGTGCGTCCGCCAGATCACCGAGCGGACCGACGTCCGCTCCGATCCGGCCGGCGAGGATCGCGACCAGTCGCGTCCGGAGGTCGGCCAGATACTCCCGACGCTCGTAGTCCGGACGATCGGCGGTCTCGCGGAGGCCGGAGAGTTCCCGCTCAGCGAATTCCCGGAGCTGACGGGACTCCTCAGCCCCGACTCGCTCGGCCTCGCGCTGGGAGTTCCGGGATGAGAGCTGCCGCTCAGCCCGGGGCGGCGGGGCGGCGAGGTAGCCACCTCCCCGGGCTCGGGCGGGTGAGATCGACGTCGGCGCGGCCGCCATCGGGGCACCGGCGAGGAGCGGCATCGGGTGATCCGCCCGCCAGCCCGCGGGCAGCTCCACCGGCTGCAGGACGCGGTGCTTCTCACCGGTCTCAGCGACCACCCGCTCGTCCACGGCCACCCAGGCGGTGAACCGGCTCAGCACACCGAAGCGCAGCGAGGCGTCGATGATCCGGTTCTTCACAGCCTCGGCACGCCCATCCTGGACCGACAGGCTCGCCCACTGGTCCTCGAGATCGCGGACGTGGGCCCTCGCCCACACCGCAGTGAGCGCGGCGTCCTGGACGATCGTGCCGGGGACGGCGGCGGCCCACGGATCGCCGGCGCGGGTGCGTCCGGCCAGGGTGATCGTGGGCTGGCCGGCGGTGCCGGTGTAGCGTCCGGCGACCACCAGTGGGACACCCGGGTAGAGGTCGGGGATGCGCATCGGCCGGCCATGAGATTCCCCGTCCGACCCGGGATGACGCCTCGGAGCGGGGGCGAGACTGTCAGCAACCAGCGAGATCCCGGACGCCGCCAGGCTCAGCCCAGACACGATGGGGCCAGCGACCCGGCGATGGATCTGGTCCATCGCCTCGTCCAGGCGGTCCTCGCTCTCGACCAGCTCGCAACGTCCCCCACCGACTGCGGCGAGCCGGCCCAGGAAACCGGCGTTCACGGCCCGATCCACCCCGACGGTGTGGATCCGGGCACCGCCGAGGCCCACGGAAACGGCCGCCAGGATCTCGTCCTCATTGCCGACCTGGCCGTCGGTGACGAGCACCACAGACCGGTCCCGCTCGGTGTCACCGAGCATTTCGAGTGCCTCCCGCAGCGGCTGCAGAATCTCGGTTCCGCCGGCCGAGTCCAGCCGGGCGAGGAACTCGATGGCGGCGAACCGGTTGCGGTCGGTGCCCCCGGCCAACTGCGCTCCGAGGCGTTCGGGTCGTTCGACCCGGTGATCGAAGGCAAGCACGGCGAACCGGTCGGACGAGGTCAGGGTGTCGATGAGCCGGGCGGCGGCCCGGCGGGCGGCGACCATCTTCCAGCCGCCCATGCTGCCCGAGCGATCCAGTACCAGCACGACATCGCGCGGGCGGCGAGGGGCGTCCGGTTCAGGCGGAAGCACGGTGAGCCGGAAGCTGCCGCCGACGCCCCCGGCATCCGGCGCGAGCGTGAGCGCATGCGCCGCACCGTCCGTGCGATGGCTCAGCCGCAGGATGAAGTCGCGGTCCACGCGCTCCCCCGGCTCGATCTGAAGGTGACGACCCTCGGTGCGGACCGCGTGCAGGGTCGAGCGGACGGACGGGGACGGCAGCCCCGCGGAGTCGAGATCGACCCCGATGCTCAGGCTCACCGGGTTCGGGAAACCGGGCAGCAGCACAGGCGGTGTGATGCGGGACGCGTCCGGTACGGCGTCGGTGTCCGGTGCGTAGCCGTCGCCGGAGTCGGTGCCGATGGGCGTGCCCGGGATGTAGCGCGGTGCGACCACCAGGGGTAGGCGGTAGGTGGCCTCGCCGTCCTCCCAGGCCAGCGGACCGACCAGGGTGAGGGCGACGCTCACCTCCTCACCCGGCGCGATGTTGCCTACCCGCAGGGTGAACACGTCGGGCCGTTCCTGCTCGGCGATCGCGGCACGCTTCCCGGCGGCGACCGCCTCGTCGTACTCCTGGCGCGCCCGGCCGCGTTCATCGAGCTCGGCGACCATGGTACGTCCGTCGGCGGTCAGCGTCATGGCGGTCACCGCCCCCCGGTCGGGCAGCGGGAAGATGTAGGTCGCCTCCAGCGGGACGAGGTGCGGGTTGCCGAACACCTGGGTGAGCACCGTCCGGCTCACCAGGCCGGTGATCGAGACCTGGGCGTCGATAGCCCTCAGCGGCAGGTTGCCCCGCTCGGTGGCAAGCGCTCCCAGACCCGCCTCTGGGTCTGCTGGGGCGACCTCTTCGATGAGCTGCGGCTGATCGCTCATGGCTGGCTTCCTTTCGGTGGGTCGAGGAGGCCCCGGGAGGCCAGCAACTCGATGAGAGGAACGGTTGCGGCAGCGATCGCGTCCACATCCGCCGGGCTGGGTTGAGCCGGCAGCAGCAGAGTGAGCCCCGAGACGGTCAATCCGAACACGGGCGCCGGACTGGTGGACGGCCGGGCAGGACGGCGCTCCCAGAATCTGCTCTCGGTCTGGCCGACCACGCCGTTCGTCGCCTCGCGGACCGACCGGACGCCGGGAACCTGCCCGTCAGAAAGACTGTCCACCGACACCGGTGCCTGATCGCTGAGCCTGTGGACGGGGCCGCTCGGCCCGGGCGCACCGGCTGCTGCGGGCGTCCGGACCGTCACGTCGTCCGGGAGCCCGGCGAGCAGGCGAAGCTCGGCGTCGGTCGCCTCCAGCAGGCGCTGCTGGATCTCGACCAGCGGCAGCCCCTGCGCCTGCAGCCGCTTCACCGCGACAAGCTGCGCCAACTGCCGCTCACCGTAGCGGGCCGCGCGACCTCGTCCGATCGTGGGCCGGTCCACCAGCCCGATCGTCGAGTACCACCGCACCAGCCGCTCGTTCGGCACCTCCGCCACCCGGCCGCTGACGACCCGCACGTCATCAGCCGCCAGCGCCCTGGTGGCGATCTCGACCAACTCGGCCAATGTCCAACTGCTCATGGAAACGATGATAACACTGTAAAACAACAGTGTTATGGACTCCTGGCGGGGCACCCTGACCTCAGGGTCGCCTCCACAGCACCATACGCAGCGGATGCGGCTCAGCGCGGCATGCCGAACGCAGGTACGCGCGGAGCTTCAGCGCCGATCGAGAGTCGAGACACCGCGTTGCCAAGGGAAACGCTGCCGATCGGCTCACCCAGCCTGGGCGCAACTGACTGACCCGCTCCGGGTGGGTCGGGACCGACCCACCTTGCTGACGACGCAGTGGCCTCGCGACTACCGTTTCGGCCATGGGCACGTTGCTGCATCGGTTCACTGTGAAGCCCGGCCACCTCGATGATTGGCTGGCGCGCTGGCCGGACGAGGTGGCGTTGCGACGTCGGCACGGCTTCACCGTGCACCACGGGTTCGTCGAAACCGACGCCGAACCGAAGGTGACCTGGCTCTACTCCCACCCCGAGCCGGAAGCGGCGGAGGCGGCGGCACAGGCCGACCCCAAGTTCACGGAACTCACCCGACGCACGGCGGAGCATGTCTTCCGCAATGCCACCGTCCGTCCGGTCGAAGTGGAGGTGATGACCGCACCCGGAGATCTCTCGCCGACCGTGATCATGCGCCGCTATTCGATCACCGGCTCCTGGGATGAGTTCCTGGCGATCTGGCGACGGATCGTTCCGCTGCGCGAACGGCACGGCTTTCCGTGCCTGTTCGCGGTCTCCGACCGGCCCAAGGACATGTTCACCTGGGCCTTCGGCTTCCACGGAGCCTGGCAGGACTTCGCCGCCGCCCAGCGGCCCTACTATCGCGACCCCGAGCGCGTGGCTCTGCGCGGCGTCTTCGACTACCTGGCCGACTACGCCGTCCATCCGGCTCGCCGGCTTCCCCTGCCCAAGTGGAGTGAGCAAGCCTCTGCCATGTAGGGGCACTGGCCGGCCGACAGATCGTCCGAGCGTGTCAGCTGGAGGCACCTACACGCCCTCCCGATCGTCCCTCCCCTTCCGGCTGTCCGAGCGGCAGGGTAGAAAGAACCATGCTCTTCTCCCAGGTGGTGCGGGCCTCGCACCAGGTGTCGGCGACCAGCGCCCGCAACGGCAAGATCGCGGTGCTGGCGGCTCTCCTGGCGGAGGTCGAGCCCGACCAGGCCGAACTGCTGGCGTACTTCCTCGCGGGCCGGCTGCGGCAACGTCGAACCGGGATCGGCTGGCGTTCGCTGACCGGCTTTCCCGCCGCGGCGGAACCCTCGCTCACCATCACCGAAGTGGACGCGGCGCTGGAACACCTGGCGGGCCTGGCCGGTGCCGGCTCCCAGCTCGCGCGACAGACCGGGCTGGCGGACCTGATGGGCCGGGCGACCGCGGACGAGCAGCGCTTCCTCGGCGGGCTGATCGTGGGCGAGACCCGGCAGGGCGCGCTGGAGGGGGTGCTGCTGCAGGCGATCGCCCGGGCCTTCGAGGTGCCGCTGGATCTGGCGCGACGGGCGGCGATGCTCAGCGGGTCCGTACCGGCAGTCGCCGGCGCCGCCGCAACCGGTGGTCCGGCGGCCCTGACGGCCCTGCGGCTGCAGATAGGCCGACCCGTGCTGCCCATGCTGGCCTCCAGCGCACCGACGGTGGCCGAGGCGCTGGCGAAGCTAGGGGACGAGCCGGTCGCGGTCGAGGCGAAACTGGACGGCATCCGGATCCAGGCCCACAAGCGCGGGGACGAGGTCGCGGTCTACTCCCGCAGCCTGGACGACATCACCGTCCGGCTGCCCGAGGTGGCCGCCGCGGTGGCCGCGCTCGATTGCGACAGCTGTGTGCTGGACGGCGAGGCCCTCGCCCTGAGCGCGGACGGACGCCCGCGCGCCTTCCAGGAGACGGCCGCCCGCAGCGCGTCCGCCGCCGACCCGGCCGGCCTGGCGCTGAGCCCCTACTTCTTCGACCTGCTGGAGCTCGACGGCATGGAGCTGCTGGACGAACCCACCCGGCTACGCCAGGAGCGACTGGCCGGCCTGGTGCCGGACGAGCTTCGCGTGGCACGCGTGGTGACCACCGATCCCGCGATCGCCGAGCAGTTCTCCCGCGAAGTCCTCGCCCAAGGACACGAGGGAGTGGTGATCAAGGCGCTCGACCTGCCCTATGAGGCCGGACGCCGGGGCGCCGGCTGGGTGAAGGTGAAGCCCGTTCTCACCCTCGATCTGGTCGTGCTGGCCGTGGAGCGCGGCAGCGGGCGCCGGCGCGGCCGGCTCTCCAACATCCATCTCGGCGCCCGCGACCCGGCGACGGGTGGGTTCGTGATGCTCGGCAAGACCTTCAAGGGGATGACCGACGAGATGCTGGCCTGGCAGACCGCCCGCTTCGAGGAGTTGAAAGCGTCGGACGACGGCTGGGTGGTCACCGTCCGTCCTGAGCAGGTGGTCGAGATCGCCTTCGACGGCGTCCAGCGCTCCCCCCGCTACCCCGGTGGGATGGCGCTGCGGTTCGCCCGGGTCGTGCGCTACCGGGACGACAAGACCGCCGCCGAGGCTGACACCGTCGATACCGTGCGGGAGCTGGCCCGCTGGACCTGACCCGATCCGTGATCCGGCTGGAGTTGGGGACGGTTCCTAACTCCAGCCATTCGCCTCAACTGACCCATCCGTCACGCCGTGGCCCGAGTTAGGAACCGTCCCCAACTCCAGCCACCCAACTCTGGTCGTTCCCGCGAAGGTGGGAATCTCCCTCAGATCGTGTGGAGTCGCACCGAGATCCCCGCCTTCGCAGGGATGACGGACAGCGGGTGAATCAAGCGGGGTTCTCGGCGTAGCGGGCGGAGACGTCGGCGCAGGCCTCGCAGACGGAGGTGGGGATCACGCCCCACGACATCAGGCGGGCGAAGACCCAGCAGCCCAGGCAGAAGCCCAGGAAGGCCTCCAGGCCGGACGCCAGCACCAGGATGCCGAGCAGCACCGCCGGGCCGACCACCGAACCGGTGGTGAGCCACAGCACCGCAGCCGCCCCGCTGACCACCGTCCCAATACCCTGCGCGAACCGCTTGGGCGGGCCGGGCACCAACCGGGCCTTGCCCAGCCGGGGGGCGATCACGTGGACGGCGAGCCGGCCGAGCGGGCTGTACCGCGGGCCCCAGCCGAGTCGCAGGGCGAACCCGAGGAACAGCACGACGGTCAACCAGTACCAGCCGGTCACGAGGGCGAGCACGGACAGCGTGAACACACCGAGCGCCACCGAGCGGGCAGCCCATTCGTTGACCGGGTTGGGGAAGTGGAACGGGCTGCGACGGGGGACCTCTACGTCGCCGACAGGGGTCGTATTCATCAGAGGCTTCCTTCCAGGTCGCCGAAGTCCAGAGCCGGTAGCCCATGGACGGGGTAGCTGACGGGCCGGGCCGGCACGCCGGCGACGGTGGTGTAGGGCGGCACATCCTCCAGCACGACGCTGCCGGCGCCCACCTTGGCGCCCTCGCCGACCCGGATATTGCCAAGCACTTTCGCCCCGGCGCCGATCATCACCCCGCGTCCGATCTTGGGGTGCCGATCGCCCCCGACCTTGCCGGTGCCGCCGAGGGTGACCTCGTGCAGCATCGAGAAGTCGTCCTCGACGACGGCGGTCTCGCCGATCACCACCGAGGTGGCGTGGTCGAACATGATGCCCTTGCCGATCCGGGCCCCGGGGTGGATGTCGACGGCGAACACCTGTGAGATCTGGCTCTGCAGGTAGAGCGCGAGTTGCGCCCGTCCCTGCGTCCAGTAGTAGTGGGCGACGCGGTAGGCCTGCAGCGCGTGGAAGCCCTTGAAGTACAGCAGCGGGGTGGCGTAGCCGCGGGCGGCCGGATCGCGGCTGACGATCGCCCGCAGGTCCTCGCGCACCGCCACGCCGATCGAGCGGTCGTCGGCGAAGGCGTGCCCGAATAGCTCGCGAAGCCGCTCGGCCGGAACGGAAGGCGACGCCAGTCTCTCGGCCAGCAGGTGGCCCAGGGCGTCCTCGAGGTGTTCGTGATCGAGGATGGTGACGCGCAGGAACTCGCCGAGCGCAGGCTCGACGACCGCATCGGCAGCCACCTCCTCCCGGATGCGACTCCAGATCTGGACATGGGACACGGATCGGCCCGCCTTCTGGGACGTGAGCGATGGATGGGTGGTGGTCATGGGTGAGTCCTAACGAGTGAGGTGCGACGGACCAAGGTCCACGCCGCAGGGGCTGGTTGTCAGGTCAGCAACAGCGACAACACAGCATTCGACAGTCCATCCCCACCGGGAGGCTCAGGTCGAAGCTCGTACTCACGGGCACAAGTGTAGCCACGGATCCCAGCCACCGACGAGTGCCGTCTCATCGGCGCGATGGGCCGGAGCTACCAGATCCCGCCTCCGAGCGCCGAAACCCGGTCTCCCCGGCCTCGATCAAGGCAACTCCGATGCGCTCGCGGCGCACCCCGGTCCTCCACGCCTGCTGCGCCGCGGGGCACACCGTGCTGCGGCAATCCGGCACGCCGACGACGGGTGCGAGACGGTGTCCCCGACGGCTCAGCGTTCCGGGAGCAACTGGGCGTGGTAGCGGGCAGTGTCTTCGACGGAGGCTGCGCCGGGCGACCACTGGCCGATCGCGGCGCAGGCGGTGGCCATGCCCCAGCGCACGGACTCGGCGAAGGACGAGCCGGTCTCCAGCGAGGCGACCAGCCCGCCCATGAAGGCATCGCCGGCGCCGATCGGATTGCGCACCTCGACCAGAATCCCGGCGAGTTTGCCGGTGCTCTCCGAACTCGCCCACGCCACGCCCGCCGACCCGGCGGTCACCACCACGTGCCCCACTCCGCGGGAGTGCAGCTTGACCGCCGCCAGTTCCGCGCGGTGCAGCGCGTCCGACCCGACCTCGACCGGCTCGAAGGCGCCACCGCCGAGGGCGGCCTCGGCCTCGGCCAGATTGGGCGAGATCAGCGCGGGACGGCCGGCCATGCCGGCGCCCAGCCAGCCCGGTCCGGTGTCGAGCGCCAAGCGGCCCCCGGCACGGCCGACCTGGCTGACGAACTCCGTCACATCGGCGTCGGTCACCCCGGGTGGGAAGCTGCCCGAGCAGATCACCCAGCCTCCCGGCAGCACCCGACCGATCACGGCCGCCGCGAACTCCCGCCAGCGCTCGGGCTCGACCGGCGCTCCGGTGCCGTTGATCACCGTCACGCGAGCATCGTCCTCGTACACCAGGACGGTCTCGCGAACCTGTCCCGGGTAGCGGTGGAAGACCGCTCGCAACCCCTCCCCTTCCAGGGTCTTCTCATACCAGCCGGAACCGGTCTCCGGGAGCAGGATGTGGATCTGCGGCCAGGCGCCGTTGGCGCGGGCGCCGCGGGCGGCGGAGACCGCCTTGCCCGCCGGAAACGCCTTGTTCTCACGAGCCCGTAGGACGCGCCCCGGTTCCAGCGCCGCCAGAAACACCTGGCGATCGATGGTGGGGTTGGGACAGACCACCAACACTTGATGCCTCCCGAGCAAGCCGACCGTGCCGACAACCTGTCACAGCCGCCGCCACAGCGTCAATCGGCGTACGGACACCGTCCACACCCCTGTGTTCACCCATGCACCCGGTACCCGCCGGCTGCACTTGTTGCCACATACTCCGTCTGCGCGACGTATCTGTCGCGCGGGTCGAGTATCTGGCAATAAATGCAGGGGCTCTGGCCGCGCCGGCCGAGATCCGGGTGGATCAGACGCAGCGGAAGTGACCTACTCCGGCAGCAGGGCACAACCTGCGGGGTCGATGCGGACGGCCAGGTCGTCACCAGGCAGCTCCGCGGCGCGGAGCTCGGCGGTTGCGCCCCCGGGAAGCCGGACGGTCACGTCGTGGCGTCCGCGGCCAGGCTTCACGTCGAGTACCGCGACGACGACACCGGACGGGTCGACCACCAGGCCGTCCGGTCCGAGCGCCACCTGGCCGGACACCTCGCCGGGCCAGCCGAGCGCGCGAGCCTCGTCCGGAGACAAGCTCGGGCCGTAGCCAAGGAACGCGGCGACCTCGAGGCTGGCGGGGTTCCGCCACAACTCGGCGGGCGGAGCCATCTGCAACAACCTGCCGCCGGAGAGTACGGCGATCCGGTCGGCGATGGCGAACGCCTCGTCCTGGTCGTGGGTGACGTAGAGGGCCGGGGTGCCGGTGGCGCGCAGGGTGCGCTCCAGCACTCCGACCAGATGCTCCCGCAAGCCGCGATCCAGGGACGACAGCGGCTCGTCGAGCATCAACAGCCGAGGATGCGGCGCCAGCGAACGGGCCAGTGCCACCCGCTGCGCCTGCCCTCCCGACAGCGCCGTGACCGGGCGCGAACCGTAGCCGGTCAGCCCGACCAGCTCCAGCAGTTCGTCGACCCGGTCGGCTCGGGCCGACCGGTCGAGCTGGATCAGCGCGTAGCCGACATTGCCGGCCACGCTGAGGTGGGGGAACAGCTGACCGTCCTGGAACATCATCACGAATCCGCGCCGGTGAACCGGCACGCCGGTGATCGGCTCACCGTTCCAGGTGATGGTTCCGCCGGCCAGCGGCTCCAACCCGGCGATCGCCCGCAGCAGCGACGACTTGCCCGAGCCGGAGGCACCGAGCAGCGCGACGATCTCGCCGGGCGCGACCTCCAGCGAGACCCGGTCGACCGCGGTGACCGGGCCGTAGTTCACCACCGCGTCGGTGACCATCAGACCGTTCACCATGGGTTGACCTCCTTGGGTCCGAGCCATTCGGCGACCGCCATGACGGTAGCGGTCAACAACGCCAGCAGCACCGAGGCGGCCATCGCCATCCCGAAGTTCTCCGCGCCGGGCCGCGAGATCAGCCGGTAGATCACCACCGGCAGGGTCGGACGATCGGGACGGGCGAGGAAGGAGGTGGCACCGAACTCACCCAGCGAGGTCGCGAAGGCGAAACCGACCGCCAGCCCGATCCCGCGCAGCGCGAACGGCAGGTCGATGGTGAGGGTGATCCGCCGCGGGCCCGCTCCCAGCGTCGCGGCCGCCTCATGCAGGCGTGGGTCGATGGCCCGCAGGGTGGGCAGCAGCGTCCGCACCACCAGCGGCAACGCCACCAGCGCCTGGGCGATGGGGATCAGCAGCCAGGACGAGCGCAGGTCGAAGGGTGGCCGGTTGAGGGTGATCAGGAAGCCGAATCCGACGGTGACCGCCGACACCCCCAACGGCAGCATGAAGGCCGAATCGGCGCCGGCCAGCACCCAGCGTCCGGTAGCCGAGGACGGACGCCGGGACAACACGTAACTCACCAGCAGCCCCAGGAAGATCGCCAGGGCGGTCGCCGCCGCGCCGATCACGAGCGAGTTGGACAACGCCTGCCACACGCTCACCGTCGTCCCGCCGGCGCGGCCGGCAAGGGCGAGGTAGTTGTCCCACCCGAAGCCACCGGCGGTGACGAACGAGCGGATGACCAGTCCCGCGATAGGCGTGACCAGCAGGCCGACCACCACGACCGCGGTGATCACCACGAACGGCCAGTCCGCCCTGCGCAGCGAAGTGTCGACCGGACGCCCGAGCAGGCGCAGCGCACGTTCGGAGCGCGTCCTGGCCCGGTTGGCGACCAGCAGCGACGCCGTCACCACGAACAACTGCAGGATCGACAGCGCCGCGGCTGCCGGCAGGTCCAGCAACTGGGTGGTCTGGTACCAGATCTCGGTCTCGATGGTGCCCCACCAGACCCCGCCCATCACCAGCACCACACCGAAGGCGGTGGCGCAGAACAGGAAGGTGAGCGCCGCGCCGGAGGCGATCGCGGGTGCCAGCGCGGGGAGCGTCACGGTGGCGAAGACCCGCCATCCCGGTGCCCCCAGGGTCCGGGCGGCGTCCTCGGCCCGCGGGTCGAGCCGCGCCCACAGCGTCCCGACCGTCCGGACCACGACCGAGTAGTTGAAGAACACCAGCGCTGCGACGATCCCGGCGAACGACTCCTGCATCCCCAGCCAGCCCAGCAACCCGGTCGGCGCCAGCAGCGAGCTGAACGCCACCCCGACCACCACGGTCGGCAGGACGAACGGGACGGCCACCAGCGCGCGCAGCAGCCGCCGTCCCGGAAAGCGACGGCGGTACAGCAGGAAGGCGCCCGGCACGCCGAACAACACCGCGACAACCGTGCCGACCGTCGCCTGGGCGAGCGTCTGCCCGACGATCCGCCAGGTCCGCGGGGACGAGAGCACCGCCTGCACCCCCGCCAGGCTGGGAGCGCCGGTCTCGTCCAGGAACCCCCGGGCGACCAGCGCCGTCACCGGCCAGGCGAAGAACACCACCAGGAAGCCCAGCGGGACCGCCGCCGCCACCCCCCATACCCACGGCGACCCGCCCAGCCCGCGACCAGCCGTCGGACGCACGTGCGCGGTCACCCCGTCCCCCGCATTGAGGGCCAGCCTGTCGTACCGAGGACCAGCCCGTTGTGCTGGCCCTCGACGCGTTGAGCTAGCCCTCGGTGAAGGTGAGGGCGGGTGGCGGGCGGGGTGAGGGTCATCCGATGACGGCGGTCGTCCAGTCGCGGATCCAGGTCTCGCGGTCGGCCGAGATTGTTGCAGCCGGTACGTACCAGGGCTCCGCCACCGACGTACCGAACTCGGCCCACTCCGCCGGCAGCGGGGCGTCCGGGTCAGCCGGGTACATCCACATCGAAGCCGGGATCTGCGCCTGCACCTCGGGGCTGAGCAACCAATCGACGAACGCTCGGGCGCCGACCTCGTTCTGGGCACCGGCGATCACGCCGGCGAACTCGACCTGGCGCAGGCAGGTCTGCGGCAGGTTCGCGGTGCGGGGCCTGCCATCAGCTCCCAGTTCGGAGGCGGGCGAACTGGCGTACGACAGCACCAGCGGACGAGGGCCGTTGCCGGACGAGCCGGAGAACTCGACGGTGTAGGCCTCCGTCCAGCCGGGGACCACCTTCACGCCATTGGCCTTCAGTTGTTCCCAATAGTCGAGGTAGCCGTCACCCTTGGCCGCGATGGTCGCGATCAGGAAGGCCAGTCCCGGGGTGGAGGAGGCCGGGTTCGAGACCACGAGCAGGTCGGCGTACTCGGGCTTGGCGAGGTCGTCCAGGGTCTGCGGCACGGCTAGCCCCTTCTCCTCGAACCAGCCGAGATCGGCGTTCAGGCACACGTCGCCGTAGTCGATCGGGGTCAGGAAGCCGGCCCCGTCCTGGGCGAGTTCGGCGGCACCCTCCGGCAGCGCGGGCGAGCTGTAGGGAGCCAGCACTCCGGCGTCAATGGCCCGGCCGGCGAAGGTGTTGTCGATGCCGAACACCACATCGCCCAGCGGGGCGTCCTTGGTGAGGATCAGCTGATTGACCAGGGTGCCCCCGTCCCCGGGCTGGACGTATTCGACCTGGTAGCCGCTGGCCTGCTCGAAGGCGGCGAGTGCCTCGTCCGGCAGGTAGAAGCTGTCGTGGGTGAGGACGGTGAGCGTGCCGCTCTCGGTGGGCGGAGCGGACACGCTGGGCGACGAACCGCCGTTCGGCGGCTGGCTGACCTCACCGCCCACTCCCGCGCATCCGGTCAGCAGCACGGCCAGCGCGCTCGCCGCGATTGCCAATGGCTTGAACATTCAGTTCCTCCAATGAATCGGAGGGCTCGGCCTGGCCGAGGAGATTCCCGACTCCCTACGCCGGTGCTAGCCGGATCAGGTTCGAGGGTCTGCGTTCCCGCACTCTCAGCGCCCCGTCGGCGCTCCCCTGTCTGCGCTCCAGACTACCCCTCCACCACGATGCAGCCGAGCCGATCTCGCAGCCCAGTATGCTTCCGCCATGCACTGGCCGAGGATCGGATCGATGGTGACGCCATCACACGGGCCGTGCGACCCCCCGGAGCGGAGCCATGGCGGTTGAGTGGTGGGCGGTGATCCCGTTCGCGCTGCTGCTGGTGGCGATCGCGGTGCTCCCCCTGGTTCCGGCCACCGCGCGCCGCTGGGAGCGGAACTCGCTCAAGCTGGCCGTCGCGCTCGTATGCGGGCTGCCGGTGGCCGGCTGGTACCTGACGGCGGGAGCCGGCGCGGCTATCGGTCACGCGGTCGTGGAGTACCTGCAGTTCATCACTGTGCTGCTGGCGCTGTTCGTGATCTCCGGCGGCATCTTCTGGACCGGGGACATCCGTGCGACACCGCGCAACAACACGATCTTCCTGGCGATCGGGGCGGTGGCGGCCTCCTTCGTCGGGACGACGGGCGCCGCGATGCTGCTGATCCGGCCCTTACTGAACACCAACGCCGAACGCGTCCACAAGGTGCACACCGTGGTGTTCACCATCTTCATCGTCGCCAACTCCGGAGGCCTGCTGACCCCGTTGGGCGATCCGCCGCTCTTCCTCGGGATGCTGCGCGGCGTCCCCTTCGCCTGGACCTTCGGGCTGTGGCCGCAATGGCTGCTGGTCAACGGGCTGCTGCTGGCCACCTACTATGCGCTGGATCGTCGCGCCTATGCCCGCGAGACCCTGGATGCCCTGGTCGCCGACGAGTTCGAACGGACGCCGCTGGGGCTGCGCGGTGCGATCGATCTGGGTTTCCTGGCGGTGGTGATCGGAGCGGTCGCATGGGCTCCGTCGGTCGACCTGCAGGCGCTGGCGGGCGGACCCGCGGCCTTCGCCGACGTGGTGCCGTGGCGGGAGGTGATCCTGCTCGCCTCGATCGCCGGGTCGCTGCTGCTGGGCGACCGGGTCGCGCGATACGAGCTGAACCAGTTCAGCTGGGAACCGATCCTGGAGGTCGCCGCGCTGTTCCTCGGCATCTTCCTGGCGATGGTGCCGGCCCTTGACTTCCTGCGCCGGATCGCCCCCACCATTCCGCTGAACGAACTCACCACATTCGTCCTCACCGGCGGCCTCTCAGCCTTCCTGGACAACGCGCCCACCTACGCCACCTTCTTCGAGATCGCCTCCCAGCTGCCCGGGGAACCCCGGGTCGCCGGGGTTCCGGAAGGGCTTCTGGTGGCGGTTTCGCTCGGTGCGGTACTGGGCGGTGCGCTCACCTACATCGGCAACGGACCCAACTTCCTCACCAAGGCGGTCGCCGAGTCCGCCGGAGTGGCAATGCCGAGCTTCGGCGGCTATCTACGCTGGTCTTCCATCCATCTGCTTCCGGTGCTGGCCGTGATGGCGCTCATCTTCCTGGTCGACGGCGCCGGGTGGACGGCACTGGGCATTCTGGGGGCGCTCGCGCTGCTGGTCCGGGCGGTCGCCCTGGCGACGTCCCCGGGTCCGGCACCGCTCCCGGGAAGCCCGAAGTCCCACGACTCGCACCCGGGCGCCTGACAGATCGCCGGTGCGCTGAGGAGCCGGTCGGCATCCCACGCGGATGGACGAGTTCGGGGCAGGTCGGAACGATGCGTTCCGGAAGCGGGTTGTGGCAGGCTTCTGTCATGACGCAGCCGTCCGTTCCGGAGCAGCCCATCACTCAGCCGACGCCGGCGCCCGCCGTCCCGTCCACGCCTGACCCGGAGACCGCACAGGCGACCATCGCACCGGAGCCCAGCGCCCCGCCCACGTCGGTTTCGCCGGCACCGGTCCACTCGGAGTGGACGCAGAAGATCATCGACGGCTACACCTTCACCGAGCCATCGATCGAACTCGGGGTGCTGATGGAGGACGGCGCGCCCGTCCCCGAGGCGAAGGTGCGGATCTCGCTGTCGATGCTGAACCGGCACGGCCTGGTGGCCGGTGCCACCGGTACCGGAAAGACGAAGACCCTGCAGGTGCTTGCCGAGCAGATCTCGGCCGCCGGGGTGGCGGTCTTCGCCGCCGACATCAAGGGCGACCTCTCCGGCATCGCGATCCCCGGCACCCCGAACGAGAAGCTGCTGGCCCGCACCACCAAGATCGGTCAGGACTGGCAGCCCCAGGCCGCGCCCACCGAGTTCTATGCCCTGGGCGGCCAGGGCCTCGGCGTGCCGCTGCGTGCGACCGTTTCCAGCTTCGGGCCGATCCTGCTGTCGAAGGTGCTGGAGCTGAACCAGACCCAGGAATCGACCCTCGGCCTGGTCTTCCACTATGCCGACAGCAACGGCCTGGCCCTGCTCGATCTGGCCGACCTGCGGGCCGTCCTGAACTACCTGACCTCGGACCAGGGCAAGGCTGAGCTGAAGACCATCGGCGGGGTCTCCTCGGCGACGGTCGGCGTCATCCTGCGCAATATCATCACCTTGGAGGCGCAGGGTGCGGGCGAGTTCTTCGGGGAACCCGAGTTCAACACCGCCGACCTGATCCGCACCACAGCGGACGGACGCGGCGTCATCTCGCTGCTGGAGTTGCCGAATCTGCAGGACCGGCCGGCGATCTTCTCCACCTTCCTGATGTGGTTGCTGGCCGATCTGTTCAGCGACCTGCCCGAGGTCGGCGACCTCGACCGTCCCAAGCTTGTCTTCTTCTTCGACGAGGCCCATCTACTGTTCAACGGTGCTTCGAAGGCCTTCCTGAACGCGATCGCGCAGACCGTCCGCCTGATCCGGTCGAAGGGAGTCGGGGTGTTCTTCGTCACCCAGACCCCCAAGGACGTCCCCGAGGAGGTGCTCGCCCAGCTGGGCTCGCGGGTGCAGCACCAGCTGCGGGCGCACACCCCGAATGATGCCAAGGCGCTGCGGTCGACCGTGCAGACCTACCCTCGCTCGGCCTACGACCTGGAGCAGACCCTGCAGTCGCTGGGGATCGGCGAAGCGGTGGTCACCGTACTGAACCCGGACGGGGCCCCCACGCCGGTGGCCTGGACGCGGATGCGTGCCCCGCAGGCCTCGATGGATCCGATGAACCCGGAGTGGATGGCGGCCGGGATCGCCAAGTCGGCCATGATGGGCCGCTACGGCACCGAGATCGACCGGGAGTCGGCCTACGAGATCCTGGCTGCCAAGCTGCAGGCGGGCATCGAGGCAGCCCAGCGCGAAGCCGAGGTCGCGGCCCACGAGGAGCAGCAGAAGGCCGAAGCCGCTTCGCGTGAGAACGAGGATTCCGGCCGGCAGCGCACCGAGAGTCGTCCGGCGTCCTCACGCTCGACCCGGAAGGAGAAGTCGTGGGTGGAGAAGACGGTGCAGTCGGCCACCTTCCGCGACCAGATCCTCCGCACCGGCGGCCAGATCCTCCGCGACGTCCTGGGAACCGCGCGGAAACGCTGATCCATCCGCGGACTCCTGGGGGTCAGCGAACGGGTAGCTCCTCCAGCGGCACGGCAGGATCGGCCAGCCGGGCTGGGTCGATCGGAGCGTCGGAGCGGATCAGGCCCAGGATCGCGTCGACGGTGTCCCAGGTGTTGACGTGCATCCCGGCGAGGACGCGCACCCCACCCCTTTCGGGAACCACCCAGAAGGCCATGAAGGCGCCCGCTGCGGGATCCCCTCGCACCACGACCTCGGTCTCGGTGCCGCGCGGGACGTAGCCGGTGTACTCCAGGCCGGCGTCGTACTGGTCGGAGTAGAAGAACGGCAGCGGGTCGTAGACCACGTCGGCGCCGGCCATCGAGCGTCCGGCAGCCAGCCCGCCGTCGTAGGCGTTCGCCCAGTGCTCGACTCGCAGCCGGCGGTCCAGCGTCCGGTTCTTCCAGTTGGCGACATCGCCGGCCGCCCAGATGTCCTGACGGGAGGTGCGCAGCGCCTCGTCAGTGACGATGCCGTCGTCGACGGTGAGCCCGGCCGCCTCGGCCAGCGTGGTGTTCGGATGGATCCCGACGCCCACCACCACGGTGCTCGCCCGCAGCTTGGTGCCGTCGGTGAGCGTGAGACCGGTGGCCTGCGTCGTCCCGTCGATCGAGGCCACGCCCGCGCCGAACCGGAAGTCGACGCCGTGGGAGCGGTGCAAGTCGGCGAACCAGCCACCGATCCGGTCCCCCATCGCCCCCAGTAGTGGCACGGCCTGCGGCTCGACGACGACGACCGAGCAGCCGTGGCTTCGGGCGGCGGCCGCTACTTCGAGCCCGATCCAGCCGGCGCCGACGATGGCGACCCGTTTGCCCTCCTTCAGCCGGTCGAGCAGGGCGAGCGAGTCGTCCAGGGTGCGCAGCGAGAACACGCCGGGCAGGTCGGCGCCCGGTACGTCCAGCCGGCGCACGGAGGACCCGGTCGCCAGCAGCAGCCGCTCCCATTCCAGCCGCTCACCGCTGATCAGGGTGGCGGTGTGGGCGTCCGCGTCGATGGCTGCGACCGGATCACCCAGCCGCAGCTCGACGCGCTGTTCCCGGTACCACGCCGCATCGTGCGGGGTTGCGGTGTCCGGGTCGTCTGCCCCCAGCAGGACGCCCTTCGACAAGGGAGGACGATCATAGGGAAGGTGGTGTTCGGCCGTCACGACCGTGATCGTGCCATCGGGATCGACCTCGCGGATTCCCTCAACCGCGCGAGCGGTGGCCGTGCCACCGCCGATGATCAGGTACGTCGTCATACCTCATCGTGAACCCGCGAGCACCCCGCCGTCGAGGGTCTCGCCGGCGAGGGCGCCGCGGGAAGCGGCAAGGATGCGCGGCACCGTCTGGTGGAACTCCCGGTCCGGGCGCCGCTCAGTCAAGCGCCTCGACCAGATCGGCGACGAGTTCCACCACGCGCTCGTCCTCGCCGGGGGTGAAGCCCAGGCGCGCCACCACCAGCTGTTCGGACGGCACGATCATCAGCCGCTGGCCGTCGTGACCGCTGGCCCAGTAGGTGTCGGCGGGCAGTTCTGGGTAGAGCAGGGTGCCGTCGGGACGACGGTTCGCCCACCATCCGGAGGCGTAGCCGTCCTCCTCGGAGTCGACGTCGACCGCCAGTGCCGACCCTGCCATCCAGCCCTCGGGAAGCAGCCGCTCGCCGTTCCAGACCCCGTCGGCGAGCGCGAACTGGCCGACCGCGGCCCAATCCCGCGGGGTCGCCCAGGCGTACGAACTGCAGACCGGGGTGCCGGCACCGTCCGGCTCCAGGACCATGCTGGCCAGGCCGAGCGGCGCGAACAGCTCCCGCCGCGGCCAATCGGCACCGCCACGGCTGGGTGCCAGGATCGAGCACAGCAGCGTGGTACTGCCGCTGGAGTACTGCAGGTGCGTGCCGGGTTCGTGAGCGAGCGGCAGCGAGGCCACGTATCCACCCATGTCGGGTTCCAGATAGAGCATCCGCGTGATCGGGGTGCCGAGATCGTAGGTCTCGTCCCACTCCAGGCCGCTGGTCATCTGCAGCAGGTTCCGGATCGAGATGGACGCGCGTTCGTCGGTCCATTCCGGCCGGAGGTGGTTGTCCTGCATGGTCACTTCACCGCGGGCGACCAGGCGTCCGACCAGCAGGTTGGTAAGGCTCTTGGTCATCGACCAGCCCAACTGCGGGGTACTGGCGTCGAAGCCGGACGCGTACTGCTCGGCGACCAACGCGCCGTCCTTCAGCACCACGACGCCGCGGGTGCCGAGCGCGAGGCGTCCGGCTTCGTCGAGGTCCGCCCCGAAGGCGCGGTCGAGCGCTGCCTGCACCGCCGCGGGGTGGCTCGGGGCGGCCGCGGTCGCGTACGGGTTGGCGTCCGCGCTGACTGGGGTGGCCGGCGGCAGCGTGGGAGCCTGCCCGGCAACCGTGCACCCGAAACCGGGAGTGAACCAGGCGTGCTGTCGAGCAAGCACCCCCACAACAGTGCTGTCGGCACCGACATCACTGGTCGAGGTGCGCAACACCGGCACCAGGGGGTTGTCGGGCAGATCGTCGTCCGGGTCCTCCCGTCCTGCCACGTGGGTGACCGCACAGCCGTTGTGCGCCGCGTACCCGGTGCCGGTCAGCAGCATCGGCCGCTGCCACCAATAGACGCCTGTCACCGCCACCAGTGCCACCACCAGGATCGAGCCGAGCACGATCCCGAGAACCTTCACCCACCGCCGCATTCCCGGCAGCGTAGTACCGGAGACCCCAGTGGTCGAGAAGGCCCGCTCGATGCGGCCCGACGAGAGAGACCCCGAAAGTCCGCGATGACGTGGCTGGGACGCGGCAAGCCGAGGGCAGCCTCGGCTGGGCACCAAGAGCCCGCTGACAACAGTCGCCTTGTTGCAGCCACCGCAGGACGCAACAAACCAAGGCGGCAGCGGAACCCGGTCTGAGCGAAGTAAAGGAGTCCCGCGCAACTCGCAAGACCAGCCACGCGCCAGCGTGCGAACAGCCCGTCGTCGCAAGCGAGCCAGACCGGGTTCCGCTGCCGCCGGAACCGAACGCAACCAAACCCCCCGGCGACCAACGCCACCACGTCCAGCAGGGCAGGACACAGCGCCGGCCAACGACCCTTCCACAGGCTCAGGGCTCGATCAGCTGATCTTGATGCCGAAGATCTTCTTGTCGTAGGAGGCAACCACGATCATGTCGTTGTAGATCGCCGGGGATGCCTCGACGTTCTTCCCCAGGCTGACGGTGGAGTAGTCCTCACCGGTGTTCGGATCGAAGAGATGCATGGTCCCACCGGCATCGGCGAAGATGCCGTAGGAGTGACCGTCCGTCCCGGTGAACACCACCGGGGAGCTCCACGAGTAGCGCTCGAGCGACCGCGACCAGGCCACCTCTCCGGTCTGACGATCGAGAGCGATCAGTTCGCCACCGAAGTCGCCCAGGCAGCGTCCCAGGATGCACAGCAGCGGGTCGGTGGTCTTGGCGACGTTGAAGATCACCAGGTCGGAGATCTCGCCCTCGCCCAGCACCGGAGTGGCCAGCAGCCCGCCGTTGTTGGGGTAGGAGGCCACCGTCGGCACCTTGTACTCCCAGACCAGTTCGCCGCTGAGGGCGTTGATCTTGCGCAGGTAGGTGAAGTTGTCGTCGCCGGCATGACCCCGGTTGTCGAGGGTGTTGCCGTGGTACAGGAACACGCCGTCGGGGGCCTCCTCCAGCACCATCGACGCGTCCGAGTCGTCCCCGATGTCGCGCGCCCAGAGGATGCGCATGGTGGTGGCGTCCCAGGCGATCAGATTGCCGTCGTTGTCGGAGGCGAACATCAGGTTGCGGTAGGCCACCGGCGAGGACTCGATCCCGAAGGTGTCGCTCACCGGCGTCTTGTACTCCAGCTTGGTGAGGACGGGATCGACGCTCACCGTCTTCGCCACCGGGTCGAACTTCGCGTTCAGCCTGGCCTTGTAGACCAGCCCGTTCTCACTCGCCTCGATCAGGGTGTCGGAGGCCGCGTTCACCAGCCCGGAGGAGTCGAACGCGCCCCAGTCCTTGCGCGGCCGGGCCGGATCGTCGTCGCCCGACCAGCCGGAGACCTCCTTATTCTGGATCAGGTCGAAGATCCGGTACCGGAACGGGCAGTCCTCGGTGTCCGGGTCGTCGTCCATGTCGTCCAGCCCCTGGCCGGCATACAGCAGCGGGTAGCCGCGCGGGTCGACCGAGCCGGTGCCCTTGAAACCGCAGCCGGCGTCGATCGGCGCCTTGGTCTGCTTACCGGTCTCCAGGTCGAGCCGGTAGACCTTGCCCTCGAAGACCGGGTAGAGCACCTCGACCAGGTCCTTGTCGGCGAACTCGGGGTCGAAGCCCATCGCCTGCCGGGTCGCCTCCGGCCAGTTCACCAGCAGCGGCTGCCCGGTCCAGCCCGCGCCGGGGAAGTAGGAGCCGTCGCCGCGCACCTCGCCGATCTCCTGGGTCCAGACGATGTCGAGCTTCTTCTGTGTGACGTCGGCCGTGCCGTAGGCGGGCGCGGTGCGCTGGTGGTTGCCGCGGAAGGTCAGCACCCCAGGCACCTCGGTATAGGTCTGCGCGGCTCCGAAGGCCACCGTCTGCTCCGGGGAGTAGTCGCTGATCACCTGATTGTCGTTGTCCCAGAGCCGCCAGCTGACGTCGCCGTCGGTCTGGGTCATCGGCACGGAGGTCCACCCGTCCGTGCCCGGGGTCCCGGCGGAGTAACCAGGCAGTGAGTCGAGCGGGATCGCCAGCTTATCCGGGTCGGTCTCGGGATCGAAGCTCGGCTCGACGACCGAGGTGGGCCGGTTGGGGCGCTCCCCCTTTGTCACTCCACCTCCGCTGCAGGCCGCGAGGCTGACCGCCAACCCGACTCCGAGCGTCCCCACCAGCAACCTACGGATGGACGAACGCGGCATGGGGCTTCCCTTCAGGCGACAACAACTCCCTGGAGTCTATGTCGCCGCTCTGCCCCGCCGTGACCGTCGCCCCGGCTGCAATCATTGCCAGATAGCCGCTCTCCGCGACATATACGTCGCGCAGGTCGAGTATCTGGCAATGACTGCAGCCGTTGCGGCCACCGAGGGCCGGGCGCGGGTTCGCCGGTTCGATCACGGCTGTGGATAAGTGACGCATCCGGGTGGTCGCCGGCCAGATTGCCGAGCGTGCACACAGGAGTATGGCGACGTTCAGAACTGGTGACCCAACTCGGCCGGGACGGGCTGCGAAGGCAGGTCGCCGCCGGCCGACTGCTGCATATCGCACATGGGTGGTACTCGTCCGTAACCGCCGACCAACATGTTGTCGCCGCGATCAGGATCGGGGGCCGCCTGGGGTGCTTGAGCGCCTGCGCCCACTATGGGCTCTGGGTGCCACCCGGGTCGGACACGCATGTCACCTTCAACAGGCGGGCTCCCACGCCGCTACCGCCGGGAATCACAGCCCATCACGATCGCGAGATAGGGCAGGAACCCGCGATCCGTCCCCTTCTGGAGTGTCTGGCCGAGGTCGTCCGGCACCATGACACCGAGACCGCACTGATCGTGCTCGACTCAGCACTCAATCGGGGTGTGCTCGCCGAACGCGACATCGTCGGCTTGGTGGCTGACTGTCCCAAGCCCAAGCAGCGGGTGCTGCGATACCTGGACGGCCGGGCCGACTCGGGAACGGAGACACGAGTGAGGTACTTCTTCCAGCGACGTGGCGTGGCGGTGGAGCCGCAGGTCTACGTCTCCGGCGTCGGCCGGATAGACCTGCGTGTCGGGCACTCCCTGATGATCGAGTGTGACTCGAGAGAGCACCACACCGGTGAGGCGAACTACCACCGGGATCGCGCCCGAGACCTCGTGTTGGTTCAGGACGCCAACCGCGTGCTCCGCCTCACCTTCGAGCAGGTGTTCTACCAGTGGCCCTCCACCAGCAGTGCTCTGACCCGATTGGTGAGGGCTCGTCTTCACCGAACCCTGCCACTCTCTGCCAAATAGCCGCTGCGCGCGGCGTATCTGTCGCGCCGAGCGAGTATTTGGCAATGAATGCAGGACAGCGGCTGAAGCCACGTCGTCTACAGACCCTGGCCGCCTACCGTTCCCACGATGCTCTGACGCCACTCAGGGCTGGCGAACTTGGTGAGTTCGGCCTTGGCGGCATCGATCCGGGCGGCCATGTCGAGGCGCTGCGAGGGTTCCTCGTTGCCGGGTGTGGCGACGAACTTCTCGATCGCGGCCAGGCCGGCGGCGGCTCGTCCGGCGGCGGCGGACTGCTTGGCATCCAGGCGCGCCCGGTACCAGTCGGAGGCCAGCACGCTCTCGGCGGTGAACTGGGAGCGGAACTCCGCGGAGTCCAGATCCCAGCCCTCCGAGGTCCGACCGGTGGCCATGATCTCCAGCAGCGCCCGCAGCGGCGGGATGGCCAGCGAGATGGTGCCGTCGTCGAAGTACGCCTGCGCCACCCGCTGATGGGTGGTCACCGTCACCGCGACCGACTCGGCGAAGACCACCGGGTCCTGCAGCTCCGGACGCAGCATCTCGGGGGTGAACACCACGTGCGGGTGCAGGAAGATCCGGCCGAAGTACTTCCGGGCGAACCCGGCGGTCATCCGGTAGCCCAGCCGGCTGGCCAGCACCGGGCGTCCGTCGAACTCGAAGTCCTCCAGCTTCTCCAGGCTGCCCTCGGCGATCAGGTGACCGGCATCGCGCTCCTCCGGGGTCATCCGGCTGAACACCTCCGGCACCAGCATCGAGATGTCGTGATCCACCCGCACCTTCGGACCGACGTACCCGGCGCAGGAGACCCAGCCGTCATAGCCGGTGAGCGCGTAGGACAGGAAGGCCGCATTCAGGTCCACGATCGCGGGCATGGCATTGAACGGGCCCTTGGTCAGTGCCCCTTCCGAACCCGCACCGGTGGTGGAGGGCGACTTGCCCGTCATCGAGGAGATGAACTCCAGGAACAGCTCGGGCAACTCCATGTAGTGCAGTGGGTTGAACGCCGACAGCGGCGGGACGCCCGGCTCGGGCGGGTTGTTGCGTCGCCCGGCCGCCACCACGTCGATCGGCAGCGGCAGCGGATCGCCGGCCGGCCTGCGGTTGTACAGATGGGACGCCAGGTCGGCCACCGCGGTGATCGCGGCGTTGGCTCGATCCGGACGCTCCTGCAGGTAGCGCGGGTTCTTGGACGGCTTGCCGTCGACCAGCCGCGGGTTGGCCGAACTCACCACGTAGTCGGGGCCGGTGCCCTCGGCAGAGTCGGCGAACTCCGACAGCATCCGCGCCATCGGCTCGGTGAACTGGCTGAAGTTCACCGCGTCGTCCCGCATCGTCGCGACCTCCGCGCGGGTCAGCGGCTGGAAGTTCGACAAGAAGGTGCCCGGCTGGGAGAGATCCCGCTCGGTCTGCTTGTCGTAGCCGCGGTGGATGGCGTCGTCCGGACGCTGGAACAGCAGGTTCTCGCAGTTCTCCACCAGCTTGTAGGACCGGGACGGATCCAGGCCCAGCACCGCCCCGGAGACCACCGTCGAGGCGGTGATGTCGTCCTCGGTCTGCACCTTCACCGCGGGCGCGAAATCGTGCCGCAGACCGAACAGCCGCCAGGAGCCGTCCGCCTCGAAGCCCACCCGCAGCATGTTGACGGTGATCTTGTCGCCGTCCAGCCGCAGCGCGTTGCCGAGCCGTCCGTTGATCCGTCCGACGGTGAAGTGCGAGCGCCAGTCGCCACCCCATTCCGGACGATAGAACCGCTTCACCACGAAGACGAGCTCCTTGATGTGCGGCGGAATGGACTCCAGCCACGCGTTGTAGTTGGCGTGGAACTCATCGGACGGGGTGAGCAGCTTGATCACCGAGCCGATCGAGCGGGTGTCGGCCAGGATCGAGCGGTGGTCGATGCCGTTGGCCGCCGGATCGGCGAACCGGTGGGAGAAGTCGCCGTCCAGGATCTTGGCGACCTCGTCCATGTCCTGCTCGACGTTCGGCGCATAGGCATTGCCGAAGATGAACGCGTCGGTGATCGCCTTGGAGATCTCCGACTTGCCGCCGCCGGAGACGGTGGAGGGCTTGTGGCAGGAGGTCACCCGCGGCGCCGTCCCGATCAGGCTCCACTGGGTGCGGTCGGCCGCGATCTGGGCCATATGGACGCGGTAACCGTTCGGACTGAGGTAATGCTTGCCCGCGCGCAGCGGAATCGAGCCCTCCGAGCCGTCCGGGTTGGTCCAGGTGGCGGTCAGGTTGCGCAGCGAGTAGTAGGCGTTCGCCGGCACCAGGACGATGTGCGGCTGCTCGGAATCCAGAGCGTGGCCCTGCGGTTGCGGCGCGAACCGCTCCGGGTCGCGCTCCAGCACCTCGGCCAGGGTGTACTCGTCGCCGCAGGAGGTCTCGTGGTACTCCTGCCCCAGGTTGTAGGACGGGTACACCAGCGCGCCGCCGGCGTGCTCCTCTTCGGCGTTGCCGAACAGGTTCGCCGAGTAGCTGATCTG
>CAYSZZ010000026.1:27730-58414 GCA_964435735.1 uncultured Propionibacteriaceae bacterium
CTTCACTTCCTTCTTGCAGTAGCCGAAGTAGTTGTCCGCGATCACGGTGACGATGACCCCCCGCTCGTCGCGGGCGCAGATCTTGAACGCTTGGCCGCCGTTGTAGCGCTCGTCCTCGTGCTCCCAGGCCACCCCGTCGCGCAACTGCCGCGGCGTGGCCTGCGAGACATGCGGCAGGCCGAGTTCCTTCTTGGTCACCCGGGTCAGGTGCGGTGCGAGCACGACCAGGCCGGAGTGCCCCGTCCAGGTCGACGGTGCCAGCGAGGAGTCGTTCTCGGGCAGGTAGGGGTCGCCGCCGTTGCCGAAGATGCCCTCCACGAAGTCAAGGTTCGCCACCAGTCCGCCGGGGACGATGAACCGGACCTCGAGCCGCTTCTCCCGGACGTGGCCGGGCACCTCGGGCGACACCAGCGGACGCAGCAGCAGCGACACGAAGCAGGCGGCGGGCTCGGCCAGGTTGGCGGTGTAGGGCAGCACCTTGTCGGCCTCGGGCGGCTCGAAGGCCCGCTCCAGCAACTGGGCGAAGACCGCCTTCGGCACCGCGATCTTGTCGTCCGGGATCGGCAGCCCGCCCTCGGCGATGTGGAAGACGCCGGCCGTGGTGCGCCGGTCGTTGGCGGGATTGTGCAGCACGCCGTTGACCAGCCGGTAGCTGCTCAGCAGCGCAGAGGTGACACTGTCGCTGTCGTAGGGCAGCGACAGCTGGCGGGCCAGCCCGGGCTCGTCCAGCACGAAGGTGCGGCGCGGCAGCCTGGGCTGCAGGCCGGTGTCGACCAGGTAGTCGTCCAGGAAGTCCTGGATCCGCTGGTCGGCGGCGCACAGCCGGTCGGCCAGCCGCCGGCTCAGTTCCCGCTGGCGCGCCAGGATCGGCGCGACCAGCCTGGCGTTCTCGGAATCCTCGAATCCCTTCAGGTGGATCCCCACCTGGGCGAGTCGAAGGTTGATCGCTGCACTCTGGTTCGCGGCCATGACTCCATTCTGGCTGGCGCCGTCCCACCGGGCTCGCCAGTCTCGCCGATTCTGACCGCATCGCCACCGCCGGGCATCCTGGTGCACACCTGCGCAGAACTGGTCCGGCCCGAGGCCCGGGAGCCCGGTCCGGAACCTGGCCGAACCTGGGAACCGGGCTCCGGTCGCGGCCCCGGCCCGGCGCCCGGTGGGTACTTTTCGGCCATCACAACACCCGGGCCGGCGAACTAGGGTGGTGTCGACCAGAAGGGCACCCCATGGCTCGCCGCGCACTTCCCACCATCGCCGCGGTGCTCTGCCTGGCCGTGTCGGGTTGCACCGCCGAACAGCCCGCGCCGTCCGCCTCGGAGAGCGTTTCGCCTCCGACCTCCGAGCCGACCTCGCAACCCACCACCGAACCCACCGAACCCACCGAACCCACGGTAACCATGCCGACTCCGAAGGCCGCTCCCACACGGATCGCCGACATCGACGGGGACGGCCTGCCCGACCTGGTGACAGTCGATCGAGGTCGCCTGCCCGACGATCCCGAGGACGCCGGCGGTTCACGAGAGGGTGGAGTCCAGGTGGCCCTGTCGGGCGGCCCGACCCAGCGCTGGTCGATGGCCGACCTGGGACTTGAGTGGAGCGACTCGACCCACTTCGGCGCCGGGCGACTGGTGACCGATCTCAACCTCGACGGCTATGCCGACGTTGTGGTGAGCGACCCGACCCCAGAGCCCGAGGGCGACAGCCGGGGCGCCATCTATGCGCTCTGGGGCGGCCCGGACGGGCTGAACCCCGGCCGCTTCGCCACCTTGGCCGTTGGCGAGGAAGCCAGTTTCACCGGCTGGTCGATGGCGCTGATCGAGCTTCCTGCGCGGGTGCTCGCGGTGGGGACCCAGCATGCCACCGGAGGCGGTGTCGCGCTCTACCCGGTCGGGGACGACGGCAGCCTGGAGGAGCCACGACTGATCGATCTGGACTCACCGGGCGTACCCGGCAGCGCGACGAAACAGAACGAGTTCGGCTCCGTGCTGGCCGCCAGCCGCAACATCCTTGCGATCGGCGATCCGGGTGCGACCATCGAGCAGGCCGGGAGGGCCGGCGCCGTGACGCTGTTGAGGATGAGCGAGGCGGACTTCACCGTTGAGCGGATCAGCGAGGCCACCGAAGGCGTTCCCGGCGCACCCGAGCCGGGCGACGAGTTCGGCTGGTCGGTGTCGCTCCACCGCGGGCTGCTGGCGGTCGGCGTTCCGGGGGAGGCTCTCGGCACCCTGGAGCAGGCCGGGCGGGTCTACCTGTTCACCGTGTCGGATACGTCGGTCAAGACCCTGCCGTATGTCACTCAGGACTCCGAAGGAGTGGCCGGCACCGCGGAGCCGGGAGACCGGTTCGGCGATTCGGTGACCGTCTTCCGGCCCTGCGACGGAACGCTGGGGGTACTGGTCGGCGTCGCCGGCGAACTCTCCGGTGAGAATCCGACCGGCAGCGGAGCCGTCCAGACCTTCCGGGTCTCCGGAACGGCCTGCAAGTCGCTCACCATCGCCTCCGAGACCACCGCGGGCCTGGCGTCGCCGCCGTTGGGAGTCGAGGGTTCGCTGACCGTGCTGCGCGACCAGCCCGAATCCGATGCCGCCGAGTCGGTCGCTGCGGCGCTGGCCGGCGGTGGCATCGCGGTGCTGCGTCCACCATTCGCAGGGATCGACGAGCAACTCGACCTGGTGGGCCTGCCCGCCGCTGCGCGGGCCTGACCGCAACCACCCGTGTGGACGCCGCCGGGCCCCGGCAATGCTGAAGCTTCGCCAAAGGTTGGAGTCGCGAGGTTGTCTTGTCGCGGGCGCTGGCTAGCATCGGCTCCATGCCTGAGTTGCCCGAGTTGCCCCGGCTCACGATCGAGACCTGGATCGCGGTCGGCGCCATCGCCGTGGGCCTGCTGCTGTGTTTCCGGGGGTTCGCGGCGATGCGATGGATCCTGGCGATGGTCGGTGGCTTCGCGGGCTGGCAGCTGGGCAGCTGGGCAGCCACCTTCATCCAGGTCGATCCGGACTTTGACACGGCGCTGCGCTGGGGTGCGGTGGTGTTCTCGGTGATCCTGTTCGGCAGTCTGGCCTACGCGTTCTTCGTCACCGGCGTGCTGGTGGCGGTCGGCTGGCTCGGCTACACCATCGGCGAGTTGGTGACTGCCCGCTTCGGCTGGACGGGCTGGCTGACGATCGTGTTCCCGGTCGCGATCGCGATCGGGCTCATCGTGCTTGCATTCGTCACCAAGCTGCCCCGCCTGCTACTGGTGCTGGTGACCGGGGTGATCGGCGCAGCCGCGGTCACCGCCGGTGTTCTGGCCCTGGTGGAGTCGATCAGCCTGACCGGGCTGGATCTGTCGACCGCCCCAGGCCTGCTCGGCCACGGATTGCTGTGGAATCTGGGCTTCCTGGTGCTGGCCGCTGCGGGAGTCTTCGTCCAGCTGCGCACCGGCAAACACCGCAACCTGCAGTCCGTCTACTCCTGATCCCTCCGGCGGAAGATGCCCCGGCCTTCGGGCGACGGCGATGGCGCGGGGAGAGGGCAGTGACGACTGCCGCTCTCGGGCTCGCCTGGCAGGCAGTGTCGACTGTCCAGGTCGCCTTCCCCACGCCGTTCCCAGTGAAGGTGGGAATCCCAGCCGTGCTCTCACGACGGCGGATCCCCACCCTCACGGGATCACTGCGTCCGCCCGATGTCAGCCCTGCGGCAGCACATCACCCGACGGCCAGGTCTGCCGGATGAAGTCCGCCACCTCGGGGCCGTGGAGCAGTTCCTCCAACGTGGCCACTCCCTCGTTGGTGTTGTCCGTCCGCCAGACCAGGAAGTTGGCGTACGGGTTGCCCTCGACAGCCTCGATGCCGATCGCGTCAGCGGTCGACAACCCGGCGGTCAGAATGAAGTTGCCGTTCACGAACGCCACGTCGATCGCCGGATCGTCCAGTTGCTGCACGATCACCTCCGGCTGGTTCTCGATGAACGTGAAGCCGCGCGGGTTCTGCTCGGCGGTCAGGCTCAGCACACTGCTGTCGTCCGTGATGCCGTTGAGCTGCCCGTTGGCCTCCAGCACCCGCAGACCGCGGATCTGGTTGGACGCATCGTTGGTGATCGCGATCGTCGCCCCGTCCGGCACCTCGTCGAACGAGTTGTACTTCGACGAGAACGCGGCGTACGGCTCGATGTGGACGCCCGCGCCATGCTCGAACGCGAAGCCCTTCTCGGCGATCTGGGCCTCCAGGTAGGGCAGGTGCTGGAAGTAGTTGACATCGATCTCGCCCGAGGCCAGAGCCTCGTTGGGCAGGACGTAGTCGTCGAACTCGACGATGTCCAGATCGATGCCGGCGTCCGCGGCCAGGTTCTGCTGGACGAACTCCAGGATCCTGGCGTGCGGGACGGGGCTCGCGCCCACCTTCACCACCGTGGCTTCCGCTGCCGGGGAGGTATCTCCGGCGGTGGTCTGCTCAGGTGCGGGCGTGGCGGTCGGGCCCGTCGCGCAGGCCGTCAGCAGCATCGCGGCCGTGAGGCCTACGGCGATGGCTGACAGGCGCTTGCTGAGGGTTCCCATGATGGTGCTCCTTCGTGGTTGTGGGCCGTGGCCCGCTTCTGTGGTGTGCCGGCCGGCGGGCGCCGGCCGTCCCCCGCCCGCGGCGGGAAGCTCGAGGCACCGCGAGGTGCCGGGTGGGTGGAGATCCCCGCCGCCGAAGGTGAGGGTTCCCCGCCGTGCCGAATCAGCGGTGGTCGACGCGCCGGACAAGGCGATCTCCTGTCCACTGCACCAGCTGCACCATCACCACCAGGATGATCAGGACGACGACCATCACCTCGGGCTGATAGCGCTGGTAGCCGTAGTTGTAGGCCAGCCGGCCCAGGCCGCCGCCCCCGATCAACCCCGCCATCGCCGAGTAGCCGATCAGGGCCACAATCGTCGTGGTGATGCTGGCCACCAGCGAGGGCATGGTCTCGGGCAGCAACACCTTCCACACGGTCTGCAGGCGGGTCGAGCCCATGGCGTGCGCGGCGTCCAGCTTGCCGGGGTGCACCTCGCGCAGCCCGGCCTCGACCAGCCGCGCGAAGAAGGGAATGGCAGCGAGGCTCAGTGACACCGAGGCCGCCAGCGGCCCGATCGATGTGCCCACGATCACCCGGGCTACCGGGATCAGGGCGACCATCAGAATCGCGTACGGGATCGACCGAGTGATGTTCACGATGACAGCGCCCAGCACCGCGCTGACCGCTCGGTTCTCAGCCAGGCCGCCCGGCTGGGTGATGAACAGCACGACTCCCACCGGAAGACCGATCAGGGCCGTGGCCACACCCGAGAGGCCCACCATCAACAGGGTCTCCACGAACGCGGGCCACAGCGCCGTGGTGATCGCCGGGTTGCTCAGCAGGTCGGCCAGGAACTCGCTCATCGGACGACCTCCGCGGTGCTGAGGGCCGCCGAGGCGCCTTCGGCGGTGAGGAAGTCGATCACCAACTGCGGGTAGGTACTGTCCGGAACGCGTACCCGCGCCCGATGGAAGGTGGTTCCGGCCAGGTGTTCGATGGTGCCGGCCACCACCGGAAGACCGACGCCGAAGTGGCGTTCGGCCGCGGTGAGTTTGGGGACGTCGCCGGGGAGGGTGGCGTACAACACCTCGATCAGGGTGCCCGCGGCGGCCTCCGCCGGATCGTGGGGCGGGAGCGCCAGCAGCGCTTCGCTCAGTCGGCTGCCGAAGCGTCCGACGGTCGCGGTCAGGGTCCCGGACTCCAGCACCCTTCCGTCCTCGAGCAGCGACACCGAATCGCAGATCCGCTTCACGACGTGCATCTCGTGGGTGATCACCAGCACGGCCAGGCCCAACCTGGCCTTGATCGCGCCGATCAGGTCGAGGATCTCGGTGGTGGTGGCGGGGTCCAGGGCACTGGTCGGCTCGTCGCAGAGCAGGACGTCGGGGTCGGTGGCCAGTGCCCGCGCGATCCCGACCCGCTGCCGCTGGCCCCCCGAGAGTTGGGCCGGGTAGGCCTCCCCGGAATCCCCCAATCCCACCAGGCCCAGTAGCTCGGCGACCTTCGCCTTCCGCTCGGGAGACGGCACGCGGGCCAGTTCGAGCGGGTAGGCGACGTTCGCCGCGATGGTGCGCGAGTCGAAGAGGTTGGCCTGCTGGAAGACGACCCCCAGCCTGCGGCGGGCCTTGCGCAGTTCGGCCGAGTGGACGGCGGTGAGCTCCACCCCGTTGATCTCGACCGCGCCTGAGGTCGGACGATCGAGCAGTGCGAGGCAGCGCACCAGGGTGGACTTGCCGGCCCCCGACTGTCCGATGATGCCGTGCACCGTGTCCTCGGGGACACGCAGGGTCACGCCGCCCAGGGCACGGATTTCACGTTTGCCCTGGTGGTAGACCTTCTTCAGGTCGGTGACTGTGATCATGGTCGGCTTTCTGCGTGGCGATCCGGGCCCGTGCGGGCACGCCGTATCGATTGCGGTGGTGGGGACGCACACCCCGGCAGAACGCCGAGCAGAAAGTGGCCGGGTCAGCGGCCGGGGATCGTGCGGTTGCTCAGCAACAGCACATTCGCATGCACATCATCGCCGGGCTGCATTGTGCAGGCGGGCGATGCGGCAAGCGGTGGTGAACACGGGCTCAGGATACTCACCACCCAGGGTCCACCACCAAATCGGCGAGGTTGTGGTCAGCGGGCCTGCGAGTCCTGCCAGGCCAGCAGCATCCGATCGCAGGAGCCTCGCAGGTGGAAGTGCAGGTCGCCTTCTGGAAGGCCCAGGGCGCCAGCCTCTTCGTGACCGATCGCGACGTCCTGCTGCTGGCCGACTCCGCGCGGAGGGCGGCCACCGCGCTGCGCGGCTACAGCGGCTCGACGACGTACAGTGCGGAACCGTAGTCGCCGACCAGGCGGGCGGTGGTGTCCTGGCCGTCGAAGCGCGGGTCGAGTTGCAGCCAGGCCAGCGCCGATCCCGTGCCGAGGTACTCCTGCTCGCGGTCGTCCAGCGATCGGAACCAGTCGAGCACGGTGAGCGGGACGCCGTGACCGCTCAGCTTCACCGGCAGCGCGTGGCTGACGAGCCCGCCCAGCGAGCGCAGCGACGTCCCCTGCGGCAGCGCGCGCACCCGGTAGCGACGATGCGGGTCGAGCCCGGCGACCGGCAGCGGCTCGGGCGCCGAGGCCGCTTGCGAGCCGACCTGAAAGTGCCCGATCACCCGTGGCTCGCCACCCGGCTCCACGATGCTCCAGGTGACCTGGTTCTCCCGCACGGGGTCGTGCCGCCGCAGCCGTCCGTACTGCAGCAGTCGGCGATGCTCCTTGTAGAAGGCGATCTGCGCCCGGATCCGGCGACGCTCCGCCCGGGTCAGGTCGGTCGGATCGAGCTCGTATCCCAGCAAGCCGAAGGCGGCTACGTTGAAGCGGGTGGAAAGCGGGGTGTCCCGCAGCGTCTGGGCGGACGGGGACGCGGTGACGTGGGCGCCCATCACCGACTGCGGATAGAGGTGACTCAACCCGCCCTGAATCCGCAGCCGCTCGACGGGATCGGTGCAGTCCGAGGTCCAGATCTGCGGCGAGAAGCACAGCATCCCCAGATCGAACCGGTTGCCACCCGAGGCGCACGACTCCAGCAGAATCCGCGGCCGCGGCCCGAAGATCCGCCGCAGCACGTCGTACAGCCCGAGCACGTACCGGTGATGGAGCTCCCCGGCCGGCGTGACGGCCGAGTACTGGTCGGAGAAGGTGCGGTTGGCGTCCCACTTCACATAGCTGATCGGCACCGCATCGAGGATCGACGACACATTCTCCACGATGTAGTCGCGGACCTCCGGCCGGGTCAGGTCGAGGATCAACTGGAACCGCCCCTCGCTGGGGGTGCGGCCGGGCACGGCGATCGCCCAGTCGGGATGCGCCCGGTAGAGGTCGGAGTCGCGGTTGACCATTTCCGGCTCGAACCACAGCCCGAACTGCAGGCCCAGGCCGGCGATGTCTGCCGCCAACCCGTCCAGTCCCTTCGGCAGCTTGCGGCGGTTCACGGTGTAGTCGCCCAGCCCGGCGTGGTCGTCGTCGCGGGCGCCGAACCAGCCGTCGTCCAGCACGAACAGCTCGGCTCCCAGCCCAGCCGCTCGCTTGGCCATCGACACCACCCGACGGTGGTCGAAGTCGAAAAAGGTGCCTTCCCAGTTGTTCACCAGCACCGGACGCTCCGCATCCCGCCATTCGCCGCGGACGATGTGCCGGCCGACGAACTCGTGCAGGTTGGCCGACAGTCCGTTGTAGCCCTCGTCCGACCAGGAGAGCACTGCCTCGGGGGTCTCGAAGCGCGCGCCGGGTTCCAGCGTCCATTCGAAGCCGATCGGGTTGATGCCCGAGGTCACCCGCACGAGGTCGCGCTGGCTGAGCTCCACCGCGGTGTAGTGGTTGCCCGAGTAGACCAGGTTGAAGCCGTACACCTCGCCGTGATCCTCGCCACAGCCACGCCGGGCCAGCAGCACTCCGGGGTTGTGGCGGTTGGAGGAGAACCCGGTGATCGAGGAGTTGACGTAGATCCCCGGAGCGAGCGGACGGACGTGCTTGTGTGCCTCCGCTATCCAGGCGCCGTCGAAGGTGACCAGGTCGAAACCGCGATCCGGCAGATCGATGAGCTGGCTCATCACCCTGCGCAGCCGCAATGTGACCTCGGAGTGGTTGACGACAACCGCGCGCCGGGTGACGACGTTCGAGTCCGGGAAGACCGTGTAGTAGAGGGTGACCGCCACCTCACCGTCGGCCAACTCGATCTGCAGGGTCCGGCACGGCGCGTCCGCGGCCAGGGCCGTCGGCAGCCCGTCGAGGCAGGCCACCGTGCCGTCATGGACGACGTGGCCGACGTAGCGCAGGTCGGTGACGAAGGTGCCGTCCGGCATGGTGGTCTCGATCGCGGGCAGCCGGTAGTCGCCCTTGCCCAGCCCTGAGTACTCCAGCGGAAGCCGGTCGAGGTTGTAGCTGGTGTCGTCGGGGTGGTACTTCACCCCCTCGCCGTTGGCCGGGCGCTTCACCGCCAGCGCGGCCACGCTTTCGAAGGGCCTCGCGCCCAGGTCGACCGCCGCCCCGAAATGGACGTGTTCGAGGTGGCCGTACCTCGTCACCCGGAACAGGTAGCTGACGCTGCCACCACGCAGATGGAAGACCGGCCCCTCATCCGAAGCCGTCGAGGGCGACAGGATGTCGATCATGCGTCCACGCTAGCGGCCCTTTCCGCCAGGTCGGCTGCACAAAGCCGGGCAAATCGGCAGCTGTCTGGGGATACTGCACGCACCACGGCTGGATTGCCGGTTTGCGAAGCGACGAGTGGGCGTCCGGGTGTGAGTGCCGCGGTCGCGGCCTCGAACGACCCGGACGGGACAGGGCACGCGCAATAACTCGCACCGGCAGCGCTGACGGTACGAGCAATTCAGCATCCTAAGCACCTCCGCCGCCGCTCGCGAGAGAACCTCAGGATTCGTCGAGTCCCTCAGCATCGGCTGAGACCTGCACCATCGTCCGCAGGCCGGCATTGAGGGCCTGGATCTGCTCGGCGCTCAGCCGCTCCGGATTGACGCCCCCGCCGAAGCTGAGGTTCGGGGAGACCAGGCGCAGCAGTTCCGCCGGCACCAGACAGTCGGCGCTGAAGCCCAGCATCACGACCGGCATCACCAACTCGCCGCCCTCCGGGACGCGCGGGGGGCCCACCACCAGCCCGAAGCCCACCACACCGCCCTCGGGGCTGTCGTCCCACAGCACGACCTCGTCGCGGATCGCGAGGTCCTCCGGTTCGTGGTCGATCGCCACGCCAATGGTCGGGTTGGGCGACTCCTCGACGAGCTCGGCCAGAGCCTCGACACTGCCGTGCCCAAGGGTGAGGCACCACGAGGAGCCTCCGGTCTCGGTCGCCCGGATCTGCCTGATCACCGAGAACTTGTCGATCTCGTTGGATGTGCGCCACATCGTCAGCGACCGCCGAGCGCCGGCGCGAGCTCGCGGCTGCGCGTCGACCCGCTCCAGGTACCAGTCCAGGGCGTCATCGGCGTAGTCGATCACCGCCACCGGACGCTGGGAGCGGATCGCAGCCAGCGCCTCACGCACCTTCATGCCCTGGAGGAGCAGGATCCCGAATACGGCGGAGGGCGCTCGGTTGACGCCCATGTGGCAGTGGACCAGCACCTTGGCCTCGGGGTCGGCCAGTGCCCGACTCACCCATTCGTTGAGCTGCTCGAACCAGTCGGCCGGGATGTGCTGCCCGGCATCCTGCACCGGGTGGTACAGATAGTCGATCTCCGGAGCCCAATGCGCGACCAGGTCGGCGTCGCTCCACTCGTCGCGCAGGTCGGCGATGTGGGTGATGCCGGCGTCGACCAGATCCTGCAGCTGCCGGCGCGCCCGCGAGAACTCGGGGGCGAGGTCCCCGCCCACCGCCAGCCTGGGGGTGACGAACTGGGCATTGGCAACGGTCAGGGAAGGCAACGGCATGCGTCCATTGTGGTGCCTGCCTGGGAGGTCCCACCAACCTGGGCCAATCCACTGGGAAAAGGTAAGGGGCGTGACCCTCGGTCACGCCCCCGCGAAACTACTGCTACGCCGACCCGCCCCCCGTCCGGCCAGCGGCACATCCGAAGACGTGCGGTGAGTTTCTCCTCTCGCTACTGTACGCAGCCGCGGTGGCCCAGCGCTGTCCCCCGCACGGGGACAATTCCCACCCGGTGACCCTTCACTCACCACTCGTCCGCCGGCCCAGAGCACCTCCGCCGCTGGCGAGGACGCACTCGCCGGAGGACGGCCCGGTCTCACCGGCTTTGATAGTCTTTCTGCAGAGCCTGTCGAGGGCTCCCGGACGATGGTCAAGTACCCGGTGCGCGACAAGACTTGCCACTGGAGTCACCATGTCCTGGATCATTCTCATCCTCTCGGGCCTGTTCGAGACCGTCTGGGCGACCGCCCTCGGCAAGTCCGAGGGCTTCACCAAGCTGACGCCGTCACTCATCTTCGGAGGAGCGATGATCGTCAGCATGATCGGCCTGGCCTACGCCATGCGCGAGATCCCGACCAGCACCGCCTATGCGGTCTGGGTGGGCGTCGGCGCCTCGATGACGGTCGTCTGGGCGATGATCACCGGCGACGAGGTCACCTCGCTGCCGAAGCTGCTGTTGATCGCCGGGCTGGTCGGCTGCATCGTCGGCCTGAAGCTGGTGACCGACGCCGGGCACTGACGACCATCGCGACATCGGCGCACTGCCGCCCACGCGATCCGGTCCTGTCAGGGTCCCCCAGGGCCGGTCCATCCCGGCTGGGATGGACCGGCCCACGGGTACCACGCCGCTAGCCCTGGCGGACGATGCCTTCGATCCTGGCCGCCACCGACGTCGTCGAGAGCCCGTACCTGTCGTGAAGGGTCGGGAGCGCCCCGGCTGCGAGGAACTCGTCGGGCAGCGCGATCGGATGGATCTGCTTGCCGATGCCGCGCCGCGCAAGCGCCCCGGCCACCGATTCGAATAGACCTCCGACCACGGTGTGGTTCTCCGCGGTGAACACCGGTCGATTGGTGTCCACCTGCTCGATCACGCCGTCCGCGTCGAACGGCTTGATCGTGGCGACGTGCACCACGCACACCTCGATGCCCCGCTGGGCCAATTGCTCCGCCGCCAACAGAGCACGCATCGTCATCAACCCGGACGCCACTATGACGGCATCGTCGCCAGGCCGTACGACCGCAGCCCGGCCGAGTTCCAGACGATAGTCGTACCGATCGAGAATCCTCGGCACCTGGCCCCGCAGCAGCCGGGTGTAGGTCAGACCGGGCCAGTCCGCCAACTGCGGCAACCCCTGTTCGATGTCGACCGCGTCGCAGGGGTCGAAGATCAACACGCCAGGCATGCCTCGGAGGATCGCGATGTCCTCCGTGGCCTGATGGGACGGACCATATCCCGTGGTCAGCCCGGGCAGGGCAGCCACCACGTTCACATTGAGGCCTGGCTCAGCCATATCCAGACACATGAAGTCGTAGGCCCGCCGGGTGGCGAACACCGAGTAGGTCGAGGCGAACGGGATCAGCCCCACCTCGGCCATGCCCGCCGCGGCCCCCATCAGCACCTGTTCGGCCATGCCCATCTCGTAGAACCGCTCGGGGAACCGCTCGGCGAAGATGTGCATGTCGGTGTACTTGGCGAGGTCCGCGCTGAGCCCGACGATCCGGGGGTCGTGCTCGGCCAGGGCGTTCAGCGCATGCCCGAAGGGGGCCGAGGTCGTCGGGACTCCGGCGTCGGCGATCGAGGCGATCATCGCCGCCGAGCGCAGTGGCTGGTTGGTTGTGGCGGTCATCGGCCATTCTCCTTCAGGTAGCCGGCGGTCAGTTGGTCCTTGCACAGCGGCCACTCTTCAGCGGCGACGCGCATGAAGTGGAGCTTCTCCCTGCTCTCCAGCAGCGGTACCCCCTTGGCGAGCCTGGTGTCGCAAAGGATCACCTGCGGCTGTCCCCGTGTCGCCGCCGCGTCCTCCGCCTGATCGAACGCCGCAACGACCGCCGGGAGATCGTTCCCGTCGATCCGCTGCACACCCCAGCCGAAGGCCGACCAGCGATCCTGCTGCGGTTCGGTGGAGTGCACCTTCGCGGTTGGGCCGTCGGCCTGCAGCCCGTTGAGGTCGACGATGGCGATCAGGTTCCCCAGTTGCCAGTGCGCCGCGGCCGAAGCCGCCTCCCAGGTCGACCCCTCGTCCAGCTCTCCGTCCGACAGCAGGTTGTAGACCAGTTGGTCGGTCCGCCCTTGGTGACGCAACCCGAGCGCCATACCCACTGCGACACCCAGGCCGTGCCCGAGCGATCCGCCCGAGATCTCCATGCCGGGCGTGTAGGACGCCATGCCCGACATGGGCAGCCGCGATCCGTCCGCCGCGTAGGTCAGCAACTCCTCTCGTGGCACCACCCCCGCTTCTGCGAGCGCCGCGTACAGAGCAAGGGCGTAGTGCCCGATTGAGAGTAGGAACCGGTCCCGGTCCTGCCAGGAGGGGTCGTCGCTCCGGTACCGCAGCTTGTCGGCATAGGCCACCGCCAGGACGTCCGAGATGCCCAGCGCCTGTCCGACGTAGCCCTCGCCCTGCGCCTCCCCCTGATCGAGCACCCCCATTCGAATGCGGTAGGCGGCATCGCGGATGCGGACGATCCGGTCGGAGTCCATGGATTTCCTCTCGTTGGTGTGGATGGTCGCCAGGTCAGTCATGAAGGCCTCCGACCTTGATGGGCGCAGTCTCGGGAGCGGTACGAGCCACCAGGGTCGAAACGATGCCCAGCGTGGAGAAGAGGACGGCCGGACCCACCCACCCCAGGTTGGCGAACAGCAGGGTGGCGATGAACGGCAGCAGTCCGGCGATGATCGAGGCGAAGTTGTAGCCCAGCGAGATGCCGGAAGAACGCAGGTTCCGCGGGAACAACTCCGAGAACCAGCTGGCCTCTACCGCGAAGATCGGGTCGTGGCTGAACAACAGCGACATCGCGACCGCGACAACGATCATGATCAGCGCTCCGGTGTTGATCATCAGGAACATCGGGATGCCGAACACGATGGTGAAGATGGTGCCGAACAGGAACACCGGCTTGCGGCCGACGCGGTCGGAGAGCGCGCCGTAGAGCAGGTGTGAGCCCAGGCCGAGCGCTGAGCCGACCAGCGTGCCGATCAACACGTTGTTCTTATCGGTGATCTGGGCGAGGACGACGTAGGAGAGCATGAACGACGTCGTCACGTAGTAACCGCCGGTCTCCGCCAGCCGCATGAACGTGACCCTGAGCACCAGTCGCCAGTCGCGCTTCAGCACCTCGAGTGCGGGCTGCTTGTGGATCTCGTTCTTCTCCTGCATCGCGATGAAGGCCGGCGATTCGCTGACGCCGAGACGGATCACCATGCCGACGACGACCACGATCACCGAGGCCAGGAAGGGCACCCGCCAGACCCACTCGCCTTCGAAAACCGCGTCCGACAGCAAGAACACGCCGTTGGCCATGAGCAGGCCGAGCGGAATGCCGATCTGTGGGATCGACCCGAAGAAGCCTCGGCGGCTGGGATCGGAGTGCTCGACCGACATCAGGACGGCTCCACCCCACTCGGCGCCGAAGCCGATGCCCTGGATCATCCGCAACAGGATGAGCAGGACGGGAGCGAGCACGCCGACCTGAGCGTACGTGGGCAGTGCGCCGATCAGGATGGTGGCGATACCCATCACGAGCAGCGACCAGATGAGCACGGCCTTGCGCCCGATCCGGTCTCCGTAGTGGCCGGCGAGCCAGCCACCCACCGGACGCATGAGGAATCCGACCGCGAGGGTGGCGAAGGAGTTCAGCACGCCGACGACAGGATCCTCGGAATGGAAGAAGACCTGCCCGAAGTAGGCGGCTGCTGCCGTTCCATAAATGAAGAAGTCATAGGACTCGACCGCGCTTCCGACCATGGAAGCGATCGATACCCGTGTGGCGTTGGTCCGTTTCGGTACGTCAGTCTGGATAGTGGACAATGGGGTTCTCCTTTGAACTGTAGCTAGGAAGAGGGAGAGGTTGAGTTGGGCTTGGTCAGCCCTGATTCCGATAGGTCTGGACCACCTGGGAATCGTCGCTTTGGCCAAGACCCAGCTCGACCGCAGCGAGATAGCGTTGATTGGCGATCTCCACCAGGGGGATCTGTGCGCCAACCGCACGACCGGCATCGACGACCATGCCGGAGTCCTTGACGAAGATGCCGATGGTGCTGGTCACCTCGCACTCCGGGCCGAGCAGCATCCGCGGGCCTCGGTCGGAGAGCATCCATGACCCGGCCGCCCCCGTCTCGACCAGCCGCAGCACCTGTTCGCGATCCAGCCCGAGCCGCTCGGCGAGGGTGAGCGCCTCCGCGGCCGCGACGATGTGGACCGAGCACAGATGCTGGTTGATCACCTTGATCGCCTGCCCCTCACCGAGGCTCCGCCCGACCAGGTTCACCCGGCCTAGTGGCGCCAGGACCGCCCGGATGCTGTCAACGATCTGTTCGTCGCCCGCCGTGAACAGGTTGAGCTCGCCGGTCTTCGCCCGGGCAACGCCGCCGGTCACCGGCGAATCGACCACCTTCGCACCGGCGGCCACCAGGCGCGCTCCCTGCTCCCGGATGGACTCCGGACCCACTGTCGACATGACGATCCAGGTAGAGCCGGCCACTCCGAGCGGCAGTGCGTCATCGACCAGGGTCTGCAATTGGGCGGGCGTCGCCACCATGACGACGACCGTCTTGTTCTTCGGGGCATGTGAGATGTGGCCATGGACGATGATCCCGGTTCCCGCCGCACGGTCGCGGCTGGCCGGAAGTGGATCGACACCCGCCACCTCGTAGCCCGCGTCGCAGATCCGGGAGGCCATCGGAAGCCCGATCGCACCCAGACCGACGAACGTGATTGCTGTCACTTCGTTCCTCTCTGGTTGGTTGTTACTGAGAAATCTCGGGAGGATCCTGGCCGGCGCCGGCCGTGATCGCGCGTCTGGAGTCACGCTTCTCCTGCAGCCCTTGGAGCAGGTCCCAGTCGCTGAAGTGCTTCACCATGGCCGTCCGGGCCAGGTCGGGACTCCGGGCGGCGATCGCCTCGACGATCGCGAAATGGACGGTGTCGGTGTTGCGTCGGTGTTCGGAGTCGAATCCCTCGTGCCGCAGGGCGAGCGCGCGGCGGCGCCAGATCGCGTCGTGCAGCACGTGCTGCAGACCTTCGAAGAAGAGGTTGAAGATCGGATTGTCCACCGAGCGGGCCAGCCGGCGATGGAACGCCAGGTCGGCCTCGAAGGCGCCCTCGTGGTCCCCCGCTGCGGTGCACCGGCACATCTCGTCGACCAGATCCCGCAGCCCGGCGATGTCAGCCTCGGTGGCGACCATGGCGGCCTGGGTGGCAATGCCGACCTCGAGCTGCTGACGAGCGATCGCGAACTCGTCGTCGCCCAGGAAGCCGAGTTGGCGCATCACCGAGAAGTAGGTCGCCATGAAGTCGGTGTCAGGCGGGTTCAGACAGGTACCCCGTCCCTGGACGCGCGTCAGGACCCCCATCACCTCCAGCAGCGAGAGCTGCTCGCGCAGCATGCCGCGGCTCATCTGCAGCGCGGAACCAAGCTCGCGCTCCGGCGGGAGCCACCGGACGCCGGGCACGCTCGGATCCTCACTCGAGACCTGTAGAAGGCCCTCCACGATCTGCGAGATCCCCATGTCCACCCCCATTGGTTGAACCAATGCAGGCAGTATTGCAAGGACCCTCGGCGCTCGTCAAGGATTGGTTGGACCAAGTTTCGCCACCCCGCCACGCACGCCGGGCTGACGTGACGCGTACGCAAAGAAACGTGGGGCCCGCCGGGGCGCCTCAGGCACCCGGGACGGACCCCACGTCGTCAGCTGTCGCGCCGCCCGGTTTCATCCAGAACGAACCGGGCTCTGCTCAGTCGTCGTGCTTCTTGCGTTTCTTGCGCTTCTTGCGGGCCTTCGCCCAGGCGTGCACCTTGTCCTCGTCCCACATCGGAGTGCGCTTATCGGGCCAATGCTCCTTGGGCGCGTGGAACTCTTTCCCGTTCTTGCGCTCCTTGGACATCGCTGAGCGAAACTGGTCGGTAGGCAATCCTGCCAGCTCAGCAGCTTGCGACGTCGTCAGCACACCCGCAGACTACCCGGTCGCGCTGGGCTGCGTCAGGACCGGCGTCCGCCGGTGCCGAGAACCGCGAGAATCGTGATCTCCGATTCCGACTGGCCCCCAGTGCGCAGGCCGGCGGTGAGGAATCGGACGACACCGCGCATTGCTGCTCGTGCTGTTCGCATGACTGGCTCCTCCTTCACCTCATGTCGTTGTACTCCCCGTCAGGTCCTCTGACGAGGCTCTGAGCTTAGCATCGCTAGGGCTGCTATACAAGCAACCCTAGCGATGCTAAGTGCGGAACCGACGGGATCGTCGATGAAATTCGTGCCAACCCGGGGGGATCGGGTGCCTGGCGGGCCGGTGTCCACGCATCGGACGCAGCGGGCGCGGGCGGCCGGCTTGCCACTTCTGGGAGACTTCTGGTGTGCGTGCCGCCTTGCTGAAGTTCCCCGGACGAACGGTGCTGTCGATCTGGGCGTGGCTCGCCCTCGGCCTGACCATCCTGGTGGCGTTCCCGATCGTCACCGTCATCTGGCTGGCCACGGTCCGTACCGATCCGGGTCGCTATCGGGCCGGCTACGCCTTCCGAAAGGTGGCGGTAGTGGCCCAGACCCTCAACCCGCTATGGGAGTTCACCGTCTCGGGTGCCGTTCCCAGCGATCCACGGCGGCCGTACATGGTGGTCGCCAACCACGAGAGCTTCGTCGACATCCTGCTGATCGCGCATCTGCCGTTCGAGATGAAGTGGCTCGCCAAGAGCGATTTCTTCGGGTTCCCCCTGATCGGGTGGATGATGCGGATGGCCGGTGACATCCGTCTGGTGCGCAGCGACCGGGGCTCACGCGGCGAAGCCCGGGCCGCCATGCTGGACCGGCTGGCCGACCATGTCTCGGTGATGGTGTTCCCCGAGGGCACGCGCTCGGCCTCGGGGGAACTCGGCGAGTTCCGCGACGGGGCGTTCGCGGTCGCCGTCGAGGCCGGCGTACCGATCCTGCCGCTGGCCGTGATCGGCACCCGGGACGCGCTGGTCAAGCACGACTGGCGGTTCGGCAGCAGCCACGCCGAGGTGCGCGTCCTCGACCCCATCGAGGTCAGCCCCCGGACCGACGTCGCCGACCTCCGCGAACGCGCCCGCGCAGCGATCGCCACCGCGCTCGTCCAGCTGCGCCAAGAGCGCGCCCAGGAAGGGTAGTCAGCCCTGCAGGGTCCTCCGACGAGCGTCTCCTCCCTTGTCAGCCGAGGTCCTGAGGACTCCCCAAGGCCGGTCTCAAGGTGGCCATTTGCACGATTCGGGCCACGCCCGCGGACCTGGAATGGGAGGATCTACCCAAAGTGCGCGGGGAGGGTACGTGAGACGACTGGCGTGGGCGGGTGTCGCCCTGTCCATGGTGCTGGCGGGCTGTACCGGTACCAGTACCGCCCCACCTGACAGCACCACCCCTTCGGCACCGCCGCCGCCGGCACCGCTGCCCAGTCCGGCGGACCCGTTGCCCCTGGATCAACTCGCGCGATTCAGCGGCGTCGCGTCCCTCAACGCCGGGTCCAACTGCACCGGCACCTTGATCGACACCGGCGTGCCCACCGCGCCGGCCTACCTGCTGACCAACGGCCATTGTGTCGGCGATGTCGGGCGGGCCGCCCAGACCACCACCATCGAGCACGAGTGGTTCGGCAAAGCCAGTTTCCTCCAGGCCGAAGGCAACCAGGACAACACCCTCGACGTCGATGTCGTCCAGATCGCCTACAGCAGCATGCGCCTCACCGACACCGCGATCGTTCGACTGGATGCGCGGCTGGGCGACCTGGAGCAACTCGGCCTGCGACCGGTGCCGATCGCCGCCGATGAGCCTGCCGAGGGCGCCCCCGTGGTGAACGTCGGCGTCCCTGCTCAGGACCTGGCTCCGGAGGACTGGGTGCTGCGCCGCGGTGAGTGCACCCTCGGCAGCCGGCACACTCTGATCGAGTTCTCCTGGTTGTGGTTCGGTGTCTGGTCAAACGACTGCCCGGGCATCGTGCAGGGATCGAGCGGCTCACCGCTGTTCACCCTGGACAGCGACGGGCAGCCGACCGAGATCGTGGCGATGATCAACACGACCACGGGTGGATCCAGGGCGTCGGACGGTGGTGCGTGCTTCCTGAACCGTCCCTGCGAGATCACCGCGGACGGTCCGAGGATGGTCGAGGACACCAGCTACGCCCAGAGCGTGGCCGGACTGGGCGGCTGCTTCAGCGCCGTGGGCGCCTTCGCACTGGGCCCGTCATGCCCGCTGCCGGTGTCGAGCATCTGGAGCGAAACCGGAGGCGGCGCCTTCCGCGGCGGCAACCTCCCCGATTCCGCCGGCCGGTCACCGGCGGTGAGCCTGGTCGGACGCACGGCCGGTCCGGCCCGGACCGTGCTCGTCCCGCTCGGCGACGGCACCGCCTGCCTGGTCCCCCAGACCTACGCCTCAGCCGCCGGCACCGTCGCCCAGCAGGCCGGCTACGAGTGGGAGCAGAAGGGCGAGCCGTTACCGGTCGACCTGCCCGAGACCGAAGGCCACTACACCTTGTGCGCAGTCGCCGGAGAGGACTACGCCGGAGCGGCGTCCGTGCTCTTCGAGGTCGACCGCACTCCGCCGATCTTCCCGGCCAGTGCCGAGGTGGAGGACATCGGCGGCGGCACCATGATCGTCCGGCCGCACCTGAACCCACCCGAACTGACCACCTTCCGATTCACCTGGGGCAACCCGAAGACAGTGGATTGCGAGGACACGACCCATTTCCAGGACTTCTTCATCGTTCCGCTGACGCTGCGCCCAGAGGATCTTCCCGCGGTGTACTGCCTCTACGGCATGGATCGCGCCGGCAACGCCACCGAGGTCACCCGGATCGAGATCCCCTGACTGGTCGGCGCTGGCTCGATGAGCCCGGGTCCCGTCCCTCCGACCCCGGCGCCGGTGAGGCGGCGCAGGCTCGCGGGGGGTGCCGCTGCCCCACGCCTCCGCGTTATATTCGTGAGTGAGCGGGCACCTGTCCCGGTCGCAACATCGTTTGGAGGTCAGACAATGGGGTTCTTCGATCGCCTGGGCAAGTCACTCGGACTGAACAAGGACGCAACCGAGCCCGCGGCGCCGGTGGCGGAACCCGCGCCCGAACCCGAACCCGCGCCGGTGCCCGAACCCGCGGCGGCCGCCGAGCCCGCGGCGCCGGTCGTGGTCACCCTCCGGCTGCGCCAACCGCTGGAGGGTCGCGTGATCGCGATCGATGAGGTGCCCGACCCGACCTTCGCCAGCGGCATCATGGGCCCGGGCATTGCGATCGAGCCCACCGGGGACCTCGTGGTCGCGCCGGCCGACGCCACCGTGTCGATGGCCTTCCGGACCGGACACGCGGTGGCGCTGACCCTCGACGAGGGCGGTACCGAACTGCTGATCCACATCGGCCTGGACACCGTCACGATGGACGGCGACGGCTTCGAAGTACTGGTCAGCCAGGGCGACAAGGTGACCGCCGGTACTCCGCTGGTCCGCTTCGACGCGGCCAAGATCGCTGCCGCCGGGCACCCGTCGGTCACCCCGATCGTCGTCCTGAACAACAAGGATGCGGTGATCGAGTTCGTCTGAGGAGACGCTCGCGGGTCGCGGCAACAGTGCTCGGGCCGGCCTGGTCTGAGCCTGTCGAAAGGCTTGCGCCGAGCTGGCCGAGGTGTCGAAACCGGTTGTCAGAGCCCTGAGAGCGCTGGCCTGGAGGGGCTGGACCGCCGGCCGTCGGCGACCAGCTCGCCCGCCGCTTCCGTCAGCGGGCGTCCAGCATGGTGAGCTGCAGCTTGGACGGTTCGTGTGCGTAGACCGCGTGCGGCACCCGGGTGTCAAGGTGCATGAAGCCGCCAGGCACCAGATCCTCGGTGCGACCGTCGGCGGTGATGCTCAGCCGGCCGGAGAGCACCTGCAGCAGAACCGGCATGGCGGCGGTGTGCTCGGTGAGTTCCTGCCCGGCGTCGAAGCCGAACAGCACCACTCTCACCCCAGGCGCGCGGAAGGCGGTGCGCGACACCGTGGCCTCGGTCTGGACGTCGATCAGCCCGGCGAGGTCGGGGATCGCGGTGAACGGGGCTGCGTCAGCCATGGGGACTCCTTGATGTGATCGGCCCGCGGGGCGCGGGCTGGGACTGTGATGGATCGGTGTGGTCGGTGAGAACTCAGGCGTGCCCGGCCCCGTCGAGCTGGTCGATGATGTAGGTCAGCTGGTCTCCTACGACGCCCAGGGCGTCGCGGACGCCGCCACGGGAGCCAGGGATCGCCAACAGCATCACGGGCGGGTGGTCCCCGGTCACCACTCCGGCCACCTCGCGGGAGACCAGAGCCTGCGGGGTGTGCGCCAGCCCGCGCCGGCGGATCTCCTCGGCTATGCCGGGGATCTCGAAGGCCAGCATTCCACCGATGGCCTGCGGCGTGAGATCCCGTGGGCCGATCCCGGTGCCGCCGCAGGCCAGCACCACCCGGGCGCCGTCGGCGATCACGCGGTGGACGGCGGCCACGATCGCCGCGGCATCGTCCGGCACGACCGCGGTGGTCACCTCGCACCCCAGCTCACTGAGCAGACCGGCCGCCACCGGGCCGCCCCGATCGGCATCCGCGCCGGCGGCTACCTCGTCGGAGACGGTGACCACCGCCACTCGCAGCGCCATGTCAGGACCGCTTCGGGGCGCCCGGACGGGCGTACCGCCACCAGGTGATTCCCACGCACATCACTGCCCAGGCCACACCGATCCAGTAGAAGCTGGTGGGTGACATGATCGTCAGACCGACGCCGAACAGGAATGGCCCGAAGGCGGCGATCGCACCGGTCCAGCCGATCACGCCACCTGCCTGGCGTCGCTCGAAGATCATCGGCATCTGCTTGAACGTCGACGCATTGCCGATCCCGGTGAACAGGAAGATCGCGAGCATGCCGTAGAGGAACTGGTCGAAGCCCGCCTGCAGCGCGCCCGCCGACGAGGTGTCCGGCACCAGTGCAGGGATCGTGTAGACGATCGACCCGATCAGGCCCAGGCCCGCGATCAGCGTCCAGACCGCGCCGCCCATCCGATCGGTCAGCGGAGCGAAGAGGATCCGTGCCCCGGCGCCGATCAGCGGGCCGAGGAAGACGAACGACACGGCGTCCGGCACCGCGTAGCCCTCGACCAGGATCGTCGCGGTCGCACCGGAGCCTTCGACGATGGCGGGATTGCCCCAGCCGTACAGGTTGATCACGAGCAGCCCGAACTGCGCCGACAGACCCGAGAACGTGCCGAACGTCATGATGTACAGCAGCGTCATCCACCAGGTGTCCTGGTTGCGGAAGATATCGAACTGCTGCTTGATGTTCGCCTTGATCGGTACCGACTTCAGGTATCGCCATGCGATCCAGGCGCCGATCAGGATGAACGGCAGATACACCAGCGACGCCGCCTGGTACCAGACCTCGACGTCGGGCTTGCCGGGGACCTTCATCATCTGGCTCTCGCCGAGCCACCACAGCCATCCCAGGCTGATGATGAGCGGTGTGAGCAGTTGCACCAGGGAGACACCGAAGTTGCCGATGCCGGCCTGCAGGCCGAGCGCCGTGCCCTGCAGCCGCTTCGGGAAGAAGTACGAGGTCGATGGCATGAAGCCCGAGAACGCGCCACCACCGATGCCGGCAAGGAAGGCCAGCACGAGCAGTTCCCAGTAGGGCGCGGTGGGAGACATCGACCGGACACCCCAGCCCAGCACCGGGAAGAACAGCAACAAGGTGGTGAGCGCCACCATCTTGCGGGTGCCCATCAGCGGCGGCAACACCATCCAGGTCAGCCGCATCAGACCGGCCGAGAGGCCGGGAGTGGCCGCCAGCCAGTACAGCTGGGCCTGGGTGAAGGAGTAGCCGATGGCGTTGAGCTTCGGGATGATCGCCGACGGCAGGAACCAGGCGACGAAGCACAGCGTGAGGCAGAACGTGGTGATCCACAGCGTCTGCCAGGCCAGCTTGGAGTTCCAGGTGCCCTCGTTCTCCGGATCCCAGGCCTCCAGCCATTCCGGCCCGCCCTGGAGCTTCTCGACGATGCTGGGGCCCCCACCGCGTTGTTCGGAGGAGTGCGGCGGGGGAGAAGAACGTCGTGGGGTTTTCATACTCCGGCCCCCTCCAGGGTGTCGATGTGTTCGGTGTCGAAGTGATCGGCCAGTTCCGGCGCCTTGACGTGCAGCATCCGGACGATGGTGACGTGCATCCAGAGGCCACAGCCGCCGGTCAGCAGGAACAAGACGAAGAAAGTGCTGGTCGGGAAGCCCGTCCACTCCTTGGTGTAGGCGAACAGCGGCGGCAGGATGAAGCCGCCCAGACCGCCCAGCATGCCGACCAGGCCGCCCACCGAGCCGACATTGTCACCGAAGTACTCCGGGATGTGCTTGTAGACCGCGGCCTTGCCGATCCCCATCGCGCAGCCCAGCAGGAAGACCAGGGCGGTGAACCACCACAGGTTGATGGCGTAGCCGAGGTGCTGGGTCTCGCTCCCGTCGGCGTGGGAGATCACGATGTGACCGTTGGGCATCATCAGCACTCCGCTGGTCAGCAGCATCACCGCGAAGGTGGCGTACATCACCTTGCGGGCGCCGATCCGGTCGGAGACCCAGCCGCCCAGCGGACGCAACAGCGAAGCGGGGAAGATGAAGATGGCGGTGAGCAGGGCAGCGGCCCACAGCTCCACGCCGAAGTTGTCGACGTAGTACTTCGGGAGCCAGGCCGAGAGCGCCACGTAGGCGCCGAACACGGCGACGTAGTAGAGGCTGAACCGCCAGACCCGCAGGTGCTTCAGGGGGGCGAGCATCTTCGCGATCGGCTTGCTCTCGCCCGCGATCCGGTCGCGCCGCGGCACGATCAGCCAGGTGAGCACGGCCAGCGCGACCAGCAGCACCGCGTAGATCACCGGCACCAGCCGCCAGCCGCCCTGCACCCCGAAGGCGAAGGTCATCCCGGCCGTGCCGGCGATCAGCGGCGGGCCGATGAACTTGGTCACCGAGGCGCCGACGTTACCGGCTCCGAACAGTCCGAGAGCGAAGCCCTGCCGGTCGCGTCCGAACCAGGCGGCGTTCCACGCGATGCCGACGCTGAACAGGTTGCCCGCGAAGCCGACCAGGAAGGCCAGCACCAGCAACACCCCGTAGGAGTGGGCGGTGGAGACGAAGTAGGCCGGGACGGCGGTGACCGCGAGCATCACGATGGTGACCTTGCGGCCGCCGATCCGGTCGGTGATGATGCCGGCCGGCAGCCGCCAGATCGAGCCGTTCAGCACTGCCAGCGCGGTGATCCAGGAAAGCTCGACGTCCGAGAGCAGCAACTCCTTCTGGATCTCGATGCCGAGGATGCCGAACATCAACCAGACCGCGAACATCACGGTGAAGTCGATGGTGGACATCGCCAGGACGCGGGTCGCTCCCCGTCCGGTGACGTGCTCGGGCGGAACCACCTCATCGTGCTGGTGGGAAGGGCGCGGGGAAGCCGCGTCGGTCATCGTTCTCCCTTGTCTCGATCGCGGGTGCCGACCGGATCCCAGCCACGCACCCGGCCGTGGGAGGCGACGGGCGGTGCGACGTCCCGGCTGCGGTAAACGACGTAGGGGCGGAACAGGTAGTGCAGCGGGACGGTGAACGCGTGCACCAGCCTGCTGAACGGCACCAGGGCGAACAGCGCCAGCCCAATCAGGATGTGCACCTTGAACTGCCAGGTGGCAGCGGCCATCGCCTGGATGTCGGGCTGGAACACCAGCAGCGAGCGGAACCAGATCGACACCGTCTCGCGGTAGTTGTGGTGCTCGCCGGCCGGGGTGTGGTCGCCGGTCAGGGTGGCGATCAGCCCGAACACGATCGCGGAGGTCAGGATGACGTACATCAGCTTGTCGTTGCGGGTGGTGGCCAGGAACACCGGACCGGTGGTGCGCCTCCGGTAGATCAGCAGCGCTATCCCGACCAGGGTGGCAATGCCGGCCAGGGTGCCCGCGCTGAGCGCGACGAAGTGGTAGGTCTCCTGGGTGATCACCAGATCGGTCCAGGCCTTCGGCACGAGCAGGCCGAGCAGGTGCCCGCCCAGGACCATCAGCAGCCCGAAGTGGAACAGCGGGGACGCTATCCGCAGCAGCCTCGACTCGTACAGCTGGGAGGAGCGGGTGGTCCAGCCGAACTGGTCGTAGCGGTAGCGCCAGATCAGCCCGGCGATCAGGGTGAGCGCAACGAGGTAGGGGACGACTCCCCACAACAGGATGTCGAGTGCGTTCATGTCAGCTCCTCACCGAGGGACGACGTGACGAGCTCCCCGTCTTCTCGGGGAGGACGGGTCAGGAGATCCAGGCCGACGAACTCCACCGGACGGGCTTCGCCGTAGCGGGCCTGCACCTCGGCGTGGGTCGTGGGGGACTCCCCCGGCAGGCAGCGGCAGACCGCCTCCAGGACGCCGGCGTGAGGCAGCCCGTCCTTCGTCAGGCCGAGCCGCAGCAGTTCCAGGCTGGCCCGGAACCGCTGCAGCAGGGCGAGGCCGCGCTCGGGGTCGGCCACCGCGAACTCCAGCAGCATGGGCAGATAGTCGGGAAGCTCCCCTCCGGTGTCCACCAGCAGGCCGGACTCCCGGTAGACACCCTTGATCTCGGCCAGCACCTCGCCACGACGACGGGTGTCGCCGTCCGTCCAGTAGCTCAGGTGCAGGGCGTGCCGCCGGGAGAGGTCGAACTCCTGGATGTGGAAGGACTGGAGCTGGCTCAGCACACTGCCTCCGTCCTGGCCCGCCGCACTGTCGTGCCGCACCCCAGCCCGGTCAGCCCGGGCTCGATCCGGGATCTCTGCCCCAGTCCGGTGGTCCCGGGCCGAGCCCACGGCGACGGGGTGACGCAGGTGCGTCAGGACCGGCGCGAACCATGTGGCGGCCGAGGTGCCCTCCAGTGCGGCCTCGATGGTGTCCAGGCTCTCCAGCAGGTCGGGTTCGGGGTAGGTCAGGACGAGCGCGGCGGCCTGGAAGACGAGAGTCTGGGGGATTCCGGCCTCCGCCGGGATGACGGAAGGATGGGCCGGGACAACCGTGGAGTGAGCCGGGACACCAGCGGAGTCGGCCGGGACCCCAGCGGAATGGGCCGCAGCAGCCGTGGAGTCGGCCGAGTCGACCCCTCTCGCTTCCTTCGCCCTCGTCATCCCGGCGGAGGCCGGGATCTCGGAGCGGCGTCGCAACCAACTGAGCACAGAGGTCATGGCGAGTCCTCATTGCCGTCCCAGTTGAGCATGCCGGAACGGTCGCTCAGTGAGGCGGAGGATGCGGCGGCCTCGGCCTGTTGGCGCTGCTTCAGCGCGGAGTAGGTCTCGATCGCGACCGGAACGGGACGGCCGGAAGCCTCGCCGAAGGGACCGGAGGCGTACATCCCCGGGCCACCCTCGTAGTCGAGGGAGCATGCCAACTCCTCAAGGTTGTGCGCCTCCTCGATGTGGGCCTTGGGAATGACGTAGCGGTCCTCGTACTTGGCTATGGCCAGCAGCCGGTACATCTGCTCCAGGGCCTGGGGCGTCATCCCGACGGCAGCGGCCAGCTCGGCGTCCCGTCCGGTGCCCAGGGTGACCCCGCGCATGTAGGAACGCATCGCGGCCAGCTTCTGCAGGACGTCGGTGACGATCCCGGCGTCCCCGGCTGTGAAGAGTTCGGCCAGGTACTCCACCGGGATCCGGAGGGCGTCGATCGCGCCGAAGAGGTTGCCGGGAGCCTCGGCGTCGTGGCCCTGATCGCGCAGCAGATCGATCACCGGCGAGAGCGGCGGGATGTACCAGACCATCGGCATCGTCCGGTACTCCGGGTGCAGCGGCAGGGCGACCTTGAAGTGCTTGATCAGCGCGTAGATCGGCGAGCGCTGGGCAGCGGCGATCCAGTCGTCGGACATTCCGCCCGCCTTGGCCAGCGCGACCACCTCGGGATCGTGCGGGTCGAGCAGCAGATCCATCTGAGCCTGGTACAGCTCGTCGGTGGGCACGGAGGCGGCCTTCGTGACGGCGTCCGGGTCGTAGAGCACCAGGCCCAGGTAGCGCAGGCGTCCGACGCAGGTCTGCGAGCAGACCGTCGGCAGCCCGACCTCGATCCGCGGGTAGCAGAAGGTGCATTTCTCGGCTTTGCCGGATCGGTGGTTGAAGTACATCTTCTTGTACGGGCAGCCTGTGATGCACTGCCGCCAGCCGCGGCACCGGTCCTGATCGACCAGCACGATGCCGTCCTCGGCCCGCTTGTAGATCGCGCCGGACGGGCACGACGCCATGCACGACGGGTTCAGGCAGTGCTCGCAGATCCGCGGCAGGAAGAACATGAAGCTCTGCTCGTACTCGAACTTGATCTTGTCGTTCGCCTCCTGCCGCAGCTTCTGCACGATCGGGTCGGTGTCGCCGGTCTCGTGGATCCCGCCCAGGGAGTCGTCCCAGTTCGCGCTCCAGGTGATCCGGGTGTCCTCACCGGTGATCAGCGACTTGGGGCGGGCGACCGGGAAGTCGTCGCCCAGCGGCGCCGAGATCAGATTCTGGTAGTCGTAGGTCCACGGCTCGTAGTAGTCGCTCAGTTCTGGCTGGACGGGCGAGGCGAAGATGCTCAACAGCTTCTGGAACCGCCCACCACTACGCAGTTTGAGGCCGCCGGACTTCGTTCGCACCCATCCGCCGCGCCACTTCTCCTGGTCCTCGTAGCGGCGCGGGTAGCCCAGCCCGGGCCGGGTCTCGACGTTGTTGAACCAGACGTACTCGGTGCCGGCCCGGTTCGTCCAGGCCTGCTTGCACGTCACCGAACAGGTGTGGCAGCCGATGCATTTGTCGAGGTTCATGACCATGCCGACGTGCGCCATCACGCGCTTGAGCTTGCGGGCCATCAGACAGCCACCTCCTGGGAGCCGCGGCGGACCCAGCCAACCCGCGACAAGGTGTGGCAAACGGTCCGATGACGAGACATCGGCAACACCTTGTGGGAGGGAATGGGAACCAGAAGGCAGCACGTTGTCGCCGGCGGGTTCGGGAACATCAGTAGGTCACCTCCTGGGAGCGGCGGCGGACGGTGGAGACGATGTCGCGCTGCACGCCGGTCGGACCGAGGTAGTTGAAGGCATAGGACTGATGGGCGTAGGCCCCGATCAGGTGGGTGGGCTTGACCAGGATCCGGGTCACCGAGTTGTGGATGCCGCCACGCTTGCCGGTGGCCTCCGACTTCGGTACGTCGATCGTCCGCTCCTGGGCGTGCTGGACGTAACAGATCCCGTCCGGCAGCTTGTGGGTGACCACCGCCCGGGCGACGAACACGCCATTGGCGTTGGTCAGCTCGATCCAGTCGTTGTCGGCCACCCCGATGCTGGCGGCGTCGTTCACGCTCAGCCAGGCCTGTGGCCCTCCCCTTCCCAGGCTCAGCATGAGGAGGTTGTCCTGATACTCCGAATGGATCGACCACTTGTTGTGAACGGTGAGGTAGCGAAGAGTGATCGCCTTCTCGCCGGTCGGTCCGAGCTCGGGCTCGCCGAAGGCGTGGGTCATGTCCAGCGGTGGACGGAAGGTGGGCAGCTGCTCTCCGGCGTCGATCATCCAGTCGTGATCGAGGAAGAAGTGCATCCGGCCCGAGAGCGTGTGCCAGGGCTTGAGCCGCTCGGTGTTGATGGTGAAGGCCGCGTAGCGTCGTCCGCCGGTCTCTGAACCCGACCACTCCGGCGAGGTGATCACCGGCTGGGGGGCGGCCTGGGTCTGGGCGAAGGTGATGATCTTCTCCTCCGAGCCCTCGCTCAGGTCGGCCAGCTTGCGTCCGGTCTTGGCCTCCAGGTCATGGAAGCCACCGGTGGCCAGCTCGCCGTTGGTGGTGCCCGAGAAGGTGAGGATGGCCTCGGCGAGCCGGGCGTCGGTGTCGATCGCCGGACGCCCCTCCCCCGCGCCGCTGGGCATGACGCCGTGCAGCTTGCCGATCCGCTCGGCCGCGTGCTTCACGTCGTAGGTGATGTTCTTCACGGTGAAACCGAGCCGGTCGGCCAGCGGGCCGACGGTCAGCAGCTTGTCGGCGATCGCGGTGTAGTCGCGTTCGACCACCATCAGCGCCGGCAGGTTCTTGCCCGGGACCGCCGGCAGGTCGGTGGCCCGCCAGTCCGGGACGTGACCGCCGGGCTGGCTGATCTGGCCCGGGGTGTCGTGCTGCATCGGGACGGCGACGATGTCACTGCGGGTGTCGAGGCGACCCTTGGCCAGCGTTGAGATCGCGTTGGCGAGCAGGACGAAGAAGTCGAAGTCGCTCTTGGCCTCCCAGGGCGGGTCGATCGCCGGGGTGAACGCATGCACGTAGGGGTGCATGTCGGTGGAGGAGATGTCGTGCTTCTCGTACCAGGTGGCGGCCGGGAACACGATGTCGGAGAGCAGCGTGGTGGAGGTCATCCGGAAGTCCGCGCTGATCAGTAGATCGAGCTTCCCCTCGGGTGCCTCGTCGCGGAACTTCACCACGTCGGGACGGGCCTGCGCACCATGCTGGTTGGGCATCAGGTTCGAGCCGGTGCCCAGCAGGTGCTTGAGGAAGTACTCGTTGCCCTTGGCCGAGGAGCCGAACAGGTTGGAGCGCCAGACCACCATCGTCCGGGGCCAGTTCTCGGGGGCGTCGATGTCCTCCAGTGCGGTGGTGAGCGAGCCCTGCTTGAGTTGGGCCGCCACCCACTCCCCCACCGACTCGGCTTCCCCGGCGGCGACCGCGGCCTTGGCCTCGTCCGCCAGGTCGAGCGGGTTGCGGTCGAACTGGGGATAGAACGGCATCCAGCCCAGCCGGTGGCTGAGCGCCATGGCGTCGGCGGTGTGCAGACCGTCCAGCTTGCCGGTACTCAGCGGCGACTTGACCCGGTCGGCGGAGTAGCCGTCGGTGCGCCACTGGTCGGTGTGCATGTACCAGTAGCCGGTGCCGATCATGGTGCGCGGCGGCCGCGACCAGTCCAGCGCGTTGGCCAGGTTGAACCAGCCGGTCATCGGCCGGCACTTCTCCTGTCCGACGTAGTGCGCCCAGCCGCCGCCGTTGCGTCCGATGCAGCCGGTGAGCATGAGCAGCGCCATGATCGCCCGGTAGGTGACGTCGGCATGGAACCAGTGGCAGATGCCGGCGCCGATGATGATCATGGTGCGGCCCTTCGAATCCTCGGAGTTCTTCGCGAACTCGCGGGCGATCCGGATGCAGGCCTCGGCCGGCACCGAGGTGATCTCCGCCTGCCAGGCCGGGGTGTAGGGACTGGTGACATCGTCGTAGTCCTTGGCCCACTGGCCGGGGAGTCCCTCACGTCCCACGCCGTACTGGGCGAGCATCAGGTCCAGCACGGTGGTGACCAGGTGGTCGCCGACCTTCACGGCTGGGACGCCGCGGCGGATGATGGTCCCCTCGCCGCGCGGATCCTCGAAACAGGGCAGCGCGATCTCGACCTGCTCGGCGCCCGCGACGTCCAGCAGGCTCAGGGCGGGCCGCAGGTCGCCCAGCTCGAGGTTCCAGCGTCCCTTGCCGGCCTCGTTGTAGCGATCGCCCATCGTCCCGTTGGGGATCGCCGGACGGCCGGTCGCCGCGTCCCACAACACGGTGCGGAAGGCGGCGTCGGTGGTGCCGTCATCGACCGTCCGCTGGGCGCCGGCCAGGGTATCGGTGTCCAGGTCGGCGGCGGTGAGGAACTTGGCCGCGGTCAGGCCGTGGCCGTCCGGGTGCTCGACCAGGGTGACCAGCATCGGCAGGTCGGTGTACTGCGTGACGTAGTCGGTGAAGAAGGGAACCTGACGGTCGACGAAGTTCTCCTTCAGCACGACGTGGCCCATCGCCATCGCCAGGGCGGCGTCGGTGCCGGCCTGGGCGGGCAGCCACTCGTCGGCGAACTTGACGTTGTCGGCGTAGTCGGGGCTGACGGTGACCACCTTGGTGCCGCGGTAGCGCACCTCGGCCATCCAGTGGGCGTCCGGGGTGCGGGTCACCGGGACGTTGGAGCCCCACATCATCAGGTAGGTGGCATCCCACCAGTCGCCGGATTCGGGCACGTCGGTCTGGTCGCCGAAGACCTGCGGGCTGGCCACCGGCAGGTCGGCGTACCAGTCATAGAACGAGGTCATCGCGCCACCGATGAGG